>NZ_JAMZAN010000007.1:0-308327 GCF_024181865.1 Vibrio sp. Y58_MX_L22
GTAAGACATCAAGAGAAGCAAGAGCGAGTAGAGCAGCAGCAATTGGCGCTGGACTAAACAAAGGCCCCCTTTTAGGGGGCTCACACAAAGCCACCTTCTTTAGAAGGTGGTAATTTACTTTATTTCTTGTTACTCATCGCTGTCACGGTGCCCCGATTGGTTTTCCGGGGAAGAAAACACAGCACCGTGCGCTTTGTGCTCAAGAAATTGGAGATTAACCTTGCTTACGGATTAGGTAGTCAAATGCGCCTAAGCTTGCTTTTGCACCTTCACCCATCGCAATGATGATCTGTTTGTAAGGAACGGTTGTTGCGTCACCCGCTGCGAACACACCTTCTAAGCTAGTATCGCCACGGCTACCGACTTCAATCTCGCCGCGCTCAGATAGGGCTACTTCTGAATCTTTTAGCCATTCTGTGTTTGGTACTAGACCGATTTGAACAAAGATACCTGATAATTCAATCTCTTTGATTTCATCTGTGTTGCGGTCTTTGTACTTCAAGCTTGTTACGCGAGTACCGTCGCCCACTACTTCTGTTGTTTGCGCCATCGTGATGATGTCTACGTTTGGTAGTGAGTTCGCTTTGTCGATAAGCACTTGGTCTGCGCGAAGTACGTCTGCGAATTCAAGAACCGTTACGTGCTCTACGATACCAGCAAGGTCGATAGCTGCTTCGATGCCTGAGTTACCACCACCGATAACTGCAGTTTTCTTGCCTTTGAACAGTGGACCGTCACAGTGTGGGCAGTACGCGACACCTTTGTTGCGGTACTCTTGCTCACCCGGAACGTTCATTTCACGCCAGCGTGCACCAGGGCTTAAGATGACACTCTTACTCTTCAGTGTTGCACCGCTTTCAAGTTGGATGTGAATCAAACCATCTTCTGTGTGTGCTGCACCCATTAGCTTCTCAGCTTGTTGCTCAGTCACGACGTCTACGTCGTATTCTTTTAGGTGTTCTGCTAGGTCAGTTGCCAGTTTTGGACCTTCAGTACGTTTTACCGAAATGAAGTTCTCAATTGCCATGGTGTCCATAACCTGACCACCAAAGCGTTTAGCAACAACACCAGTGCGAATACCTTTACGAGCAGCATAAAGAGCAGCTGCGCTACCACCAGGGCCACCGCCGACAACAAGTACATCGTATGGGTCTTTTTCGCTTAGTGCTTTCGCCGCTTTCTCGCTCGCGCCGTCATCCACTTTGTTTAGGATTTCAGTCAGAGACATACGGCCTTGACCGAATAGCTCACCGTTCACGAATACACTTGGTACTGCCATGATGTCGCGTTGTTTCACTTCATCTTGGAACAAACCACCGTCGATCATGGTTGCTTTTACTTTCGGGTTGATCGCCGCCATCATGTTGAACGCTTGAACCACGTCCGGACAGTTTTGACACGACAGTGAAATGAAGATTTCTACGTCTAGATCTTTGTCTAGTGCTGCGATTTGCTCAATCACTTCCGGTTCTAGTTTGATTGGGTGACCGCCAGAGTGAAGCAGTGCCAATACTAGAGAGGTAAATTCGTGACCCATTGGCAAGCCTGCAAAGCGTAGTGCTGTGCCTTTTGCTGGGTTAGTTACCGCCATCACTGGTTTACGTGCGCTTGCGTTGTCGTCACGTTCAACGGTGATTAGGTCGCTCATCTCTGCGATTTGGTTCGCTAGAGACAAAATGTCATTCGATGCTTTGCTTTCATCTAGACTAACCACTAAACGAACTTCTTCTTTTACATTAGCCAGATATTGTTTGAGTTGTTGTTGGATCGCTTGGTCTAACATAGTTGTTACTACCTTAATTAAATAGTTACCAATCAAAACAAGTATTTGTTCATTCTTGCTAGCTAAAATCGTTGATAACTGCGTTATAGATTTTGTAGTTAGAGTAACTAGCTATCGAAAATCTATGCCTGGTTCTAAACGATTTTTTCTACGCAATTACTGCACACCTACTTATTCAGATAGGTAATAAAAAGTGGTTACTGTAGATAAAACCTGAGGGGGAGAGAGCAAATCAGGCAGAAGGTCGTCAAGGTATCTAACCTGAAGTGCTCTCTAATTCAGTTCTAATCAGAAAAAGGAAATCGGGATCTGATTAGAACTTAAATTTCAGTGGCTTAGATTTTACCAACTAGGTCTAGTGATGGAGCTAGTGTCTCTTCACCTTCTTTCCATTTAGCTGGGCAAACTTCGCCTGGGTGTGCTGCTACGTATTGAGCTGCTTTCACTTTGCGTAGTAGGTCTTCTGCGTCACGACCGATACCTTCAGCAGTGATTTCCATTGCTTGGATAGTACCTTCTGGGTCGATTAGGAACGTAGCGCGGTCTGCAAGACCTTGACCTTCACGCATCACACCGAAGTTGTTTGTGATGTTGCCTGTTTGGTCGCCAAGCATGTAGTACTGAATCTTACCGATTGTGTCTGAGCTGTCGTGCCATGCTTTGTGAGTGAAGTGTGTATCAGTTGATACTGAGTACACTTCTACGCCACGTTTTTGTAGCTCTTCGTAGTGGTCTGCTAGGTCGCCCAGTTCTGTTGGACATACAAACGTAAAGTCTGCTGGGTAGAAGAAGAATACTGCCCATTTACCTAGAACGTCTTGTTCTGTTACTTCAACGAATTCGCCGTTTTTGTACGCTGTAGCTGCAAATGGTTTGATTTGAGTATTAATCATAATTTACTTTCCTTTGAATGTTTTAAGCTGAGCTGTTGTTGCTTTCGGAAAGTATATTCTCATCGGAGTGTGTTTAAGGAAAATCGCTTGTAGCTATCCTATTGATAGCCATTTCCTATTTCACTTGATAGGGAAATCCGATGTAAGTGAGTTTGCTTTGATAGGTTTTATTGAAGATGAACGCAGATTAGTAATAGAGAATACCGATGATGACTTTGAGTAGATCTTCTCGCTAAGATCGAAAGAGCCTACATCTCGGCAGGCTCTTTCTAATAGGAAGTGTGGAAGCGGATGCTTCTATCTTCTTAGCCCAGATTGTCGAGCACTTTGCCGCACAACTTCTTCAGCATGATCATTTCATCTAGCTCTAAGGTGATTTTACACATCATGGCGTTTGGCACTGACTTGGCTTGTTCCTTAAGATCACGACCTTGTTCTGTTAGGTTGAGTACGCGAACACGCTCATCGGTTTCACTGCGACCACGCTCTACATAGCCTTTTGCTTCTAATCGTTTAAGTAGCGGCGTAAGTGTGCCTGAGTCCAAATGCAGTTGTGACCCTAATTCTTTTACGCTGGCACCGTCTCTCTCCCACAGCACCATCATCACTAAGTACTGCGAATAAGTCAGATCAAGCTCGTCCAGCAACGGGCGGTAAGCTCGGATCACCGCATTTGCTGCACTATAAAGCGGGAAGCAAACTTGGTTTTCGAGTAAGAGTTTATCGTCGTCGGTCATGGTGTTGTCGGTGTAACACTGGCTCATTGGCGTTGCCTACCTGCTCATAGAGAAAGAGAGTCATAAAATAAATTGTGCACAATATAGTTGCAAACGATCTTTACTTCGATTTAAGATTGCAAGCAATTAAATTGTGCGCAACTTAAATTAAGAAGGACACTCGCATGACTACTCTATACAAAACTCAAGCTACCGCTTTGGCTGGTCGTAATGGTCAAGTAAAAACAGATGACGGTCTTCTCGATCTAGAGCTGTCATACCCGAAAGAAATGGGCGGCACAGGCGCAGCAACTAACCCAGAACAGCTTTTCGCAGCGGGTTATTCAGCGTGTTTTTCTAACGCGATTTTGCACGTAGCGCGTGAAGGTAAAGTAAACCTGAAAAGCGCACCCGTAACAGCGGAAGTGGGCATCGGTCCTAACGATAACGGCGGCTTTGCACTGACAGTTAGCCTAGCGGTAGAGCTAGACATGCCACAAGAACAAGCGCTAGAGCTAACGCGCATTGCACATCAAGTTTGCCCATATTCAAACGCAGTTCGTGGCAACATTGATGTGGTAGTAACGGTAAACGGCGAAGCAATTTAAGCGGTTCTTATCACTGCACAAAGACAAGAAAGCCTGCAAGTACGCAGGCTTTTTTGATTGGTATGAGTCGAGAGTACTTAACGCGACTCTAGCGGGTAAGAGCGGTAACTCCACATGCCGTAAGTACGCAGTGCATCGCGGTAGATACCAAGCAGTTCGCCATCGCTGGCTTTGGCTAAGTCTTTCAGTGGCTTGTCTGGGTAGCTCACTGTGTCAAAAGTGATGTCTTGTGGTCCAGTTTGCCAGCTTGCGATTTCAAACAAGGTTTGACCACGGCGTACGTGACTCGCTGAGCTTATGATGGTCGCGTGTTTGATGTTATGACGTGCCAATGCGTAGCTGCTGAATAGGGCGTTACCTACCGTGCTGGTGGCGTAGTTTTCTTCAATGATTCGATCTTTGCTGATGCCTTTTTCAATCAGCCAATCTGCCATTAACTTGCCTTCCGTTTTGTGGTTCTTCGGTACGCCACCCGTCAATACGATCAACGCGTCTGGGTTTGCTTTTGCAATTGCTAGCGTGGTTTCCAAACGCTCAACTAAGATCTGGTGCATAGAACCATCTGGGTTCAGCGCGTATCCCAACGTGACGATTGCGCCTTTGTCATCCAGTTTGCCTTTGTCGGCTTTCTCTTTTAGTGGCGTCGCAAGTACGCGGTCTACGGTGTCGAAGATGCGTTGGATGTCTGCGGCTTTACCTGCATTGAGCTTCGTGAGCGTCGCCATGTGTTTCGCTGATTCCGCTTGGTTGCCCTCAAAGCGTTGCCATACCGCTAAGTAAGCGTGCAAATCCACATCGTCTGGTGCGACAGAAAGGGCTTGTTCAAACAGTTCAATCGCGCGGTCTGCATTCTTGTTGTAGATCTGCGCGTTTGCTGCAGAAATCAGTAGGTCAGTACGGTACGGCTCAAGTTTGTATGCTTCTAGTAAGCGGTCGGTAACAATCTCCATGTTGCTCGGCATTTTGGCGGTAAAACCCGCATGCGAGATACGCGCAGGGGATTTGAATGCTTGTACTGCGTCGTTGAGAAGTTGGTCGACAACCTGGCGTTTAGTGACGATCTGTGAGTAATCGGCGGAAGATTGGACAGCAGCATCGTTAGCCGCGATAGAGTATGGGGCAGCAGTCAGCGCAATTACGCTACCAAGAGCAATAGCAAGTAAGTTCTTCTTCATGGAATGTCCTAGAGGTGCTGTAGTACCTAGTTTTTATTGTGCCTAGCGTTGTAGGTCGAACGGGGTCGATAGAATTTTTTCAGTCTAGGTTCGCTTCATGAATAATCTGTGAAATGAATCCCAACTCAGCCGAGCGAATGAGCGCGCGTGGTCAAAACGCGAAGTAGGATCACGAAAATATTGAGGTATTCGTTCGTGTTCTAAGTAATTGGATTAAAAGATAAACAGCGTTTGGAAGAACGAATTTAAGCAACCAGAGTAAGAAATGAAAAAGCCTGCAACGATGCAGGCTTTTGGTTTATTTGATGGCAGTGCAGAAGCTAACGTCTGCATGGTGCGTTTGTGGGTCGAAGCTGTGGTAAAGCTCAAAGCAAGGACGATCGTCGTTCTCAATACCGGATTCAATTACCTTGCTCATGACATCATCCCACGCTTTTGAGTATTGGCTCGGGTCAGTAATGTGTTGGCGCATCACCGCATATTGACCGCCGGGGAAGTCTTGCAGTTCAATACCGTTTGGCACTTCTGTATCTTCAGGCACCATCAAGCAGATGTCGGTACGACACTTCTCATCAGGGGTGATTTCTGGGTTGTCATGGTAGATGAAGATGCAGGTATTTCCTGCCAAGCCTTTCATCCCTGCCCATTGATACAAGCGGCCAGATGGCTCTTCATAACCTTGGCCGTAAGGGCCGTTTACGCGAATGTAAGCCAGTTTTGATTTTTCAAAGTTTTGCGTTTCCATTGTGCTGCTCCATGTTGTTGGTGTAGAGCCAGTATATGGATCGCTTGTTGATACTTCGTTTCCATTCTTGCGCAAGGTGTGTCCAATCTTGCTGTTTCGAGCCAGTAAGGCAAACTCTTGATAGTTATCGCAATCTCGAAATGCAGTAGGGGTCACGCCAAAATGCTGTTTGAACGCTTTCGCTAGGCTTTGGGAGCTAGAAAATCCATATTCTAGTGCGACATTTAAAACCGGTTGCTTGGATTTAAATAGCTCATCTGCCGCGGCTTCTAAACGCAGTCTGCGAATAAAATCCGCCAGCGTTTCACCTTGAACTGCTTTAAAGGTGCGATGAAAGTGATACGGTGAAAGATTGGCAAGCGCGGCGACCTCTGGCAGATTTAACGGCTCGTTAAAATGCGTTTCTAGATAGCGAATAACAGGCAATAGTCTTTTTTGGTAATCAACGCGCATTGGTTAGCTCATCCTTGCTAGGGTTGCTCAAAGCCTACCGAATTGAATCAATGTTTCAAGAGTGGGTAGTGAGAAATGCGTGATAGAAGTTGGTTGAGCTTAGAGCGCAAAAAGCCGTTAACCCCAATGTCCGGGCGAACGGCTTTTTCTTGATTGAGCGCTAAATGGCTAAGACTTAATTGCGAAGAATTAGTTGCCTTGGTTTTGGCTCTGAAGTTTCTCTTTTGCTTCTTCAACTTTAGAGAAGTCTAAGCCCAGTTCGTCGACGGCTTCTTTGATGAGCGCAGGGTTTTGCATCACTTGTGCCATCAGCATTTGTAGCTTCTCTTGTGGCAGACCTAGTTGGCTGATGGTTGCCATTGCCGCAAGCGGGTTCTGCGTCAGAGTCTGGAAGATTTCGTTGATCTGTTCATCGCTGATGTTGTTCTCTTTCAGCAAGGCGATAATTGGGTTCATCATATTTCCTTTCAATCAGTGTATGACTTGGTTGCCAGTATTTGTTCTAGCAGAATAATTGGGGCTTCCGCTCAATATTTCAATACCCTGTTAGCTCCATATAACCTGTTCCAGAATGAGAGCCCTCAATACGTACTGGGCCTTCCCAATAAGGCACGGAAAGGGGCATTTTCGCGTTCGGGTTGAGAGCAGAAACGGTAAGCTCGATTTGCTGGTTAGGAATCGACACTTGCCACTGGGTTGGATACTTTCGCCCTTGGATTTTTGATTGCTTAGTCGCCTTTAACTGAATGTCTTTTTGTGGGATAGCAATGCCAGAGCCCTCTTGGTGCATCAGCCTTGCATTGGAGTAACTGGCTGATCCGGTTTTGGAAACCCGCAATTGGAATACCACCAAACTGGTTTCGTCACTCAACCTTAGGGCAAACCAGTCCCAGCCTTGTTGTGAGTCGAGTAAGAATTGCGAGCTCCACTCTCGGTCTATCCAGCCTTTGCCCGACACTTGATGGATTTCGCCGTCGATCGTAACTTCACCGGAGACATCAATAAACGGTTGGCTGTAGTAATACGAAGCCACCTGACCATCGGCGCTTTTGGTGCTGTACCCTTGCTCGCCTTGCTTTTGATACGGTGCGCTGCTGGTCAGTTTTAGTGAGTAGCCAAACTGCTCTGAATTGGCATTTAGCGTAGCAGGGAAGAGGTCGTTGCTTGAAGAAGTCCACTGCCAATCATCGAGGTAAACCCGAAATGGTGAAGTGTCGACGCCAGCGAGAGAGGCTTGAGCGCGTGACCATTTTTCATCGGCGTAGTGTTTGTCCGCGGTCGTGACTGCGCTGTGTGCCATGTAGATTTGCTGAGTTTGCCACTCGGTTTTCTTCACGTCATCTTCGCCCGGCGGCGCAGCAGCAAAGCGAAATTGTGTCCATTGAACGCCAAGTGGGTTGCCATCTTCATCAATTAAGTTAGCGGTTAAGTACCACCATTCATGACGAAAATTCGGGTGCGCTTGATGGTCTGATGGGAAGGTCAGTTCAACCCCTTTTTCTACGGGTGTGAAAAGGTTGCTCTCGCTTTGTGTATCTCCACTGCCCAGCAACGTACCCATATTTTGCGTGCCCATATTTTTTTGTTGGGGATCTTCACATCCAAATAGGATCAAGCCGCTTATGAGCAGAGTAAGTTTGTTTGCTAATCGAACCATCACAATACCTCGCTTTGCAAACTGGACACGACAGGCTTACTGACCAATCGCCACAGCGGAATCAAGGTCGCAATCACCGCCACCAATATGGTGATCGCTGCAATACTGAGGGCATCACTCCAATTCCACAGATAATTTAAGCTCCAACCAAAAGCACGTAAGGTGACGATGTCTGTCAGTACATAACCCACCATGGCGCCGAGGGGCAGGGCAATAACCAGGGTAAAACTGACCAAAGCGACGATCTGCCCGACTACCATGGCCATTAATTTACGGCGACTAACACCAAGTGCATACAGCCTTGCAATGGCGGCTTTGCGCGCGTCGAGTAACATGAAACAAGCACTGAACAAACCAATCACGGCGACCAGCAAAGTCACACCGTTGAGCGCGCGCGTAATGGCGAAGGTCTGCGAGAAAATATCCAACGCGATGGATTTGATTTGCGTCGGATCGTAGAGCTGACTTGGATGCAGATTCAATTGTTCACGCAGTTGCTCGTAGACGATTTGTGGGTCCCCCGAGACTTTAATACCAAGGCTTGTTGGCAGGTCGGTAAAGCCACTCTCTTGCCATAACTTTGGTGCTAATAAGACTTCACCGTTGGGTGAGCCGTAATCATGGAATATCGCACCCACAAGTAGGTTCTTATTTGGAACGGCATCAAGCGTGAGCTCGCTACCCAGTGATAAACCCAGTTTGACTGCGGTTGGTTCACTGATGGCGACCAACTCACCTTGGTAAAAACGCTGCCAGAAGTTCTCCAAATGCGATTTGAACACCATGGTTTGCTCAAAGGTGTCTTTGTCTTTGGTGCCAAGCAAAATCGGTAAGCCTTTAAGGTTATCGTCGACGTAGTATTGCTTGTAGACGGTCTCAACCTTGTCGAACTGTCCTAATGCGCGCTCTACATCAGCGATTTCTCCTTGCGCAGGACTGACGTAAATATCGGCGTGCAGCCTTTGTTCTAACCACTGTTTTAGGGTGGATTCAAAACTGCCCACTAAGGTGTTCATCCCCATATTGGCAGTAACGGCGAGCAGCAGTGCCATCATGGCGAGAGAAAGCGGAGAAATCAGCTCGCGCAGCTCAGCAAACAGATACTGCATCAAACCAGAACTGGTGCGCTTTTCACACCAATTGGCTAATACGCTGAGTGTTTTGGGTAGATACAAAGGAATCGACACCACAAGCACGCCGAGCCACGCCATGGTGAAGCGGTGGTGTTCACTCAGCCATAACCCTGCGAGAGCGAGAGTTGTCAACGCAGCACCTATCAAGAACAATTGGTTTTCGTTAGAGGCTTCAGGTGCTTGATAAAATCCGCCATGAGAAGAGAGCGGCTGGCGCACTCGCTGTTTAAAATGCTGCCAACATGCCAATATGGTTGCGGCTAATGTGAGCAGCAGGGCTTGCGCCCACCATTGCCATTGCCAAGTGCCGGGCAGCAGTGTCGCACCATAAAGTTGTTCTAGAGTCAGTGCTACGGTCGGATGCAACCAATGGCTGAGCTGCATGCCCAATACAAAACCGAGGGAAGCACCGATGGTAACGAGAAGAGAGAGTTCAACTAACAGCGCAGAGAACACAATGCTCGGCGCAACACCTGCCTGTTGGATTTGTACTAACAGACGATTGCGTTTCAGCAAACTGTATTTTACGCCGTTGTAGGCAATGAACAGCCCGACTAAAAAGGCAAGTAAGCTCATTGCTGTGAGATTGAGGTGAAAGCTGTCGGTCAGCGAGCCAAGGTCTGTGCTTTGATTGTTGGAAATCCATTGTCCTTGTTCACCAATGATGCTTTGCCAATTTGCTTGCGTGTCTTTATTCCCTTTATCACCCGAATGGAAAACCGCAATGTAACTGAGCTGTCCCTGTTTGTTGAGCAGTTGCTGGGCAAAGCCAATGTCCATCAACATTCGGCTACCTAACTGCCATTCGTCAGGTAGCACCACCACTTGGGTTGGAATGTCGTCCAGAGTTAGGGTTTGTACCTCTCCTAGATTTTGATGTTGAGATTGGCTCATCATCACGATGGGCTTGCCAGCTAAAAGCTCAGGCAAAGGTAAAGCACTGTCGAACAAAGACACGTTTTGTTGGTTTTCTGATGACTTTCCGTTTGCAGAATACCGCGAACGTGATGAGATGGCGGCAATCAACTCGCTACCTTGCACTGACCAACGTCGACCTTGTTCATCTCTCACTCGCCCTTCGATTACAGGTAGCGCCGCACTGAGCCCGTTTTGTCTAAGGGTGAAATAGAGCGATTCGGGTAGATAGTTTTGCCCTGCTGGTGGAATAATTAAGTTCTGAGCTTGTGCGCTAAGCTGTTCGGTAGATTCCGCATAACTGCGCTTGGCATTAAGGTTGATGGCTTGCACCGCAACAAACAAGGTCACAGCCAGCACGATACCGATCAGAATTGCGGCGGCTTGCAGTGGCGCCTGCCGATAGTGCGCTGCAAATAGATTCAGGGCGAGTCGAGTATGAGTGAATCTGGTATTTGGTTGCTTAGCTTGCTTCATGGCGAAGCTCATGTTTGTTTACTTGATGACTGTTCTGTAGCTGACTATTATCCAATCGCCCATCTTTTAAGCGTAACGGGGTTTTCATAAACTCAGCGCATTCAGGGCTGTGGGTGACTAACAGCACTGCCGTATTGCCTTGGGTAGTGATTTCACTGAGTAGCTTCATCACTTCTAACCCCGCTTTTTGGTCGAGGTTACCTGTGGGTTCATCAGCAAGTAGCAGTTTAGGTTTGTGTGCTAAGGCGCGCGCAATAGCGACTCGTTGTTGTTGACCACCGGAAAGGGCAGAAACATGTCTATCGAGCAGTTGGCTGATGCCCAGAGTCTCGACCAAATAATCGCACCAGTCGTTCCATTTCTGTTGATTCAAATGCAGAGGGAAGGCGATGTTTTGCTGCACGTTGAGTGGCGTTAATAGGTTGAATTGCTGAAAGATAACACCGAGTTTTTGGTGTCGAAATCGGCTCCATTGTGGGTCTTTCCAAGTCGCCGTGTTATCGCCATCTAACCACAATTCACCTTCGGAAAGCGGCTCAAAGCCAGCGATGATATTGAGTAGGGTACTTTTGCCGCTACCACTGGCGCCCGTCAGCGCAACACTCGCTCCTGTGTTCAACGTAAAGTCGACGCCTTCCAACACGCGGTGTGTCTCTTTGCCATCAACAAAGCTTTTGCTGGCGTGTTTGAGTGTAACAAGTGGGCTTTCCATTTCCTCTCCGTGTATTCAAAAGGTGTCGTTTCTTTTGGCAATCGCTGTTGCAGTTCGTTCTTTAGAAACTTTAGACAACAATCAGATAAAAACAGCGATTTACATCGATTTCTTAATAACTTGTACTGAAAATAAGAGGGAAGAGATTAAATGAGGAAGGGATATGACAGGCATTAAAAAAGCCCGAGTCAAACTCGAGCTTTCAAATATATTCAGCGTGGTCAGCTTACACGTAGTACGCTTCAACTTCGCCTTTAAGCTTGATTAGCATTGGGTTACCGAAACGGTCTTTTGCTTTAGGAGAAGCAATTTTTACCCAACCTTCGCTGATGCAGTATTCTTCTACGTCAGTACGCTCTTGGCCGTTGATACGAATACCGATTTGGTGCTCGAAGCATTCTTTGATGAAGAATGGGCTACGTGGGTTACCCGCTAGGCGATCTGGTAGAGCTGGTTTAGCTGTATCTGTCATTTTGTGTGACCTTGAAGTCATTAAAAAAAGTGCGTCATTGTAGTCAGTGCAAGGCGAGTGTTCAAGGATTGTGACTGGTTTTAATGGACCGAACTGCAATAAAGCCCTGATTTTTATCTATCTCCTTTTGCTCTTTCGGTGAGCCCTTTTAAAACTAATTCAATCATTATCTTTTTATCATTTTGATTCTCTTACTAGTAAACAGTTTCTCAGGTTCTCGTTGTTTATACTATGGTTATTAGGTGCGATAAGTATTAGGAAAACAAATGGAACTTGTGATCTTAGCTATCGCTAGATTTCGAAGTGATCAAAAAGAAGCAATGAGTAAAAACTTCGTCAATTTAGCGCAGTGCTTAACTGAGAATGGACATCATGTTGTCACTGTTTCTCCAACTGAGTTTCGTTCTCATATTAAGGTTGAACAACATACCTTTCGTAATGAGAGTCGATATGAATCTCTGTTTGAGGGGCTGATGAATCTAATTTACTTATGTAGAGAGCTCAACAGGCTGCTCGAGAAAACCAACAGTGCGAAGGTTAACCTACACATTGCTACGCCTGTAGAACTATTGGTGGTTTTTTTCTTTTTAAAATCTCGATATCAAAAGCAGACGACTTTATCCATTTGGCAGTCATATTTGACCTTAGACGAGGTCCGTAATAACAAGCATTATTTTTTTCGGAATTGGTTTAAGTATTTACATTTACTTCTATTTAATTCGTTTATCAGTGCGCCTTTATACAAGCGTTTGTTAGACAATTTTTGTCAAGCGATTGTGCACAGTAACTACCAGAAATTTCAGTTATCTTCTCTGTCTCATTTGCCAGTATATTTCATTCAAAATGGGGTTTTTTCTGAGCACTTTTCGCGACCTAATCCTGCAAAGCAGACACAAAGAATGTCTTTACTTTATATCGGGCATTCTAAGCCATCAAAAGGCGTTGACGCTTTAATTGAATTGGCTGCAATACTAAAGAAGCGAGAATGTATCGATTTTGACCTAACGCTCTGTCTCAGTGGCTTCGGCGACCAAGCAAATATAGAGAAACTTGTTTCTAAACATGAGCTACATCACCAAATAGAATTTAAAGAGAGCATTGATATTTCAGTTGAGATGGCGAGTGCAGATTTGTTGGTTTTACCACTAAGGACATGTGTCGGAACGAGCCTAACACCTAACCTAATCGTGGAGGCGGTATCTTGCGGATTACCGATTGCGATTCCTGATTTCGAGCAATTATCGGATGTTATTCAATTTGGTTCTAATGCCATTGAAATTGATCTGGATGATTTAGAAGCGAGTGCAAGTGCGATAGAGAACGGTTTTAAGTTAGGTCAACTTGACCAGATGTCTAGAAATCAAATAGAGCAGTTTAAAGTTCGTTATACGTTAGAAAGTTTTGTGTCTGGCTATACGCGAACACTCGGCCTTGGGTAGGAGGGAGTATGGATAAAATTAGCTTTATCGCTCCGTGTTTTAATGAAGAGTCTGTCATCGAGGAGTATTACTCGCGTTTGTGCGAAATTGCTAAGCAATACGATCAGTATTTGTTTGAGTTTGTTGTAGTTAATGATGCTAGTGTTGATAAAAGTGCAGTAATTTTAGACAAGCTGGCTATGGCGGATGAACGATTAGTGATCGTGCATCTTGCTGCGAATGTAGGGCAGCAAACCGCTTTGTTTGCTGGAATCGAAGCTGCAACTGGAGATATTAATATTACCATTGATATTGATCTTCAAGATCCCCCAGAAGTTATTACACAGTTCTTAAAAGAGATCGATAAAGGCTTTGATATCGTCCATGCCCAACGCTTGTCGAGAAGAAATGAAACCGCTTTTAAGCTAATTAGTGCAAAATTGTTTTACCGCTTTTTATCCCTCACTTCTCCCGCTAATTTAATTGAAGATTGCGGTGATTTTCGAGCATTTACTAAGCCAGTTAGAGAGGCCATTTCATGTTACCGAGAGAAGCACAAATACTTGAGGGGTATTTTTGCCATTATCGGATTTAATCAAACCATTATTCAATATGAACGTGATGGTAGACATGCAGGAGAAACGAAGTATTCACTTACCAAGATGTTTGCTTTAGCGTCAGACGCGGTACTTAATTTTTCCCGCTTTCCTATTCAACTGATGTTTGTTATCTCAACATTGATGTGGTCACTTGGCTTGTTATATCTCACCAAAGCACTAGTAAGTAAGTTCGTTTTTGGCACAACTGTCGATGGTTGGACATCAATCATCTTTTTCCAAGTCTTTTTCTCAGGGATTTTATTGTTCTTTATTGCCTTAATCGGCTCTTACGTCGGGCGAATTTTCGAGCAAGGTCAAGACCGACCCGACTACATTATTCGTTACACAAGGAATATAAAGAGTAGCGATGAAGATAGTTAAGTTTGGTTCAGTGGGTATCATGAATACTCTGGTCAGTTACCTCGTTTTTTGTGTTCTTATTTATTTTGATGTCTATTATTTGACATCTTCTGTTTTGTCTTTTTTAGTGGGTTCTGCCTTTAGTTACATCATGAACTCAATATATACGTTTTCTGTTTGTACAAATGTAAGAAGCTTTTTTAAATTCATCACCATAACGGCAGGATCATTGTTCTTGAGTGTTTTGCTGCTTTATATCTTTAAAAGTATTGTAGGCATTCATGTTCTCATTTCGCAGATTTTGGTCGTGTTGATTCGTTTCCCAATTGTATATCTATTAATGAAACGCATCGTCTTTAATCAAGCTCATTTGTTTCAGCGCTGAAAAGAGGTGACTTATGAAAACGAATCGGCAAGAAAAACAAGATTTCTACAGTGATTCTGAAACGGTGAAAAAGTATGAAGATCTACGTTTTTCAAATGTTGGTGGACAATTTGTACATCAGTCTGAAGTGTCTTTGTTTTCACAGTTTCTTAATATCTGCTCCTTGCAAGAGTCAATTCTAGATATACCCTGTGGCACGGGAAGAATGCTTCCAACTATTACGGCGTCTGGCTTTCAACAGGTTTATGCGGCAGATTACTCTGATGAGATGCTCGCAGTTTGTTACGAGAACCCTTTGTTCCAAAAAACACATTTTTCTAAACAAGACATCTATTCAACGACATATCCAGAGCAGCAGTTTTCAGTAGTATTATCTAGTCGTTTTCTGTTTCATTGCGATGATCAAGATCGGTTGTTTTCGGAGTTTGAACGGGTAATTGCACCAGAAGGATATCTTATTTTTGATAGCCTAAGGTGGTCTCCGCGAACTTGGACCCGACTTTTTTCTGAACAGCTAGGAGGAGATGTTTACACCAATAGCACATCTAGTATTTACAAGCTGGCAGATGCACACGGTTTCGAGGTTATAGACTCTCAAGTGATCCTGCTCTTTCCTAGCTTTGTCTATAACTTTATTCCAGGCATTTTAATGCGCCCGTTGATATGGCTTGAGTCAATTTGGCCGAGTTTACTCAAAACGAAACAAGTTTGGATACTTAAGAAGCGATGAGTGAAGCAAGAGTTAGATGGCTACTTGGGATTAACTTAAGTCTGTTATTCGGTTTTTACGTTTACATCATATTCAATCTCGCGCTCGTTAATGATGATTACATGGCGCTTTATACCACATGGTTAATGAGCGTTGGGAAACGGCCGAATCTTGACTTCAATGTTGATAGCTATACTTTGCTTTTTGATTGGATGACGCCAGTTTACTTTTTCTTTGGCGAACGATTCGAGCTTATTTACGTTTTTCGTTCGTTTTTTGTTTTGTTTTTGTTGGCGATAGGTTGGCAAGTCTATGTGCTTCTTCGCCAAATATTTACAGTCAATATTGCACTCACTACATTGTTATTGCTCTTTGCCTCTTCTGCGATGGTGATGCGTGGCATTGACCTTCGTCCTGACCTCGTTATTCTTTTTCTTTGGTTACAAATAATCATTGTGTTGTATGTGTGCCCAGGAAGTGATGCTCATAAATTGTTTTGGGTGGGGTTATTATTCGGGCTTGCGATACTCTTCAAATTTAAGGCGATTTTGATTGGCGTAGTGATTGGGCTCTTCGGGCTTATTCGGCTAATTCAAAAGCGCTCCGCACGTGACTTTGTCTTGGATGTCAGTGCGCTTTTGTTAGGCATTATCTCTTGCATGGCTTTGTTTGTTGCGACCGTTGGAATCTCTTCACTTGAACTGTTTTTGTACACGACGTTTGATTTATTTCTGTATTCGACATCGCATGTTAGTGACGCAAACTCTCTGAAGGTTGATGTACTGATACAGTACTTTTTACATGATATTGTTTATTGGCTGTTTGCTCTCATAGGAGTGGGAATATGTGTCGGTAAGTGGAAAGTACTTTCGTTTAAGCAAGCTCAGTTTTTGATAGCTTTGGTTATATTAGCTGTGTTGTCGGTTTTGGCTAACCCCCACTATCATGCATATAACTTGGTCACACTTTACCCTATACTTGCGGTATTTGTTGCGTTCTCAATCCAGTACGTTGTTTCATCTACTCGGGAGTGGTCGAAAGGGACGGTCGTCACTTGTATCGTACTATTCTTGATTGTGATTGCTCGTATCCTCCACTATCCGGTACAACATAATAATCAGCACCAAGTCGCCCTACAAACATTCATAGAAAGGCACACGCAAGTTGACGACGCTGTCTTTGCCTATGAAGGAATAGGTCTTTTTCGTCCATCTACTTATCATTGGCGAACATCTGCGATCAAGATAGACAACTACTATCGGGGTCAGTATGACGTTTGGCAGGAAATTCGTGCAGTAAAGCCGATACTCATCGTCGAAAGTTATCGAATTCCTGATTGGTTATTAGAGGAGGACCGTGATGCTCTTCGGCAACACTATGTATCTATTGCTCCGTTTATTCTGACTCTTGGGTTAAAAACACAATCTAGTGTTCGAGGCGATTTATTGCGCTCGGGTTGGTACGTGCTTGAGAGTGATCGCTTGAACCGTTGCTTTATTGATGGTGTTGGTGTGTCTGTCGGAGACAAGATATGGCTCAACTCCGGAGCGTATACACTGATGTCCCAAGATGGTACTTGTACTCTTCATTGGTATTTTTCTCACCTTGGCATTGAGGCGCTCAGGCAAAGCAATCCTGAGAGTTCCCCCTATTTGTTTGGCCCTTAGCAAAAAGTTGTAGAACCTAGTTTTGTTCCCCTACAACCCCTTCAAATACTGCGCGTTGGCTGTTGGTTGAATCATGGCATTCAGCGTTTGGACGGTTTGTTCGCTGTGTTCTTCAAGTAGAGCTAAGAACGCGTCAATCAACTCAGGTTTGCTTGCTGAGACTTTCGTTTCGGTCTGGATATCACGCAAATCGATCAACACATCGGTAAATAATTGAGGCAGATCGTGCAGCACTTGCAGGTTTAAGACGTTGTGTTCGCTGTAGATCGAATTGTGGCTGCCTTTCTGCTTTTGCACCACGTAAGGATTGTCTTTTAAGTTGATGATAGACGTGCGTTTATCACAGCGTTTCAAACAACCTTTGTTGACCTTCACCTTACGGCATCCTTCGGTTTGTTGGAACAAACATTGGCGGCTCGTGAGTAGGGTATTTGGATGATAAATGCTGTAGAAGCTGCGCATGTTTTTCGGACGCTTTATGTGACGCATCTGCTTCATATTCAGCTCGTTAGAAACAAACGCGCCACTTGCCGCGAACTCGTCTTGAAGGCATTTAAACGCGTATGAGTTCACCGTGTTCAGTTGTGGGCCTGCCACCCAGCCTAAGCCGAGCTCTTTTGCGATCATGCCGACGCCTGAGTTGTTGGTGATCAACAACTCAGGTTGGATGGTTTCCAAAAATACGCGCACGGCGTGATAGTCTTCGCCAATCAAAATGGCTGGGAACCAAGGTTTGAGCATTGGATTGGCTTGGAACAACTCAATCATCGCGTTCAGTTCACCAGACAATCCCATTGGCAGTTGATAGTAAACATCAATGTCGCGGTATTCGCACAGCATGGCTTCCTGTGCTGACGAGATCAGAACCGATAATTTTGGCGCACCTTGGCGAGGTTCTGGTTGAGGTAACGTTGGCAGAGTTGGCACATCAATCGATCCTTTCAAGCTGCTGCCGGATACTTGTGTCGAAGTGACATCGAACGACTTAGTTTGCTCTGCCACTTTCTCAATGATCGCGGTTTTGTCGTCGTAGAGTTTCTTTTTCACCGCTTGCACATCATCAGCAGACTGGCATTGATAAACCTTCGAAAAATGCTTTACAGCGTGGTCGCGCGGGTTGTCGATGTACATCGCCTTGCCGAAATCGCCTTGCAAAAATGCGTTGGAGAAATCACGGTTGAACACCGTGTATAACTCTGTGGTGTCTTCAGAGAGTTCCAAACCTTCGCACAAGCGATCGATTTGCTGACGCCAATTGTCGACCACGGTATAGACGTAGTGCGATTTCTTGATTCGTCCTTCCACTTTTAAGGAATACACGCCAGCATCGGCAAGCGCTTTCAAGTCCCCAAAGGCGGAGTTGTCTTTCATATTGAATGGGTAGTTGTTGCCTGTTTTGGTCGTTTCGTACTGTTCGCGACAAGGTTGGCTACAGCGTCCACGGTTACCTGATGCGCCATTGCGAGCTGAACTGATGTAGCAAATTCCGGAGAATCCGATGCAGTATGAGCCGTGGACAAACACTTCCATCATTACGTTGTGCTCGCGACCAAATTGCGCCAGATGTTTTATCTCACTGATGTTAAGTTCGCGAGATAAGTTTACTCGGCTTGCGGTGAGCTGGTTGAGAAAGAGGATCTGACCTTCGTTATGCGTGTTCAGTTGCGTTGAAGCGTGCACATCCAAATCGGGAAAGTGATGTTTGAGAATGTAGGCCAGACCGAGATCTTGTACGATCACGCCATCGATTTTGGTGGTGTTCAGTTGGCTGAGTAAGCGAACAATCGCTGGAATTTCACTTTCTAAAATCAGCACATTCAACGTTAGGAAAATCTTACAGCTGTGCTGATGGGCTAACGTTAACACGCCATTTAAGTTATCTAAGGTGAGGTTGGTCGCTCGGTTACGAGCATTGAAGCGGTCGAGCCCACAGTAAATTGCATCGGCGCCAGCGGCAATGGCGGCTTTGATGGAATCTAAATCACCACCGGGTGCTAATAACTCAAATTGATCGCGTGTCACTACTTTTCTCTTTCTTACTAAAATAGGCTGCAAATGTTACGTATTTCACGCTTTTGATGCTCGGCTAGTTAATGCTTTATTAATCTGAATCAATTAATCCGTGTTACACGGTCGACTCTTGAGTGGGTAGAGTGCAATTCGCGATAGCGGAATCTGACTTCTATAGTTTTCCTATACTTGGTTTTTCTATATCTAGTTTTCGACTCAGAGAGAGGAAGGGACGACAAATGAAAAAAGTAATCATTGGGTTGGTCGTGGCGTTGACGTCATTGAGTGCATTGGCTGGGGAGGGTGTGGTAACCGTTGCGAGCACGCATTCAGCAAAAAATACGGCGGATAAATTTGTCGCTATCGCGCAAGAAAAAGGGTTGAACGTCTTTGCGCGCATTAACCATCAAGAGAATGCCACGAAAGTCGATATGACGTTGCGACCAACCGAAGTTATCGTGTTTGGAAACCCTAAAGTAGGCACGCCACTGATGATCTGTGCGCAGGAAGTGGCGCTCGATTTACCCCAAAAAGTGTTGGTGTATGAAGATGATGAAGGCAAAACGTGGTTAGCTTATAACGATCCTATGTATTTAAAGCAGCGCCATCATATTGAAGGCTGTGACGAGGCATTGAACAAAATCAGCGGCGTGCTGGGCAATTTAACCAACGCGGCGGCGAAGTAGGGCTGGTTATTGGCTTCGCTTTTTTTACTCCGAAAACGAAAAAGCCAACCTCACAAGGAGGTTGGCAAATCTTACCTAGATTGGGGGAGGTAAGATCAGGAGGTGGCGAGTACGCTGTGCACTTCTGACTTAATTGAGTCAGACTGCGTACCAAAAATCGCTTGTAAACTGTCGCCAATCACTAAAACATCTCGCGCGCCGAGTGCTTTTAGCTTAGCAACATCAACGTTGGCAATGTCTTTCACCGAGACACGCAGACGGGTGATACACGCATCGACTGACTTGATATTGGCTTTGCCGCCCAATGCAGCGACTACATCCACCGCAATTTCATCAGGTTGTCCGGCAATCTTCACTTCTGCAATGTCGGTTTCACGGCCCGGCGTTTTCAGATCCAACTTCACAATTAGGAAGCGGAACAAGCCGTAGTACAGCGTCGCCCAGATTGGACCGATGATGATGAACATCCACGCGTTGCTCGACATTGGGTAGTAAAGGAAGAACTGGATCGCGCCGTGCGCAAAGTCAGTACTGTGTTTGATTTCCAAAAATGCGGTGATCGCAAACGCAATACCAGTTAGGAAAATATGGATTACGTACAGCACTGGCGCGACGAATAGGAAGGTAAATTCGATTGGCTCTGTGATACCAGTTAACCAAGAGGTCAACGCCGCAGACATCATCAAACCGCCGACGATTTTCTTACGCTCAGGAGACGCGCAGTGGTAAATCGCCAGTGCCGCTGCTGGTAGCGCCCACATGGAGTACATAAAGCCACCAGACAGATAACCTGCGGTTTTATCGCCTGCGAAGAAGCGAGTGAGCTCACCGGTAAACTCTTTGCCTGTTTCTGGGTCTACATAGCTGCCGACTTCGAAGAAGAACGGCGCATTCCAGATGTGGTGCAAACCAACCGGGAGTAATGAACGTTCGCCTGCGCCGTAAACCGCCCACGCGAGAACAGGGTTTTGGTACGCTGCCCAATGAGAAAATGCATCAAGAAGTTGTCCGACAGGTGGCCATGCAAACGCGAGAATCGCACCAACGACGATCGCCGATAGACCGGTGACAATGGGCACAAATCGCTTACCCGCGAAGAAGCCCAAATATTCCGGCAGTTTGATGTTGTAGAAGCGGTTGTACATGATTGCCGCCACCGCACCGATAAAGATGCCGCCAAACACCCCGGTTTGCAGCGTCTCAACGCCCATGATCGTGGCGTCAGTTTCTAGGCCGCGCAGGCCAGTCACGATACCGAGCGATGCGTTCATAATAATTAGGCCAACTAAGCCTGCGAGCGCAGCCGCACCGTCATTGCCTTTTGATAACCCGAGCGCCACACCGACCGCAAACATCAACTGCATGTTGCCGAACACGCCTTCACCGGCGGCGAGCATCACTTTGTTGACCGCGTCTGGAATAAACGCAAAACCCGCGTTACCAATACCCAGCATCAAGCCAGCCACTGGTAACACCGCCACAGGCAGCATCAACGACCGCCCTATTTTTTGTAGTTGTCCAAATATACTTGCAAACATGGTTTCCTCCTGACGAATGCCAGTGTTGTAGGACCTGATTCCTTCAGGTCATGTTGTTTCACGTAAGGTCAGGATGATCATAGCGAGCAAGGCGGCGCCTAAGGTTACAAAAGGCAATCAGTTTGTAAGTGGCCGCTTACAAATCTCTTACACTGAGAAGTGAAAATTGTAATCGGCTCGATTGTGCATGGGCGTTTAAGAATGCATCATATTGGCCAGCGCTAAGCACAGGCACAGGGAAAGTAGGATGGAAAACAAGCAGATACTGGTCGTCGATGACAACCTCGACCTTCGCGAAGCGTTGTCAGATTACCTTGGCCGCGCAGGGTTTGAAGTGCTTTGCGCGGAAAACGGCGGCGTGATGTGGCAACTGCTCAACGATCACCATCCTGATTTAATCATCCTCGATATTATGATGCCCGGTGAAGACGGCTTTACCCTGTGCCAGAAACTGCGCAAAAATTCCGATATCCCGATCATCATGCTGACCGCCGTCACTGAAGAAGCCGACCGAGTCGCAGGGCTAGAAATGGGCGCTGACGACTACATCACCAAATCATTCAGTCCGCGTGAACTGCTCGCGCGCATCAAAACGATTCTGAGACGCAGCCAATCGACCGCCAATAGCAAACTGACGCGTAAAGTGCGTTTTGACGATTGGTTATTAGATACCGTAACCCGGCAACTGACCCACGTTGCTAGCCGCGAGGTTAAGCAACTGAGTGGCGCGGATTTGTCGCTGCTCGGTTTGTTCGTCAACCACGCACAATCGATCTTGTCGCGCGATGATATTGCGCGTGAGATCTGGGGACGCGATGCCGACCCGTTTGAACGCGGCATTGACGTGCAGATCAGCCGCTTGCGTCATCACCTTGAAGATAAAGACCGCTCGCTGATCCTAACGGTGCGTAACAAAGGCTACATGCTAACCACGGACGTGCATTATGAGAATTAAACGCTGGACGGGATCACTGGTCGTTCGCACCAGTGTGTTCCTGTTGCTGGTGATCATTTTGGCGCAGGTATTATCCGGAATTATCTGGTATCAACACGCCAGCGAACGCGATAAAGAAGGCCTGACCACCACGGTCAAAAGTTTAGCACTGAGCGCTTCTTCCACCATCGCTTTCTTTCAAACCCTCCCTTCTGAATATCGCCACTTGGTGCTCAATCAACTACGCAATATGGGCGGCACGCGCTTTTTCGTCTCACTCAACAACCACCAGATTGACGTCGACCCGCTGCCAGAAAGCGAACGCAAAACGTTGGTCATCAACCAAGTTCGCGAGGTATTAGAAAGCGAGTTGAGCGGCATTCCTAATATCGAGGTGGAGTTCACCCAGCGCGACAAACTCAAAGTGTTCAACAACGAGCTACCTATTGATGAACTGCCACTATTGTGGGCGCATTATTCGCTTTCGTTTGGTGACCTCAATCCACCCATTCTGGTGATGCAGGTCGAAGTCGCGCAGAACGAATGGTTTTATCTCGCGGCGGTGCTACCCGCGCCTTACATCAACCTAGAGACTAACTATTTTGAGCTGCGCCAATGGCTGACGCTATTGGTGTCCGCGCTAATGCTGTTGCTGTGTACCTGGTTTATCGTTCGCAAAGAAATTCAACCAATTCGAGAGCTGGCAAAAGCCGCAACCCTGATGTCGAGCCGACTAGACGTGCCCGAAGTCTCTGAGCGAGGCAGTAACGAACTGAAAGCGGCGGTACGTGCGTTTAACAAGATGAATCGACGCATCGACAGCCACATTAAAGACCGCGAGATGCTGTTCAGTGCCATTTCCCACGATCTGAAAACGCCAATTGCCTGCCTAAAACTGCGGGCGGAAATGCTAGATAACGACGCCGACCGAGAACGCTTTATCCGCCTGAGTAACGACCTAGATTTGATGGTCAAAGGCGCATTGCAATGCATTAAAGAGACCGATATCCACGAGGAAATCGAGCCGATCAATTTCACCCAACTGATTCAGCACATTTCCTCCAATATCGCCGATGCGCCGGACAAGATTCGTATTCATGGCGAAATCCGCACCCACTTTGCTGGTAAACCGTTAGCGATTAAGCGCTGTATTCAGAACCTGGTCGATAACGCGCTCAAATACGGCCATCAAGCGGACATTACGCTGAGTGAAAGCCCAGAGTCGATCCAGATTGACATTGAAGATCACGGTGACGGTGTGGACGATTTATTACTTGAAAAGCTCTGCCAGCCATACTTCCGCGCTAGCAACGATAGAGAAGGCAGTGGGCTAGGGTTAACCATTTCACAGAGTATTGCAAAGGCTCATGGCGGCAACTTGTTGCTGAGCCATTCTCAGTTTGGCGGCCTCTGCGCCACACTGACTTTCCCGAGAGACTGACTATGAACAAACTGGCATTCTTGTTCCCACTGTTGCTCGCCCCTTGCGTCGCTCACGCTGAATCGCCACAAGGGGTAGAGTTTTTACATTGGTGGACTTCTGACGGCGAGCAGCAAGCGCTGCAAACACTTAAAGCTCAGCTAAAACAGCACGATATAGAGCTGCTGCAAAGCCCAGTGTTAGGCGGTGGTGGCGACAGCGCGATGACGGTACTGCAAGCTCGCGCGCTGGCGGGCAATCCACCGAGCTTCGCGCAAATCGAAGGGCCAAGTATTAAAGCGTGGGATGCCATCGGTATTTTGCACAACGTTAACGCGGTTGCCGATGAGCAGCGCTGGGACGAGGTGCTCTACCCGCTATCTATTGAAATCAACAAAACACAAAACGGCTATATCGCCCTGCCACTTACGCTGCACCGTTTGAACTGGCTGTGGGTCAACCACAAGCTGCTTAAACAACTGAATCTTTCCGCGCCGAAAAATTGGCAAGAAATGTTCGCCGCCATGGAGCTTGCGAAGCAAAATGGCATCGTGCCAATCGCGGTCGGTGAGCAGCCGTGGCAAGTCGCCCAACTTTTCGAGAACTTAGTGATCTCCACTGGCGGCGTTGAGTTCTACACCAATGCAATGGTTAAACTTGAGCGAGACAGCATCGACAGTGATACCCTGCGCCAAGCGTTGACGCAATTTCGCCGCCTCAGTTTGTTGATCGACAACCAATTACCCGACAGTAAGTGGGATACGGCGACACAAGCGCTAGCCGACGGTCAAGCGCTGTTTCAAATCGGTGGAGATTGGATTTTAGGTGAGCTGCTCGCCAATCAAGTCTCAGTCCCGCAAGAGGTCGGCTGTTACCCAACGCCTGACAGCGATGGTGTATTCCTCTACAACATGGACAGCTTGGTGTTTATGTCGAGCAAGTCGTTTTCTGCCGAGGCGGCTCAGCAAACCGCAAGCGCGCTGGCAGATGTCGAGTTTCAAGCTAAGTTCAATAAGGTAAAAGGCTCGATTCCGGTACGTACCGATATCGACATCAGCGATTTTAATCCGTGTCAGGTCCAGTCATATCAAGACTTTCACTACGGCGTTAAACACAACCTCGCTGTGCCGAGTATGATTGATTCGATGGCGGTCAATCCGGTTGCCCAGCAAGCGATAAACTCGGAAATCTTCCGTTTTTACCGCAATCCCAAGATGGAACCCGACGAGCTGATAAAACGCATTATTGCTATTTCGCAAAGCGGTTAATGGCAATAAATTTGTGCCGAGATGGAATAAAAAAGCCCCAATGATTGGGGCTTGAATGAAGCGAAGTATGCCGTTTAAAAATAGTAGAAGATCGGCGGTTCATGCATCAAGAAGTTTTGATGGGAGATGTTCCACGCATAGGCGCCCGCTAAGGTAAACACAACATAATCACCAATATCGACGTGGGCGACGTGTTGATTGCGTGCCAGCACATCTTTGGGCGTACAAAGCTGGCCGGCAAAAGTTGCTTGTGCATGCTGAATTGGATGAGAAATCTCATGGTGTTGCTCGCTTTTCAGGATGACGAATGGATGATCATGGCTCTGCGCTGCTGGCGTGCGGAAGTGGTGAGTTCCCCCGCGTGCGATGACAAAGTTTTCGCCAAGATTTTGCTTAATATCCAGTACTTCCATCACGTAATAACCACATGCCGCCGTGATGAAACGTCCGCATTCAAAACGCAGTGTCCAATCTTGCACTTGCTCTTTAGCGATGAGGAATTCCAACTTGTCGCAAAACTCCATCCACGGAAAGTGTTGCTCAGGGTTTTGGTAGTTAATCCCCATGCCTCCGCCTAAGTTGATCATCAGCTCACCGAGTTCAAACTCTTGTTGCCACGCTTTCACGACTTGGAAATAGCGCTGCATTAACGCTAAGTGACGTTCAACATCGAGCTGATGCGACATCAAGTGAAAATGGAAGCCTTTCAGTGACACTTGCGGGAAATCGCGCAGCAACATCAAAGCATTGCTCAGTTCGGACTCGTCCAAACCAAAAGGAGTCGGCTTGCCACCCATCGCCAACTTACTGAGCGTGATGTCGCCAATATCAATGTTCATACGCAAAAAGATCGAAGCAGGGCGGTTGAGGCGCTCGGTTAGTGCTCCAATGCGCTTTAGCTCGGTGAGGCTTTCGACATGAATTGCATCAACATCAAGCTCAATCGCTTGTTGCAATTCACTTGGCATTTTCCCAGGGCCACCGAAGATCAACGGCTTATCGAGTAGTTGCTGGTGGAGGTGTGTCAACTCCCCGCCAGATGCCGCTTCAAAACCATCGACATACGGCGCGAGCGTTTTGAGAATCGGGCCCGATGGATTGGCTTTGGCTGCGTAAAATAGCTCGACATTTTTCGGCAAAACGTGACGCAGTTGTTTGATGTGTTTTTCTAAGGCGTTTAGGTCATACAAGTACGCGCACAAGGGCTGATTTTGCTGCTGTGCGAGCGTGTGAACTTGTTGGCTAACGCGTGTCGGTAGAGAGAGTGAGTTAGGCATGTTGCGCTCCTTTTTCGTGTTGTTGCCAAGGTGCGGCGACTTGGGTATAGCCCGACTCCTTATCGGCTTTTTGCATCAAACGTGTGGTGAAATTATTTTTGCTTGGGAAGTGACCGCCATTCAGCAATGCTTCTAGTTCCGGCTGTTTCCCATTCACTGATTGCCAACGCACAATGGCACTTTGCACCGCATTCCACAGCGTTTGCTCTAGTGGCTCATCACCTTCTGCGATGAAGAAAATCGCTTCGCTGATGTTGTTGATAAAGGTGCAGTATCCGATGCGATTCCAGCCTTGTTCGCGACTGTAGTAAACCGATTGTCGCGCGCGTTCAGACAAGTCAGTTAATGTTTCTGCTGGCCAGAACTCCGGCAGTAATTTAGTGCCTTCCAAATCACGAATCCAAACACAACACGGCATCTCTTGCTCAAAGCCAATTAAGGTGTTTTGCAAATGCGGCTCAAACGCCACCCCGTGTTTGAAGTAGTAATTAAACACGCCCGGGATCAGGCAATGCAAATAGCGTTCAAACCACAGTGTCGCGATGTCGGAATAGCGATTTTGCGTAGTACGCGCTTTGTTTTTAAGGCGTTGAGCAATGCAACTGTTGCCGTTTTTGTCGTAAGCAAACAGAGCGCCAGCGAGGGTTGGTTTTAAGATGTCGACTTCGCTCAGCGAGAAATTTTCGCGGTATAAAATCCCAAACGATTCGCGCGCTTTGGTGTTGTCGTCCCAGTTGTGCTCAGCGACACTTTCTAGATTCAACGTGGTGGCGTAAGGCTCAGTCATCACTTTAAATACGGGGTTGTGCAGCTGCTCGTTTTCTCTAATTGGTTTAAGAATCGACGTGAGCTGCACGGCGCTGTCGAGTTCGTACCACGCGTTTTTGCGCACGCAATTGGTTAATCGTACGTTGATGGAGAATTTCGCAAACCAATCCATATCTGGGTGGTAGAGGGTACGAACTGAAGAGGTCGGCTGCATCTTTTCACCACCTAAACCCAGTGGCGTGATCTTGCCTTGTTCAATGGCACGCTTCACGCTTGGGTTGCTCAAAATGGTGTAGCTTTCCCAAGGATGGCAAGGGTAGAGGGTCTTCCCATTGCTGGTGGCGTGTTGTGGCGCGAGCTGTTGTAGCATGTGCTGAGCAGGGTTAGCTTCTCCGTCGGAACTCAGCACATCAAGTAAGGACGTATCCACTTCAAACCAGTACAACGGGACTTGCGCGCCGACTTCTGGAGAAAACGCCAAGAGATCATCCATGGTGACGCCCGAACGACTTTTCGGGGTCGGATGGAAAGTATGCCCCCAAATCAGAGACTGTTCCGAAGCGATAAACTCGTTGTGATGCGATTTGGGCGCGACGTTGAGAAACTGCTCGGTAACCAGCACGCTATTTTCTAGTTGTTCGATCAGCTCATGGTTAAATGGGATCGCCAATACCTGCTTGAGATAGTTAAGCAAAAGCGTAAGAGTTTGCGTGGCATCCAATTTCGCCCAACCAGATCCCGGCATTTTCGCCCACGGCAGTTCTGCCAATTTGATTTTGCCCAGTTTGCTCGCGTAGTGAATCGGCAAAACCAGCACGCCATTTTGTTGAGAAAGATGAACGGCTACCTGCTGCTTGGCGGAATAGTTGCGTTTTAACGTTTGGGGTAGCGATGTTGATTGGTAGTGCCATTCCACTTGTTGATTCGGCAGTGCAAATTCACGTAAGTAACAATTAAGAACACCCATTATCGTGTTGAGTTGGGCTTTCTCACGATTGAGCTGCACTTCATGCGCGCGCAACTCGCTAGTCTGAGAGGATTGAGTTTGTAACATGTTGATTTCCAAATTTTGAATGGAGAACCAGCGCGATCAAGGTGATTACGCTGAATATCGCAGAAAGTAGGAAAGGAACCTCAAGTAGCCCCAAGCTAGAAATGAAAGAAGCGCAAAATCCCGCCGCCACGCCACCCCATTTGGACATGGCATCAAAGCGAGAAAATACTTTGCCACTGAGTTTGCGATCCAGATTGCTCGCAAGATGCTGATGCAATCCGTGATAACAACACACCATCGCGATGCCGAAGATAATTCTCGCAGCAATGAGTGCGGTTTCGGACGCAATCAAATGCAAGGCAGAGCTCACGGCAAGCAATGCAAACCCAAGCCACAACGTGCGCAGCGGTTGATGGCGATTCAACCCATCTGACAACACGTGAATTTTTCCTGCCAGCAACAGATAGGCGCCATGCGGCAGTGCGTACAAAAAACCGATCCATGCGTGGTTAGTGATGCCATATTGCTGCACAAACGGCGAGAAATAAGGAAAGGTCACCACCATAGAAAACGCAAACCCGAATTGAGCAAAGAAGATCCAACGAATGGCATGCATTGCGTTTTTCTGTGCAACCGGTTTTTCTTGCTGAGGTTCTGAGTTTGGCTTTTCGAGGTTTTGGTCGGCGGGTTTATCCGCTGGCAGTGTTAGCGTGATGCCCATCGCAATCAAAGGCAAAACGCATAACCAAAGGTACGCGTTGAGCGGGTTGGTCTCTGACAAACTCCAGCCGAGCCCAATAGGCGCAACGATCAGCGCCAAGCGAGCAGATAGTTGGGTTTTATTGAGTGACTTGCCGAGTGTTTTGGCTTCTTTAATTTGACTAGATAAGTAGCTGTTCGAGGCGGCCATGGTGCCGCCAAAGGTTCCTTGAACAATAAGACCAAACACAAACATGGCGAGGTTGTCTGCCAAGCCGCACAGCGCAAACCCTGCTGCAAGGCCAAGTTGCGCACGCAAGAGTGAGCGGCGGCGACCGTAGCGATCGGCAAAGTTGCCCCAAAATCGCGCTGCCAACGCAGTACAAAACGTAGGTAGGATAAACAATACCCCTGCCCAGTCCGCATCAATGCTTGCGCCTAACGTTGGCAACACGACGGGTAGAAATAGCGGCATACCTAACGCGGCAAACGCAGCGATAAAGTGGCACAACAACACACTGTAGATGAGTTTGGTCATAATCGTTTAACGTACGCTTTTTTTGATGGCTTCTAAGTAGGCGCGCTGCGCTTCTTCGCTAGAAAGCAGTAAGAAGTTCGGGGCCGACAAACCATAGAACTTATTGATGTCACTCGCGCCGGAGGCTTCTTTCGAGAGCAAACTGCCAGAGCTCAACAAGTACTTGGCGTACAAATCAGGTGCCTCTTGCAGTAACTCGCGAGCCAGTTTTGTCTCTAACCCTTCGCCTTCCAATCGGTTGAGTTGCTCTGCAATGCTTTTGGCCACGATGGCGTAAAGCGATGCTGAAGAGGCAATGCCCTTCGCTGCCATGGCTTCTACAATCGCTGCGATATCCAATTGTAATGTGATGGTGGTAAACATCTGACCGAGCGCCAATTCATTGTCGACTTTGATGCGTTGATCGAGCAGTTCATCGCAATCCACTGGAAGTAGTTTTGCGCCGTGTTTTTGGGCAGCATGCTCTGTTGCAAAGTGGAAGCGCTCTGGCCAAATTCGCGCCGCGTCGTTGTCTTTCATCGCGAGCGTCATTTTGCCCTGTTGATCAAATGCAATGATGGCGTTTTGCTGGTTGGACTCCAATGCGATGCCATAACGAAGCCACAAGGTGAGGTGCACTTGGCATAATAGATCGACGTAATCTTGGAACCACGCCAGCGAATCTTGTTGATAGTAATGTTCTGCCAAATGTTCTAAGAACAAGCGGTCGTCAGGCATTGGGCTTGCCAGTGCGGCAACCGGAACTAACGCTTTGTCTTCGCAATGAGTAAGTGGGTACTCACGTACGATGTACGCGAAGGTTTTATCCTCGCCGATGTGTCCACCGTGTTTTTCGTTGCAATGGAACAAGCGACTGTTTAAATCGGCGTCCGTTTGTTCAAGGTGGCTGAGTAGGCGTTCAAACCAGTGGCCGTCATACAGTGTTGAAGGCTTGATTAAGCGAATATTTTTCGTGCCTAGCGATCGCATGATCAGCGGAACCTTGATGTGAATGTGCGGTGCCTCGTTGACGACCACCGTACGAACGGAAAGCGTCGGCGTCACGTCTAGATACGTTAAAGGCGCTTCTATCACACCTTCGGGTAAGGCTTCTAAAGATCGCAGGGTGAGCGGATGTGCAGGGAACAGAACGTGGCTCAGTGCAAAATCAGCAGGAAGCCCCACTTGCTCCATTGTTGGCCAGCAATCAGGTTGTCCGCTGGTTAATGTTACCAGTGATTTTTCAATCGCAATCCAATGCAGAGCAAAGCTTTGTGCGAACTCGGGCGCGTACTTAGCAAGGTCTTCATCGCTCAGACCAAACTTCGCCCGCGCAGTTGGATAGTACGGGTGGTCAAGGTAAGAAGCGATCTGGTCGGCTAGCAGCAGTTTTTGATGCCAAGAACCAAGCTTGGATATTGGTTGAGAAATGTGGTCGGCGTGGTGACGAAACGCTTGGTCACACAGTGCTTTGTGTTTCTCTGCGCATTCCAGCTCTTGAAGATACCCCGCCAATAATTCGTGAGAGCTCTCATGCGCCAGTGTCGTTAGTAGCGCAATCCACTCTTGATAATGCTGCTGATGCTCGACTTGACCATTTTTCTCCACCCACCAACCTAGTGGCGCTTCGCCATTGGCTTGGCCGTAACACCAATGCTGCATGTAATACGTTGGCACAACAGGTAAATAGAGCGTGAAATCCGGATTATCAAAGGTTAGCCAGACTTGCTCGAGTTGAGGAACAATAACCCCTTTTGGGGCGGCGCTACTGAACTTGGCGTTCGACAAAATGCCAAACATGTCTTCGCGCAGGCAAGTATCGATCAATCGTTGGGTCAGGTATAAAGCGTTGTGATTCATGCTGCCACCTCGCGAGTCGGAGCTAGATTGAAATTGCTAAGCGCGTTCTGCAGCGCTTGGTCGAGGTTTCGCCCCGATGGCGAGACAATCGAAATTCGGGCGAGATAATCCTTGTTGGAATAACTCTGTTGGAAGAGTTCTCCCGCGGTTTTTAGTACCTGTTGCTGGGTGATGACATCGCCATCGTGTTGGATGAAGGAGGTCGAATCTCCATCAATCACACCACTGTGCTCCGCAACCACGTAGTGCACGTGTGCTGAGCCATGAATTTGGTAATCGCCATCCAATCTTCGGCCCAAATGCAGACCCAAAATTGTGCTAAACCAACCGAAGTGAGCGAGATTGTTGAGTAAGAATTCGCGACCGTCCCCAATGCTGCGGTAGTTAATTTCCACCAGAACTGGGCCGTTTTCCGTGATGATAAATTCGCTGTGGCAAACTCCAAAGCCAACGCCGAACGCTTTCAGTTGAGCCAAGCAAGCTTCTCGGTGAGCAATGCCGTTTGGTCCGTTCCAGTCTGCGGCTGTTTCGATAAAGTAAGGCGGTTCAGAGAGCGACACATCAAAACCGCCCACGGCGATAAGGCGCTCACCATCTCCTAAAGTTTCGAGCGTAACCAACGGCCCTTGAAGGAATTGCTCCACCAGAATGGCGGCGTTTGGGTGCTTTTGCCAAAACGCCTCGCAGTAAGCATCGAGCTCGCTTTGGGAGTCACAGCGCTGTACATCTAAACTTGCCACGCCTTCTTTGGGTTTTGCTACGACAGGGAAGGCCATGCCTAATGCCACATTCGAATGGCGATGCAGCAAACAGCTTTGTGTGTTGGGTAAGGATTTTTCATTTAACACTTGTCGAGTTAAGTGTTTGTTTTTGGCCTTTAACGTGACAGACCAATCTTTGGATGGGAGGCCAAAAAATTGCGCGCAGATGGCGGTGGAAGTTTGTAAGTGATCACTATTGCTAAAAATAGCGTCTGGCTTTAATTCATGCTCCGTGATGGTTTCGATGAGTTCTAATGGGTTGAAGACATCACATTCTAGAATGGTATCCGGATTAAAGTGACTATCACGACTCGCCAGCTCTAAATGGCTGAGCTTATGGTCGGTGATAAGAACGACGTGAAGGTCCATCGCTTTAGCTGCAGGCACGAAGCCGTGAGTGACTGCATCGTTAACGACATGACTTACGATAATCATCGTAGATTTCATGAGCTTTCCTAATTTTCTAACATTTTCTTCTAACGTTGATAAAGTCGCTCACGGTCGTCTTCCAATGTGCCTCTCGCGAGACGGAGGGCAGAAGTTTTAGTGTTTATTGTTATTATGTTTGGTTTTTTTTGTTGTTAGTTGTGTTTTTAGGGTAAATAAATATAGAGCATAAAATTAATATTGCAAATAGAAATAATATTTGTTCTTATTTCCATCCGTTGGCTTTATAACAACTAAACGGAATTATGGAATGAATAAATTATTGACCCTGACCCCCTTGGCGGTCGCGATTGGTTCTTCACTAGTAGCACCAAGCGCAGTGGCTTCAGAAGAGACGAACTCAACCTCATCAGCAACTGAAACGATTCAAGTCTTCGGGCATCAGTACGAAGGTTATGCTGAACACATGCCTCAATCAGGCACCAAAACCGATGTGGAATGGCTTGATGTGCCACAAGCGGTATCCGTAGTAACGAAAACAGAAATGCAAGACCGAGGCGCGGTGCGCTTAGTGGATGCGCTAGATGGGGTAGCCGGGGTCAATAACACCTTGGGCGAAGGCAGCCGCGATCAGTTCATGATCCGTGGTTTTGATTCACTCAACGATATGTACCGTGATGGCTTGCGAGATGACGGTACGTTGCAGTCTTACCGCAGCTTAGCGAACGTTGAACGCGTTGAAATTGTGAAAGGCCCTGCGGGTGCTTTGTATGGCCGTGGTTCGGCTGGGGGCATCATCAACTTGGTGACGAAACGCGCTAACGGTGAGAATTTTACTCACGTAAACGGTAGTGTAGGCAGCAACAACCAATATGTTGGTCAGGTCGACAGCTCAATGGCGTTTACAGATAAGGTCAACGGGCGTATTAACTTGGAATACCGTCAAGCCGACTCGTACGTTGATCATGTTGATTCAAACGATTTCTTCATTGCACCGACCATTCGTGTGTTACCAGCGGAAGGTCACACCATTGATATTGACGTGGAATACGCCCATCAAGAACTAGTGCCGTATCGTGGTGTGCCATCAAAAAATGGCAAGCCAGTTGATTTGCCAGTAAGCACTTACTTTGGCGGCACAAACGACTATCAGGAGTCAGACAGTCTCCGTATTGCGGTGGATTACGAATGGCGTCTGAATGATCAATGGGTATGGAACAACCGAGCGGCGTTCAACCATATCGAACTTGAGCAAAAAGGCACGCGTCAGGGCAAAGTGACGGGTAATGAAGTGTCTCAAACCGTCAACAACTTTGGTTACGATCCACGTACTACGACCACTTTACAATCTGAGTTGGTTTGGGAAACCAGGGACAATCAATTGATGGTGGGTGCAGATTTCAACCAGATCGATATCGACCTAACGTTGGCAAGTGACAAAACGCTTCCTCCGCAAAATATCTACGACCCAGTCGTTGGTCCAACGCCTGATCCGGGCTTTAAGCCATTTCGTGACAATACCACCACCACGACAGGTTTGTATGTGCAAGACGTCTATACGTGGGGTGACCTTTCTTTGATCGGTAACGTGCGTTACGACTCGATGGAACTCGAACAACAAAAAGCGGGCTCAGATAAGGAAAAATTGGATGATGACAAAGTCAGCTACCGTGCTGGTTTGGTATACCGCATCAATTCCGACACATCCGTATACGCCAGTTTAGCGCGCTCTTGGCAGTTACCGTACGCTGGTATCTACATCAATCCAAAATTGGCGGAATTCTTCCACACCGACTTAAAAGAGGTGGGGGCGAAAGCGTACCTTTTGGATAACGCATTAATGTTGAATGCGGCACTGTTCCAGATTGATCAAGAGCAACCACAAACTAACGTGGACGGCGATGTGATCGATAAAATTGAAGTGCGTCACCAAGGTATTGAATTAGAGGCTCGCGGTCAAATCACCAAACAGTGGGACATCTCTGTGGGTTACAGCTACTTGGACGCGGAAGACAAAGCCACAGGCAAAAAGCCGAACGATGTATCAGACCACTTGTTCTCTCTTTGGAGCACTTACCAATTGGATGACAACTGGCGTTTAGGCGGTGGTGTGAAGTACGTGGGCGACCGTTACGCAGGTAACGACGAAGCTGTCGCACTTGGCGATTACACAACGGTGGATTTGATGGCGGCGTACACCACTGGTCGTCATAAAATCCAAGCGAACGCTTACAACATTTTGGATGAGAAATACATTCTTGGCGCAACAAACGGCACGTCTGGCTTAAACCAGATTGGCTACGGCGCACCAGCCGAGTTTATGCTCAGCTACGGATATCAGTTCTAGGCTTTTTGTGCGTAGTTAGCGCCTGTTAGCCAATTTTTACCTCATATTGAGGATGTTTAGCCCCGAGAGCTTACGGGATGTATTCTGCCCGAGGCTCAATTTCTCGCAAAGGAGATCTTAATGTCTTACCAGAATTTGGATGGTAAAGTGCGTGTACGTGCTGGTTTGTCTACCACTTACAGTGTGCTTGCGATTGCAATCGCTTCTGCCACATCCATGAGCGCGGTTGCCGCTCCTGCTAAAACAGAACAAACTACCGCGATGGAAACTGTCGTTGTCACTGGTAGCGTGATTGGTAAATCTGAAATTGAAGACGTCAAAGAGTACCCTGGTGCTCGTACCGTCATTACCCGTGATCAAATTGAGAAAACCGCCGCAGGTTCGATTGATAACGCGCTGCAGCGCGTGCCGGGTATTAAAGTTCAGGATGAAAGCGGAACGGGCGTATTGCCTAACATTTCCGTACGTGGTTTGAAAGCAAGCCGTAGTGGTCATGCTCAGTTTTTGATGGATGGTGTACCGCTAACACTTGCGCCATATGGTCACACTGGTCAGTCTATCTTCCCAGCAACACTGTCGATGCTTGATCGTATTGACATTGTACGCGGTGGTGCCGCAGTACAGTACGGCCCAAACAACGTCGGTGGTGTGATCAACTTAGTGACCAAACCGATTCCACACACGTGGCAAACTGAAATCAGTAACCGCCTTACCGTGTTTGATGGCGGTGATGCGCCGCTGAATGATTTTTACCTGCGCACGGGCGGCTGGTTAAGCGACACATTTGCACTACAGTTGGAAGGTAACTTCCTAAAAGGTGAAAGCTTCCGTGAACATTCCGATACGGACGTGAAGAACTTCCAAGCCAAAGCACAGTGGCTACTGAGTGACACTCAAGAGATTCAAGCATTCCTGCAACGTTACGATGCTGAAACGCAAATGCCGGGCGCACTTTCGCCACAAGACTACGAACAAGATCGTCACCAATCGAAACGTCCTTACGATGATTATGAAGGTAAGTCGACGCGCTGGAGTGTTAAGTACATCCACGATTTGCCATTTGCCGACAGTGCCGAGCTAGAAGTGCTAACGTTTGGCCATAAGTCAGAGCGTCTTTTCAAGTGGGGCTTTAACAGCGCGGGTGGCCATTGGGCGGATCCGGCTCTGCCAGCGACGGACGTTCGTACCTCTCCACGTGAATTTACCGTGTATGGTATAGAGCCAAAAATGGCGATGTACTTTGGCGAAGGTAAATCCGTTACTCAAAACTGGATCGTGGGTACCCGTTATGTTAATGAAGACATTGACTACAAACTCACTCAGACTCCAATCGCCGGTGGTGCAACCAGCGTTCCGCGTGATTGGCATCTAGATACGGACGCGTTTGCTGGATACGTTAGCAACGAAATTGGTTTGTTCAATGATACATTGAAGGTAACGCCTGGGTTGCGTGTTGAGTCGGTTCGAATGACGTTTACCGATCGTGGTAAAAAACAAACGGCAGACAACACCGTGACGGAATGGTTGCCAGGTTTGACGGTGGCATACAACTTAACTGACCAGTGGGTGACGTATGCGAACGCGCAAAAATCACTTCGTGCGCCACAAATTGCCTACATCCGAGGTTTGGGTGAAGAAGGTAGCGAACTGGCTTGGAACTACGAAGTCGGCGCGCGTTACACCCAAGATGCGACCAGCTTTAACGCTGCACTTTATCGCATCGACTTTGAGGATCAATTGCAATGGCAAAGCTCAACGCAGACCTTCGATAACATCGGAAAAACACTTCACCAAGGCATAGAGCTTTCTGCTCGTTACGTGCCTGAAGCACTACCTGCACTGAGTTTAGGCGCAAGCTACAACTATCTAGACGCTACGCTTGAAGAAGAAGGCGCGAATAAAGGTAATCAACTGCCTTACACCTCTAAGCATCAGCTTGGTTGGGATGCAACCTACGCATTTTACGGCATGGACACCACGCTATCGGGCTTCTACTTCAGTGACTCGTATACCGATAACGCCAACACCAGTGCCGAAGATGCAACAGGCGCAACGGGTAAAGTACCATCTTACATGGTGTGGAATTTCAATTTGGGGACGGATTTATACAAAGACGACAAAGGCAAGTTACGCATGAATGTTGCGGTGAACAACTTGTTTGACGAGGAGTATTACTTCCGCGGGATTGATACAAGCCCAGTTGGTCGGTACCCAGCTCCGGGACGCTCTTACACACTGGATCTGAACTATCAGTTTTAAGCGTTTCGTTCACCGAGTTTGAAAAGAAAAGTCGCCAATTTACCTTGGCGACTTTGCCGATCTTAGGTAATGGAAAACTCTTAGCACTGGAAAAAAGCAAGATGAAAAATAAAAAACAATTTACGATCAAACACTTTTCAACCGTTTTGCTGATGCTGTTGAGCTCAGCTTTGATGTCATTTAGCGCATTTTCTCAGGCGCGCAGCGTGCAAGATGAGCAAGGCACTTTTGAGCTAGAAGCGATACCTCAACGTATTGTGGTTTTAGAATTTTCGTTTGTCGATGCATTAGCGGCAGTCGATGTCTCACCTGTAGGCGTCGCCGATGACAACGATGTCACACGAGTCATTCCTGCTGTTCGTGCCAAGGTTGGTCCTTGGCAATCGGTCGGCATGCGCTCGCAACCGAGTTTAGAGGCGATTGCGGTGCTCAAGCCGGATTTGATCATTGCTGATGCAGAACGTCATCGCGCGATTTATCAAGATTTGCAGCGAATTGCGCCAACTTTGCTGTTAAAAAGCCGTGGTGAGACATATCAAGAAAATCTCGAATCCGCACACAAAATCGGCGTGGCAATTGGCAAACAAGCGAAAATGACACAACGAATTGAGCAGCACAAACAGACAATGGCGGAGTTCAAACAGCATTTTGCAACACAAGAAACCATTCAGTTTGGTGTGGTTTCTGACAAAGGGATGTGGTTGCATAGCCCGGTTTCTTACGCTGGGGGCGTTTTGAGTACGCTGGGCATCCAAAGCCCGCTGGCTCCATCTGAGCAAAAAGCGTATATCCCAACCAGTTTCGAACTTTTACTAAAAACCAACCCTGATTGGTTGTTAGTTGGACTTTACTCTCAACCAAATATTGTGGATGAGTGGCGCAAAAATCCATTGTTTAAGTTGCTAACTGCTGCGAAAAAACAGCAACTTGTTGAGGTTTCTCCTGAACTGTGGTCGTTAAATCGCGGCATGTTGGCTGCGGAAGAAATTGCCCGCAATCTTGAAGCGTTATTGGAGCGCTCATGAGTGCGGCGATAAGCTCGGAAAGCGCGTCTTCGGTTAGCAAATCGCATTGGAAAGCGAGCTTGTTTGTCTGTGCTATGGCGTTGTGTACGCTCTCAGGCTATGCAGCCTCAATGATTGGCTGGTCCAACTTTTCTTTGAGCGTTAATGATCTGACAAGCTATTGGTTTGCGTTTGATGAGGGCAATATGCTGCATCAAATCCTCGCGACGCTGCGTGCGCCTCGTGCCTATGCTGGGTTATTAATTGGCGCTTCGCTTGCGGTATCCGGAGTGCTGATGCAAGGATTGACTCGTAACCCTTTGGCGTCGCCATCCATTCTCGGCATTAATGCTGGTGCGGCTTGTTTTATGGCCTTGGCGTCCATCGGCGTACCATTCTTTAGTCAATTGAACCCAATCATCAACGCAGTACTCGGCGCGCTACTAAGTGGTGGTGCGGTCATGTTGTTGGGCGGTTTTTTTTCCGCGCGTTCTCACCCATTGCGTTTAGTGCTAGCGGGCATTGCCATCAGTGCACTGCTGATAGGGTTAACTCGTGCGTCGGTAATTTTGGCGGATGACATGGCTTACAGCGTGTTGCATTGGTTAACGGGTTCACTCTCCGCGGTAGATTCTGAGCAGTGGCAGCAACTGTGGCCTTTTGCGACTTTAGGTTTGGTGCTCGCCATGGGCTTAGCGCGAAACTTAAATTTACTCGCGTTGGGGGACGAAGTTGCTGTTGGGCTAGGTGGTAACATTCGTCTTACGCGATTTATCAGTGGTTTAGCGGTTGTGCTGTTGGCAGGAACTAGCGTAGCGATTGCTGGGCCAATTGGCTTTGTCGGGTTGTTAGTGCCGCACTTGGTACGCCCGATTGTTGGTCACAACTATCACATTCTCATTCCGGTTTCCGCCTTGTGTGGCGCGGCATTGGTGACGTGGTCAGATGCTTTATCACGAGCGATTGCTTTTCCGGCTGAAACGCCAGTGGGCGTGATTACCGCGCTGTTGGGCACACCTTGCTTTATCGCGATTGCAATGAGGAAATCATCATGATGAATCAAACCAAACTGTTTGCATTAGTTGGATTGTTGCTGATTGCGTCTTCTCTCACGCTGTTTGTTGGTGCGGCGAACATGTCGGCTCAACAGGTTTTTGCATTACTGTTTTCTTTCTCTGACTCGGACTTTGTGATTCACCAATATCGATTACCGAGAATGTTGCTCGCCATTGGCGTGGGCGCTGGGTTGGGGCTGTCAGGCGTTTTAGTTCAAGGCGTCATCCGTAATCCACTTGCCTCACCAGATTTAATGGGGATAAGCGCCGGAGCAGGACTGGCCGCTACCGCTTGTTTGGTGCTGTATCCGAATGCGCCAGTGGCAATGTTGCCGATGGTCGCCATGGCGGGAGGCTTGCTTGCTGCTGGCTTTATTGCTGTGCTGGCTTACTGGTCGAAACCAACACCAGCACGTTTGGCGCTGATTGGTGTTGCTGTCAGCGCATTTTTAGCCAGCGGTATCGATTTTCTTCTGATTGTGCACCCTATCGAAATCAACACGGCGATGGTATGGCTAACCGGCAGTTTGTGGGGACGAAATTGGCAACAAGTGCCGTTTATTTGGAGTGCTCTATTGCTGCTACTACCATTGGCGTTTTGGCTGGCTTGGCGGCTAGATGTTATGGGACTGGGAGAAGAAAGCGCCACTACACTTGGCACGAAACCAAGACAGATCCAAATTCTTGCGTTGATTGCTGCCGTGCTATTGGCGAGTATCAGTGTGTCTGTGGCAGGCACGATCAGCTTTGTTGGCCTGCTTGCGCCGCATCTTGCGCGTTTGCTGTTTGGCCACAACCACAAGTTGTTGATTCCAGCCGCTGCAACCCTTGGCGCTTTGTTGGTGATTTGCGCCGATGGTTTAGCGAGAGGCTTACAGCCACCAATTGAGCTACCAGCGGGAGTGCTGACATCTGTTATTGGCGCACCATATTTCATTTTTCTTTTGTATCGTTATAGAGGTTGGTAAGCATGTTACGAACGCAGAACTTATCCGTCGCGTACGGCAAACAGACCATCATTCCAGATCTCTCTTTGTCGATTCCTCAAGGTAAAATTACCGCACTAGTTGGTCCAAATGGTTGCGGTAAATCGACACTATTAAAAACCTTGGTACGCATCAATAAACCCGCTTCTGGCCAAGTGTTGTATGACGACAAACCACTAAGCAGCTACGGTGATAAACGCTTGGCGCGTTCGTTGTCTTTGCTGCCGCAGATTCTTGTCAGTCCTGAAGGTATTACCGTCAGAAAACTGGTCGAATATGGCCGCTCGCCTTATCTCTCTCATTGGGGCCGGTTAAGTCAACAAGACAAGACCTTAGTCGAGCAAGCAATGCAAGATACTGGCGTGATTGAGTTTGCTGACAAGCCAGTTGAATCGCTGTCTGGCGGTCAAAGGCAAAGGGCGTGGATTGCGATGGTAATGGCGCAAGATACCGACGTAGTGATGCTTGATGAGCCAACCACTTACTTGGATCTCTCTCACCAAGTTGAGCTGATGAAACTCATGAGGCAGATGAACGACAAAGGCAAAACAGTGGTCGTAGTGCTGCACGATCTAAACCAAGCGTGCCGTTACTGCGATCATTTGGTGGTGTTGGAAAAAGGTCAGTTAGTCACGCAGGGAACACCGCAAGAGGTACTGACAGAAGGTATGTTGGCATCGGTGTTTGATTTACAAGCGAGAGTATTTAACGACCCAATCTCAGGCACGCCGATGTGTGTGGCGGTGTAGGTTTACGTCTTTCGAAAGCTATCTGCAATAAAAACGTCGATCCATAAAAACAAACCCCGCTAGTAACAAAGTCGCTAGCGGGGTTTGTTGTTTTTAAGAGCGTCCTTAATGTGGCGTTTAAGCCAGTTTAAATGTTGCTACTTTCGAGTTGAGATCCTCAGCTTGCGATTTCAGCTCAGCAGATTGATTCATCGATTCTTCGGCACCAACTACCAAGTGATCGGTCACATCTTTAATGGACGTGACGTTTTGCGTGATTTCATTGGTTACGTGCGTTTGCTCTTCGGCGGCGGTCGCGATTTGCGTTGCCATATCGCTGATCAGCGCAACGGCCGCGTTGATTTCATCCAGAGCCAGTGCTGCGCGATCAGCATCTTCCACCGAACCTTGCGCGAGCTGAGAGCTTGTATCCATGATGGCCACTGCGCGTTGTGTGGTTTGCTGCAAGGTCTCGATCGTCGAGCGAATCTCTTCGGTTGAGGTGTGTGTGCGTTGTGATAGCACGCGAACCTCGTCTGCAACAACGGCAAAACCGCGACCTTGTTCACCTGCACGCGCCGCTTCAATCGCCGCATTCAGAGCCAGTAAGTTGGTTTGCTCTGCGATGTCTCGAATCGTTGATAGCACGGTTGAGATGTCTTGCGCGTGCTGGTTGAGCTCACCGATGACAACGCTCGCTTGGTTGACTTCAGAAGACAAATTATTGATGGACGATTTGGAATTGATCACCAACTCATGACCGTTTTGTGTGCTTGCTGAAGAGTCTTGAGCGGCTTTAGCCGTCTGCTCTGCATGTGCTGCAATCTCTTGCGTTGCTGATGCCATTTCAGTCACAGCGGTCGCCACCATAGTGATTTCTTGTTGCTGATGGTTCAGATCGGAAACCGATTGATTCGCGCGAGTCGTGCTCAGCTCCGATTGTTGGCTCAGTTCTTCCGCTTGGTGACGAATGTGACCAATAAGTTGCTGCAAACTTTCAACGAACTGGTTGAAGTTTTCAGCCAGCTCACCAACTTCGTCACGGTTTTCTACTTTGATGCGTTGAGTCAGATCGCCGCTACCGTTGGCGATTTGCGCAAGCGCATTCGAAACATTGTAGAGCGGACGGAACAAGATGTTACATAGCAGGTTAAACAAAGCCACACAGATAACGACGACGATAGTGGTTGCGATGATTTGATCCCAAACTGCATCGTAAAGTGGGGCAACCAACGAGTTTTGATCTAACACTGTGACCGTTGTGAGTTTGGTACCCTCTATGTGGCGCGCGTAAATCACATATTCGGTGCCGTTAATAGAGACGCGACGCTCTGTACCTGAACGTGCGGCAGACGTAATGTCGTTGTTGTTGAGGCCCAGCTTGCTAACCGGTTGATTCAGCAGTTTACCGTTGTTATGAGTGAAAATATTGCCCTGTTCATTGGCAATAAACATATAACCTTCACCCGGCAGGATCACTTGGTTGAGACTGTTCAGGATATCACCGATCTCTACGTCAGCACCCAGAACGACGGTTTGACCATGCAATTGCAGGGCTTTACCGAGCGACACGACGTTAGCCCCCGTGGCAGCTGCGACGGTCGGGTTATCCATAAAGACTTTCGATGGGTTGGCGATTGCATTGGTGTACCAGCCCCACTTACGAGGATCGTTATTACCTGGTGGCAAAACCACCCCATTAGCGTTGTCTTGTGACCCGTCCGGGTAAGCGAGGAAAACGTTATCGAACGCGCCAGAGTCTCGGACTTGTTTCAAATGCGTAACCAGAGAACGTTTCTCTGAATCAGAAGAGAGTGAAGTTAGTGCGCGCTCTTTAGAGAGTAGCCAGTCCTTTACGTATTGATTGTAAGATGTGCTAGTGCTTTCTAGTCGCTGTGCGACTTCGACATCGAGCCTATTTAATGAATCTCGAAAAGACAGCCCCTCTACCAGCACTCCCCCTAGAATGATGGCGGCACTGGCAGAGATTGCCAGTTTGTTTTTTAATGATAGATTTTTGAACATAAAGCGAATAATAGATCTTTGAATAATAGTTGTTGTGTTTTTATTCTCATCAGTGCTCTCTGCGCTGTTGAATATGCAGCAGAAAGTCAGATTCGAATCTGTTCAATAATTATATTTTATTGCTCAAAATAAATACTGACTCCATGTCGCGAATTTGAGTTTTACACCAAATAAGCAAAAGGATTTGGAACGATATTATTTATGTATTTGTAAAGTAAGGATTTGTCGATTTTTGTAAATGAGAATTGATTTCAATAAATGGTGATCTTTATCACATTTGCGTGTCTGATAATCCATTAAAAATGTGAAGGTTATAGCACCGGATATATATTGATTAGCTTAATCATTGTTATGGGCAATCGTTATGCGCAGTATATTGTTAGTCCCCGCGTTATTAGTGTCAGGGTGTGCTCTGATACAACAGTCGACGCCGATTCAACCTGACGCCAACTGGCACGTGGACCAGTTATCGAACGGTATGAAATACCATCTCTATCCAACAGAAGACCAAGAAGTCTCGGTCCGTTTGGTGATGAATATCGGCTCATTCCAAGAAACATCTTCTCAAAAGGGTTACGCTCACTTTGTTGAGCATATGGCGTTTAATGGTAGTGAGCATTTTACCGGTAACGACGTTGTCAAACTTTTTGAGCAATCTGGTGGTAGCTTTGGCGCTGATATCAACGCTTTTACCAGTTATCAGCAAACGTCTTACCAACTTGACCTTGCGAATAATACGAAGCTAGAAGATGCCCTGAAGTGGATGAGAGATATCGGTAACGGACTTGAGTTTGCTCCTGAGCAAGTAGAGAAAGAAAAAGGGGTGATTCTCGGGGAATGGCGACGTGCCAATCCGGATGATAAGTCCTTTTCTATGCATGCTTACCAAGCCTCGATTGAAGGCACTATGTATGGTGAGCATGACCCAATTGGTACTCGCGAAGCGATTCAAAATGCTTCCTCAAGTAAGTTAAAGGCGTTTTACGACAAATGGTACCAGCCACAAAATGCCGAGTTGATTGTGACTGGTAATATCGACGTAGATTCACTGTCCAAGATTATCAAAAGCAAGTTCTCGAACTGGGAAAGTACCTCGGATACGGTAATAGAGAAGCGCCGTGATATTCGAGTGAACAACGAAAACAGAATCTTGCCAAGTAACACGATGGAATCACCAAGTCTTCATTTAGTGATTGAGCGTGGTCTAAGTGGCGGCACGACGATTGAGCAACAACATGAAGTGTGGCGTGATGAAGTCGCAACACAACTCATTCAACAGCGTTTGATCCGTGTACTCAGTGATGCCGCTGAACCTTTTCAATACGCTTATGCAGAGCCCTATTACTCTAACTATCAGCGTATGATGTCGGCAGGGATTTCGTTTGCACCAGATCGCCGCGAACAAATGCACCAGACTTTCATTCGTACCTTGGCGTCGTTGAGAGATTATGGTGCGACTCAATCCGAGTTAGATAGCGTTATGTCAAATTGGCAAGGTGAACTTGCAAATATTGATTCAGATTGGAGTCAGCGTAAGCCAAACAGTTACGCAGAAGCACGTGTTTTTCAAATTGGACAAGACAGTGTCAGCCAATCAAAAGAGAATTATGCCCTGAGTTTGGCAGAATTCATCAACAACGAGAATTTAGAGAGCATTAACACACAATTGAATGCCTTGTTATCTCAGCAGCCAAGCTTTTTTATTGGTTTGGGGAAAAGCGAAACGTCAGAACAGTTCAATGGTGTATTTGCCGCTCTAAACAGTGCCTATCTTCAAACTGGCGAAAAACCGTTAGAGATGTATGACAAAGTGGATGGATTCTTAAAGCCTACCCAGGAAGGCAGCATCACGAGCATGCGTCAGGAAGCGGGTGGTTTTCAAGTCTATACGCTATCAAACGGTGTCGAAGTGTGGTTCCAAAAAGATACTAAAGCGGGTGGTCGAGCGTATATTTACTATGCGAGCCAAGGTGGTAAAGCCGCTGTTGATCCGACGTTGTATGCCGCTTATGAAATCGCAGCAACAACGGCAATACGCAGTGGGTTAGGGGCATTTTCTGGTTCAGAGCTAGATAGCTACTTACGCAAAAACAACATTGCGCTTGGCGCGATGCTTGATGCGACCAGTCACGGAGCGCAAATTACGGCGCCAAATACGCACCTAACCGATGCTTTGAATGGACTATACAACCTAGCGACGGAGATTAAAGTCGACGAGCGCCAGATGGCGGCAGCGAAGCAAGAGTTTAAACAGCAGAGCGGCGCTTTTTTTGAATCACCGATGGGAAAACTGATTCAAAAAGCAAACGGCAATTCTTATTTGCCGGGGAGTCGTCATCGTATAGTGTCCAGTGATGATGTTGAACAAGTGACTTCCGAGCAGATACTAGCGGTGCATGAGCAACTTTTCAAAACCAATGATGGCTTTAAGATGGTTATTGTTGCAAACGTAGAGCCGGAAGAAATTACACCACTTTTGCGTAAGTATGTGGCCTCTATCGAAATGAAACCGAGTCGTTCGATTGATTATCACGTTGCGTTTAACCCGGAAGTGCCGGAGCGAACTGTGGTTGCGGATGGGCATGAACCTTCATCGTTGTATGTAATGCGTTTGACTAATACGAGCGATTACCAACGTACGGCAAGAGACACGGTTATCGAAGATATTTTGCAACGTATTAGTAATGCACGTGTTTTGGATATTGTGCGAGAAGAGTCTAGCCTTGATTACAGCCCGAGCATTTACACCATGACACAAGATCGCGAACCCATCTCTGATTGGCTCTTGGAGTCTCAAGTTGAGCCCGAAGACGTGGCACTTTTAGAGAGTAAACTAGGCAAAGTGTTTGATGGTTTAGCGTCAAATATTACCCAAAAAGAAGTGGATACGGCCGCGAAACAACTGGCAGTCGCGATGCAAGGATTGGATGACAACCCAGCACAGAGATCATGGGCATATACTCGTTATTTGGTGCATGATTACGGCGTCGATGTGTTACTTGACGTTGAGAAAGTGGCTAAGAGTGTGACGTTAGATGAAGTGAAAGCGCATGCAAAATCAGCTTTTGGTCCACAAGCAAAACGCTCGGTGATGGTTTTAAATCCGGCCGAATAATCACGTAGTTTCTGACGAAAATCGTGGCAATAGTAATAAAAAAGACGGCGTGAAAGCCGTCTTTTTTAAGCACTTTAATCAGAGCGTTTTATGCTGATTTACGCGCAAGTCGCTTTTCATTGTTGGTGTTGTTTTCTTTTGTGTTCGCACTCTCTTGAGCCTTACCCTTGAGCGTTACCACTTCTTTTTCAGGTAATTCAGCTGCTTCACCAAAGAATTTGCCACCAGGTTCAATGCTGAGGTTATTGCTCCAGATCCTACCGCTTACGCGTCCCTTGGCAAGCACTTGAATGTGTTCTGCGTGACAGTTTCCGTCCATCATGCCGTTAATGATCAGCTGTTTAGCGTAAATTTCACCGTTTACTCGCCCGCTTTCTGCGACAACGAGAGTGCCTTCCACGTTAATTTGACCATCGACGATGCCATCAATCTGGACATCGTTTTCTACTTTGAGTTCTCCGCTAAGAGAACAGCCTTTGGCGATGAGAGTTGAAGCTGCTGAGCTACTCGTTGTTCCACTGTTTTGATTAAAGATTCCCATCGTATTCTTCGCTCCTTAGTAAAAATGTCTTCGAAATCATTAAGGCTCCAATCGACAAATGGTTTCGGATTCAGTGCTCGCCCAACAAATCGCACCTCGTAATGCAGGTGAGGGCCAGAAGAGAGCCCACTGTTGCCGGAAATTGCAATCAGCTGCCCTTTTTTGACGAACTGACCACTTTTTACTTTGAACGCTTTCAAGTGCGAATAAGAACTCGAAAAACCGAAAGAATGTTGCAGCCTGAGGAAGTTACCAGAGCCTTTATTACTGCGGCGGGTGACTTCCACTACCCCATCGGCAGGGGCATAAATTTTGGTGCCGATATTTACGGCAAAATCGAGCCCACGATGCATCTTGGCAACTTTTGTCACCGGATGGATACGCTTACCGAATCCGGAAGATAGCCGTACGTTGCCGACTGGAGAGCCACTTGGTATTTGGTTTAATAACACCATGCGAACGTTTGAGGTTATCGCCGCTGCATCGAGCCTAGCATCCAAGTTATTTGTCGAGGTATGTTCTCCAACCCCAAGCACTTTCTCTAATTCACCCAAACGTTCCGAAACAAGTTGTACCCGTTCTTCCCGTTCTGAAAGGTCATTTTCTAGCTCTGATTTTAGTGTTTTCAGTGTGCTGAGCTCTTCACCCATGGTGCGTGAATGTTCTGTCAATTCAGCTTGTTTTAACGCTGCATTATCAACGCGAGTGTACAAGTGATGAATTAAGATTACGGTCGCGGCCAGAGCAACAACAAAAAAAACGAAAAACGTTTTTATGTTGCGTTGCATCCTTTTACTGAAGTACCAATGTCTTGAGCCATTGATAGTTGATATAGAGATCGTCAACTGGTCTTTCATCGTCTTCTATTGCTCGTATTTGGTATACGTCTCGTCACTGAGTTAGTAGGAATGTAAGGAAAACGAGTAGGGACTGCCAGAGGCAAATTGGAAAGAAGTGTCAGGTCGTGAGGCGTTTTCAGATATTAGATAAAAGACTCAATAAAGATTTAATATTCTGCTGATTTTGGTCGTAATTACTCCAAATCGCTTCATTTAACTGAATATTATGATTTTTAAGGCGGTTATCCGAGAAATTGGATTGTGAATATTGCTAATAGCATCCGCACGCAATTCAACTTACTTCACGGTTTGCCTTATAAATGTTGGATAATTTATCAAACCGACATTCATTACATCGATAACTTGTTTATGATAGCGGTTGATATAAAGCACTATTCATTGGCTTTAAACCTAAGCGTTACATTTCGTTTAGGAACACATAACTATGACAACGGAGTTGGTCGTGAAAAAACTACTATTGGCTACAGCAGTGGTCGCAGCTGCAGGGGGCGCTGGCTACCTGTACCAAAACAATACTACCGCAAGTGATGCAGGCTCACTGTTAACGCAAGTTCCTGCAGATTCACTTATGGTGACGTATCAGACAGAACCTTTTAACCATTATAAATACATGAACGCATTCGGTACGGCGAACCAAGGCTCGATTGCAGAACTTTTTGCCGATGAACCACTGTCTCCACAACAGCAGTTTGCAGTTAACTTATTCGATGGGTACCTAGAGAGTGCTGCGTCGCCAGAAACATTAAAAGCTTATTTGGGCACCGGGGAAAACATTAATCCTGTGTTGTACACAATTGGTATGGTACCGGTGTACAAGGTGGATATTGAAGACCCTGCCGCGTTATGGAAAACACTGGATCATGAAGAGCAGATGAGCGGCGCTAAGCATGAGTTGGTTAAGCTTGGTGAAGTCGAGTATCGTCGTTACGAGATGACTGATTCAATTGACCCGCAGGACGGTATTGGCTTGGTTGTAGCCGTGGTTGATAACGTGCTTACGTTAACGGTTGATGTTCCGCAACTGGGCGTTCAAAACCCGATTAAAATGGCATTAGGGCTTGAAGCACCAAGTCAAAATATTGCTGACAGTGGACGCCTTGAGGCGTTGCAAGCCAAATACGGTGAAAACAACAACTCTTTTGGTTACTTTGATCATCGCGAAGTGATTAAAGGTTTGACGACGAAAGATGGCAATATGTTTGCTCGTCAAATCAGCACGTTGGATGCAATAGATCCTGAACCAACTATTGAGGAAATGCGTTCACCAGCCTGCCATACTGAGCTTACTCAAGTTGCAGAAAACTGGCCTCAGTCCGTCGCGTTTGCAGAATACAAGATGAAAGGCGATCAGGCGTTCATTAAAGGTTCTTTTGTTGTTGAGTCCAACAATAAAGTGATTCTAGATGCGCTCAAGTCGATTCGTGGTGTATTGGCAGAGTCTAAAAGTGATAAGAGTTTCTTTAGTATGGCGCTTGGTTTAGACATTAATACGCTAGCGCCATCGATTGGTCAGATTTGGGCTGACTTGACTCAGCCTCAATACCAATGCTCTTTATTGACACAAATGCAGCAAGAGATGGGCGGCCAGAATCCAGCAGCCGCTGTAAGCATGGGGTCAGGCATGGTTAACGGCCTTAAAGGGTTAAGCCTGCAAATGTTTGATATCAAAGTAGATACTAATGCTCAGCATGGTGAAGTATTTAGCCAGCTAGATGGTATGTTGTCTCTTTCTGCCAATGATCCAATGATGCTTATTCAAACTGCGCAAATGTTCGTTCCTGAACTTGCTCAATTGCAAATTCAACCGGATAACCAACCTGTTAATGTCAGTGAGCTATTAGAAATGCATACTGGCGTGAAGGTGGACGTGTTTGCTCGTCTAAACGAAAACCATTTCACCCTTTACAGTGGTGATAGTGCTGCGGAAGCAAGCAAAGAAGTGATGGCGCAATCACTTTCTCCAAATGGCTTGTTCAGCTTTGATTTTGATTCAGAGCGTATTTTGGAAGTGTTAGAGAGTGCGTCGTCAATCACTGGGGAGCCGGTTCCGGATGATGTTGTCAAAAGCTTACAAGGCGAGCTTGTTGGTGGTATGACGATGGACGTGACAGACCAAGGTATTGGTTTTGAGTTTGATTACCGTGGTGCAACTAAACCTGTGATGGTTGCACAACAGTAACACATTGAGTAGAAAAAGGCGGCATATGCCGCCTTTTGTTATTATGTACCGCATTAAAAAGCGAGTGGGAAGAGCGACGCTTACTCATCTATTTGAGGATGAGAGTATTGCTGATATTCAGGTAACTCTTTTCTTAAGTTACTAAATGTCGCCCATGCACTTTCTTTTGAAAGTTTGTTGATCAGCCAGTTTGGCAATAGACCTCCGGGATCAGCAAACGCCTTGTATTCCACGAGTGTTGTATCGTTTGTGAGTTTTTGTAACTCCCAAGTCGCATCAACCGAGCGAATTCGAACATAACCATTTTGTTCAGCAAGATATGAGTCAGGTGCGCTTTTGATTTCTATCGTGAATCCCAGCTCATCGACCCAGTACTTTGAGTAGGTGACCATATCCCGATTTTTGGCAGGCCATGGCGCTTTAAACTGGGTGTAAACGATGTTCTCGGTGGCCGATATTTGATTTAAAACCCGGCTATGACTGGCATTGTCAATCCAGTTCGGGATATTGTCACTGTCTTCCAGTAGCGTTAAAAATGCACCATAGCTGGTGGGTGTGAACATCCGGGCACGGATCTCAACTAAACCGTCACTATGTTCTCGGGAGTAAATTGTGATTCCATTCTTGTCACTCTCGAACTGCCAGTTCTCGTTGGCGCTCGCATCAGTACCAGCGGATATCAATGTGGCGAGTGTTAAGGCGCCCATTCTTAAATGCAACATCATGTTAGTATCCGCCAACTTTTCCTTAATTTAAGTTTATACGATTTGTCGTAACTATAAGGACAATAGTATGTTTTTTGTTATCGTTCTGAAGGTTGCTCTGCACTGAAGCCACGTTGAATGTTGGTGAAGGTAAGCGATGCAAATATTACGATAACGATCGCTAGATGCCATGCTTGACTCAATCCAAGCTGCACCAGAGTTAAGCTGACCAATGAGGAGACGACCATTTGTCCACCACCAGACATTGCCGCTGCGGCACCTGCTTGCTTTTTATAAGGTTGCATTACCATCGCTTGTGCACAAGGTAGGGCAATACCATTACCCAAGATCATTAATAGCTGTCCTAGCATCAGAAATAGAGGCTCAACAGGGCAGAAAAATAACCATATTGCGGCAGCGAGGTGAAGAAATGGGGTGCAAAGCAGCATTTTTTTATTGCCAATAATTGGCCTTACTCGGTTACAAATCGTGGTACCACATAACATACCCAAAGCGGGAATGAGCGCCCATATCGCGTATTGAGCGGAGGTCATGCCAATTTGATCTTGCATGATAAATGGCATCACAGAGACTGTCGTAATCATTAAGCTGAAGTTTAACCAACTGATACTGGCGAAACTCATAAAGTAACGAGACGTAAGTAAGCTCTTGTATTGGAGTAACATTTTTCGGGGTGACGGAATGACAGAACGTTTTGTGATGGTTTCTGTGAACTTAAAGGCGATGATTACCCAGGCCAGCGAGACATAGCCCAATAGAGAAATAAACACCATACTCCAACCGAAGTGGAAGTTGATAAAGCCGCCAATCACAGGTGCAATAAGTGGCGTGATTGAAGCCGCCATGGCGATGTAAGACATTGCCACTGGGAGTTCATCCCCGCTAAATCTATCTCGAGTCGACGCCCTCGCGAGTACCGCGCAGCATCCTGTACCTAACCCTTGTAAAAAGCGCCCCATCACCATCCCTGTAAATGTGTCACTGAAGAAAATAATCATCAGCAGACCAGACATCGCGATGAGTAAACCGGTAAGTAATACTCTTTTTCGTCCTAAAGCATCTGACACTGGCCCGTAGATAAATTGAGAGGGGCCAAAGCCGAGCAAATAAATACTCACAAGTAGTTGAGCTTGGTCGAGGGAGATGGAAAAGTCTTTTGCTATCCATGGCAAAGAGGGCATGACTAGCCCCATGCTCAACTGGCCAACGCTAATAATAAGACAGGCGAGTAGTATAGTATGAGAGTTGATTGGGCGACTCATGACTGGTCTCCATTCAAACAACCTTTTTGGCGTCGTGATCTTAAGCCGCCTTCGTCATCCACTTCATTTAGCTTTGCTTTGACCCGCTTCACAGTCGATAGACTGACTTCGCATTGCTCTGCTACGTTTTGCAATGTGTAGCCTTCTAGCAGCAACGTTGCGATCTGTTGGTGTTTGGTTTTGTTTGCGGGGCGGCCGCGAAACTTCTGTTTCCATAATTCTGGCTGCTCTTTAATGGCCTGTCGCCCTTGCTCTGCGGCAAACAGGCGATGTTCAGTCTGCACTTTCCCATATCCAGATAACACTGTGAGTAGTGTTTGAGTTTGAACAGAACCTGGCTCAAAAGTTAGTGATTCACATACGGTTTTCAATGTTACCCCTTTATCGAGTAGCATTTTTATTGTGTTCAATGCTTGACTAAAGTCGCGACCAAATGCGGTCAGCCACCAGAGCACAATCGTATCCCCAGTTCTGACGGAATCGAGCAGTTGTAAGAATGCCTCTCTCTCGGTTGGAGGCATGCAACCACGAACCTTATCCTCAAAATGCTGAGCTTCGGGAGCAAAAGCTTTTAGAGTATTAAGGTGCTCTTGGTAAGCTCGATTTTTTGGCGAATAACGAGTGTAAAGATACGTGGTCATAAGGATTATGAGCCTTTTTTTGTTTGGTTCATATAGTGTAATAGCTCATAAATATACATGGGTTCATTAATGCTTACAACACTAAATGAGCCGTTTGGGAGTCAGAGGCAAATAAAAAAGCCAACCGAATGGCTGGCTATAGCTATTTAAGCTTTTGTTGTCTGGCGCTCGATTAACTTCACTGGCACCATCATTTTTACTAGGCTGCCGTTTTTCGTATTAATTTGATCAACAATGATCTTCACGCACTCGCGAGCGAGGCGACGGAAATCCTGGCGGAATGTGGTTAATTGATAGCTTAACCATTCTGTCTGAGGAATATTATCAAAGCCAATGACTTGTAAGTCCTGAGGAATGCTCAACCCGCATTCTATACGGGCGATATCCATGACCGCCATCGCAAGGTTATCGGTTGCACAGAACACCGCTTCAGGCCGATTTTTGTCTGCCAGTATGGCACGGACTTTATCAAGTGAGCTCGCGTAGTCATAGCTGGCTTCAATGATGCGTGGCGTCTTGCCGGTTAGGTCTTCAAATTCAGAGCAGAAGCCGCTTTGACGTTCGTCATTCGTAAAGGTTGGCACTTCTCCCGTCAAATAAACCGCGTTCTTCACGCCACTTTTGTGCAGAAGTTGCGCAGCTTGTTGGCCTGCTTCGTAGTTGTCACTGATAACGTAGCTACTCCTAGTACCTTCAACAACTCGTGCGTATTGAACAATTGGGATATTAAACTCTTCACATTCTTCATAAAGGGACTTATTGAAGGTTGCGGAAGCAGCAATGACACCATCGACGCGATACTGGAAGATATTTGGGATTGAGTGGCCCTCTTCTTCATCCACTTGCCATGGAATCAATACGGCAGAATAACCTTTTTTCTGTAACTCACTGGAAATTAATTGCAGTGTTTTCATATGGATAGGGTAATCCGCATCAGGAAACACCAAACCTATCAATTTCGATTCGTTTGTGGTCAGGCTACGTGCAAAGGCGTTAGGGCGGTAGTTAAGGGCTTTAGCCGCTTCAAAGACTTTTTGCTTGGTCTTTTCGGATACTGAGCTACCCGGAACAAACACGCGCGATACAGTAGATTGAGAGACGCCTGCCATCTTTGCCACATCTTTTGATGTGACTACGTGTTTAATTGATTTCATGAATAAAACTTAGTTGCCAGTAATTGAGGTCATAAGACTAGCATAAATAGGTACGTATTCATAAATGTTCTGACGGGGTATCCTAAGTAGAATAATGGCTTTGGAGTGTTAAAAAGCAAAATGTGGGTTAACCCATTTGGTTTGCTTTGAGCTAGCACTAGATCTAGAGCGTAGATACTGTCCGTTTGTTGGACGTACAGTATCTACGTAAAGAACATTAATTTGCTTGTTTGACTGCAACTTTACGTTTTGGGGAGAGGAGTGAATACCCCATGTATCCGATGCAAGCGGTAGCGACAAGAATAGAGCAGCCACGCATAAAGTTAATCAGCATAGGAGCGTTGTCGGTAAACGCGTTGATCCCCCAAAGCATCACGATCGAGAATACAAACATCACTAGTAAGCCATAACATGGAGCATCGATTTTGCCGGGAACGACATACCAACCATCTTCCTTGATTGGTTTATTTAGACGAGCATATTCCGCTTGCTGGCCTTTCACTGTGTAAAGATGCATTTCATCTTGTTTACCCGTCAGGAGAAGGCTAGCAATGTAAGCGACAACGGCATTCACAAGGACTCCAATCACGCAATACCAAGGCCACGCAATATCGGTCGCAACGGCTACATACCAAATCACCAAGAAGCTAGCAGCAACGCCAATTAACAAGCCTTTTTCCGTAATGTGTTTTGAGTAGAAACCAAGGACGAACATACAGAAGCTCGCACCGACAAAGTAAGAGCCTGCCTTACTCAGCACTTCCAGTACCGAGCCTGTGCTGGTGGCAAACATGATCGCTGGAATGATGACCAAAATCGCCCACGCTACCGTGAAGAAACGCGATACCTTCAAGTAATGCTCTTCCGACTCGTTTTGCTTGTAGAAGCGTTTGTAAAAGTCAGCCACAGAAACGGTCGCCATTGAGTTAAATGCGGAATCGAGACTCGACATACTTGCCGCCAGAATCGCAGCGGCAATGATGCCCATCAAACCTGGCATTCCATATTCACTCGCATAATGAAGAATGATGGTGTTGCCGTTTTCAAACTCTTTACCGTCGTAATAAGCGTTGAACAGGACGCCAAGCAAGATAAAGACAAAGTAAATAAAGAAGGCCACGTAACCCATCATCAACATTGCCTTTTTCGCATCGCCCATGTTTTTCGCGGCCATACAACGTTGTACCATCATCTGGTTACCGCCATACACGGTGGTGTGGAACATCGTCATTGCGATAACGCCGGCCCATACAGTCGTTACTTGGCTTAGGTCAAAACTTGTTTGTAGGGCATCGGTCATTCCTTTCGCTTTGAGTTCTGCCATGACCTCCGTCATCGGGGCTGGCATGCCATTCCATACAGCTTCAATGATGATGAATGCGCCAATAAATAAGATTACTGCTTGAATCACATCGGTCCAAATGACGGCCGCGATACCGCCCATTACGGTGTAGATAAGGGCGATTGCAGTGACGATCATGATGCAGTACATCACGTCGATACCAGTAATGAACTCCAAAATCATTGCTGTCGCGTAGAGTACGGCTGCCGAGCTCAATGCTTGTTTGATAAGGAAGATAAACGACAAAGTCAGTCGTGAAGCCTTACCGAAGCGTCGTTCTTGATACTCGTAGATAGAGGTTAAACCGTTGTTGTAGAAAAACGGCATAAACACAGCCACGATGAAGAAGATCACCAGCGGATAATTGAGGTGAATCGCGATAACCGACAGGCCTTCTTTGTAAGACCAAGCTGGCCCGCCAAGGAACGACATGGCACTCACGTAAGTACAAACGACAGAAATACCGATCGCCCACCAAGGGATGCTCTTATCACCCAAGGCGAATTGGCTAGCTGAAGTGACTCGCTTTCCAATTACCGCCCCCAGTACTAGCGTGAGGGCGATGTATCCCCCAAGGATGCTCCAGTTAAGTGCGCCAAACTCATGCATAATTAGGTCCTTCTAACTGTTCTTTCATTTGTGCAAACACGTCATAGCCAAGTTGCAGCAGGATATGAACGATGTCGATCGCCACCCAGTTTTCCTTCAGTAAATCGCCTTCGCGTCGCCAAATGTCCATAACGCGAAGTTCGATGTGTTTTCCGGTTGGGGCAAGACCGAGCCAGCCACTGTAACCAGTGTGAGTACCATGCATATGTGGCCAACCACCTGTGGATACGTAGTCATTTTTGGCCAAAAAATTGACCTCAATATCGACACTTCGATCTGGGAACGCAAACACAAATGGCGCTTGGTGGTGGTTACGGAAACCTTTGACACCGCGCGTCGTGCCAATACCTGCTGGGCCGTACCACATGAAGTCATTGTGCCAGTAGTTTTCAAGATCCATCGAGAAAAGATCTTTGCCATCAAAACGACCCAAGCAAGACAGCATATCTTCAACCAGCTGGGCGCTCTTTTCACTTTCTTCCAAAGACACAACAGATTGTTGAATACCGTTAGAAGTTGCAGGAGAAGGAACCAAGCCATCGTGACCTAAGCTTTTACGAAGAGGGTTGCAGCCTGCTTGATTCATCGCATCGATGAAGTCTGGAATCATGTAAGATTCGGTGATTTGGTCGTTCTCCACACACACCATTTCGGTGTAACGCAAGTAGAGTGTTTTCCCTGTTGCTGGGATGCCAAACAGTGGTTGTTCAAATGTACCGATAAAGTAGCCGGTAGAGTTGTACCAAGTGCGGCCTTCGTATTCGCCGTGCATAACAATTATTGGTCGGCGCTCGGCGTCAGGCAAAGCATTAACAAGTGGTGAGAGGAAAGATTCGTGGGTTGCATCTGGGCCATTAAGATCGTTCACAGGGTGCGCCACGCACCATTTTACGTCAGGGTTCAAAGTTTGCAGAGCGGCCTGTTTTTGCTCGATGTCTGCGGCTTTGAAGTAGTTCTGGTAGAACTGTTCGATGATGTTGAGTGACATGTTGCTTCCTTACTGTCTGTGATTTTAATAAATAGTGTTTAGTCAGCCGTTAGCCTTGCTGAAGCAGGATTTGCTTCCAGATTGCGGTCTCGTCAAACAAAGTGAATTCGCGACGAAGACCCCAAGGGCCAAACTCAGCGTGGCTGATCCCCATGATGTAAACCTCTTTTCCTGAAGGCTTACCAAACATCCCGTATCCCTCATGCTTACCGTGCAAAGACCATCGAATTGCCGCGCGTGGTGACATCATGTCGTCATCTCGGCCAATACGATGGTGAACGGTAAATTGAGCATTTGGGAAAGACGCACGAAGTGCCATCCAAAAATGATCGACTTCCGAGTGTGATAGGGCAGTTTGACCGCCAGTGTATTCGCCGATGCAAGCGCGGTCGTACTCTTTCGGTACTATAGAGAACTCGGCATTCATAAGGCTTCTGAGAATTGCTTCGTATCGCTGACCATATTCGTTGTCGTTGCCTACGCCCAAATAAGGTCCAGGAATGTCGATTTCAGGTGTGAACGGAAATGTGCTTGATTCCACGCCACCTTCAAATTCGATTTGTTGGCGTGCAAACTCTTCTGACGTCATGCCCAGTTGTTTCGCGATATCGGCTTGATCGCGAACCAACCATTCGTCATTGATTTGGTTATTGATAGCGTGGCAATCCGCGATGATACGGAAACGAAGTTTGCGGTTCGAGGCTTGCCCGTAGAAGCCGTTGCCACTGTGTGTTGCAGTAGAGATGATTCGATGAGAAGAAAGCATGCCTTGTTCCGGGGTGCCTGACCAAATGACGTCTTCGCCATATAGCGTGCGATCGGGAAACTCGGCCAGTGTCGCCATTGTTGCACTGATCACCCCTTCGTTTCCTTGAACGATAGAGAGTGGAGTACGCACAACAATGTCGGGAGAGTAGTAGTGTTCTAAGGTGTTTAAACCTCGGTCTTCCCAAATCTCTTTTGTGATACCAAGAATGTAGTCGGGAAAATCACGCCACTTTTCATCGAAGCCAACCATGGCCATAAATCACCTCCGTAATTGAATAATTATGTTTGAATTATGTTTTGATTACGTATTCAAAATATATCATGTTGCCATTTTGTCAATGGATTGTTTTTTGATTGTTTAAATAGCGTGCTGATGATCAGGTTTTTAACAATTGAGCAGAAAACAAACTAAAAAAGTACAGGTGAGATGGAAGCTATCTCTTATCGAGACGTGTTAATAAGAAAGGAGGTCAAAGTTTTTTGTATGAATTTCCTAATATCTTATTGTTTTTTAATAGCTTAATTTATTTTGATCTGTTTGAATGGAAACAAATGATTAAGCCAAAACTGATAATCATGCAGATCAAGGCACCCAAATAGACTTTATCGCTAATATTCAGCTATTTTGGTGTCAATTATCCTTATATCTTTCAAATTTTCCTTTTGCATACGAATGCTTAAAGGCTTTTTTATTAAATCGGAAGTAGATAACGAATAAGCCACTAGAAAGGTGTTTATCTAGTGGCTATAACAGTCATAAGCGCTCTATGAGTGCAACGATCAGGATAAAAGCGCAGGCAACGATAGCGAGATGGCAGGGATAAAGGTAATCAACATCAAGGCCACTATCATTGCTCCAATCCAGCCCATAATGGCTTTAGAGAGCGACTCTATCGGTACTTTGCCTACCTGACTTGCCATAAACAGGTTGGCACCCAGAGGAGGCGTAACAAAGCCAATGGCCAAGTTCACGATCATCACGATCCCAAAATGAACGGGGTCCATGCCGAGTGCTGACGTAATGGGTAACAGAATTGGCGTGAGAATAACAATGGCCGCCAGCGTTTCCATAAAGGTACCAACAAGCAACAACAGAACATTGATGCAAAGCAGTATCAGAAGTTTGTTTTCGGTAATCGATAGAATGAACTGAGCAATCTCGGTCGGTAGACGTTCTAGGGTCAATATACGACCAAACGTCACGGACGCACCCACAATGACGAGCACAGCGCCAACTAACAGTGACGACTCTAGAATGATTTTCACCACTTGCGCTGGTTTGAGCTCTTTATAAACAAACATGCCAAAGAACAAGCCATAGAGCACACCAATGGCGGCTGATTCGGTAGGCGTGAAAATGCCAGAATAGATACCGCCGAGAATGATCACGGGGAGTAGCATTGCCCAGCTGGCTTCTTTTAGCGCAGCAAGACGCTCTGCCCAAGTCGCTTTGCGTTCGTTACCTGTGTAGCCCCGCATTTTTGAGACAATTAGACAGTAGCCGATCAATACCATACCGACGACCAAGCCAGGAATGATTCCCGCCATGAACATCTTAGTGACGGAGACTTCAGCAGTGATCGCGTAGACGATCATCACCACAGAGGGTGGAATAATGACCCCAATTCCGCCGGAAGAGGCTATCAAGGCACCGGCAAAGCTGCGGTCGTAGCCTTTCTTCACCATAGATGGAATCATCGTCAGGCCGATAGCGGCAACAGTGGCAGACCCCGTACCAGAGATGGAAGCGAAGAACATGCACGCCACAATGGCGACGATGCCAAGCCCACCAGTAAAGTGGCCAAAGAAGACCTCCGCCACGTGTAATAATCGTTTTGAGATCCCTCCTTGGCTCATAAGGTTACCTGCCAAGGTAAATAGAACGACGGCGAGGAGAGGGAAAGAGTCGAGCCCTGTTACCATTCCTTGGACTAAAAACTCGATGTTAAGGAATGGCAGGCTTAATATCGCGACCATACTGGCTGCCGCCAGAGCAATACCGACCGGAACGCCAATGAGCAGAAGCAGACCAAAGCTGCCAAACAAAAGTGCAGACGTCATGCGTTAAACTCCAATAGTCGGTTAGAAGTACGATACTTTGCTTTGATATGGCGATAGCGTTGGCGAGAAAAGCGAACTCGTTCATTGCTGGTGGAGCACGCGTTCACACGTTGATAAATGCTTGTCACTAGGCGCGCGCAGCTTAATAGTGCGCAAACTAAAACAGAGGCATACAAACACGCAATAGGAATTTCCATTGCGGGTGCAATCTGACCGAGTTGCAGGCTGCGGTTTATAACCTTAAATCCAAACCAGGCGACAGTGGCACTAAAGGCAAGGTAGATAAGATCAGAAACAATCAAACTGAATTGCGTCCAATTGCCCGGAAGTTTATCGATGAACACACGAATGCGGATGTGTCGATCATCTCGGATACAATAGCTGATGCTCAGGTACATCGCCCATACGAATAAATAACGTGCCAGCTCTTCAGCCCACGCGATCGTTGCGTCAAATAGGCGTAGTGCGATTTGCAAGCACAGTAAAGTTGTCATCGTCGAGATCGCGATAACGATAAGGGTAGGTTCTAGGTATTTGTCTAGTAAGCGAAACCACTTCATGTTCACCTCCAAAACGAGAAAGCACGACCTGTTGCCAGATCGTGCAAAAGAGTGGGAGTTATAGGCGTTCTATCTCGGCAATCACGTTGTCAAACAAGTCTTCACCTGTCTTGCTACGCAGATCTTGGTACACGGCTGCATTCATTTTTTCTTTCATGATGCTGCGTACCTCGTCTGGGACGATGTTAACCGTCATGCCTTTTGCTTCGAGCTCTTTGATTACTTCTTGGTTTTGCTTAGCGGCGAGCTCACGCTGTTTTGCGATGGTTTCTTTGCTTACTTCACTGATCAGCGCTTGTTGTGCGGCCGGCAGTGAATCCCAAAACGATTTGTTCATGAACAACACGTAGTTGGTGTATATATGGTTAGTTAAAGAGAGATACTTTTGTGCCTCGTAAAAACGTTCGGCATAAATAGAGTAGATAGCACTTTCTTGAGCGTTAATCAGGCCTTGTTGTAACGAGGTGAAAATTTCTCCCCAAGACAGAGGTGTTGGTGCAGTACCAATAGATTTCCACGCGCTTATTTGAGTGGGGTTAGATGCCGAGCGAATCTTTAGCCCTTTCAGGTCCTCAATACTATCAATTGGCTGTTTGTTGTTGGTCACGCTACGAAAGCCGACCTCCATAAAGCCAAGTCCATGAAAGCCTTTTGATTCCATAGCATTCAACAATGGTTGTCCGATCTTCTCACTGTCGAGCGCTTTGTGTGCTTGCTCTTCGCTATCAAAAAGGTAGAACACGTCGAGCACGTTAAACTCTGGGACGTAGGGAGAGAGTAAAACTGACGCACCAAACGTCATTTGTAAGTTGCCTTGCTGTACGAGTTCAGTCGTCTCACGCACATCGCCTAGTTGTCTTGCCGGATAGATTTCAACTTCTATCTCACCGTTTGAGCGAGCTTCCACTTCTTGTTCGAAATAGAGCATTGCTTTGTGTACGGGAGAGGTTTCTTGACTGTCATGAGCAAGACGAATAACACTGTTTGCAAACGTATTCATGCTGCTAAATGCAAGCCCCAGTGCGGTAAGTGAAGTAAGGATTACTTTCTTCATCGTTCTTCCTTGTTTCTGGTATGACCTGCCATGGGCATTCGTCGGCAAGTCACACAACTTTTTATGTTTTTATAAATTAGTTGAGCAATTCATATCCATTTTGCATACGAATCCAAAATAAAACATTAAAGTAACAAGTCAATAACAAGATTGATGAATTGATGAGGAATTAAATAACGATTGGTGAAAACTTAATCGTGATCACAGAAAATGCCTTACTCGAAAGCAAGGCATTTGGTTTATGAAGAATGAATAAAAATGGATTTATTAAATGGTGCTACTACGTTCGATCAAGGTGCCTTGCTCGAAAAGGTATTCGCCAGTTGCATCCAGGTTGCCGTTGATTCGATTCATCAAGTCTTCAACCGCTCGTTTAACAATTTTGTCGACTGGTTGAGCAATGGTGGTCAAATCATAGCTCGGCCATGCAGACATCGGAATGTTATCTACACCCATCACAGAGAAGTCTTGGGGGATCTTTGCTCCGGCTTGTCGCAAGCCATCCATCACACCCATGGCGAGGATGTCGTTTGCACAAAAAATTGCATCGGGTTTGCTAGTGTGCGACAAGATCGCTTTCGCCGCTTCTAAGCCTGCTTCAAAGCTGTACTTGGCTTGGATAAACGTTGGTGACGGGGAGCCGAGTTCTTGCAACTTTGAAGAGAAACCCAGCCAACGCTCTTCACTGGTCATGGAGCCAGCATCGCCACTGATATAAGCACACTGTTTTGCGCCTTTATGCGCTAAATACTCCGCAGCTTGTTGGCCCGCCAAGCGGTTATCAATACCAGAGCTGTTGGCATTAATGCCTTCGGCGTAGCGGTTGATCAAGCTTAAGTGAACGCCAAACTTTTCGCATTGGGCAAACGCGCGTGAGGTTAAACGGCTGGTGGCGATAACGAGTCCGTCCACTTGGTATTCAATGGCGCGTGAAATGGCGAGATCGAGGTCGTCCTTGTCGATAGGGCAAAGCACAACTTGTCCGCCACGCTTTTGAATTTCGACAGCCAAAGCACGAGATTGCATGTCGTACATTGGGTTTGATTCGCTATCTAACGCAATCGCCACTAAGCCTGAACGATTCGAAATCAGACCTCGGGCGATGGCATTCGGTGTGTATCCGAGCTTAGCTGCGGCATCCATCACCATTTTGCGTTTCTTTTCGCTAATACTCGCAGTCGGGCTGAATGCTCTAGATACCGTCGATTGAGAGACGCCGAGCATCTTCGCGACGTCGATCGAAGTTACTTTCGCTTTAATGGTGATACTCCTTATTTAAGGCCATTGAACCTTCTCATACGTGCTGAGTGTATGGGCTAGGGGATTTCTGTGTCTAGAGCATTACATTGATAAGGCGTAAATATCAGAGAAAACTCAAGAATTCATCACATTTCTCTCTTGTTTGAAGCCATCAATGATCATTTTGTGTTCAGAGCCAACACAAAAGAAGCTAACGCCGAGTTCACGCCATTCCCGAGCTTGTTGAGCCGTCGAGACAAACATGCCAACAGGTTTATTGGCGGCTCTGGCCGCTTCGATTACTCGCATACTTGCTTGTGCGACTTTCTCATCATGAACGCTATCAGCACCATAAGCTACAGTGAGATCAACTTGGCCAATGAAGAGCGCATCAATACCTTCAACATTGGCAATCGCTTCAACATTTTCGACCCCTTGAGGGTCTTCAATTTGTGCAATGACAATCGTATTCGCACGGCTGTCTTTTAAGTGTTCAACCATGGGCTTAGTGGCGTATTGCGCTGCTCGACTGGAACCAGCATACCCTCGGCCACCTTCTCCGTAATGGCAGAGTTTCGCCAGTTGCGTCGCTTGCTCAGCAGTACAAACATGGGGAATTTGTACACCCGCCGCGCCACAGTCAAGCGCGTTCAAAATAGTTGAAGGAGCGCTGTCTTGTACTCGTACCACGCACGCGAGGTCATTCGCTCTGGCCGCCATGATGCACAGATCAAGCGAGGAACGATCGAAAGGTGCGTGCTCTACATCCAGTACCACAAAAGGCAACTCTGCCAGTGCCAATACCTCGATAATGTGAGGATGAGGGGTTTTAACAAATGTACCTAATAGCGTTTCTTTAGTCAGACGTTGCTTAAAATTGCTCATAATTCTCTCCTTTGCAAAGGTATGCAAAAACTAACACGGTGAAATGTAAATGATGAGTAAAAATGATGTGATCTAAAACTCATTTTTGATTAAAAATTAAACTCAATCAAGGTCCTTATTACTTACTTTTATTTTTTTAAATTAATCAATACAAAGGCTTAAGGGTGGTTTTTTTGGTTTGTTGACTTAACTTGTCAAATGTTAATTAAGTGTTTAATCTGATTTTGCATTCGTATCCAAAAGCATAAAAATAACCGTTCGTCAGCCTCAATGTTCAAGGAGAAACCCAATGGCACGCATTTTAAAAAACGGAATCACTGAAGAAGCATCAGCATCAAACGACGCAAAAGTGCGTCAGATTGTTGAAAACATTCTTGCTGATATTGAATCGAAAGGTGATAGCGCTGTACGTGAGTTGTCTGAAAAGTTTGATAACTGGTCGCCGGAGCAATTCCGCCTGTCAGAAGAGCAAATCCAAGCCTGTGTGGATGCGCTTGATGAATCGACTCGTCATGATATCGAGTTCGCTCAGCAACAAGTTCGAAACTTTGCTCAAATTCAGCGTGACTCAATGAAAGACGTCGAAGTAGAAACCATGCCTGGTGTGGTACTGGGGCATAAAAATATTCCAGTCAACAGCGTGGGTTGTTACATCCCTGGCGGTAAATACCCATTGGTTGCATCCGCTCACATGAGTGTACTGACGGCGAAAGTCGCGGGCGTAAAACGTGTTATTGCTTGTGCGCCACCGTTTAATGGCCAGCCGAATGTGGCGATTGTCGCTGCGATGGCAATGGCGGGTGCGGATGAAATCTATTGCTTCGGTGGTGTTCAGGCGGTAGGTGCAATGGCTCTGGGGACGGAGACTATTGCACCGGTCGATATGATTGTAGGGCCGGGTAACGCATTTGTAGCAGAGGCAAAACGTCAGTTGTTTGGTCGCGTCGGTATCGATTTGTTTGCAGGCCCAACGGAAACCCTAGTCATTGCCGATGAGAAAGGCTGTGACCCGGAATTGGCAGCGGCAGACTTGCTTGGTCAGGCTGAGCATGGTTACAACTCTCCCGCTGTATTGTTGACCAATAGCGAAACATTTGCGCAAGAAACCATCAAAGAGATCGAACGTCAGTTAACCATTCTCCCAACGGCTGAAGTTGCGGGTAAAGCGTGGGCAGATTACGGACAAGTGATTGTGTGTGATAGCTACGAAGAAATGGTGGAAGTGGCAGACGATATCGCTTCTGAACACGTGCAAGTGATGACGGAAGATCCTAAATACTTCCTAGATAACATGACCAACTACGGTGCCTTGTTCCTAGGTCGTGAAACCAACGTTTCTTACGGCGATAAATGTATTGGTACCAACCATACACTGCCAACGAAGAAAGCGGCGCGATACACCGGTGGTCTTTGGGTAGGTAAATTTATCAAGACCTGTACTTACCAGCGTGTAACGGAAGCTGCGTCGCTAAAAGTCGGTGAGTACTGCTCTCGCTTGTGTGCACTCGAAGGTTTTGCTGGCCACAAAGAGCAAGCGGATATTCGTGTGCGCCGTTACAAAGGCAAAGTGGAAGAGGCGTAATATGTCGAAACTTGCCTTAGTCACAGGCGGCAGTGGCGGACTGGGTGCCGCCATTTGTCGCAAGCTAGCTGAATCGGGATATCGCGTAATTCTGACTTACAACAGTAATCAGAAAGCGGCCGAGGATGTGCTTTCTTCGCTGCCACGTAACGAGCATCTAGCATTCAAACTGAACGTGGCAGATTCTAGTGCGATTGAACAGCTTAAACATCAAGTCAGTGAAATAAGCGACAAGCTGGATCTGTTGGTCAACTGTGCGGGGATGACGAAATTCGTCGCGCACTCTGATTTGCAAAGCTTAGATGACCAGCTGTTTGACCAAATATTCCAAGTGAATGTTCGTGCGCCTTTTGCCATGGTTCGAGCGTTTGAGCCTTGGCTTAAGCAAGCCAATGGTTGTGTGGTGAACATTACCTCTATCGCGGCACAGACTGCGATGGGGAGCAACATTGCTTACTGTGCAAGTAAATCTGCCGCGGAGAACATGACCCGTTCTTTAGCTCGCGCTCTGTCTCCCGAGGTTCGCGTTTTGGCTGTTGCTCCAGGGCTTGTCGACACTGAGTTTGTCAAAGGCTTGGATGACGCATGGCGTAATCAACAAGAACAATCCACACCGCTTAAGCGTTTAGCCAATGATGAAGAAGTCGCTCAAGCCGTGTACGCCGCGGCAGATCTTCTGACCTTCTCGACAGGCAATACCATCGCGGTTGATGGTGGGCGACCTTTAGGTCTGTAACACACTTTCGGTCTGTAACTAACTTTCGGTCTGTAACTAACTTTAGGTTTGTAACTAACAATTCAAAGGCTAGGTCCAAACAAGGACAACAAGGATTTACAATGACTCTACAATCTAAAATGAATAATAACCTGGTCCGCTACATGGAACTGATTCCGGGTACGAGTGCGTTTATTGATGCGCGCACGCCAGGCAGTGATCTCAAAGATAACTTTTGTATTATCGGTGCAGGGGTGGCAGAGAGCAGTCGTCAGCATGTTCATATTCGCGATACGGCGGGCTTTAATATTGGTGCCGCAGGCCAACCGCCGGGCATCAAAAATTCGTTACATTCTCATCGCACCGCTGAGCTTTTCTTGGTGTTCAAAGGTCAGTTCCGTTTTTATTGGGGGAACGATGGAGAGCATGAGGCGGTGTTGTCTCACGGTGACGTCATCTCGATTCCAACCAATCTCTTCCGTGGATTTGAAGTGGTTGGCCGCGATTACGGCTTTATGTTCTCGGTACTTGGCGGCGACGATTCAGGTGGCGGCGTTATTTGGCATCCAAACGTTATTAAAGACAGTCAAGGTTATGGTTTATACCTCAAAGCCGATGGCACACTCGTGGACACCATTAATGGCGACCCGGTGCCACAAGAATCAGAATTGATGCCGCTGCTTACCGAAGAAGAGCTCGCGACCTTCGATACCTACACCGCAGAAGAGATGATGCCATTTGTCGCTCTGCAAAAAGATTATCGTGAAATCAAAGGCGATTTCGGCGGAAGCAACGTGAAACAATACGCCTTAACGGGTCATCCTTTGGCGAGTTATGACTTCCAAGTAAAGAGTGAAGATGAAGTGAGCATCATGGCTTATGAGCTTTCTGAAGGTGGCTCGATTCCTCAACACTGCCGAGAAGAAAAACAAGTGCTTATCAACTTTGATGGCGATACTGAAGTGGTCCTCACGCATCAAGGCGAACAAGCGAGTGTTGTTTTAACGCGCGGTGATGTGCTGAATGTTCCAGAAGGTGCGTCTTATTCACTGACGAACTTGCGTGGTAATAGTTTGACGTATTGCATTCTTGGGTCTGATCAACCAAAGCCGCTGGCAGGAGAATAAAATGACGCAACCCACCTCGTTAGTTTGGCTACCCGGACTACTTTGTGATGGCACATTGTTTGAGGAAGTCAACCGAGCGTTGCCAAGTTGGGTTGAGCCTTCATGCCCGACGCTGGCCTCATTGCCGTCAATGGAACAGCTGGCGCAGAAAGTGTTGCAAGACGCACCGCAGGAGTTTGTCTTGGGTGGCTTATCAATGGGTGGGATTCTTGCCTTTGAGGTGTACCGTCAAGCGCCAAACAGAGTCAAAGGCTTGATCCTCATGGATACCAATGCAGCAGATGAAAAGCCAGAGGTGACACAAAAGCGTGATGCACTGGTTAGCCGTGCGTTAAGTGGTGAGTTTGAACGCATTACGCCTGACACTCTGATGCCTGTGCTGATTCATCCAAGCCGTTTGCAAGACAAAGCGTTAACTGAGCGTATAGAAGGCATGGCGGTCAATGTAGGTTTGGAGGCATTTGAAGCACATGCTAAAGCGTTAGCAACTCGCCCGGATGCTCGACCTTTATTGGCGGACATTCAAGCTCCTACGTTGGTGATAACAGGTAAAGAAGATAAGCTTTGTCCGCTAGACAATCATCTGCTCATGGAGAGATGCATCCCAAACGTCACGCTTCATGTTATCCCTGAGTGTGGGCATCTATCTACGCTTGAGCAGCCTTTAATTATTAGTGAAGTGATGACTACTTGGCTTCAAGATAACTTTGCTTAGTGTTGATAAGAACTTCATCACTCACCACCTTAAGGTTACTTGGGTATAGGTGGTGAGCGATGAGTATTATCAGAAGTAGTAGCGAATACCTGCCGCGAATTGATCATCACGGTTTTCGAATTTGCTGCCATCGTACTGATCTTTACCTAGGTCGAACTGGTATTCAGTCCAAACTAGGAATTTGTTCTTCTGGAAGTGGTATTCAAGACCAGGAATCAGCAAGTTACGCTCGTAGCCTTGTGTCTCGTCACCGCGATCTTCCATGTAGTTGTAGTTCAACGTTGGGCGTAGGCCGTTATCGAAGTGGTAGTAAGTGTAGATTTCGCCACCTAGGGTATCGAACATTACGTCCGTACCGCCTTGGCTCACTGCTTCCCAGTTTTCGCCAACGTGGAAAGTCGCACCTGCGTAGAAGCCACCGTTGCTGTAGTTTGCGCCCAATAGCATGATGCGCATGTTGTCGCCGTTTTCTACGCCAACCACGCTTGCGTCTAGATCCGCAACTTCATTTTGATGGTAAGCCGCACCCAGTGTTACGCCATCAACGGGTTTGTAAGTGATCGAAGCACCCATGCCGTTTTTCAGTGAGGCTGTCGCATTGCTTGCTAGAGCAACACCTTCACGCGTGGTCTGGTAAGTAAAGCCGTAGCTCACTTTTTCATTAATTGAATTACGGTACGTAATTGAGTTTTCCGCACGACCAGCACCGGATGCGATACCCCAGTCAGCTAGGTTGTAAACACCTGAGCCACGAGTACCGAATACACGACCTAAATCGGTGTACCATGCTACGTCGTAGAAGGTAGACCACTGTTTAGTACCCGCAGCAACCTTGCCGTATTTTTCGTGATCAACACCTGCGTATAGCAAGCGGTCGTAAATGTTGTCGCCGTTCGCGCCAGAGTTGTAGCCCCATTCCGCGTGACCGAAACCAGTCCAGCCGTTATCCAGACCCATTTGGCCTTTCAAACCGAAACGTGAGCTGCCGCTGTTCCATTCGCCGTTGTCATCACCGCCACGGTCTTGGTAGCGAAGATCGAAACGGCCATCGATGGTTAGGCTGTCGCCAGCGTCATTAACAAAAGTGTGTGCAGCAAAGGCTGAGCTAGAAGTAAGCGCTGTTAAAATCACTGCAGAAAGGGTCGACTTTTTCATCATCAATCTCATTATTCAGGGCGCAGAAAGCCACCGTGCGTTCATGCCCGTTTTGAATAAGGGTTCTATCTTGAGGTTGTGCCCCATCCTTGAGGCACGAGTTGGGAGCATGTCGCCTGAACCGAGAGGGGATTCAGGCAACATAAAGGCGGGTTGACAATCCGCCCCTAGGACTTCTTATAGAGAAGGGTTTAGGATCTGTTGAGTACGCTCGAACACGTCTAGACCTTGCTGTTTTAGCCAGTAAGGAAGGTCGATCAGTACCCAGTTCTCAGATAGCTTGTCGCCGTCACGGTAGTAAACGTCAACCACTTGCATGTCTGCACGTACTTCACCACCTGTCATACCTAGGAAACCACCGATAGGCGTGTTAGATAGGTTTGGCCAGCCGAAGAAACAAGAGAAGTTACCTTCTGCGAAACGACATACGTGGCCGTTAAACTTCTTGTCTTTTAGGTTGTTACGGAACGGCAATTGGTGCTGCTGTTGGTAACGAGGGATTGTATAAGACGCACCGATACCACATGGACCGTACCAGATCATGTCTTTAGACCAGCTCTTCTCAAGAACTTCTGGTGGGCAACCCATAGCGCCGCTGTCGTTTAGTGCAGATAGGTCATCAACCATCTTGTTCACTAGTGCTAGTGTTGCTACGCCTTCTTCTGGTGCTGCGTCTTCGAACAGTAGACCATCGTGGTTACGAGGACCAGGGTATACGAAGTGCTTACCTGTTGATGGTGGTAGTGGGTAACAACCCGCTTGGTCCATTGCACCTAGAAGGTCTAGGAATAGGCCAGTCTTAGTGATCTTGCCGTTTTCAACACAGTTAAATTCTGCGTAACGGATGTTCATGATTTTGCCAGTTGGGCGCATGCCTAGGTATTCAGCGTCGAATAGACCCATGAAGTGACCCATGCTCATTACCCAGATTTCACCTGATGTGACTTCGTTCTCACCACCGATGAAGATGTCTTGACGACGCTGCATGCGAGTCATTGATTTCATCAAAGGAGCCCAGAAAACGTCAGCCGCTGCTTGAGCGCCTTGTTGCTCACGGAATGGGTAAACACCACGCCATAGGTAATCTTCTGAAGTGTGTGCTTTTAGTACTTCTGCCACGTTCTCGTGAGTTGCGTTTTCCATTGCGCTGAAGTATTCACGTACAACGCGTTTTGCTTCTTGATATTTAGACATAATAAACTCTCTTATTTGCTGTCGAGTCGGCTTTGGGAACAGGACTCGAAATTAAGTTTTTTCATCCGGCCGGGGAGCCAGCCGGAGTTTTTGAAATTCAGTTACGCTTTTGCTGCTTCGGCTTTTTTGCTCTTATCGAACACGCCGCCTTTTAGTGTCTCTGGCAGTGATAGCCATAGAAGACCAGCAAGGATCCATACGATTGGTGAACCCCACATTGCGGTTTGTAGGTCGGTACGTTCTTGGATGAAGATAAGTACCATTGGTGCCCACATACCGAGGATACGACCGCCGTGGAATAGCGCCGCGCCGTAGCTACGTAGGTGTGCTGGGAACAGTTCTGAGAAGTAACCACCCCATACCGCTGAAGAAGACAGGCCGAAGTTGTAAATCAGACCAAGTAGAGCCAGCATGTTTAGGCCGCCAATCACCATGTCGCCAGGTGCAACAAAGAATATTGAAACCATGATGCCCGCTAGGATGAAGCCAAATGCGTTCACCTTACGACCGAATTTGTCAGCTACCCAACCCCAGAACCACGCACCAAACAGTGAACCAAATGCTGAGATAGAGAAGATGAGACCGATAGTTGCACCGTCGAACATACGTACATCACGTAGGTAAGTGGTTACGAAGCCACCAAAGAATTGGAAACCATAGAAGTTAAGGCCAGCCAGTAATAGACAGGTTAGTGTGATCTTACGGTAGGGCTTGCTTAGCATTTCTCCCCAAGAGCCTTTTTTCGCTGGTGCATTTGATTCTTCTGCTTTTGCTTGCTCTTCTTCACCGTAAGCGATCACTTTGCTGTCGCTAGGTAGTACAAAGATCATGACAACAGCGGCTGCCAATGGTGGGATACCACCAACAAGCATTAGGCTTTCCCATGGTGCATCAATGCTTGCAATAAATGCCGCATACGCACCCATTACCATCAGTGCTACAGAGAACATAGAAGACGCGAATGCCGTCAACTTACCACGTACCGTTGGCGTAAATAGGCCGATCATCAAGCTTACTGCCACGGTGAAGTAACCACCCAGTGATAAACCAATGATGAAACGCATTGCTGCCCATGTTGTGTAGTCGGTGAACATCATATTGATGATCGTTGCGCCACCGTTTAGGGCTGTGATGGTAATAAGAGTGGATTTCTTACCAAATTTTGTTGCGAACCAAGCACAGCTCAATGCACCGATGAGTGCACCAACCGACTGCCATGTATAGAACTGGGCAGTGTCTGACAGGCTAATACCATCATACGCTTCAACGATGTATGGGCGTACGTAGTCAATAATTACAAAGTTATAACAATAGAAAAAGTAACCAACCAGTATCGCTAGATAGGCAGCTACCCTTTGAATCATAGGAACTTCGCTCATGTGTCTTTTGGCATTCATGACCGATAAACCTCTATTTCACTTAGGATTTGTTGCTATTCAAACTTAAAGAACACGATCTTATTGTGATCATCTTCGATTTCGTGTCGTGGTGAATCATAGTTTTTTTAAGGTCATTAGATCCGTGATCAATATCAATTTTAAAATGAATGCGTACCCAATTAGTGGTTTTTAGTGATGGGAGTCTCATTAAATCGGTCTTTTTGGCATTTTTGAATATATAACCGTCTATATTGGTGATTGTAGTCACAGTTATGGCGGGATTATCGTTTAGATATGCTTTTTTAAAGTAATATCCAAGCACAAATAATTAGCACCCAGAATTATGGAAACCCTGAAATGGTTACGTACTCAAGTTTTGTGGTGATTGCGTTATATGTAGCAATTACCATACTAATCAGCTATTTAGTGAATAAGCGCTACAGCAATGGTGGCGACTTTTCCACGGGTGGAAAGCAATTTGGTTGGTTTACGGCGGGTGTTTCGATACTTGCGACTTACATTAGTGCGATGACGTTTGTAGGGATGCCTGGTTGGGTTTATAGCTCTGGCATGGAAGCGATGAGTATTCACCTTAACTATCCCATCGTTATCTTTTTCACCGTCATTTTCTTTGTGCCTGTCTTCTATAAGCTGGGTCTGACTTCGATTTATGAATACCTTGAGCACCGCTTTGGGGTGTATGCAAGAACCATCAACTCGATTGTGTTCATTGTGGTTCAATGTATCTCTGCGGGTGTGATTTTGTATGCCGTGGCGCTGATCTTAGTGCAAGTTCTGCCTATCAGTATTTCTGAAGCCATTATCTACATTAGTATTTTCACCGCTTGCTATACCTATGCGGGCGGGATTTCCACGGTTATCTGGACCGATATGTTGCAATCTGCAGTATTGGTGGCAGGCAGCATCGCTATCTTTGCCATTCTAATGACAGAGATTAATGCGGCAGATTACCTTTCTCGTGATCACCTGAATATCATCAACTTAGACTTCGATTTAGGCGTAGATACCACACTCTGGGCAGGCGTGGTTGCCGTGAGCTTTTTGCATTTGAGTGTGTACGGCACCAACCAATTGATCATCCAACGCACGTTAGCGACGAGATGTGAAAAGACGGCGCAGAAGTCGATGCTGTTGTGTGGTTACGGTGCGTTTTTCGTGTACTTGTTCTTCGCGGTACTCGGTGTCCTTCTGAGTGTTTTCTATCAAGATCAATCGTTTGAAAACAGCAACGAAGTGATTTTGGATTTCGTCTTCAACCACACTAACCCAATCGTCGTTGGTTTGATCATTTCCGCATTGGCGGCGGCCGCAATGTCGACCTTGGATTCGACCTACAACTCGATGGCGACCGTCGCAACGTTCGATATCTACAAGCGTTTCGTTCGCAAAAGTGCCGATGATGAGCACTACGAAAAAGTCGCAAGAAAGATGAGTTTGCTTGCGGCGGCTACGGTGGTAGTGCCAGCTCTTCTGGCGGTATCGAATGAATCCGTACTCAAAACCATCGCTAGTCTGACTTCTATCTTTGTTGGTATCCGTTTGGGTTCATTCGTGCTTGGTTTATTCTGGGCGAAAGCCAATGAGAAAGGCGTGATCGTTGGGAGTATCATGAGTGTGATTGCGGTGTTTACTGCGATGTATCTCGACGTGGCTTGGCCGTGGTTCGCGCCAATTGGCACGTTCGTCTTCCTTTTGTTTGGTGTGTTAGTGAGCCGTCGTTGGGGCGCTGTGACTGCCGAGCAACAAGTCTTTATCAATAATCAAAAACATCTTTTTGCAAAGCCAACCGCAAGCCATTACGGGCTATTGGTGTTCGCTGTGGCGACCATCGCCGCTTGTATGGTTCTCCCTGATTGGCTTTATGCTGCATTGTCGTAATAGGTAGGTTTATGCTGTCCATCTTTGATATTTACAAGATTGGTGTGGGCCCTTCTAGCTCTCACACTAATGGTCCAATGATCGCGGGTTACCACTTCACTCGTTTGATTGAATCGAACTTGGCAAAAGTAGTTCGTATTCAAGTCGATTTATATGGCTCACTCTCGTTAACGGGGATTGGTCACCATACTGACCGTGCAACGATTTTGGGTCTGTTGGGTAACAAACCAGATACCATCAAAATCGCTTCTGCGAACAAAGCGATGCGCAAGGCGATTGAAGAGGGCATGATGTCTGTCGATGGCCGTCATGAAATCGAATTCAACTACAAAACGGACATGTTGTTCCATGAAGAGAACCTTCCTCTGCATGAGAATGGCATGACGATTACTGCGTTAGATGCGCATGGCAATCAGGTTGGGTTTGAAACTTACTACTCTATCGGTGGTGGGTTCATCGCAACGGCGGATGAACTGCAAAATGGCAGCGCGACTTCACCCGTAGAAGTTGAGTTTCCATTCTCCAGTGCGGACGAAATGTTGGCACAGGCAGAGAAGAACGGCATGAGCCTTGGCGGCATGATTCTGAAAAACGAACAAGCGTTTCAGGATATGGAAGCCATCAATCAACGTGCAGAACAGATCTGGCGTGTGATGACGCGTTGCATGGAGCGTGGTTTCGAGACAGAAGGTATCTTGGATGGCGGCTTGAACGTGACCCGCCGTGCGCCTAACTTGCTGAAGAAGCTTGAAGCAAATGCAGCAATCGAAAACGATCCAATGGAAATCATGGATTGGATTAACTTGTTTGCTTTTGCTGTGAGTGAAGAAAACGCCGCTGGTGGACAAGTCGTAACGTCTCCAACTAATGGTGCAGCAGGTGTGATTCCGGCGGTATTGATGTACTACCATCGCTTCATCAAAGAGCTGGATACCAAACAACTTAAAGACTTCCTTGCTGTATCCGGTGCGATTGGCATTTTGTACAAAACCAATGCGTCTATCTCGGGTGCTGAAGTAGGCTGTCAGGGCGAAGTTGGCGTGTCTTCCTCTATGGCGGCAGCTGGCCTGACCGCGCTACGTGGTGGCAGCAATGAGCAGATTTGTATTGCGGCCGAGATTGCCATGGAGCACTCACTAGGCATGACTTGTGACCCAATTGGTGGCTTAGTGCAAGTACCGTGTATTGAGCGTAATGCGATGGGGGCAATGAAAGCGATCAATGCTTCTCGCATGGCATTAAAGCGTAATAGTAAATGTTTGATCTCGTTGGATAAAGTGATTGAAACCATGTACCAAACGGGCAAAGACATGAACAAGAAATACCGCGAAACATCACTGGGTGGGTTAGCTTTGATTCACCTAGCGCCACCTTGCGAATAATGAGTTAGGCAAATCTAACCAACAAAAAAGCCGAAGCACTGAGATGCATCGGCTTTTCTTTTTTGGAACGTTTATAACTTAGCTATGCGTTTGCTCACCTTTTGGTGTGCTTTGGTTTGGTTGATAGTGCAAAATCACCATCGAGGTGGGTGACAGCAAGACTTCGCCTTCAGCATGTCCTGGGTTGAGGTTACGTACGTTTGTATCACAGATCGTCACCCATTCTTGCTTTCGCTCATTGGGGAGCTTAAAGCGCGCTGTGGCGTTAGTTTGGTTGATGAGGTAAACCAGCTCTTGTCCTTCTTTACCGATACCAAGGTGAAGTGCGACAGAGCTTAAACGGTTCCAATCATCGTGCTCCATTAAGCGACCGTCTGTACGGCGCCAGAAAATACGGTTGTTATTGCGATTCTCGCCACTGAAAGCTCGGATAAATGGCACCATGTATTGATTTCGGTTGGCGACCATTTGTGACATCCATGCTTTGAAATGTTGCTTACGTTCTGTCTCTTCCCAGTTCAGCCAACTGGTTTCGTTATCTTGGCAATAGGCATTATTGTTACCGCCTTGGGTGTGAGACAGCACGTCAGCAGTGAGGATGTGTGGGATTCCAAAAGCAAACAGCAAGCTAGCAATAAGATTGCGTTTTTGCTTCTCACGCGTGGCGATGATCATCAGATTTTCTGTCTCGCCTTCGACACCGTAGTTTTCTGAACGATTGTCACCGTGACCGTCGCGATTTTCTTCGCCATTAGCTTCATTGTGTTTGTGCTTGTAAGACACTAAATCTTGCAGTGTGAAGCCATCGTGATACGTGATGTAATTTACGGTGAGTTTGTATGGCCAGTTCGCTGCACTGTAAATGTCACGAGAGCCCATTAATCGAGTGGCAAACTCTTTTAAATAGCCTTGATCACCGCGCCAAAAACTGCGGGAAATATCACGCAGTTTGTCATTACATTCGTTCCAACCAAATGGAAAGTTACCCACTTGGTAGCCATTTGGACCAATATCCCAAGGTTCGGCAATCAATTTGGTTTCACGCAAAATTGGGTCTTGCGCAACGGCTTTAAAGAAAGCTGCTTCTGGGTTGTAATCATCGCCCTGTCGACCTAACGTTGCAGCCAAGTCAAAACGGAAGCCATCGACTTTAAATTCGCTAACCCAGTAGCGCAATGTATCCATCACAAGGTTTAAGGCTGGTTGGTAGGTGAGATCCACTGTATTTCCGCAGCCAGTGTAATTGGCGAAGTGGTTGCCATGTTTGATGTAAAAACAGGAGTCGAGGGCTTTCAGGTTGAAAATTGTAGGCCCTTCACCACCTTCAGCAGTGTGGTTGTAAACCACGTCGAGAATCACTTCGATGCCGTTTTTATGCAATTCGCGAATTGTTGTTTTTAATTCCGTAACGGCGTCTTGTTCTGCGTAGCGCGGATCGGGCACCATAAAGAGATAAGGGTTGTATCCCCAATAATTGACCTTTTCCATCTCTAGTAGGTGAGGCTCATGCATGCATGCTGCGACAGGTAGCAATTGCAGCGTGTTGATGTTTTGCTGTTTGTAAAAGGCCAGCATTTCAGGTGATGCAAGACCTAAATAGCGCCCCTTCAGCTTGTCCTCAACCTCAGGGTGGCGTTGGGTAAGCCCTTTGACGTGCGTCTCAAACAACACCATCTCTTCTCTGGGTATACGCGGGTGATCCGTGTTTTGCCAGTCAAAATCATCTTCGATAACGACGCACTTCGGCATATCGAAACTTTTGGCTGGAGAGTAGGGAGGATGATAGTGGAGGGCTTTATCTATTGATTTTGCGTACGGATCAGAAATTAACAGTGGCTCGTCCTTGTGGGAGACAAGATAACCGTATTTTTGCCCCGGCTTAATATCTGGAATAAAAGTATGACGTATGCCAGCGTATTCATTCGGTAAACAGTGAAGCTCGTAGCTGCCATCGTCTGCAAACAATGCCAGTTGAATGTCTTTTACGCCCGGAGCATGAATAGAGAAGTTACAGCCTTCTTTATTCAATGTTGCGCCCAGGGGGTAGGGGCGAGAGAGAAGTCGTGTCATCGGAGATACTTTATTTAATATTTATTGCTACCTTTAGGAAACTATAAGTTAAAAACTTTGTCTTACTAAGGTCAACCACCCTAAATATAAAAATATTCGTGTAATTTAATTACTTTATGTGACGGCTTAGAGTCAAAAATATGAAATGGCTATCACTTTGTAGCGGCTCAAAACCGAACAAACTTACTAATTCCTCCCTAGATTGGTGATCTGACTCGAAAAAACACCATTCGGTAAATTTTCTACTCCCTTCTCATCCCCCTTAAATTAGTTTAGGGCGGAGGAAGTCATCCTTGTACGCCTCGGGTAATCTCACAACTGTTGAAACAAACGGGGATTCGTTCCCATCTTACCTCTCTTTCTTTAGGTGTGTTTTTACTGCCTATATTCACCTAAAAGAGTGAGCAGGGAAGACAGAATTATAAATACCCTTAATGGAGTTAAGAATGAAAAAAGTAAGTGCAATTGCTGCTGCTGTAGCTGCAACTTTAGCTGCTGGTTCTGCATTCGCAGTGGATTTCCACGGTTACATGCGTGCTGGCGTTGGCGTGAACGCTGACGGTGGTCAACAATTAACATTCGAAAAGAACAAGATCGGTCGTCTAGGTAATGAAAGCGATATCTACGGCGAGATTCAACTAGGTAAAGAAGTTTACAACAACAACGGCAAAACGTTCTACGTAGACTCTATGGTTGCAATGACTTCTAACGGTTCAAACGACTGGGAAAGCACTTCTGCTAACTGTGGTTTGGATAACGGCGAAGTGAAATGTGTAGACGATGCACAATTCGCACTACGTCAGTTCAACGTTCAAGCTAAAGGCCTACTAAACTTTGCTCCTGAAGCAACGCTTTGGGCAGGTAAACGCTACTACCAACGTCACGACATTCATATCTCTGACTTCTACTACTGGAACATCTCTGGCGCGGGCGCTGGTGTTGAAGGTATCGAAGCAGGTCCTGGTAAAGTTTCTTTCGCTTGGGTTCGTAACGACCGCGGCGATATCGCAGACCCAGGCAACGATGGTGGCGCAACAAACGTAAACACTCTAGACGTACGTTACGCAGGTCTTCCTCTATGGGACAACGGTTCTCTAGAAATGGGCTTGAACTACGCAATTCTTAACGAAACTGACGCTGCGCCAAACGGCACTAAAGATGCGAAAAACGGTGTAATGTTCACAGCAGAATTGACTCAAGGTCTAGACGCTGGTTTCAACAAAACAGTGCTTCAGTACGGTACTGAAGGTTACTCTAAAACAATGGCATTCTACGGCGACGGTAGCTGGTACGGCGCAGAAGCTGACAACGGTGCATCTGGTTACCGCCTAATCAACTGGGGTGTAATCGGCATGGGCGACAGCTGGGAAATGGGTCACCAGTTAGTGTACGGTGTTGGTGAAGACATGTGGGCTGGCCAAGACAAGTGGGAAACAATGTCTGTTGTTGTTCGTCCAATGTACAAATGGGATGACAACCACAAAACTATTTTCGAAGCTGGTTACGCTATCGACGATAACGACGGCGAAGAAAACAAATACGGTAAGCTAACTGTTGCTCAAGCATGGTCTGCTGGCTCTAGCTTCTGGGCTCGTCCTGAAATCCGTGTTTACGCTTCTTACCTAACGGCTGACAAAGAAGACAACTCAAACACATTTGACAACGGTCGTTCAGACGATACGTTCCAATTCGGTGTACAAGCTGAAGCTTGGTGGTAATCATCTAACCACTAAGTCCTAAATTGTCCTAGAATGATACAGCCAGAACTTATCTGGCTGTATTTATTTAAAAAACAATAAAGAGTCGAGGTAGACAGTAATGAAAAAATGGCTTGCTCCCGTACTGCTGGGCATGTTGGCTACTGGTTGTGCGTCTGTAGAACAAGTAGAGATGAGTCCAAAAGGTCAGCAACAAGTGATCACGCAATCGGGTGATATTCAATGGGTACCGCTTAACGTGCCTGTGGTTACTGAGTTCGCTTTGACTGATAAAAGCCAAATGTTGTTGGATGGTAACAGTGCTGGCGCTATTGCAGCGTTTGCTCTTCCAGGTAACCGTGGCAGTCTCGATATCAAATTAGAGACATTCGTAAGTAAAGAACTTCAATTTTATGCTCCTAATGTCGCAGTGATGAACTCGGCAGGAGAAACCATTTACCAAGCAGATTTTTCAAAGTTTAAGTACGAACCAGCAAAACTGTTGGACAACGATAAATTCGTACTTGATCTCAATGTGATTCCAGACATGACAGGTAACGATCTGCATGTGTTGGTTTACACGACTTCCGCCGATCTAAAAGGAAGTACACAAGTTTTACACCCTGCAAAAGCCTTCGCCATGGCGCGTCACACTCAGCCGCCAGATATTGCAGACCCTCTAGCGAAACATAGCCCACTCGGTCAGTTCCGCTTTTCGGTATCCGCGAATGATATTGTGAATACTAAGATTGTTGCGAAAAACGACAACATTCCCCAAGGTACGGACCTTACTAGCTACTACTACAGCTCCATTGAAGCGGCAGTCGCAGCGAATGATATTCCGAAAGCGCTCACTTTGCTTGATGAAGCAAAAGAGCTGGGTATCGAAGGTGCACAACAAGTGTTTGTGAAAGCCGTAAATAGAAAATAATCAGATAAAAAAAGGTCAGCGAAATGCTGACCTTTTTCATAGAAAATAAACTAATAAAAATACCCCTACATAGAGTTACCTTATTCACATAATTATTTTTATTACTTTGTTTTTTATATAGGTTGGATCAATAATTAATGGCAGTTCCTAATTTATTTTTTGTACTTAGGAAATAAACAAACTTCTCGAAGTGATTTAAATTCGCAATCTGACAATATTTATTTGGCGTTTGATATTTCCATTTTAATAACGATTAATATTTCTTTTAACCGTTGAGTTTATTTTGCTTTGGATATACTAAAAAGGAATTACGTGAAATGAACATGATGAAGACCTCTCTTGCTGCTGCCCTACTTGTTGCCTTAGTAGGTTGTCAATCGACGGCAGAACCAGAAGCGGCCGCAGAGCCTGTTGTTAATATGTCTCAAGACGAAGTGGTTGCTTTCATGAAAGCGTGTGACAACCCAGATAGCACAGCAAAAGGACCTATTTCTAAACCACTATTTGTGGTGGGTACTTTTGCGGATTCCGATTGGAAACACGTGCCTCAGCGTCAATACACCTACAAAGGGAATAATTTCTACCAAGCCGTGGTTCAAGAAAAAGTAGGCTCCTACAAAATGCAGTACGCGACCGAGTTGTGGTTCCCACAATTTACCGCAAAAGGTAATAGAATGAACGTTGGTGAATTAACACCATTAACATTTGGTGGTTATGGTACGGATACTTCGGTTGATATTAAAGAAGATGGTAAATATGTATGGAGTCTTCAGTTTGAAGGAAAAGGTAAACCTGTTAATGTCATGGTAAATAAGTGCCAATAATATTCCATTCAGTTATTTAAAATCTATTTTTATTTATTAACCCCTGCATGAAACACATGTCGGGGTTAATTTTATTACTCAAATTTCCGTAGTTTATTTGAGTAAGTTAGGGAGAATAAAATGCGTAATATCCTACGTAACCATCGCCTGCCTCGATCGTTGCTTGCGTTAAGTGTGATTGGTGCTTTATCTGCGTGTAATTCTTCTGGTGGTGGCGACACTAATAGCAGCACTCCGCTACCGGATACCAGTTATGCTTGCCAAGCCAATGTCATGGCGCAAAGTAACCAACTTCGTACTTATCAAATCATGGTAGAGAGTTTTGTGGATGGTGATGCGAGCATTGGTCACGGTACAGGTTATGGCACCAGCCATCATAACGGCGATTTGCAAGGAGTGATTGATTCACTCGATTACATCCAAGATTTAGGGATGAACGCGATTTGGTTGACGCCAGTTTTTGAATCGGAAGCGATAGCGGGCCAAGAGCACTGGGCCGATCGTCTGGATGCCACGGGCTACTTTGCAACGGATTACTTCACCATTGATCCACGTTTTGGTGATTTAGAAACGGCGAGAACCTTGGTCGAGGAAGCACACAAACGCGGCTTATACGTGTTTTTTGATGGTGTATTTGGTCATCACAAAGATGGTTTGATCAAACCATCTCCTTCCGGTTTGTTGCCATCGGGATCGAGCAATCCCGTTGATTACCCGGCCAGTCTCGATTTCTACAAAGAAGTGGCAACGTATTGGATCAAAGAACTGAAGATTGACGGCTGGCGTTTAGATCAAGCCTATCAAGTTCCGACAGACGCTTGGACACAACTTCGTAAAGCCGTCGATGAAGCCTCACAAAGTGTGACGTACACCAATAGCAAAGGCGAACAAGTGAATCCGTTGGGCTATATGGTGGCAGAGATTTGGAAAGGGGAGTCTGAGATCGCGAATGAGGCGTATGGATCGAACAGCGATCCAGCACTGTGCTCTGCATTTGATTTTCCTATGCGCTATCGCATCGTTGAAACTTTGGCCGTGAATGAGAGTGGCGTGGGTGGTCGCGGTGTGGATTGGCTAGACAACGGTTACAGCACACACAACCAATATCCAACACATGCGCAGCCGAATTTGATGATCGGCAACCATGATTTAGTGCGCTTTGGTGACTTGTTACAGCGTGGAAACTTGGCGGATGTGAATGATGCAGAATATTGGTTACGCCATAAAGCCGCGTTTGCTTTCCAAGCGGCGTACACCGGGCCAATCACGTTGTACTACGGTGATGAAATCGGGGATCAAGTGGATGGTTTTGCCGTAAAAGAAGACAACAGCACCTGCGCCATTCAAGGTTTGTGCGATGATCACGTTGCGCGCAGCAGTGCGAAAATTGAAGGCGTGACGGCGACGCTTGATGCAAACCAAGCCGATCTCAAATCTTATGTGACATCGCTGATGACAATGCGCGATGCGCATCCTGCACTTTATCAGGGGTCACGCACGAATTTAGTTGCGAGTAACGGCAGTTATGTGGATTTGAAACAATCTGGTTCGGACAAAGTCTTGTTTGCGCTAAATACCTTAGAGAGCGCTAGAAGCGTCACTCTTACTCAGGAGAGTGTTGGTACTGGTGAGTTGGTGGATTTGCTCACGAATGAAAAAATTACTCCGAGTAATGGTCAATATCAGATTCTGATGTCGCCACTACAAGGACGATTCTTTGCGGTAAAACCTTAAGGAATTATTCAGAATTGATGCTCACCAGTTGAGCTGACCACAAGCTTTCTTATAAACAAGCCAAGTGTTGTTGCTGACCCCCATAGGCGCACACTTGGCTTTTTTCTGTCTGTTTTACTTTTCCCTTAATGGTTTTGCGACGATGTAGCCAACAAGTTGCTTCGCTTTTTGTATTGGCGTTTGTTTTCAGCAGATGGATATTTGTGAGATAAGCTGCACATTAAAAAGTAAATTAACACTTGTGCAACGTAAAAATGTGACTGAAGGATTACTTATGCCCCACTAATATGTTTATCGTGTTTGGGATTTATATAACTAATGGAAAAGTATAATGAAATCCATAACGAACTCCCTCTGTCTCCTTGCTGCTGTTAGCTCGCCGTTTGCATATAGCCAAATTATCAACGGTGACTTTGAACAGTGGAATGGCAATGTACCTACGCAGTGGTCAGAGATTGACGCTGGCATTGCAGTGTCGCCAAGCAGCGAGCAAATCAAATCGGGTGGTCTGGCTGCCCAGGTCGTCGTGAATACAGGTACCCAAAGCAACACCGACTTTTTGCAACCCATTAATGTGGAGCAAGGGAAAACCTATCCGTTTTCTGTCTCGGTTTATCATACCGAAGGAAATGTAAAAGCACGTCTGGTGGTTGATGGTTATCACAATTACTCGAACCCACAACAGATAAACCAGTGGCAAGAGCTCGCGCACAACTACACAGCGAGCTCGAACAAGACCATCAACGTCGGTTTGCGTTTTTACGATGAAGCCAGTTTTGATGGCTCAGAAGTTGTCTACGTCGATAATTTTCAACCGACTGAGACGAGTACACAACCTCCTGTAGAAAGTTGTAGTGATCACCAAGTGGTCTTGACTCTCACAACAGATAATTATGGTTCAGAAACTAGCTGGACGTTAAAAAACAACCAAGCTGAAGTACTGTTTTCTGGTCAGGGATATGAGTCAGCAATCACCATTGAAAAGAGCATGTGCTTAGCTGACGGTAACTACCAATTCACGATTCAAGACGAGTATGGTGACGGCATTTGTTGTGGCAGTGGCGCGGGGTCGTACACGCTGACTGAGGGAGATAAGACTCTTGCTTCTGGCGCTGAATTCTCGAAAAGTGAAACCACCGATTTTAACTTAGGTGACACAACGACGACCCCACCAGTGGTTGATGGTTACTATCAAGCGGCATCTGGTAAGACGGGATACGCTCTAAAAACAGCGTTGTTTAACATTATCAATAATCACTCCAGCCGAGGCTATTCTGCGGTCTGGACCTTGGTAAAAGATGCCGATATTGATCGTTATTATGAAAATGATGGCTCTATTCTCGATATGTACTCTGAAAAGCCATCTGCTAGCGATACAGTAAGCTTTACCAAAGTCACAGACCAATGTGGCCAATACAAAACGGAAGGGGATTGCTACAACCGTGAGCACTCTTTTCCGAAAAGCTGGTTTGGCGGTAAGGTTGAGCCGATGAACTCAGACGGTCATCACTTGTTTGCGACTGATGGTTATGTAAACGCGAAGCGCAGTAATTGGCCATTTGGTGAAGTGGGCACCGCGACCTACGTGTCTAGTAATGGCTCTAAACTTGGCCAAGCAAGCACTAGTCTGGGCTACTCCGGTACGGTGTTTGAGCCGATTGATGAGTTTAAGGGCGACTTCGCCCGTGCTTATTTCTACATGGCGACCCGTTATGAAAATGTTGTAGGTAATTGGGAAGGTAACTCAAGCAATGCGGATGCTGTCCTTGATGGTTCAAGTTCGACGGTTTTTGAACCTTGGGTGTTAAACATGCTTAAGCGTTGGCACAAAAATGATCCCGTTAGTGAAAAAGAACGAAATCGCAATCAACAAGTGTTTGATTTTCAGGGCAATCGTAATCCATTCATTGATCATCCTGAGTTTGTTGAACAGATTTGGGGAAACTAACACCTTTTTGATTTTGGTATCCACCATTTAGTGACGCCAACAAAACAAAGGGGAAGCGTGATGCTTCCCCTTTTTCATTACGGATGTTTTTAAATGAAACTAGTTTTTGGTTACCGTCACGATTGGCGCCGACTTGTCAGCCGCGTTGAAGTGGAAGTTGTAATTTCCTGCTTCTGCAATCGCAATTTTCAGGTTTGCACTACCGCCACCGACTTCCATCGTTAGCGCTTTACCAAGCTCAACACTGCCTTCGCCACCGAAGTTGGTGTCTGCTGCCCAGTCTGCGCTCGCAACTTTCATCTCGTAGTTGCCCGCCGCTAGGGTAATGTCTAGCGAGTAAACGTCATTTGCTACATAGCTGAACTTCGCAGTTGAGTCTTGTGCTGGAGCATCCCATGTAGTGATAGTGCCACGTAAGTAAAGTGCTGTTTCACCGAATGTTGGTGCATCTGCTGACTTGGTCACTGACACGACCGGTTTTTCTACGCTTTCATCTTGAACATGTAGCGCGTTCAGAGTGAAGTTGTACTTACCTGTTTCAGCAACAGACAGCTTACAGTTACCTTCTGAACCTAAGTCTAGTGAACCAGAAGCTATATTCGCAATATCACAACCGATGTTTGGATTTGCCCAACCAGAGTCCGCGAATTTGAACTCGTGCTCACCTGCTTCAAGAACGCCAGTTACAGAGTACATGCCGTTGCCAATAAAGGTCATCGCCCAATCACTGCTATCAGACCACTCGTTCATCGTGCCTTTCACGTAAACAACGGTTTCGCCGTAAGGAGGAATGCTCGATACGTCTTTGTTATCCGTGTTTACTGGCAGGCCAGCACCTTGTGCGCCGTCTTGTGGCTGCACGAATACCGCTGTTGTCAGTGCTGGTACTGTGAACGTTTCATTGGTGAAGCTTGCACCTTTCACGATGTCATCCGCAGAGTTTTGTTGAACTTCATGTAACTCGAAACCAGTTGCGCCAGCAACTTTGAAAGACTTCTCAGTTGATGTTGAGTTCACAACGGCCACAACAGCATCGTAGTTCGAATCTAAATCGGCACCTGCTGATGTACCATCGTCGATAGACATCACAATCAAGCCTTCCACTTGGTCTTTCCCTACGTTGCGGAAGTCCACACGGTTCATCACTTCTTGCGCGGTATCTAGGCGGAACAGTTCGCTTGTGCTACGGATTTTTAGTAGCTCTAGGAATTGTTGCTTAGTCAGCTCGATGTCGGTTGAATCTGGTTTCGCCGTGCTGTCACCAACGATGGTTTTGATCAGCTCCCAGTTTGCACCGTCTTTGTCTTCACGTGGTAGACCAACGTTCCAGTTATTGTCGCTTCCGTCGAAGAATACACGGTTGAACCAGTCACCAGAATCGTACGAGTCGCGCTGCATGGATTTAGAGCGCAATAGCTCAGAACCCATGTGGATGAATGGAATGCCTTGACCAAGCATCACCGTTGATAGGGACACAGACTGCATACGTGCACGCTCGGCAGATGAAGTGCCTGTCGCAATCTTGTAGGCGTTGTTATCCCACAATGTTTGGTTGTCGTGCTTAGACACGTAAGAGATGTTCTCTGATGGCACTTTTGTGTAGCCTGCAGGCGCACCATTGTAATCAACGTTCTTACCCAGTTTGGTTTCGCCTTTGTAATCAAGAAGGATGTAATCAGCCAAGTTACCAGCCATACCTAGACGAACCAGATCTTGGTTGTGTAAACGACCATTCACCGACTCTGCGTCAGTTTTGGTTTCTTCGTTAGGATAAGCGGCGTTACCAAAGCCTTGGTTAAAGCGAAGTGGGTGCTTACCTTCAGAATCTACACCGCCATCAAACGGGCTTCCGCCACGAACTGCGTCACGCAGACGATCAGAGAAAGTACCGATTTCTGTTCCCGCCATGTTGACTTGTGTTGCCTGATCGAAGCGAGCGTTTTGCGCGACTTCACCAAAGTCCCAACCTTCGCCGTAGAACAAGGTATTCGGGTCAATTTCACGGACTTTTTCAAGTGCGTAAACCATCACATCTTTCGGCTGGTGGCCCATAAGGTCAAAACGGAAACCATCGACTTTATAGTCATCCGCCCATACCATCAATGAGTCAACCATTAGTTTACCCATCATCAAGTTCTCGGTTGCGGTGTTATCACAACAGGTTGAGTTTTCGACTCCGCCAGTGTTGACGTTTAGACGGTGGTAGTACCCAGGGACAATCTTATCCAGTACTGATTTTTCGTTCACACCAGATGCATTTGTGTGGTTGTACACGACGTCCATGACCAGTTTCAGATCCATTTTATGCGTCGCTTGAACCATTTCGCGGAACTCAATAATACGCTTAGACCCGTTAGGATCGGTCGCATAGCTGCCTTCTGGCACGGTGTAGTGGTAAGGGTCGTAACCCCAGTTGAAGCTGTCTAGCATGCGAAGATCGTTCATCAACGCTTGTGCTTTGCCCGTTGTTGGGTCGTAGCTATTTAATACCTCTTCAATCACTTTGCCGTCATCTTCGGTCTCACAAATGGAGGCTTCTGGCTTGATGCCACAAAGCTTACCCACGGTGTCGGTGATATCGACTCGCTGGTCAGCGTCTTCATCCACTGTTGCAATATCAAATGCAGGTAGGATATGTAGCGTTGTTAGGCCTGCATCTTTTAAGGCTTTTAAGTGAGAAACAGACTCACGCTCAGTTTCTGTAAGGGCAAGATATTTGCCATCAAGACTTGGTGTGCCTTTGCTGTCGTTAAAGCTGAAATCACGAATGTGTGACTCGTAAAGGACGTGGTCTTCGTCTTTTTTAACCGTTGGGCGTGCGTAGTTTTTCCAATCTTGAGGCATTAAGCTTGGATCATCTAAATCAACCACTTGCGAGTATCGTGAGTTCTTAGACAAGCTCATTGAATATGGGTCTGTTACCAAACGCGTTTCAACGACGCCAGTTGTTGGGTGGTATACCTTAACTTGGTAGCGATAGTATTTGTTGACAACGTTGCTTTGTGCCTCAGAAACCCAGATACCTGTTGCTGGGTCTTCCGTCATGGCAACGGTCGCTTCTTCTGCTAAGTTTTCATCGTAGATTATCAGAGCAACATCTTGGGCAGTTGGTGCCCATAGTTTGAAGGTTGCGGCACCGCCTTCCACAATCGCACCGAGTTCTTGACCGATCGCGTTACCTGCCTTGGAATCGGCAAACACCGCATCCAAAACGCCCGGTTTTTGCACTTCAGTTGCAGAAATGACGTCACCATTTGCGTTGTAAGCCACCATAACGATTTGTGACTTCAGGATCGTACGCAAGGTCGCGTCATCGACATCGATACCCGCAGCTTGAAGGCTAGCAAGGTGACGGAAGCGTGATTTTAGTCCATCAGATAACTCACCAGCTTTTGTCAGCTCAACCGCAGTACCGCCAGAGATTTGCTTGTCTTCATCCATTTTGATGTCATTGCTAAGGCTGTAGAACAGCTTCATGGAATCCGCACTGGTCGCCGCTTCCCATGCAATGGTGTTGGCGTCTAACCAATGGGCTTTTTGACCATCAATATCAACAGGGCGCTCTTCTATTGGCTCGTAGTAAAGTTCACTGCTGCCGTGGAAGCCAAACAAACCTTTCGATTCGCCGATTTTCGTCAACTCTACTTTTGAGTTTGCGCTGCCGAACGCTTTCTCATCACCTTTGTGCAGAATGAAGTTCATGCATTCGTGTGGGTCAGAGGCGTCAGGGTTTATTTTCAGTACGTAGTAAGCACCGTAGGTGTCGTTGATGCCATCGAATGGGTGTGGCGCAGACCAATCCGTTCCTGTTCCCGGAATGCCCATTGCGTCTAAATCTGTGCTGGTACAGCCCTCACCGTTCCATAGGTGCAAGCCCCAACCTTCGTAGTCGCTTGCTGTTGAAGCTGATGCTACGTCACGTTTGTAATAAATGACGACTTCGTTCTCTCCCGCAGGGTACAAGCCTGAGCCAGGGTTCGTCGTATCTTCGTTCGTGCTATCACTACCACAACCGCTGATTACCGCGACGGAAATCAAAGGCAGTACGGTTTTGGCAATTGTTGATAATTTAAATGTCTTATTGTCCACGTTTACAAATCCATTGTTATTGAATTGATATTGAGCTGCGCGCTGCCTTCGCTGACTCAATCATCAAGAAGGTTTTGCACACGCTAGAAAGGCAGATGCCAAAAAAGGAAATGTTCAATTAGATGCTAATACACTGAATCATCAGCAAAATGTGAGAGCAGGCTGTTAAGTTTTTTACAGGTGCAAATTTTCTGTCACAGTCGATTTTGTTCACAAATTAAATAATAAAACAGGCGCATAGTGAGAGATTCTGCACATCATTAAAATGTAAATTTTTATGGGATGAGTAAGGGGGGATGATAGGGGATGAGAATGTCTCAGCCCCAAAACCGTGATTAAGTTCTATAAAAATGAGGGCTATATTTTTCTTTTAAAAATAAGTTGCAGTGATGTTGAATAAAATACCGCCATTAAGTCTTCGCAAGCTTCAGATTTTCGCTAAGTGGTCGTTATATAATGAAGGTAGTCGGCGTTATGTCGGCGCGTAATCATAAGATTTCCCTGAAAGGGAGTTGAATTGGGCCCTGAAACCAAAAGAGGCTATTTATGAGTAGTATGGGCATTGCCATTGCGGCAACTGGCCTTTCACTCGTCCTGATATTTGTGTGGATGATCTCGTTGTCGATGCGGAAACAGAGACTCGAGGCAGAGAGGAAAGCTCGCGAAGCCGCTTATCGAAAGGCGATGCATAAAGCGCGAGAGCAAGAGCGTAAAGAGCGAGAGTTCAAAGCAGAAACCGGGCATATCCCCACCATTTTATTTCTAGCGAAAGAAGCCGAAAAGGACAACATTCGTCAAGCGCTGTATTGGTATGATAAAGCCGCTAAACTGGACAATGTGACGGGGATGTACGGCATTGTTCGCTTAAGTGAACGCATGCGCGAAGATGTGATTTTAAAAGAGCAGGCAAACTTCTGGCGTACCGCAATTGCGGGAATGGAAGGGGATACCGAAGCGAAATTTTCGACGGGCAAGGCCTTGGTCTTTGGTCGAGGAACTGAAAAAAATATCCCAAAAGGTAACCAACTGATTGAAACTGCCGCCGAAGAAGGCTGCATTGATGCCATGATTTATATGGGGGAATGGCAGCTTTCACCAGACAATAGTGCAGGACGCAGTGCAGATGCGCTTTACTGGTTTATGAAAGCGGCGGAAAAAGACAGTGCAGATGGCAAGATCCAAGTCGGCTTATGTTACCTAAATGGCATTGGTACAGAAAAAAGCATGGTTAAAGGTTGCTACTGGCTGGAACGGGCCGCGGAAGGTGGCAGTGCTAAAGCGATGTATCATGCTGGCGAAGCGTGGAAGGATAAAGGTAAAACGGGTAATGCAATTGCTTACGTTTGGCTGTTTCTTGCTGCCAATATGGGCTACCAACCTGCACGTACGTTGCGTGATGAAGTGGCAACCAATATTGGTGTTGATGTTGTCGTTGGATTGCAGTCCATAGCGAAGCCGTTGCAAAGAAAGCTGGCCTCAGGAATGGTGAGAAAGCACTCTATTATTCGAGCCCTTAACAAAGTGTACAAACGCGAAGCGTATTTTCCTGCGGAAGAGGAGCTCAATGCGGTGTTGAATGATGAGAATAAAGACGCCTCCGAAGCTTGGGAGGAGACATCAACACTAGATTTTCAGCCTAACATGACAACGGTAACAGCAGAAGGTCAGGCAAGCACATCGCCCAACGAAAAAAAACTTTCTAAAGAGGCGCTCGATTTCACTCAAAACTTCCTTCAACCATAACCTATCTTATCCAGAAGCCTCAAGAGTGAGGCTTTTCTTTTGTCTTTAAAATGTTACGCCAAACCCAAGTCAGCTCAATGCATTTGAGGCTAGACATCCAATGACGTGAAAACTCATTTTCGACATTTGGAGGACGAAAGATGATAAGTCAACCTGTTAAAATCGGTGACGACACCGCCGTAGTCATTCCAAGCGTAATCCTGGCTCAGCTCGGGATAAGGGAAGGAGATACCCTAGAAATCGCACTGAATAAAGACAAAATGGAAATTAAGAAGATGGTGTTGAAAACCAACGCTCCAACTTACTCTGAAGATATTGAGGAGAATTGAGTTAGAGAATCTTGGTTTGTCGGATACACTACTGGTTTCGCAAAACTGGCGCTTGCCGCTGTCTTTGAACTATCGATAACTACAATAAGAGGTAAGGTACTATGCAAGGTATCCTCTCTATACAATCTCATGTTTCTTTTGGTCATGCTGGTAACAGCAGTGCCGTTTTCCCAATGCAACGCATGGGTTTCGAAGTATGGCCGATTCATACCGTTCAATTTTCTAACCACACGCAGTATCAAGAAGGCTGGACTGGGCGAGCGTTTGCGGCTGAAGACATCAGCGAGTTAGTTCGTGGCCTTGGTAACATCGGTGCATTGGAAAAATGCCAAGCGGTGTTGACCGGCTACCAAGGTAGCGCAGAGCAGTGCCTTGCTGTTGAAGATACCGTGACGAAAGTGAAGCAAGCGAACCCGAACGCACTTTATGTTTGCGACCCTGTGATGGGCGCGCCAGACAAAGGCTGCATTGTGGCTCCGGGCATTGCTGAAAATCTTCTAACGCGTTTGATGCCAATGGCGGACGTGATCGTTCCGAACCAATTCGAGCTAAGTCAATTTGCTGAGATGGAAATCCACTCACTAGACGATGCGATCACCGCATGCCAACGTGCGCTAGAAAAAGGTCCAAAAGTGGTGCTAGTTAAGCACCTTTACTGCCTAGAAAATGGCAGCTTCAACATGCTATTGGCTACGCAAGAAGGCATTTACCTTGCGAAGCGTCCTCAATTTGAGTTTGCTAAACAACCTGTTGGCGTGGGCGATCTTATTTCAGCTATCTTTACCGCGGGACTCTTAAAAGGCTGGTCTCCCAAGCAAGCTTTCCAACATTGTCATGACGCATGCTACGGGGTGTTAAGTGCAACGTACCATGCAGGCGAATGGGAGCTGCAAACTATTGCTGCGCAGCAAGAGTTTGTTGAGCCAAGTAAGCATTTCTCAATTGAAGAGGTGGCTTTGGTCACCGCGTAATTGAGCGCAATTAAACAAAAAAGGGGAGCCATCATCGGCTCCCCTTTCTATTTGTTCTGTCAGTCTTACTGAGCTTTTTGCTGCTCTGATTTACAAACTGCTGCCGTAAAGACAACGTCTGTTGAGCTGTTTAGCGCAGTTTCTGCAGAGTCTTGAATCACACCGATAATGAAGCCAACCGCTACAACCTGCATTGCTACGTCGTTTGAGATACCAAACAGGCCACACGCAAGTGGGATAAGTAGTAGAGAGCCACCTGCAACACCTGATGCGCCGCATGCAGAAACCGCAGCTACAATACTGAGCAGTAGCGCAGTCAGTAGATCAACTTCGATACCCATAGTGTGCACAGCTGCAAGCGTTAGCGTTGTGATAGTGATTGCAGCACCAGCCATGTTGATGGTCGCACCTAGAGGGATAGATACTGAGTATGTATCCTCGTCCAGTTTTAGCTTCTCACATAGTGCCATGTTTACTGGAATATTCGCCGCACTTGAACGAGTGAAGAACGCAGTTACACCACTTTCACGTAGACAACGGAATACAAGTGGGTAAGGGTTTTGTTTGGTTTTAACGAACACGATCGCCGGGTTTACAACGAGTGCGATGATCATCATTGCGCCAAGAAGAACCGCCAGAAGGTGTGCGTAGCTTGCTAGTGCGCTAAAGCCCGTTGTCGCAAACGTTGAAGCAACCAAGCCAAAGATACCAAATGGTGCAAGACGAATGATAAAGCGCACAATGTGAGACACGCTGTGGCTTAGATCTTCAAATACGGCCTTCGTTGTTGCCGATGCGTGGTGTAGTGCAAGACCCAGACCCACACCCCAAGCAAGAATGCCGATGTAGTTTGCTTCTACTAGTGCATTTACTGGGTTGTCGACCAGTTTAAACAACAATGTGCGTAGAATTTCAGCAATACCTTGAGGAGGCGTTGCACCTTCAGCGCCGGTGACAAGCGTTAAATTGGTCGGGAAAAGGAAGCTTAGAACCACTGCTGATAGCGCCGCGAAGAATGTACCCATCAGGTACAGTACAACGATTGGGCGCATGTAAGTGTGTTGGTTTTTCTTTTGGTTTGCAATTGAAGCGGCAACCAAAATAAACACAAGAATTGGCGCGATCGCTTTAAGCGCACCGACAAAAAGGCTACCAATTAATCCCGCGCTTTCGGCATGGCTTGGAGAAATTGTCGCGAGCAAAATACCAAAGACGATACCGACAAGGATCTGGACGACGAGGTTACCACGAGCATATCGGGCAACGAGGCTGTTGTGTTGCATACATCATTCCTGCAATTTTATGCCAGAGTGGCAGGGCAATAGTCCATCATTACACGGCGATAATGCCCTTGTATTGCAAGGGGTGGGCATTGCTTCTGGTCACTAAGACACATGATTATCAATTATCCTGTTTTTATAAATTCAGCCATTTTCTTGCTGAATATCACATATCTTAGCTTGGTAATATTTTGTGTCTAGTTTTAGTTTGTTTTTGGATTAAATGTTTGCTCAATGTTATTTAAATAAGATTTTTATGTTGAAAATTATCATTAGTTATGAGTAATGGTTTTTAATAAAGTTGTTAAAAAGGAGACTTTCGTCTCCTTTGATTTTATTGACAACTCAAACGCAACAAATTAATAACTTTGTTGGCGCCTGCGCTTATCACTCATGGCATTTCGAGTGAGTTTCCCGAACTGTCGACTTTGAGCTCGTTGCTCTGCCAAAGTCGCACCGTTAAAGGCTTGTTCTCGCGTTAGTTTTTGATAGTTATTGAAACGACGAACTTCCAGTTTGCCATTTTCAATCGCAGTTTGAATTGCGCAACCCGGCTCAGTTTGATGTTGGCAATCACCAAAGCGACAACGCTGAGCGAGAGCCTCAATGTCAGAAAACGCCTCGCTGACCCCCGATTCACAATCTGCTAGTTGAAGCTCGCGCATTCCCGGAGTATCAATCAAGATGCCGCCATCAGGTAATAGATGGATAGAGCGCGATGTAGTTGTATGTCGACCTTTGCTATCGTCTTCACGAATATGCCCAGTTGCCTGTTCTTGTTGCCCGAGTAATGCATTAACAAGAGTTGATTTGCCAACGCCTGAAGAACCGATAAAAGCGAGGGTTTGTCCTTCTTTGCACCAGGTCATGAGTTTAGAAGCACTCTCTATTTCTAAGCCGTTGACTGTCTCTATAGCTAATAGAGGGTCGAGCTTCTGTACTTGGCTTTTTAGTTCATCAGTATTGTCACACAAATCGGCTTTGGAAAGCACGATGACGGGTTCGACTTCGGCTTCATGAGCCAAGGCAAGATAGCGTTCAATACGACTTAAATTGAAGTCGTCGTTAAGGGAACAGACGATAAACACTGTATCCACATTGGCTGCGATGAGTTGCTCTGCCACTTTGCTGCCAGCGGCTTTGCGGCTAAAGAGGCTCAAGCGATCCAGTAAGCGAACAAATTGCTGATCTTCATTTAAGATTACCCAGTCTCCGACGGTCATGTTGGGTAAAGAATGGTGGGCATTAAGATGAACTTGCCCAGTTTCTGTTGCCAATAAATAACCACTTCGGTGATGCGCAATTACACGAGCAAAGATAGTGTTGTCGTAATCGTCTAATGTCAGTTGTTGCTGAAAAAATGGTTTCCAACCCAATTGTTTTAGAGGGTTTGAAGTTGAAACTAATGTGTCACAAAAAGTATGTGTTTGATTCATTATTGAATTATCCCAGACGCAACAAAGCGCCTTAATACAAATCGCATTAGGGTCTAATTCGGATAGAGTTGACCCCGGTGAAGACCGGGCAGAGAAGGGGAGTTGTGGTTATGCCACAGAGTTGGTGCTGTTAGGATTACCCTTGCGATGCCCAGTTAGTGTTATTCAATACAATCATCTTGTGTCCTCTTCGTTGGTTAATAAATAAGTGAGTTAATTAAGCCAAAAGAGTATAGCTGCCCTTTTTTAAAGAGGGTAGCTATACTGCAAAAATATTAACTTTGTTTTGTGATGCGCTCTTCCATAATCTGCGAATACGTGTTGGCTTTTAAGCCGTATATGATTTGGACATGACGATCATCCAATATCACGACGCCATGCGCGCCATGATTTTTGAGTGCGTTCTTATCGATGACGGACGTCGCTCTGAGGGTAAGACGCAGCCGAGTCGCACATGCACCAGTTTCTAGCAGGTTCTCTATGCCCCCAATGGCGTCAATGATCGTATCGACGTCTTGTTCGACATTGGGGTTGGTATGAGTTAGGAAATTGAAAAATTGCTTCAGCACTGACTTAACCGTCATTTGAAGAGCCTTCGGTCGTTAGTTTTGAAATGGCTTCAACAATCGGTGCCGGCGAGAGCGTATGCGGTACTTTAGTGATTAACGTGCCATCCGGCTTCAAGAAGTAAAAGTAAGAGCTATGATCCAGCGTGTACTTTAGTTCCGAGCCTTCCAATTCTGTCTTGCGGAAAATGACACCATAGTTGTGTGCCAAAGGTGTCGTTACATCAAGTGGTGCCGATAGGCCTTCAATCATTGGATGGAAGTAATGGGCATATTTTGCTGATGCATCGGCCTCATCACGCTCTGGGTCTAAAGAAATGAACATCGGGCGTAGTTGTGCTTTTTGCGCGTCATCAATTTGATTCAGTGCTCCTGCCAACATTGCAAGAGAAGTTGGGCAAACGTCTGGGCAGCGAGTAAAGCCAAAATAGACGACTCGGATGCGAGGGTCATTCACATCGAAGATATTGACGGCTTGGCTATTTTCCCCAAACAATACCGTTTGTTGAGAGGTGGAACTGTCCACTAGCTCTGGCTTCGTGTTCTGATTATCTAAATAGCTCTTTACGCCAAACCCGAGTGCGAAAGCAGCTACGAGAAATAGGGACCAATTGCGGCTCATAACGATTCCTTATCTTTGCATTTTTATAGCAGGGTAAACGGTATTCTCTCCATCACTGAGTTCACCAACCCAAGTCATTGCATCCTCCGTGCAAACCGGGAGAATGATGTCACCTTGATATTGGCCAGGAGCGATTTGCTTCAGCAAAAACTTAGGCTCACCCATCTCCATTTCTCTTCCTGAAAGACTTAGGATGAGTTGCTTAGCATCGCTTGTATGCCACTCAACATTTAGAGTGGTAGGAACCAAGGGTTGAGCAGTTTCTGAGTTTAGCGTCATCGTAACATTTTCTTGGACGCAAGAGGTTGTAGAGAGAAAGCAGTATTCATCTATTGACTTGCTTTGAGTGGAAGAAGAAAAGCTTTTTATTAGAGTCGGGGCATAAAATCCCGCAACTAATGCGGCTGAAACAGCGGCGATTTGTAACAGTTTCATTAAGGTTCAGCATTTATCACTTAACATTACGAGCATCGTAGCACAGATGCGCCGCTCGCCAACTCGTGACCTCGGTAAATTGTGCGTTATACCTCGGTGACCAGCTTCTTAGTAATGCGACGGACTTTATTGCATCAAATACAGCAGAGTTTTCAATTGAGATGTTTTTGCCCTTAGCCAATAGATAAAAACGGAGCCAATTGGCTCCGTTTTTATTTGGTTCAGTATGTGTTTGATACCAAAGTTATTTATCTGAATCTGCGAATTTCTCTAGACCCAAAACCAGAGCAATGGCTGCAAGCATCATTACGACAGCAAGTACTAACTGAGAAGGTTGTGATGTCACGTGTTCAAATTCAAATGGTGATAGGTTGTGCTGTAGCAATGGCACTTGTTCGCCCTTCGAATTGGTGCGCCAAGTGATGGTTTCTTTCCATGGCCAAATCTTTGGCAACGTACCAATCATTAATCCAGTCAAAAACATCAGGGTGAAATCACGGAACTTGCGTAGTAACCACGACAATAAGTGAGAGAAGGACAGTAAACCGATCACGCAGCCAGACAAAAATAGCGCTAATGTATCGACTTGAAAACCTTTCACTGCGGCTAATACAGGAGCATACATGCCAATCAGCAGCAAAATAAAACTGCCAGAGATACCCGGCAAGATCATCGCACAAATCGCGATAGCTCCAGCGAATAAGGTGTTAATGGCCGTTGGTTCCATGTGTAAAGGTTTGAGCACAGTAATACTATAAGCAAACCCGACACCAACGAGCAGAATGACAAAGCGGACAAGATCGCGTTGCTCAACCTGACGAATAATGTGATACACAGAGACCAAAATTAGACCAAAGAAAAATGACCAAAGTGGGATCGGGTGTGTGTCAAGAAGCCAAGTAATCAACTTTGCTAGCGTTGCAATACTGGTGAAAATGCCGGCAAACAGAGCGATTAGGAAGAATCCGTTGATGTGATTAAACGCGGCTTTTAACCCTTCTTTTCGCCAGATAGAGAAAAGTGAGGGGTTAATGCGTCGAATGCTTTCAAGCAGCGTATCGTAAATACCAGTGATAAACGCGATGGTGCCGCCAGATACACCAGGTACAACATCTGCTGCACCCATGGCGATTCCCTTGAAGAAAGTAATTAAGTAGTTCATTGCTCTAATGCTAAGTCGTTTCGATGGCAGAGAGTATACAAACATTGCGATGAAAAAAGTATGAAATAGTGCTGTAACTACTTGGTTTTATATCCAATCTATTGCCTATCTTTATTACCCGCCAAGAGACAATGCCGCCGTAACGAGCTTTTAATGCTTGGTTTACATTTTTGAGATGATTAACTCTACTATCAATTATCAATCTTGGTTGCATTATGCAATTGCAATTTGCATTATAAAATTGCATTTTGATAATTTGCGCATGAATAAATCCAGCTTATATGAGATCTTGTGCCCAAAAATAAGTCTTTGCATTTTGGCATGATTAATGCATAATACTGCTCGACCCTTCTTAAGCCGAGGGTCACCTAGCCAACTGACGTTGTTAGTGAATACAATTTGTTCACACTAAATATAAGCCAATCGCGATTATTGCGGTTGGCTATTTTTTTATATGAACAACGTTACTTACGTGCTTTGCAAATTGCACTTCTCTTTCTGTCAGTCATAAAAAAGGGCTGACGTGTTACGTCAACCCTTGTGTTTTACTTTACGTTTTAACCCGTTTATCTAGCAGTTCAGTATCCCATTAACTGTAGCAAATTTTCAGCTGTCACAATGGCTTCTTTACGATTAGCAATATTAAGCTTTTGGTACAGGTTGCGAATGTGGGTTTTAATTGTCGTACCTGCCACATCCAGCTCTTGTGCGATTTGCTCGTTACTAAAGCCTGAATAAATCAGCCCCAGAACCTGCCATTCGCGTTGTGTTAATGGGCTAGTACGTACTAGCTCTGGCACATTAGGGTGATTCACCAACTTTTCAATAAAGTCTTCATCAAAGTGAATCGACCGGCTACGTTGATTCGATGAAATGTCCTTCATTAACTGTTGAGCACGGTGACGCTCAAGATCGCCCAGTTCATGGCGGAGGCTCAACTTCTCCAGCAGACCGCCAATGGTTGCACCATCAATCAGGAAGTTTCCGACCATGCCAGTTTGGTTCGTCATTACTAATGCTTCTTTTAACAGAGCCTTGGCTTGCTCCTCATCTTTTTGGCGAGCAGAAAGGACCGCTTCAACCACTAAGTTGCGATTAGTATCTGTGATTAGGTTAGTGCGACGAGCTTCACCTTGGAGAAAATCTAACGCAGTACGAGCGTCGGTATATTGGCCTAAGTTAATGTGGGCGCGAGCAATGTTACGCCATTGCAATTGAGAAAAGTGGTTGCATGCCGATTCAGGACGAACCGCAGTGTTGAGCCATTCTTGCATTGCATCGGTATTCCCGCGCGCTTGCCAAAATAGAATCAACGATAGTGAAGCGTTTGCAGTCCAATCTACGTGATAAGTCGACTGTTTCATCAAGTGCTGTATATGCTCAATGAATTTACCTGCTTTGTCTAATTCACCGCGTCCAATCGCAATACGCGCCAACATCGAATAGCTATGTAAATGCTTGCTTGGTGAATGGTTTTCGAGAATTTGCAGACCTTTGTACGCGCATTCTTCCGCTTCATCAAGTCGGTTCCAGCACCAAAGTACTTGCGCGCGAATACGCAGCAAAAATTCATGAAGAGGAACATGCTGAAGCTGCTGATCTTCAATCAGACGGAATGCGGAATCTTGTAGTTCAAAGGCAGCTTGCACGTAACCTTGTGCAATTAAAATCTCGCTTTGCTGCAATATTGCCCATAACGCTTGGTGATATACCTGATACTGACGAGCTAGCTTTTCAGTTTGTTGCATCATCGGCAAAGCACGGTCTAGTTTACCTAGCACGTGGTTAACTTCACCAACAACCGAAGTCGCCACAATTCGGCTACGGTAAATTGTGTTATCAAGTTGGCTAAGCGCTAACTCCGCTAATTCGAGAGCTTTTTCTGGTTGGTTACTGTTGATAGCCACTTGAGCAAGCAACGCGTTTGCTTGACCTTGATAATGAATATCTAACGCAATGTTACGCTTTTTGTGTTCCTCTTCCGCTTCTTCAAGCAGGTGGCCCACTTGGTTATAACGATGCTGACTTTGAGCCAACCATGCTCGGAGCATCGTAAGTTTTGGGTGGCTGAACAACAGATCATCGTCCAACTTGTTAATTGAGCTTTCCAGTGTGCTGAGTTCGCCTTGGTTAAACATCTTCCAGCCGAATTCGTTTAGGATCTCTACCACTAAGTCCTTATCATTCGATTTTTGTGCATGATGAATCGCTTGGTGTGGTGCTTTTTGTTGTAACCAAGCGATAGCAGCATTGCGGTGGAGATCTTTTTCTTGCTGAGGAATGCGAGCTTGGCGCTCATGAGATAAAAACTCGCCAAATAAGTTATGGAACCGGAACCAGTTCTGTTCCCCTTCGAGCGGGTAAATGAATAAGCCGTAACGGTTAAGCGATTCAATCATTCCCAGTGCATCTTCGCGTTGGGTAAGGGCAAACACTAACTCATCATTGAAGTGGTCAAGCACGGATACTTGCATTAAAAAGTGACGAGTTTCGTGATCGAGTAAGTCAAACACTTCTTCGACCAAGTAATCCCACAAGTGCGCGTGATTGAACTGCGATACCGACTCTACAGTTTGTGCCAATGTGCGGTTTTGATGTTGGGCTTGTAATGCGATCAACTGCATCGCCGATGGCCAACCTTCAACATAGGTTCTTAGGCTGTTCGCCATGTCTTCATCAATACCATCGGCGATACGCTGGTTAAAGAAGCGAGTGGTTTCTTCGGTATCAAACGCCAACATCTCGTTGCCGATTTCGATCATTAAATCACGAACACGTAAGTTTGCAGTGCCCAGAGGCGGCGCTGCACGACTGGTTACCACAACGGTGAGGTTGTCTGGCATGTGCTTTAAGAAGAAACGCATGGATTCATGGATTTCATCATTCGTGATTAAATGGTAGTCATCAAGTACCACGTAGCACTCTTGATGAAAGTCAGCCATTTCAGCGAATACTTCGCTAAATAGGGAGCGTAAAGACGAGATCTGACGTTTTTCCGCCAGTTTTTGTGCGTTAGCGCAACTGACGTTGGTGGCTTTGTTTAATGCTTGAAGCAGATAGTTTACAAAGCGAAAGCCGTCGTTATCGCTGTCATCAATGCTGTACCAACCGACGTTTGGCTTATCGGATAGCCACTGCGCTGCCATTGTTGTTTTTCCGTAACCTGCTGGGGAGCGGAATAAAACCAATTTGTAGTAAGGCGCTTGCTGTAGTAAGTCCAACACTCGTGGGCGCACGATGGCATTGTGCAGGCGTCCTGGTCGAGTAAGCTTAGATGGAATCCACATTAGTAGTTATGTCCTTATTTATGTATACCCAAATGACAGCAACGTGATCATTCTTGTAAAGCCCCCTTGAAAGCCGTCTTACTGAATGATGTCATCAGCATCAAAAACACTGTTTGAATGCCGGATGATGTCGCTACTGTTGGGGCTTGCGTCCGTCTGAAAAACCATTCCATACGGTCACTTAGATATAAAAGCTAGCGAAAACTAGAAATAACTCACATCGCCTAATTCTAGTTTGTATAAAAAGCGTACAATCCTGTGAGCTGAGTGGGATGTTACGACATCAGAAATGTTCGTTACTTTGATCCACTTCCTAATTCTCAAGGGTTGATGGATTTACCATCAACTACGCCCTTTATTTGTGATTGTCGTCACTTAAATATCGTTTGTTTCGTTAGCATTAAGATCGCGTTGCACATAGATTACGAAAAGTTCTTCTACGCTGACCGAGTTAATGTGACCGATATTACAATTTTCACATCATCAGATGAGTGGACTATAAAAAGCGTCATGAACGGGTTTTAACCTTTCTCACATTCCATTGTGATCAAAATCACTAAGAACTGGTGCAAAGTTCACTTTGTTGAGATTTGGATCACTAACCTAGCAATGGTACCCCCTCTACGCCCTCAGCCCTCCTCCTTCAAAGGATGAGAATTAGGAGGATGTTTATTCACAGAGGTAAATGCACGATGTATGGCAGATGAATTACCAAAAGACGTGAGAATTTCGTAATGAAACCTACTCAACAAAAACAATTTGACAAGAAGTCGTTCCAAGAAAGCGTAAAGAAACACCTATCTGTAACTTACGCTCATACGATTGAAAACGCAGACAGCCGCGCATGGTACCTAGCAATGGGGCATGCTCTGGCTGAATTTACTACTCTAGATTTGCTTGCGACAGAAGAAGATCCACGCATTAAAAGTGCGAAGAGCGTTAACTACCTTTCGCTAGAATTCCTTATCGGTCGTTTGACTGGTAACAACCTAATCAGCATGGGTCTGTACGAACAAGTAACAGAAGCAATGGCTGAACTAGGTTACAACCTAACTGATCTGCTAGAAGAAGAGCGCGACCCATCATTGGGTAACGGTGGCCTTGGTCGTCTGGCTGCGTGTTTCATGGATTCATGTGCGGCACAAGAATTCCCAACTGTCGGCTATGGTTTACATTACGAATACGGTCTATTTAAACAGTCATTCAAAGATGGTCGCCAGCAAGAAGCACCTGACGCATGGCGCGGTGTAGAAGGTTACCCTTGGGAAATTGCGCGTCCAGAACTTGCGCAAGAGATCGGTTTCTACGGTCACGTTGAAGTGATTAACGAGAACGGTAAAGAAGTTCGCAAATGGGTACCAGGCATGACAGCAAGAGCAATGCCTTGGGATCTTCCAATTGTGGGTTACGAATCAGACACTGTTTACCCGCTACGTCTTTGGGAATGTCAGGCGATCGCACCATTCTCACTAGCAAGCTTTAACAATGGTGATTACTTCGAAGCTCAGCACGCACTGATCGACGCAGGTAACATCACTAAAGTGCTTTACCCGAACGACAACCACGAGAAAGGTAAAACACTGCGTCTAATGCAGCAGTACTTCCACTCAGCAGCGTCTGTACGTGACATCCTACGTCGCCACGAAGCTGCGGGCTACTCGCTAGCGGATCTACCTAAGCAAGAGACTATCCAGCTTAACGATACGCACCCAACGATTGCGATTCCTGAACTAATGCGCATCCTGATGGATGAAAAAGGTTTAGCTTGGGAAGCGGCTTGGGAAATCAGCTCTAAGACATTTGCGTACACCAACCACACGCTACTTCCAGAAGCACTAGAGACATGGCCAGAGTCGCTAATCCAGCACCTGCTACCACGTCATATGGAGATCATTTACGAGATCAACCACCGCTTCCTACAAGACGTACGTGCAATGTGGCCGGGTGATGTCGCGAAACAACAGAAGCTTTCTATCATCGAAGAAGGTTTCCACCGCATGGTTCGCATGGCAAACCTATGTGTAATCGGCTCTTACGCAGTAAACGGTGTAGCAGCACTTCACTCTGAATTGGTTAAGAAAGACCTATTCCCAGAGTTCCACGAAATGTACCCGACACGTCTACACAACGTAACGAACGGTATTACGCCACGTCGCTGGTTGAAGTTCTGTAACCCAGGTCTGTCTCAGCTTATCACTGAGAAAGTCGGCCCAGAATGGCCAGCGAAACTAGAGCAACTTGAAGGTATTGCGAAGTACGCCACTGACGCGACATTCCAAAAAGAATTCATGGCAGTGAAGAAAGAGAACAAAGAACGCCTAGCAACTTGGGTGAAAGAGAACATGGGTATCGAGCTCGATACTAATGCAATCTTCGATGTTCAAATCAAGCGTCTGCACGAGTACAAACGTCAGCATCTAGACTTGCTACACGTACTGTCTCTGTACCACCGTATTCTTAATGAACCTGGTTTTGAGTGTACGCCACGCGTTGTGTTCTTCGCAGCAAAAGCAGCACCGGGTTACCACCTAGCGAAAGAAATCATCTTCGCAATCAATAAGATTGCAGACAAGGTGAACAACGATCCTCGCATCGGTAACAAGCTGAAAGTGGTATTCATCCCTGACTACCGTGTGAGCATGGCTGAAATCATTATCCCTGCGGCTGACGTTTCTCAACAAATCTCGCTAGCGGGTAAAGAAGCATCAGGTACAGGTAACATGAAGATGGCGCTAAACGGTGCGCTAACTATCGGTACAATGGATGGTGCAAATGTTGAGATTCGTGAGGAAGTAGGCGATGAGAACATCTACATCTTCGGTCTAGATGTTGAAGGTGTGAAAGCGCTGAAAGCTCAAGGTTACAACCCATTTGATTACTACAATGCGGATCACTTACTCAAAGCGTCAATGGACTTGCTATTGGGTGAAGAGTTCACACCAGGCCAACCAGGCTTACTGCGTGCCACATACGACAGCCTGCTAGACGGTGGTGACCCATACTTATGTCTCGCGGATTTCGCCTCTTATGTGAAAGCACACGAAGACATGAGCGAACAATATAAAGATCAAGCTGGCTGGGCGAAGAAGGCCATTCTTAATACCGCCCTTGTTGGCAAGTTCACGTCAGACCGCTCAATCCGCGACTACGTGAACAATATCTGGAAACTTGAAGCGGTGAAACGCTAATAGAACCTAGTTAAGACCAAGGTAGCCAAGCGCTACCTTTGGTCATTTTCCAAAAGAAGTTATTGATAACAATAAAACCCTACATGGAAGGTGTTGGTATTACCTTCGGAGAAAGCGATGAAAGAACAAACAGCATTAAAGAAAGTCGCGGAAATGGCGAGATTGGCTGATAGCTATGTCAGTGCTTGGGGAGATGAGGCTAAAGTGTCTGAGGAGACGCTACGCCGCTTGCTCGCTTCGCTTGGCTACGATACTAGCAGTGATGAAAAACTACTGGCTTCTGCTGAAAAGAAACATAAAAAAGACGTACTAGCCCCTGTTCTTGTTTTACGCGACGGCGAACCAGTCGAAGTGGAACTAAACCTAGGTACGAGTGCTCGTGAGAGTGAATTCAGCTGGCGTTTAGAAACAGAACAAGGAGAGGTACTTGAAGGCTATCTTCAGTCCCAAATTGTTCGTGATGAGCGTGCTGAGGGTGGCCCTCTAGTGTTTGCATTGCCAAAGAACTTGGCTTGGGGTTATCACAAACTGATCATCAGTCGTAAGCGTCGTAAAACACCTTACGAGATGTCATTGATCATTACGCCGAAAGCGTGTTTCAAACAAGACGATCTAAACCAACACAAAAAGCTATGGGGTCCTAGTATCCAGCTTTACACACTGCGTACTCAGCATAACTGGGGCATCGGTGATTTTGGCGACCTAAAACAACTGGTGAGTGATATTGCCTCTCGTGGCGGTGACTTCATTGGCTTGAACCCGATTCACTCGCTGTTCCCTGCGAATCCAGAAGGGGCAAGCCCATACAGCCCGTCTTCTCGTCGTTGGTTGAACATCATGTACATCGACGTAAGCTCTGTACCTGAATTCGCGCTAAGTGCAGAAGCACAACAGCGTGTTGGTAGCGCAGAGTTCCAACAACGTTTACAAAAAGCGCGAGACTCTCATTGGGTGAATTACACCGAAGTTTCGCAACTAAAAATGAGCGTTCTTCCGCTACTATTCAGTGAGTTTAAAGCTCGCCATTTAGACAAGAACACCGATCGCGCTCGTGCCTTCTTGGACTTTGTTGAAAAAGGCGGCGACAGCTTGCTACATCAAGCTGCATTCGATGCACTTCATGCTGATTTACATGCAGAAGATGCAAACATGTGGGGTTGGCCTGTATTCCCTGAGAAATACCGCACATTCGACGCAGCTGGTACTCAGAAGTACATTAAGGACAACCAAGATCGTGTTCACTTGTACATGTACCTGCAATGGATCGCAGACGATCAAATCAAAGAAGCGCAAGCGCTAGCCGAAGAAAAAGGCATGGCTGTGGGTTTATACCGTGACCTTGCGGTTGGTGTTGCTGATTCTGGTAGTGAAACATGGGCTGATGAAGGCGCGCTAGTATTGGATGCAAGCATCGGTGCACCACCAGATGTACTTGGTCCACTAGGCCAAAACTGGGGTCTGCCTCCGCTTAACCCTCAGGTTTTAGAAGCGACTGGCTACGACGCTTACATCAAATTGCTACGTGCTAACATGAAGCATTGTGGAGCATTGCGTATCGACCACGTACTTGGCCTGCTTCGCCTTTGGTGGATTCCAAAAGGCGAGAAAGCGACAGAAGGCGCATACCTGTACTACCCAGTTGAAGACATGCTAGCAATCCTAGCGTTGGAATCTCACCGTCATCAGTGTTCTGTAATCGGTGAAGACTTGGGTACTGTACCTGATGAAATCGTTGATATCCTTCGTGATGCGGGTGTGCATTCGTACAAAGTCTTCTTCTTCGAAACATCAAAAGACGACGGCGGTTTTATTTCTCCGAAGCACTACGCTGAGCAGTCTATGGCTGCGCTGTGTACGCACGATATGCCAACACTACGCGGTTTCTGGCACTGTGATGACTTGAAGATGGGGCGTGAGATTGGTCTGTACCCTGATGAGCAGCAGTTGGAAGGCCTATTCGCTGACCGCTTGAAGTGCAAACAAGGCATTCTAGACAGTGTTCGCTGGCATGGCTATCTGCCAGAAGGCATTGGTCATGATGCTCAGTACGTGCCAATGGATTCATACCTAAGCGAAGCGCTGCAACTGCACGTAGCCGCGGGTGACTCTGCACTGCTTAGCGTTCAGCTTGAAGACTGGCTAGAAATGGATCAACCGGTCAATATTCCTGGTACGGTGGATGAGTATCCAAACTGGCGTCGTAAATTGTCGATGAACCTAGATGAAATCTTCAGCCGTGAAGATGTGAATCGTATTTCTAAACGCCTTACTGAAGTTCGTGCACAGGCGAGTAAGTAAGATGCCTAGAGTGGCGTAGATGGACGAGCTGATTACCAATTTTTTGTTAGCTCAGAGGTACGAAAGTTCCGTCTAGGTCACTCATTCCTAAAACACAATCCGTTAGGATGAAGTACCGTTATTATGCCCGCGACAATAGCGGGCATTTTTGTATTTTGACGCCGTTTACGCAACGAACGTGAGAAGCGGAGTCTTTTTGTGAGTTCACAACGTTGGCTGTGGAGAAACCGATGTTTGATTCAGATCTCTGGTCTTGAAAAGGATGTTGGCTCTAGGGAGAAAGATTTGAAAACCACCAAAACCAAGAAAATAAAGAAACAACACGAACGCGCATACGAACTGCTTGCTGAGGCGGCTTACTCAGATCCATTTGCTGCGCTGGGTCCATTCATTGACGACGAAGCTTCGCTGAGAGTTTGGATGCCGGGCGCAAACAAGGTTGAACTACTTGTTAATGGTGAACCTCGCGTGGCGCTTGAGCGTGATGGCGACAGCGGTTTCATCTTAAAAGAGCAACGCGATTTACACCTGACCCACTACCGTTTAGCGGTCGATTGGAATGGTGTTGAACAAATTATTGATGACCCGTACCAGTATCACAATATCTACCAAGAGTACGAGCATCTGCATACGCCAAAATACATGTATCACTACATGGGCGCACACTTTGTCACGCTAGAACGTGGCGGTGAAAACATCTCTGGTGTGCGTTTCCTTGTTTATGCACCACATGCATCGGCTGTTAGCCTTGTGGGTTGCTTCAACCAATGGGATGGCCGTCGTCATCCAATGCAACGCCTAGACTACGGTATCTGGGGCCTATTCATTCCTGGTCTGGAAGAGGGGGTACAATACAAATTTGAGCTCAAAGGGCCAAATGGGGAAGGGCTTCCTCATAAACAAGACCCTTGGGGTTTCTACTCTGAGCAATACCCATCGTTCGCATCCATCACCTACGATCACAAGCGTTACCAATGGCAAGATGCGAAATGGCAAAACCGCGCAGTGACACAAAAGCGTGATGAAGCGTTATCGTTTTATGAGCTGCATGCTGGATCATGGAAGCGCGACGAGAACGGTGATTTCCTCAACTACCGCGAACTCGCGGAGCAGTTGGTGCCATACCTTGTGGATATGGGCTACACCCACGTTGAGCTGATGCCTGTGTCTGAGCATCCATTCTATGGTTCATGGGGCTATCAACCCGTTGGCTTATTTGCGCCAACTAGCCGTTACGGCTCACCTGATGATTTCAAATTCTTCGTGGATGCGTGTCACCAAGCTGGTATCGGTGTGGTGCTGGATTGGGTTCCGGCGCATTTCCCATCGGATGACCACGGTTTAGCAAACTTTGACGGCACACCGCTGTTCCACGACCCGGACCCACGTCGCGGTTGGCACCAAGATTGGAACTCATACATCTATGATTTAGGCCGTGAACATGTGCGTCGCTTCCTTGTATCGAATGCGCTGTACTGGTTTGAACAATTCCATATTGATGGCATTCGCGTGGACGCAGTCGCATCGATGCTTTACCTCGACTACTCACGTAGCCACGACCAGTGGGTACCAAACGTCGATGGTGGCAACGAAAACTACGACGCAATCGCAACCTTAAAATGGATGAACGAAGAAGTGTACAAGCACTTCCCGAATGCGATGACGATTGCGGAAGAGTCAACGGCGTTTCCGGGGGTGTCTGCGCCAACCTTTATGGGTGGTTTAGGTTTTGGCTTCAAGTGGAATATGGGGTGGATGCACGACAGTCTTTCATACATCAAAGAAGATCCTGTTCACCGCAAATACCACCACAATACCATCACCTTCCCGCTGGTTTATGCGCACAGCGAAAACTACGTCTTGTCTCTCTCTCACGATGAGGTGGTGTACGGAAAAGGCTCTATCCATAACAAGATGCCAGGTGATGAATGGCAGCAAACCGCAAACCTACGAGCATACTACGGTTATATGTATGGTCAACCGGGCAAAAAGCTGAACTTTATGGGCGCGGAAATTGGCCAAACGGCGGAGTGGAACCACGATGATCAGTTGCAATGGTTCTTACTGGAATATGAGCGTCATCAAGGTGTCCAAAAGCTGATGCGAGATTTGAACCACTTGTACCGAAATGAAGCGGCGATGCACGATCAAGATTGTGTTCCTGCTGGTTTTGAGTGGCGTCTACAAGACGAAGCGGATGCGAGCATCCTAGCGCACGAGCGTATTAGTAAAGAAGGTGAGCGTATTCTGATCATCACCAACTTTACGCCCGTACCACACGAGCGCTTTCGTTTAGGCGTTCCAAATGCAGGTCAATACGAACTGCTACTGAATACAGACGATAGCAAATACGGCGGCAGCGATTTTAAAGTGCTGACCAGTGTGAAAACGGAAAAAGTTGAAAGTGAATCACTGCCTCAATCACTTGAGCTTCGTTTGCCTCCACTTTCAACCGTGTTCTACAAGCTGCACAAATAATTTAGTCTAATCAAATTCTAAGCCCGTTTTACATTGTAAATCGGGCTTTTTTTGACCTATTTTTTACCTCTAAAACTTGTTGTTCTTGATTGAATCAGGCAAGCTCACGGGTTTGTTTATCATCAATCGCTAATGCATTGGGGAACTACACATGTTGAAAAGGCTTAAGTCATTTCTATTTAAAATGGTGTTGATATTGCTGATCGCCCCAGTCGTTTTGGTTGGTTTGGTGAAATATGTCGATCCACCAATATGGGGATGGAAGTTAAGCCGCATTGTTGCGCCACCAAAGAACTATCCAGACAATAGTCAACACGAATGGGTATCCTTGTCGCGCATTTCAAAAAATATGCAGTTAGCGGTGATTGCGACCGAAGATCAAAAATTCCCTCATCATTATGGTGTCGATTTCGAATCGCTATTCGACGTGATTTCCGAGGCTGGTGATAATGGTCCGTCGAGAGGCGCGAGCACCATTACCCAACAAGCCGCGAAAAATGTGTTTTTGTTTCCGTCTCACTCCTACGTTCGCAAGGCTTATGAGCTTTACTTTGCTTTGCTGATGGAGCTGATGTGGAGCAAAGAGCGCATTCTCGAAGTGTATCTAAATGTGGTTGAATTTGGTCCCGGTATTTACGGCGCTGAAGCGGCGGCGCAGAATTATTTTGGTGTCAGTGCAAAGCAACTCTCGAAGTGGCAAGCAGCGCGTTTAGCCGTGGTGTTGCCAAATCCATATCGAATCAAAGTCTATCCACAAAGTGATTACACTGCTCGCCGCACAAGATGGGCGATGAATCAAATGAGCAATCTTGGCAGCGTGCAACTTTAACTCCCTCAATCTATTGCGCTTAAATAGAACTACGCCCCTATATCAATAAAATGTGAAGCGTCACAAGCTTTAGGGCGTAGCCTTTCAGAATGATGTGCTCAGTTTTTCATCCATTTACTATTAGTGTGAATAAAAATACAACACGAATACTGCGCCTATGCGCAACCAATGGACTGAACGATGAAACTGAATCTGATTACGACTACCTTATTGCTTGCATCGGCAAGTGCCATCGCCGAGCCAAACATCACCATTTCGACCACGACCAACAGCCGTGACTTTCCTTTAAATGCAGAGCAGCCTTTGGTTGTGCCCTTAACCAAAGATGGATACACGCTCAAAATTACGGGTGTTGAAGGCGACTGTGTCGCGCCTGATGGCCAGAAGGTCAAATTCAATAAACCTATCGCGCTGAACTGCGGAAAGCCAACGGAACTGCCGTTAAAAATCCGCTTTACTGGCGATTACTCTTTTGCTTTTGATGCGGAAGCGAAAACACTGCGCTTCAAGCGTGAACCTAAGAAAGCCGCGAAGACAGAATTCAAACGCCCAATCCCACAAGTGCAATGTGAGGTTTATCAAGGCGGCGAAGTCACCATTGCGCTGGGTGACAGTTTCCCCGATGGCACCAAGTTGCGTGATGCTTACTCTGGGCAAATGGTCGAAGTAAAAGATCAGCAAGTATCGCTGACGCCAAGCAAAGATTCAGGCGGGTTGGTGCTACTAGAGCCAGTGAAGAAAACCAAAGAAGCAGTATCGTTTGATTATCGCAATGCCAACATTTACTTCGTGATGGTCGACCGTTTCAAGAATGCTGATACGAGCAATGACAACAGCTATGGACGCAAGAAAGACGGCAAAGAAGAGATCGGCACCTTCCACGGCGGTGATCTAAAAGGCGTGATCGAAAAGCTAGATTACATCAAGAGCCTAGGTACAGATGCGATTTGGTTGTCGCCAATCGTTGAACAAGTGCACGGCTTTGTTGGCGGCGGCGATAGCGGCTCATTCCCATTCTACGCTTACCACGGTTACTGGACGCGTGACTTTACCAAGATTGATGAGAACTTCGGTAACGAAGCTGATCTGAAAAAGCTGGTGGAAGAGGCACACAAACGTGGCCTTAAAGTCTTGATGGACGCAGTAATCAACCACACCGGTTACTCAACGTTAGCCGATTTGCAATTTGACGGTATTGAGGTGTTAAAACCAAACGCTGATTTACCGAATAAGTGGGGTGACTGGCAACCAAAAGCGGGTGAAAATTGGCATAGCTATCACCAGAATATTGATTACCAGAGTCCAAACTGGTCGAAATGGTGGGGCGGTGACTGGGTAAGAACAGGTCTACCGGGATACCCAGCTCCGGGCAGCAGTGATATCACTATGTCATTGGCGGGTTTACCTGACTTTATCACCGAATCAGACAAAGCCGTGAAGCCCGCGCAGTGGCTATTGGATAACCCTGGTACTCGCGTAGAGGCGCGCGACAATTACACCGTCTCGGACTACCTAATTGAGTGGCAAACTGATTGGGTGAAACGCTTTGGCATTGATGGTTACCGTGTCGATACGGTGAAGCACGTTGAAGGCGATGTGTGGAAACGCTTGAAAGAAGAGGCTTCAAGCAGTCTTGAGCAGTGGCGCAAAGAGAATGGTAAGTCAGGTCAGCCATTCTGGATGATGGGTGAAGTATGGGGACATACCGCATATCGCAGTCCTTACTTTGAAGATGGCTTTGATGCGTTGATTAACTTCGACATGCAGAAGAAGTTAGACAAAGGCGCGGCGTGTTTCAGCCAAATGGCAGACACCTACCAAAGTTACGCAGATACTATCGCCAATGAAAAAGACTTCAACCCAGTGAGCTACATGTCTTCTCACGATACCGAGCTGTTCTTCTCTCGCTTCAAAGATTACGGCATGCAGCGTAACTCCGCGAATGCACTGCTTCTGAGCCCTGGTGCTGTTCAGGTTTACTATGGTGATGAAGTTGGTCGTAACATTGGTCCTTACGCGGACGATTTCCACCAAGGCACTCGTTCTGACATGGTGTGGAAGCTATCTGATGAGAAGCAAGCGCTGCTCAAACACTGGCAAACTCTTGGTCAGTTCCGTAAAGCGCACCCAGCGATTGGTGCGGGTCAGCATCAAGTAATTGAACAAGAAGGCGCGTACGTGTTCTCTCGCTCGCTTGGCAATGACAAAGTCGTTGTGGCGTTTGTAGGACGTGATAAGTAACTAAACGCTCTTTATGTCGATAAATAAAAAGCCCTTCCTTGAGTTATCAGGGAAGGGCTTTGTTGTTTTAGTTCGCCAGTTCTTGGTCGATGACTTTTTCTAGCTCGTCAAACGGCACATAGCCAGGAATAACTTGATCATTAATGATCAACGCAGGCGTGCCGCGTAAACCAAGTTGCGTGAAATACTGATAGTTTTTATCAAGCAACGCCTTGGTCTCTTTGTCGTCGACAAGCTGCGCTTCTGTCCCCGTTTTTTTCGCGATTTGATTTAAGGAACGTGCGTCATGTGCGCCCGGTTTTTTCACCAATAACTCATGCACTTGTTCGTACTTATCTCGCTGGTTTTGCCAAACATTTAATGCGTAACTTGCCGAGTTGTAGCCGTTTTTCTCGTATTGTTCTTTAAAAGAGACATTGAGGTTAAGCACTTTTACCTGCGGATATTCCTTACCAACTTTGACCAGCTCTCCTTCTAAACGTTTACAAAAAGGGCAGCTGTAGTCTGTTACGTTAATAATGGTTAACTCAGGGTTTTCAGCACCAAAAGAGGAATGTTTGCCATCACTTAGATATTGACGAACCTCCTTCAAGGTGTCGCCAAATGACTGTTGATACGCAATGTACTCTTGAAGGTTTTGGTGCAATGAATCAAGAATTTGAGGGTTATCTTTTAGTATCTGAGTAACTTCCTCTAGCTTTTGTTCTGCGGTCTTTTCTGATGCGAAAGATACGGCAGATACGATAGCCATCGTTAACGCCAAAAGTGTACGAGTGAATGTCATAATATTTCCTAAAACTTTTAAATTTCGTTGTTTGTTATGTGAAGTGAATAAAATATGTACAAAAGTCAGGCAGAAAGGTCTCTCGCCTTGCTGGCTTTATTCTCTAAACACGCAAAGCTTTAGGTGAACCTGATACTTTTCCGGTATCGGTTCTGTGTATTCCAGATAGCGAATTGCTGTGGTTGTCATCGGCAGCGCCACAATCAAAGCAAACAGAAAAAATGGAATAAGAATATGATCAAACTGATGTTGGTACGCTTGAACCAACTTTTCTGAAAGGTCGCAAGATGGTGATAAATTCACGCTTTCATCTTGCTGACTCTGTATTTGGTGAGCCTTTGGGCAGCTTTTCGAGAAACCAGAATTTTGGCTTAAGCATATCATCACCACCCAAAGCACGAGGGCGAGTGTCCATTTGGCTATTTTATATTGTGAGCGTAACAATGGGTCGTATAGTCCTGTTAATTCTGGTTTATGCCGTTTACATATGACCGGACCATCCTAACCTAAATTTCGTGGCTGAATGTTACTTTCGAGTTAATCGATATTGCCTCAATGCCAAAGTATGAAGTACGTCATGAATGTTGTAGAAAGCAATATTCGTCAGAATCATTTTTTGAGTTGATGAAGAAGTCGTGAGCTATCGACATAGATTAATATACCTAATTGTTAGCACAAATTTTTATTATCTTTCAATTGTGATTGAAATCATAAAACAAAACTTCATAACTGAGTCGCGATAATGTTCGGCAGGCGGATTGATTTTGATCATCTCTCTAGCACATTATTCAGGTGAACATATGTGTTAAGTTCCACATGTGTAGGTAATGTTATGAAAATTCCTGTTCAAACTGAGCGTAAAGTTACACTGGGGTGCTACGTTGCTCTGGCGTTTGCGGTTGTGTTCTTTTCTGGCCTGATGCAATCTAGCGAATGGTACGGTGTATTCGACTTTACAACGCTCAATGGCTCTTTCGGCAAGGTGGCGTATGGTGTCACCGAAACGGCTGACGGTGTGCAAGTTGCAACAACGTCGCTTCGCGGTACTGGTGGTAGCGGTGCTCGTGACGGTTTCATTTTCGCACTTACTTTGATTCCAACTGTTATGTTCGCCTTAGGTATGATCAACGTACTTGAGCACTACGGTGCACTTGAAGCCGCTCGTAAGCTTCTTACTCCTCTACTACGTCCTCTAATGGGCATCCCTGGTAACTCTGGTCTGGCTTTAATTGCTTCTCTACAAAGTACCGATGCAGGTGCGGCTATGACGCGTCAACTAAAAGATGAAGGTCACCTAACTAAGCGTGAAACGGACGTATTTACCATGTTCCAGTTCACTGCGGGTGCAACCATCGTGAACTTCTTCTCATCGGGTGCGGTATTGTTCACGTTGACGATGGCTGACGGCTCTCTAGCAGTAACTTCTTCTATTGGTTTGGCGGTTGTGGTGATGTTCGCGTTTAAGATCATTGGTGCGAACCTGTTCCGTATCTACCTAAACATGACGGAAGGTAAAGAAGACAAGCAAGACCAAAACAAATCAGAGAACCTAAAAGAGGAGACGGCATAATGGGTGACGTTAAAGCGAAAAAACCAATGGTGACGGATATCTTCGTCGAAGGTGCTAAGAAAGGTTGGGTGATTGCGACTACCTCTACGGTGCCTAACGTATTGATGGCATTTGTTATCATCAAGGCGCTACAAATCACTGGCGCGCTGGATCTGATGGGCACGGTGTTCTCTCCAATCATGGCGGTGTTTGGTTTGCCGGGTGAAGCTGCAGCGGTATTGATCGGTGCTTGGATGTCGATGGGTGGCGCAGTGGGTGTGGTTATCACGCTGTTTGACCAAGGTATCCTTAACGGCACGCACATTGCGATTCTTGCACCTGCTATCTACCTAATGGGCTCTCAAGTTCAGTACATGGGTCGTATCATGGGGCCAATCGGTACTGAAGGTCGTTACATCCCAGTTATGATTGCAATCTCAGTATTGAACGCATTTGGCGCAATGCTGGTGATGAATCTGTTTGTCTAGGAGTGAGTCATGCAATTCTCTCTAAATGAATATCTAGAAGAGCTACGTCCGCTAATCAATGTGGATTGTGGTACTTACACTACTGATGGTATCGAGTTCATCGCTTCTCAATTTGAAGATAAGTACCAAGCGATGTCAGGTTGGAGCGTAAAACGCATCGACTGTGGCAGAGCGGGTGCTGGTCTTGAAGTTCGAAACAAGCCGGAAGCTGAGCAAATCGACGTGATGCTAATTGGTCATATGGATACGGTGTTCACTGTGGGTACTGCTGAGCTTCGTCCAATGTCTCAAGATGCAGAAAAAGCCTACGGTCCGGGCGTCTCGGACATGAAATCTGGCTTGCTGAACATCGTATACGCGATGCGCAATCTAGACCAAGCGGTGTTGGATAAGCTGTCTATCGCTATCTGCATGAACCCAGATGAAGAGACGGGCTCTCTGGACTCTGTGGATTGGATTCAATCAGTAGCGAAAAACGCTAAGAATGTACTGGTTGTAGAAGCAGCACGTGCAGACGGTGGTTTAGTGAAAGCGCGCAAAGGCATGGCTCGCTACAAAATGACCTTTAATGGCGTTGCAGCTCACGCTGGTAACGAGCCAGAGAATGGCCGCAGCGCAATCACTGAGATGGCGAATTGGATTCTGGCTGTCAATGCAATGACCAACTTTGAATCTGGTACCACATTGAACGTCGGTATTGTTTCTGGCGGTAACGGTGCGAACATCGTTCCGGAACATGCTGAAGCGATCGTGGATGTGCGTTTCTGGAGCAACGAAGAATACGATGATGTCGATAGCAAGCTAAATGGTATGCTGGAAACACCATTCGTTGATGGCGTGAGCATTGAGTTGGTTCGTGAAGCGTATAAGCCTTCTATGGTGCCAAGCCCACAAACAGAAAGCTTAATGACATTAGTTGAAGAAGCGGCAAGTGAACTGGCGATCGACATCAACTGGAAAGAAGTCGGTGGTGGCTCTGATGCAAACAACACGGCGATTCTAGGCGTTCCAACCTTGGATGGCCTAGGTCCTATCCGTGCGGGCTTCCACAGCGATCAAGAGTACTTGTTGCTTGAGTCTATCGAACCACGTATCAAAATGCTGATGCGTGTATTGGAGAAGATTGCTCAATAGGGCATTCTGCTTTTAAAGCTTGGTTCCCAAAGCTTTTGGCTTCCAAGACTTTTTTTCCAATGCAATAATCCCTGGACTTCGGTTTGGGGATTTTTCTATCTGTGTTTCACTTTACTATCATTTCTTGTTATTAATCTTGCGTTCAGGTTCGATTTATTAATATGTTGGAGATAGTCATAAATTTCGGAGGCAACGATGACCACAACAATGTCTGTAAAATCGGCGCCGAAAGACGCCAAAGACCAAACGATGCAGGCGCCAGATGAGAAAACCTTCTGGCGCAAAATGAAAAACTCTGTCAAGAAAGCAGGCGAAGAGATTGCTGTTATGGGCATTAAATCATGGCTTGCGATGGCAGATTCCAATACTTCTGTTCGCCACAAGGCTATCCTAGGTGGCGCGCTGGCTTACTTCGTCCTACCAACAGATATGGTGCCAGACGTACTAGCAGGCGTCGGCTTTACTGATGACATGGCAGCATTGACTCTAGCAGCGAACTCGGTCGGCAATGCCATCACCAAAGAGCATGAAGAACAAGCGAGAGAAAAACTGAATTCGATGGCGGATTAGAAAGAGTATTTCTAGACGCGGAGAAAACAAAAGCCCCGATGTTTCCATCGGGGCTTTCTTTTAGACAGGACTATATAATTTCAGAATGGTAATCGTAGAACGATTTAGGCGTCAGCGCGCTTCAGGTGCACTTCTTCTTCGGCTACGCCTGCCATTGGGTCGTTGAAGCGAGCTTCATCCAATGCACCTTCTGATTTCGCAACGATGACGGTTACAGCACTGTCACCAGTGATATTTACCGCGGTACGAATCATATCAAGAAGACGGTCAACACCCATGATGAGCGCGATACCTTCAAGCGGCAGACCAACTTGGTTCAATACCATAGCAAGCATGACAAGACCCACACCAGGAACACCTGCGGTACCGATAGACGCCAATGTTGCCGTCATGATAACCATTAGGTAATCGCCCATAGTTAAATCAATATTGAAAGCTTGAGCAATAAACGCAGTTGCTACGCCCTGCATGATCGCCGTACCGTCCATGTTCACGGTTGCACCAAGTGGTACTGTGAACGATGATACACGGTTCTCAACACCCATGCGGTGCTTTGCTGTTTCCATTGTCACTGGAATCGTCGCGTTCGATGATGCTGTAGAAAAAGCAAACATGATCGCGTCTTCCATCTTACGTAGGAACGTAATTGGGTTTAGACCTGTGAAACCTTTTAACATTAAGCTGTAAGTAACTAGACCGTGTAGGACAAGCGTACCAGCCAGTACTAAGAAGTACTCTGCCAGATTGACGATCGCGCCCAGACCAAGACCAGTAAATAGCTTCGCCATTAAGAAGAACACCCCATAAGGCGCCAAGTTCATCAAAATCGCGACCAGTTTCATGATCACTTCATTCAGATCAGAGAAGAATGCTGCGATGCGTTCGCCTGGTTTACCCGCTGCACTGATCGCGATACCGAATAGCACGGCGAACACGATAACTTGCAGAGTTTTACCTTCTGCCATTGCGCTGATTGGGTTGGTCGGGAACATATCGATGATCACCTGACCTAAAGATGGCGCTTCGGCTGATTTGAATGAACTTGCTGCCGTTAGATCTGCCCCTGCCCCTGGCTGGAATAGAGTACCCATAGTTAGAGCAAGCGTAATCGCGATAGCCGTTGTCGTAACGTAGAAAGCGAGGGTTTTACCGCCCATGCGACCCAGTGTAGAGAGGTCTTTGAGAGAGCTAGTACCACAAACTAACGAAACAAATACTAGCGGTACAACAAGCATTTTTAAGCTGGCAACGAAGATCTGTCCACCAACTTCGAATAATCCATTAACAATGTATGCGTCGACAAATCCGTTGTCGGCAAAAAGTGTGCGAATTGCAAATCCTGTCAAGATACCCGCAACCATACCTAAAATTACTCGGCTGGTGAGCGACATCGGTTTCTTGGTATTCATGAGAACACTCCTTATAGTTATGCACCTTGAGTTCACTTCAAAGCGGCGAGCAGAGTAGCAGTGGAGTGGGAAAATACGAAAGAATAATCCTCTGATTGATTAATAGATGTGAACCTTGTCACTATAAAAAATAGAACTTTAACTAAATTGTAACGAAATGGCTGGTTGAAAACTTCAAGTTTTAACACTTTTATCGAACATACAACCGATAGAAATGAATTCTTACATTTCGGTTAAATAAGGAATGATGTGCATATCTTCGAGGCGGAAACTGATTTTTGCATAAATAGTTACGGTTTATGCAGTGTGAAATAGGTGATAGGTCGTAATAGGATTTGGATCCAGACGGCGATGCTAATGCTCACTACAGTCAATAGCATCACAGCTCAAGGTTGCGTAATTACGATTTTTTGTAGTGAGATAGTGAGGAGATGCGTTTGTGATCCCAACGCCAATGATTATGTTCGCTTATTCGCATTCCGCCCACCCAGTAACATTGCTTTGCTCGCTTTTGGCCTGCTAAACACGCTTTGCCAAATTCGGTCAGCGTAACTTTTTGTTCCCACCAATTCTTCTCTAATGAGTCGATAGCGAAAAGCGGCACTTCGGATTGAGTCAGTGGAAACAGTAGGGCGTAAAACATGACATCACCTAAAAAAGGTAGCGGTTCAATTTGCTGATACCGCTTGAACCACTCTGTTACAGAGATGGGTGAACGCTGTGAACTCAATACATTTAAAGCAAGCTGTTGAGTCATGCTCAAACCGCTATTGGTATGAGGCAGTTCTTGCAAGAGACGCCTAAGCACATCGGACATGTTCGGTAAGCAATCCAGTTGATGTTGCTCTATCAAAATGACGATAGCTTTTGGTGAGGAACATGACACTGCTTGCCAACACTGCTTTGCTTGGCTCAATAACTTAGCAGATACGGGGTTACGGTATCGCCAGCAAGAACGAATAGCTTCTTCAGGCAACTGCCCAAAGCCGATGAATCGCTCAGTACCCGGGAACTGGTTCAACTCAATGATCTCTATCACTTTGTTCTCTACATTCTCTAACAGTGTTAGAGCACGAATTAGCATCAATTGATCATAGCTGTCATGTTCGACCCAAAAGACGATTCGTTCAAATACATCACTTTGCAACAGATCGAGGTTTGATTGTTCCAATGTGACTATATCTTGAACCGAGTCTTCACGCTTCATCACGGGCAGCAGAGTCTCTACGACATATTGGGCACGAATGGCAAGGAAGTTCTGCGGTGTTGCTGGTATGGGGCCAATACAAAGCGGATCGATCAGGGCTAAAAATGTCCCTTCAAATCCGCTGGCTTTAAGTTGTTGTTGAATGTCGTGGCCACAACGAACGTGTAGCGTTTTTACTTTCGCATCTAGGGGCGGTTTTTGTTCTTTGATGGCTAGTTTGTGCGCTTCTAGCTCTTCGACATGAGCTTTTAGTTTACTCCAACTGGATAAGCCCAGTTCTCTTGCGAGTGCATGTTGAACGTCAGCCAATTGAATTGTATTGGGAGTCAATGACTCTGGTTTGGAGTGAAATCGCTTAACTAACTCCAACGTAGCGTCATCGTATAGGCGGATAGCTTTGAGCCTTTTTTTAGCAATGGATTTTTGCTGATTGATATTGATCGAGAAGCTATTTGTAGAGTTCATATTTCACCTTTCTTATTTCTTCCACACTCGCCTAAATAGAAGCTAAAAAGAAGGTAAAAACAGATTGTGCCTGCTAAACCAAGCAGGTGAGGATATTGCCGTGAACCGAGTTCTTTCCGCGAGTGTTGGGTGCTTTAGGCATGAGCAGATTGATAGTAGGTGGTCGCTATCCTCCGTGCAACCTTTTGTGAGAGTGTAGCGTCACAAAATGGCCGTTTCTCTATATTTAGGGAGAATCAATAGGCGATAACACTAGCGATTCAACTCAATACCACTGTAGCTAGGCTCGAGTTTCTACACTTTTGAGTAAAGTACGATAAAGCGCTTGAGTCGCAGGACCACTTTTGGCTCCTTTGGGTAAAGTGAGGTGCAGCGCAACTTGATATTGATGGGAGTGTTCGATTTCCAATACTTTAATTTTATCGCTCTTGCGGGCTGCGACTAAGTGCGCTGGTAGCCGACAAAATCCAGCGCCTTGCTCTACGGCGTGAAAAGCGTGGTCGAAGTTATCGACGGTAATACGCTGACGTGCGCGTAACCAACCCACATCTCTTTTTGTTTTGTCTGAATCGCCTAAGTCACGGATGACAATTTGGCTGGTGGTTGCAAAATCGTCGATGGAAACATGCGGCTTTTTAGCGAGCGGATGGTGTGCTGCGATTACAGGCAGCATGGTTGTTACGCCAAATGCTTCGGCAGGGTAGTTGGTTATCGGTAAGTTGATGATTGCGATGTCAGCGAGCTCATTTACGACCATTTCGGTTGTTTTGCTCAGTGACGTTTCAACCACTTGAACGGAGGTCGTGTTGTTGTCCTCCAAAAATTGACTGAGTGGTGCATAAAGCCAACAAGGGTCACAAAGATGATCTACTGCGACCGTGATTTGAGATTCCACCCCACTTTTTAACTGCTCGCTGATGACCTCCAGTTCCCGCGCTTGTTCAAGCATGGATTGTGCACGACGCAGTATGGTTTTGCCGTGCTCTGTCAAACCCGCTTTGCGCCCTCGTACTTCGATAAGTTGAATACCAAGTTGGTCTTCTAACTTCCTCACCAAGTAGATCAATGTGGTATGGCTCTTGTTGAGCAGTAAAGCTGCGGATTGAATGCTGCCTTCTTGATTAATCGCTTGTAGCGTTTGCCATTGTTCTAAGGTCGTTTTTAGTCTCATGAGTCAATTTTTTAGACAGTTAATGGCGAAATTATGAACTTTTCTGTCAGTTTTATAAAGGTAATAATCTTGTCATCGAAAACGAGTCAATAAGAAGAGGAGACTCAAGATGGCGAAATTATTGCAAGTTGATTTTGAATTTCATGGTCCGTTTGGTGACGAGATGTCGAATGCTCTGGTCGACTTAGCTAAGTCGATTAACCAAGAGCCGGGCATGATTTGGAAAATCTGGACGGAAAGCGAAAAAGACAAACTCGGTGGTGGTATCTATCTTTTTGAAGATGAAGCCACGGCGCAAGCTTATCTCGAAATGCATGCCGCACGCTTACGAAAAATGGGCGTAGTCGAAGTACGAGGTCAAATTTTCGATATCAATGTGCCGTTAACTACGCTCAATCAAGGGCCTATTAGAGGATAAGGAGATGATGACCAACCGCACTTTTCTAACCGTTCATGGTGTCGTATATACGGTATTCGCTTTTGCGTTGTTTTTTGTACCAACCATAATGTGGCCGATCTATGGAGTACAAATTAACGACCAGTACGCGCTGTTTTTATCGCAGCATACTTCGATCTTTTTAGGTGGAATCGCTGCGGTGAGTTTGATGTTACGTAATGTGGAATCAGGGCATACTGCGAAACAGCTGTTTAAAGCATTATTGATTACTAATGGCTTAGGGGCAGTGATTACTACCTATGCCGGCATTATCGGAGTATTTGTCGGTTTTGGTTGGAGTGACCCAATATTCTTTGTCTTGCTTAGTTGGATTACGTACAAGCAATTAAGAGTGCAATAGAAAAAGCCCTGCTGTTTCTAGCAGGGCTTTGTCATATTTGGTTTAATTAGCGATCTAAATTCAAGTTATGATTCGCTTTTGTACGCGTAGTTATAGTAGCCGTATCCATAGCCGTATGAGTTAGATGCTTTTTTCTCAACTGCATTGAGAATCACACCTTTAACTTCAACGCCTGATTGCTCGAAGCGACCTTGCGCGACTTCAATCTCCTTCAAAGTCGTTTGATCAAAACGAGCGACCATCAGAGTTGTTCCTGCAAGCGCGCCAACAATGCTTGGGTCGGTAACTGCGAGTACAGGCGGCGTATCGATGATGACTAGATCGTATTGTGCAGACATCTCGTCAACAAAGCTCTTGAAGCGAGGGTGCATAAGAAGTTCTGACGGATTTGGTGGTACTTGGCCGCGAGTCACAACATCTAAATTATCAATGGATGTAGATTTAATGATGTTGCTAAGGGATGTCTTACCGCTCAAGTAATCAGAAAGACCGTTGTCCCAACGTAGACCGAAGCATTGCTGCAAATAACCTTTACGCATATCCGCATCAATAAGCAGCACTTTCTGACCGGTTTTCGCAGCGACGGCCGCAAAGTTGGTCGATACAAATGTTTTGCCGATAGATGGTGCAGGACCTGAAATCATAAGAACGTTATTCTTCGCCTCCATCATTGCAAAGTGCAAGCTAGTGCGAAGACTACGTAGAGCCTCAATGGAAAGATCGGCTGGGTTAGCTTCCGCTAGAAGGACTAGCTCATTGTTGCTGCCTTTGTTGCGCTTAAGCTTGTTTGCAAATTCCAGTTGTTGAATAGATTTTGGAACGCTTGCGTAAACTGGCATGCCAATCTGTTCAATTTGATCTGGTGTTTCCACACCACGGTGGAATGCTGCACGAATTAATACGAAAGCAACGCCTGCCATACCGCCAAGCAGTGTTGCTAGCACAACGATAAGCGCTTTTTTCGGCTTAATTGGCTTAGAGAAAGATTGAGCGTTATCTAAGATTCGAACGTTGCCAACTGTTCCGGCTTTAATAATGTTGAGCTCTTGAACCTTGTTCAATAGTTGGATGTAGATTTGTTGGTTTACTTCTACATCGCGTGTCATACGTAGAACTTCACGCTGTGTTTTCGGTAACTTTTGAACTTGTTTATTAAGACGTTCTTTCTCTTTTAGTAGTGTTTCACGTTTATCAAGTAGCGACTTATAAGCAGGGTGATCCTGTGTGAAGCGTTGGCTGATCTCACTTTCTTTGAATGTAAGCTCATTTAGCTGTGCTTCTAACTCAACCATTACTTTCAGCGTTGACTGAGCTTCAAGGCCTAAATCGATAGATTCATTTTCTTGACGGAATCGATTTAAAACGTCTTCAGAAGCGGTCAGTTTTGTTTTGATGTCTGGGAGGTGACCTTTCAAGAACTCGAGGCTTTGCTCTGCCTCTGCAGAATTTCTTTGAACGTTTTGTAAGAAGTAGTTTTGGCTAATGTCGTTCAAGATATCTTGAATCTTAGCGCGGTCTTCACCAGAGAAGCTTAAAGATATAATCCCGGTTTGCTTACCACGTTCGCTAATCGATAAGTTTTCTTGAAGTTTATTAATTGCATCTAATTTACTGATTTTGCTGACCGTGAATGAGTCACCAGTTTGAGCCACAAGTTCAGTCGCCAAAAATTGGTATCCATTCTTCTCAAGCAGTTCACCAACTTTACCTTCTAAAATGACGTTATTGTCATCTTCTAAGAGCCTGAACGTCTGTTTTTCAGAATCAATAACTTCAAGAGTTAAAGGAACGCCAACTGCGTAAGAAGGAGCATTAAATCGTGAAACGCTCAGACTGATTTGCTCACCTTGTAGTCGAGCTAGGCCTTTACCAATAATTGGCATGTAGTTTGGAGAAACGACAGTCGTTAAGTTGAACTTATCAACAGTACCGCCCAAGATCATACGAGATTTGATGATCTCTATTTCTGTTGTCGCTGATGATTCTGCTGAAAACAGCTCTCCCATATCACCAACCATCGCTGAAATACCACCTGAACTCTTACTTTCGATTTGGATAAGAGCGTCAGCTTTATAGATAGGTGTTGATAGAATGGCAACGCCGACGCCTATAATTGAAAATAGGACTACGGTACATAGAATGAGCCATTTGGCATCGAGAATGATCCCAAATAACTTTCCCAAATCGATCTCATCGTCGGCTTGACGTGATTGCTTAATAGTTTGTGTTGTCATTACTTTAACTTCTTAAATACCTTGCCATTGGCGTTTATTTAGCCTTGCGGCTTATAGTTTTTGAGACCACGCTTTTGCTGCTTTTTCTATAAGCGTATATGCATGTTCGAAAGCTTCTCTACTTTGTCTGTATGGATCAGGGATGTTTTGTTCATTTATCCACTGTCCAAACAGCATCGTTTTACCTCGTGCCTCAGGAGCGATTTTGGTTAAGGCTTCTAAATGACCTTTTTCCATAACCAATATCAGATCGTATTGAGCGCAAAGCTCAGGTGTTAATTGTCGTGCTTCGTGTCCATCTAAGCTTACGCCATGTTCGTTCGCGATAGTGGTTGCCATCTCGTCAGCAGCTTTTCCCGTTAGATGGCTCTTATCTACTGCGATTCCTGCTGATGCGACATGTTTGTTTGGTAGTAAAGACTGCAAAAGCCGCTCTCCTGTTGGAGAGCGGCAAATATTACCGACACAGACGACAAGAATATTAGAAAACAAATGCTTACCCTACTTTAAGTTGTATGCTTATGATCTCAACTGAATTGCTGGCTTCTTTATATTGCGCAATTGAGCTGAGTAGCTATCGATTACGTGCCGCAAGAGATAATTTTCTTGCGGCACGTTGTTTTACGGCCAAGTGCGTACTCGTAGTACACCTTCGGTTAGTTCATTAAAGCCGGAAATGGTTGGAACGAGCTGAGCAATCACACGATTCCAACGACTAACAGGTGCAGCCGTCACATAGACTATGTCGTAAGGGTTGAGATCAAACTCAGTACCAATCACCAAAGCAGAAGCGTCAGAAACATCTAGCTGATAAATGTCCGCCATTTTAGCTTCTTCTTTTGAACGTCTGATGACAAACACACCGGTAGCATCTGCGGAGATTTCACTGATACCACCAACGCTGCTAAGAGCCTCAGTAAGGCTCATGCCGCTACGATCAATTTTGAGTAATTTCGGATCGTTAACCTCGCCCATAACAAATACTTTTTGCGCATCGTTTCGAGGAATATGAACAATATCACCAGGCTTTAGAAGGCGGTTTTGAGTTAAATCGCCTTGTTGCATCAGAGCATACAAAGAGACGTTTTCAACAACGCCATTGCGTGTCAGTGTCGCATTACGCCAATCAGCCTCGGCAGCCAGTCCGCCAGCTCTATTCACAGCATCTAGAAGTGTAAGGGGGATGTTTGTAATTGGTTGTTGTCCTGGCTTGTTAACTTCGCCAGTTACATAAGTCTTTTTAGAGCGAAATGCCGCAACGCTTACATCGACCTGTGGGCTCTCAATGTATTTTGCAAGGCGGCTTGCAATGTCTGCACGAATCTGACGTACGTTTTTGCCTTCAACATGTACGACACCTATGTAAGGGTAGAAGATCGTGCCATCCGAATGCACCCAGTTACCCGCTTCGGCTGAGCTTCGGTATGAGCCCGCTGGGATCGTTAGCTCTGGGTGATCCCAAATAGTGATATTTAGGATATCGCCAGGTCCTACTTCGTATTCATATTTTGCGATTTCAATATCTAACTCTGGGTTTGGTTTTGAAAAAGGGTCCACTGAATTTAAAGACGTTACGCGCTCCAAAGTTAAGGGATAAACGGTAACCTGAGACTCTATATCACTCGATTCAGTGCTCATGACTGTTTTGTCACTGACCGAAAGGTGGCTACCAGGCAAAGTACACCCTGTAAGAAGGATTGGAAGTACTGATATCCCCAAAAATTTATTAAATGTGTTCATTGGTTTATAACTACCGAAAGAAAGTTTGCCGACTGAAATTGATTCATTCTAATTGAACTGAGTTTCATCAATATTGACGATTTACTGCAGTTTTAAGCCTTTAGAAAGCGAGTCCATTCAGAATTATTTGTGTAATAAACACTCCAAATGGCTGCTAGCGACTTAGAGCTCTTAGTTTTATTAATGAAGGTGTGAAAATCCGACCCACAAAAAATAGTCAACTATTATCCATCTGGTTGCAATAAAGGCAACAAGTTACTCGAAAAAATACTGACGAATACATGACAAAATTGTGTCTATTTAGCGTTATTGAGATGAATGCATGATTTTGCACAAGCAAACAGGCAGTAATGTGAAAAAACTCATGCCAAAGTTGTATGCATCCTATTTACACTATATGCAACTGCCGTTATGCTTCGTGTTGCGGTCGGATATAACAACAAATATTGGAGCTAATTTTGAAAATCAAACTTTTAACGGCAAGTGTGGCTGCTGTTCTACTAGCAGGTTGTGGTAGTGACAGCGATCCTGAGGTAAAAACATACTCAGTACAGGCTTATGACCCAGCTGTTATCGGCATGGAAGTATCTTATGACTGTGGTGGAGACTTAAAAGGTCAGGCTGATGAGCTAACAACAAACTATGAAGGCATGGTTGGTAAAGCTCGCATTAGCCATATCGACGTAGTGAGTGCACCAGGTGAATGTACTTTCACATTGAAGCATACTGATAAGAGTGTAGATGCATCTAACGGAAAACCTATTACGTCTGATTACAAGATTCCTAAAGGTCTTGCCCAAGCTGACTCTTTAGTTACAGGTTCTCCATTTACAACGTTGGTAGCTAACTCTCTAGATGACGGAGAGGTATACTCATCAGATACTGCTGAAAAAGTATTTGCCAATTTAGGTATCGATATCAATGCAAGTGGTAAAACAGTTGACGAAATCCTTCGTGATACAGAGTCTGTAGTTGCTAACCTTCAAAGTGAAGGCGGCAATAGTGAACTTGCTACGAAGCTAGTTGCTACGGCAAATATCGTGTCTGATATCATTAAAGCGAACCCAACAGCTGCACCTGAAGCCGTGGCTGTAGCTGCAAAATCAATGGCAGAAGAAGTGATTGCGAAATACCCGCATTACCCTAAAGCAGGCGCGGATTCTGAAGAAGTGATTTACGTAGAAATCTCTGAAGAAGATACGAAGAACGTTGTTGAGCAGGTTGAAAAAGACATTGCTGCAGGTAAGCCTGTAGACCAAATCAAACCTACCGTTCCACCAGTTCCAGATGCGAAGCCTGGTAAGCCAGTTGATCCGGTTGCTCCACCATCAGGCGGTTCAGGCGGTAACTAAGCAAGTTTTTGCTGATAAATTCTAAAGGCCTCTTCAGAGGCCTTTTTTGATCCTATCGTATTGTAGTCATCACCTTTTAGTGAGCCCTTTTCTGTTTAAGTAAGGCAGGATGTGCGGACGTGATTCGCCAGCCAGTTTACTGGTGACTTCTTGTGACCAAGTACTCTGTTTTTGATTGCTCGAACGGTTTGCATAGTAGTTTTGCATAGTTTGGTCATACGTCTGAATGTCATCCAAGTTTAGGTCTTGATACTGATTTTCATGCACCACGACATGCTTAGGTAGGCGAGGTTTTACTTCAGGGGCTTGATCTGGATGACCAAGACACATACCAAATAAAATGGCGGTATTTTTAGGTAAACCTAATAATTCGTCTACTTTTTGGGCATTGTTTCGTAAACCACCAATATACACACCTCCTAGTCCCATCGACTCCGCCGCAAGCAAGCAATTTTGTGCCATGATGCCCGAGTCTACAGCGCCTATTAGCGTTAACTCGGTAAAATCAGCTTGAACATCTGGGTTGATACTGGCGTGGCGCTGGTAATCAATACAAAACACCAAGAACTCAGCCGCGCTTTCAACGTACCCTTGATTTCCGGCATATTGAGCTAATAGCGTACGTTTTTCTTTGTCGGTCACGCGGATAATTGAAACGACTTGCAACATGCTTGATGAGGACGCCGCAAGGCCGGCTTGAAGAATGGCATCTAATTGTTCGCTCTCAATCGGTTGTGAGGTGAATTTTCGAATTGAGCGGTGATTGAGAATTGTTTGAATCGTGCTGTTCATGGTGACTTAACATCCCCTGTTACGTTAAAGGCTGAAGACTCACCTTAGCGACATTTGATGAGTCGGTAAACTATCTCAAAAGAAAAACAATGCTTGGTGCATAAGTGTGAAGACGAATCGAGAATACACCACTCGTTCTGTTTGAGAGCGTATATACTGTTTTTAGAATCAATAATTTAAATGCAGTGGAAAATATGAAAGAACTCATTGTTCATACAGTTACGGTGTTTATGGGCTTCTTTGCCATCATGAACCCTATCGCCAATATTCCCATCTTTTTGAGTTTAACTGCTGATGAAGATAAAGAAACCATCCGTTCCATTGCGCTCCGCTCGGTTTTTATTGCATTTATTATCATCGCGATATTTTCTATTGCCGGTAAGTTAATTTTTGATTTGTTTGGTATCACGCTTTATGCATTGCGAATAACAGGCGGCATTTTGGTGTTTTTGATAGGTTTTAACATGCTTCAAGGTGATTCGACGCATCAGAAAACCAAAGAGAAGGCGTATTCACCAGCTCAGCAACGGGCGGCATTGAGTATTGCAGTGTCTCCACTGGCGATGCCAATATTAGCTGGGCCTGGAACGATTGCTACCGCGATGAACTTTGCGACAGCGGGTGGTTTCGATCAAACCATTATTACTATCGTTTCTTTCGCTGTCCTCTGTGTGATCACCTATGTACTGTTTTTATTTGGAGACAAATTGGTCAAAGCGGTTGGACCAAGTGCTCTAAATGTTGTGACTAAAATGATGGGCTTAATTCTAGCGGTTATTGGTACTCAAATGTTCATTGATGGCGCGGGCGAAGCCTATAAAACGGTTTTCTCCTAGATTTCTCTTAGACCTTGCCACCTTGGTTAAGCCCGCAATTACATTTCTAACGGGTACGGATTTTTTGAACTTTAGTTTTCATTTTCTAAGAGAGAAATAAATAGACTTCACCTATTTCAATAATAAGAATATTCAATTGTTGTGATTGCACGAATTTCATTACTCTTTTGGCAAGGAGAATGGGGGAAATATGGCAACAAAAGCAATTGTAGTAGAAGGTGGCGCGATGCGAGGCGTCTTCGCAAGCGGAGTGTTAGATGCGTTTTTAGAGCAGAGTTATAAACCGTTTGATTTTGCAATCGGTGTATCTGCTGGTGCATCAAATTTGATTGGGTATTTGACCGACTACCCGCATCGCAGTATTAACGTCATTACTAAGCTGGCCACAAGCAAACGCTTTTTTGACCCAACTCGCTTCGTTAAAGGTGGGGACCTCATTGATGTGAAGTGGCTGTTTGAAGAATCTAATCGCTTGTATCCCGTCGATGAAAATAAACTGTTTAATGGCGTTCCTTTTCTCGCAGCGACAACAAATGTAGATACAGGGCAAGCAGATTACTATCGCGTGACACGTGATAATTTTCACCATGCGATTGAAGCGACAACAGCATTGCCGATTGCCTACAAGCATACCCCTTGTTTTTCTGGCGGTTGTTATACCGATGGTGGGGTCGCTGACTCTATACCAGTGCGTGAGGCTTATCGTCGAGGGGCTCGCGACATAACCGTAGTACTCTCTCACCCGCTGAATTATGCCAAAAAGCCAGTTAAGACCACATGGCTGATGAAGAAACTTTTTGCGGAGCACCCCAAAATGGCGGATGCGATGTTAAGACGTGCAGATAACTATAATCAATCATTGGAGTTTATTCGTAACCCTCCACCAGGAACACATGTTAGGGTAATTGCCCCACCAGATAATTTTCATGTTCAGCGCTTATCAATGCGACAATCCGTTTTACTAGAAGGGTATGAAATGGGGCTGATTGAGGGGCGAGCGCATCTCTCTAGTTTATCTGGTGTTTATGGTTTAGACCGGGAAAATTGTCATTTTTGCATTTGATTATAAAAGAGCCTCATAGTGAGGCTCTTTTGCGTAACGTTCAAAGGGTGATTTAGTTGACTTTATCCCAAGCCATCTCCCAGTGTGAACCTATTCCAGGCTCGTAATGATTTGCGCTTTCTTTCCACTGCATACAGTAACCAGAATATGGGAAAGGTTTACATTGATAAATGCCCCCGTCGCTGGCAAGCACTTTTGTGCCCGCCGTGTAGCTAGATAGTCCTTCAGGGAAGACAAAATCGTACTCATCAGATGGTGGTGGAGTAACTGACTCTTCTTTTAAGTGAAAGTCGAGTGTTTGCTGATCCACCAAGTTGCCATCTTTATCCTTAATACGTGTTACGAGCATATGGTGACCCGGCTCCGATTTACTTAAAGCGAGCGATATCGCCTCTACCGAGCCGTCTTTCATTTCGTTTGCCCAACTTGCAAGTGGTTCGCGATGGTGATTGTAAACGGTGAGTTCTGCATTTAAATCGCCTTCAGCAGTTAGTGTCAGATCCAACGTTGTCGGTGTTGACTCAATGATATATTCGTCTGCTAAGCCATCTACTGTGAGTGAGTATTCTGGAACAGGAGTTTCAATGTTATAGCCGATCTCTACTCGCTCAAGGCCGCTATTTGCTTGCAGATACACCGGATTAGTACCATAAACAGGAGTGAATTTGTCCTCTGCATACTGCCCGGCTTGCAGTTTTGCTTGTTCTTGGTTTAGCTTAGTCGCGAGTGCGTAAGACCAGTTTTTCGCTTGGCCCATTGCTGCATCGGTAATTTCTAGTTCAGTTCTATACGCCACGTTTTCACCTGCTTGATCAAATACGCGCGTATAAACTGAATCCCCAATATTTAAATCCATTGTAGGAATAATTTGACCGCCTTGCTTCCAATCTGGAATAACGGGACTGTCACCATCAAATTTCACATCGATCACGTTATAAAATGAGGCTGCAGTGTCGCCAACATCCCATACTGCCAGGATGACATGGTATCCCTCGCGAGTAGGCACATTACATTGATGGCTTACCTGTTTCGGGGGTTGAACCATATTGCCGTCGACGACACAGAAAGGAGTTAGATCAAAAGAGTCTCGTGATAGTGAAGCGTTTGGGTTCCAATCAGGCTTGGTGATGTAATATTTCCAGTCGCGCGTCACGTGGTTAGCGGTAAATGTCCATTCAAAAGTTTGTGTACCTGCTTGAATAGTGCGTTTTACCCAACGGTCGGCAGTTTGCTCATCAAGGGCAGCTGCTAAAGCGGTTTCGGCACTCGCTATTTTACCATCGCGAGGCCCTGTTTCGGGAAAGCCATCAGGGCCTTCAACGCTTTGCGGTTCATATTGAATCGCACCGCAGTTATTATTTTTTTCGTTAGTATCTGGCGTTGGATACTTACATAGTGCCGAGCGACTTGCAGCGACACCACCATTGGTTTCTGATACATAACCGTGAGCCGCAGCACCTGAGCTAATGCTTGCAAGTGCTAACGCGAGTACGGATTTGGTTGGAAATGATTTCATCACATGTCCTCTGTTATGGCTGACAAACTAGTGTCACACCCCGGCGCATGCTGAGCATAAAGCAACGCTACAGAAATTGGACTTCTGTAACACTGTGTCATGGTAACCCCGCTATCATGAGCATTCTTTTAGATTTTTAAATGCAGACAGACCGGAAGCTTTGCGTCCCACCCTTTCGAATGGTTTGCCGAAATGTGATTGAGCAGCCAAAATTTAGCTTAAGAATTTACATGTGGAAAAGTAAACGTCACTGACATGGAATCCTGTTCTCAAATTGAAAGATAACGATATCTTAACCTCGTCAATATTGTGCAGTGTCGTCTTGCAAGGCATTGATTTTAATTTTGTTTTTATCTTTTTTATAGTCATGGTGAATGGGTGGAGGTTTGTTGGGGATAAGTGGAGAGGAATCGTGCTAAGGGTGGAAGAAGTTCTGTCTAAAGGGCGGAGTGTCCCGCCCTTTGAATGGTGTTATTTCGGCATGATGACAGTATCAATCACGTGAATGACACCGTTTTTAGCTTTCACATCGGTTGCAATGACATTTGCATCGTTAACCATGACTTTATCGCCCATGGTTTTAATCATCACATCTTGCCCCTGAACCGTAGTCGCTTTGTCTAGCTTAACAACATCGGCAGCCATCACTTTCCCTGGGACGACGTGATAAGTCAAAACAGATACTAACTTGTCTTTGTTTTCCGGCATTAAGAGCATGTCGACTGTGCCGTCTGGCAGTTTTGCAAAAGCGTCATCCGTTGGTGCAAAAACAGTAAATGGGCCTTCCCCTTTGAGAGTGTCAACCAGGCCCGCTGCTTTCACCGCAGCAACAAGCGTATTGAAAGAGCCATTTTCAGCGGCAACGTCGACAATATCGGCTTTCATCATGCCATGCTCATGAGCCTGAACGGGAAGCATAAAAGATAATGTCGCCATCAGTGTCGCCGCGATAACTAAGATACGTTTGAACATAGTGTGTTCCTTACTAGTTGAGGGTACAACGGGTTCCCTGGAGTGTGTTTGCATTTGTACGCATTGTGATTGAAAGATGATCATCGCGTCCTACTTTCTTTTGAGGGTCTAACATGTCGCGCAAGAATTCGTCTGCCTTCTTGTTTCACATCGGCTCGTTTCCGCCACGCCCATAAGCGCTCTCTTGCTGCCTTAGCTGCGTTGTCTGGTGCGATAATAGGTGCAAGGTAACGGCTATCTGGCTGCAACTGATACATGACAGCTTCCATCTGGGTCATTGTCCAGGGCTCGAATAAAAGAGGGGGAGGAACCATTTGTAACTCAGGCACCCACTTGTAGATGAACGTACCGTTAGGATCATGTTCTTGGGCTTGCTTGATCGGATTATAAATACGTATTGTGTTAGTCCCGGTTACTCCTGCTTGCATTTGGAATTGTGGGTAATGAATTCCAGGCTCAAAGTCGAGAAACAGTTGCGCTAAATGCGTTACACCTACTCGCCAATCCATGTTCATGTGGTGAGTAAGAAAGCTAACCAGCATGGCACGCATGCGAAAGTTAATGTAACCAGTGTGGTGCAAACAGCGCATGCAGGCATCAATCAAAGGTACGCCAGTATGCCCGGATTTCCATGCTGCTAACTTTTCTTCATCGAAAGTACTACTTTGTCTAATCAATGGTTCGTAAGCCCGATTAACGCAGTAAAACTCCATGTCGTATTCCGATTCGAATTTTTGGATGAAGTGACAGTGCCAATGAAGCCGTGAAGACAATGCAATTAAGCTGCGACGAAACCCAGCGACTTGCCAGTGTTTCAAAAGGTATTGATAAACTTCACGCAAGGATATGTTACCCCAAGCGAGATATGGAGAAAGTCGAGTACAGGCTGTGCGTGAGGCTGTGGGACTAGAAATGCTTCGATAGTAATCACGACCTCGACGATGAAAAAAATCCTCTAGTGTTTTCCAAGCGAGCCGGCTTCCTCCCGTTTGCATTCCTTTGCATTTTGATAGCCAGGATGATGGTGGCGAAAACGAACAGCCGAGAGCTTCTGCATCCAATGAATGCAATAAGTCGGTTTGGAGCTCAATAGGGCTTATTGAGGCTCTCATGACAGAGTCCCAATGTTTGTCCCAACCTTGCCGGTTTATTGCACCTCTGATTACAGCACCGTGTTCGAATTCAAACCAGTCGATGTTCTGCTCATACAGCCAAGCGGCAACTTGTCGGTCTCGTTCAAAGGTGCAGTTGAGTCCTATTTCTTGGTGAGAAAAAACAGCGTTGATTTGATATTGCGCTTGAATTGATTGGAAACATGCTAAGGCATCGTCAAACAGCACCGTGATTCGATGCCCATACGCTTTGAGCGTTTCATCCATGTCTTGCAGTGATTGCCAAACAAATCGCCAGTGGCGCTCAGAATAGTGTGGGTTGTTCAATAGCAATGGTTCAACAATATACAAAAGCACAGTTGGGTGCTTTGTTGATAATGCTTGAGTGAGTGGTTGATGGTCAGTCAGCCTTAAATCTCGCTTTAACCACACGACATTGATTGTTTGCATCGGAATCCTCTTTGTTTCCGATGTTGTACGCAAGTAAACCGAAGAAATCTCATCCAATGATCGGTTTTATTCTACAAAACGTAGAGGTAACTTTCAGGGAGGTGACACATGGCAATACCATTGAGTAAGTTACAAAAATACTTCTATGTAGACAAATTGGTCATTCATTCGCTTGATCTCGCATTGTACCAGGCATCTGTCGTGATTGATGGAGAAGCGCAATTTATCACTGATGACAACGGTATCTTTTTGAGGGCTCATTCCCTGATCGAGATGCAAAAGAAGTGCAGGAATATCAAAGCAAATAAGCAGGTTCTAGTGCATCAAAGTGCTTATGATGAAATGGTGGGGCTACCCGAAGGCAAAAGAGACAATCAACTAGAGGTATTGGTGAGGGATACAAAATTGTATTGAAAGAGTATTGGTGCGTAGTAAAAGCGAGCCACCATACGGCAGCTCGCTAAATATAAGGAGAGTTGGGCTTAGTCTTGTTTACGCTGCGCTTCTTTTTGCGCGTACTTAGCGGCACGTCGGGCTTCTCTTTGCTTGGCACTTTCACCACCAACATGCTGCTCGCCTCGCTGCTCTGCAAGAACAATTTGTTTTTCACGCTCGCGGAATCGAGCAATTTGTTCTTCTGAGTGTGTGCCGTGACATTTTGGACAGCTCACGCCTTGCTCGAACAATTCTGACTGTTTGTCTTCTTCAGTGATCGGTAGACGACAAGCGTTACATAAATCGTAATCTGCTTTTTCTAGCTGGTGGTTCACTGCAACACGCCCGTCAAATACGTAACAATCGCCTTCCCACATGCTCTCTTCTTGAGGAACTTCTTCAAGATATTTAAGAATGCCGCCTTCTAGGTGGTAGACCTCATCAAAGCCCTGTTCTTTCATGTAAGCCGTTGATTTTTCGCAGCGGATACCACCGGTACAGAACATCGCAACTTTCTTGTGTTTTGCCGGGTCCATGTTTTCTTTTACATAGTCTGGGAATTCACGAAAGGTTTCAGTATTTGGGTTTACAGCGCCTTTGAATGTCCCGATCTCGATTTCGTAATCATTACGTGTATCGACAACAAACACTTCAGGATCAGCAATAAGATCGTTCCACTCTTGAGGTTTCACGTAAGTACCCACTACGTGGCGAGGGTCTATACCTTCAACACCTAATGTTACGATCTCTTTTTTCAGTTTCACTTTGGTGCGATTGAATGGCTGGGTCTCAGAATACGACTCTTTGTATACGGTGCCAGTCAAACGAGGTTCGTTGTTTAGCCACTCCAGTAGCGTATCAATACCTGCACGATCAGATGCAACAGTACCGTTGATACCTTCACTTGCCAGTAGTAATGTTCCGCGAATATGGTGTTTTTCCATCAACGCAAGTAATGGCTCGCGTAGCTCTTGATAGTTATTCAGCTCAACAAACTTGTACAGCGCACAAACTACATACTGACTCATGAGGTTTCCTTTAAAAATACAGGTGGTCAACGACCTTAAAATTTTAGCGGCACGAAGTATACCTGACTAAACTAGTCGGAAATACGGACAGATTATACGGATATTATGAGTAGGCGGGGCCTGGCGGTCTTTGATAGGGGGAGCATGTCCGCAGGTGAAGCCGCTATGTGTTCAAATTATAAGCATTAATTATAGTGGGTTAGGTAGGTTGGAGCCGATACTTTTGGTTTAAATTTATGCTGTTATTCTCTTTTAGGCCCTTCAAAAAAGTTAGGCGCAAGAAGCACCAAGTAATCACCGGAGTCATTGACAAGGAAAGGACATGTCGCAGTTTTATACATGAGGTTGTGAGGGATAAAGGTTTAGGGACAAAGAGTGAATGACTGATCGCCATTGTTCATAAACCGCTATAAAACGCCTTTTCACCACATACTGAAAAGGCGTTTTTCTAACGTCTGCCGTGCTTATTTCAACGTAGCTGCGGTCTGTTTGCCCATGGCTATGAGCCTATCGAGAATACGTTCACCGTCGGCACGTAAACCGTTGTGCTCGTACTCATTGGTGATCCACGCTTTTGAATTTGGGATTAACGCGAGCGTCTCTCGGCTGATATCCATTTCAACAAACATATCATCGGCGTAAACGGCGCAACTGACAGGCACTTTGTTCTGAGCCAGTTGTGTTTGATCGTACAGCGCAGTCCAATCTTTTTTCGCTGCCAATATTTCTGCGGCGTCTTTTAGTGGTTTGAGGTTGACGTATTGGTCGAACATCCACGGGAAGACCATTTCCCCCGTAAAGTAAAACGGCTGGCCAGGTTCATAATTAAACTCTGTTCGGGTTTGGCGAACACGGTGCGCACTCCAATTCGACGCAAAGCCTTGGCAGTAAATCGATTCATGCAAAATGGCGTAGATCGGGTTGGTTTGGAAGTTTTGCTGCGCCAACATATCGTTCAAGAACTCATAGCGAAGTTGTGGTTTGCTGTTCACTTCAATCAACGCACTTTCTAGCCAATAGTAAGTCGGCAAGAAAGTATCACTCACACCAAAGTTGATGCCGATTTGTTGAAATTGCTCCACCGTGAAGCGTTGACCATTTGGTAGGTACTCTTCATTTTCCAGCAAGTGATTCGCAATGTTTTGGCAAAGTTGTTGCGCACTTGGAAATTGTTGGAAGAACGCTTGGTTTTTCTCCATGGTGCGTTTGAAGGTGGCTTCATACACATCGTCGGCATGACGCGAGACTGATGGCACGCCACCTGTGATGTAGCTTTGTAGCAAGCTGTCTGGGAACAAAGACAAATAGGTGAGGGAGCAAAACCCACCAAAGCTTTGACCTAAGATCGCCCATTTTTCGACGCCAAATTGCTCACGAATGTATTCCGCATCACGAACAATGTTGTCTGCGCGGAAGTGGCTTAAGTAGTCTGCTTGTTGCTGCGGTGTGAAATGAGCCAGAGTCTGATGATTAATCACCGAACTATTGCCCGTACCGCGCTGGTCGAGGAGCAAAACTCGGTACTCTTGCAGCGCGCGTTTTACCCAGCCGTTATTGCCGTTTTGACGCGGAGAGGGAAAGCCAGGTCCGCCCTGAAAGTAAACCAACCAAGGTTTGGTCGATTCTTCATCGCCAACTAGGCAAACCGCACGGGCGAAGACTTCAATGGTGCCTTTGCTCGCGTCTTGGTAATCCAGAGGAACGGTAAAACTGTGGGGAGTGTAATGCAATCCTGCGTCGATAAATGATTGAGCGTTCATTGTTATCTTTATTTCCTTATTGAGGGGTAGCGCTACTTTACTGCGAATGGCGCGAAGAACCAATGCTATTTCCCAATTGCCTCTTCAGTTCTATACCTTGGTCAAATCAATGTAAGTTCAAGAAAATGAAACGATTAGCGACTGGTGCAACTGGTTGAGTGAGCTATGCTCAATAGAGTTGCGACAAAGTAAGAGCATGGAGGAAGTCGGATGAAAGTGTCACTGGCTCGATGGACAATTGTGACTTGTTTAATAAGCGTACCTACTTTTGCCGTTGTTACGCCCAACCCACCTCAGTTACAGGCAAAAGGCTACGTATTAATGGACTTTCAATCCGGTGCCATTATTGCCGAGCATAACGGGCGAGCAGGCCTTGCTCCGGCGAGTTTAACCAAGTTGATGACCGCTTATGTAGTTGGACAAGAAATCAAAGCGGGGCGTTTGAAATGGGATGATGTTGTCACCGTGAGCGAAAACGCGTGGTCGGCCAAGTTTCCCGGTTCTTCTAAAATGTTCATCAAACCGAAAGATGAAATTAGTGTTGCGAACTTAATGCGCGGCGTGATCATCCAATCAGGAAATGATGCGTGCGTTGCACTGGCTGAGCATGTTGCAGGCAGTGAACGCGGCTTTGTCGCCTTGATGAATGGTTGGGCGGAGAAATTAGGACTGCAAGACACCTATTTTGTGAACTCCCATGGTCTTGATAGTGATGGCATCCAAACCTCACCAACCGATATGGCAAAACTCATGCAGTCGATCATCAGCGATGTTCCTGATGTGTACGCGCTATACAGTGAGAAAGTCTTCAAGTGGAACGACATTACGCAGTACAACCGCAATAAGTTGTTATGGGACAATTCCATTGATGTCGACGGGGGCAAAACCGGCTACACCAGCAATGCTGGATACAGCTTGGTGAGCTCGGCCAAAGAAGGAAGAATGCGCCTTATCTCGGTGGTGATGGGTACGCCAAGTAAACAGGCTAGGATCAGCCAATCGAAGAATCTACTCAGCTATGGTTTTCGCTTTTATGACACCAAGCAAGTTGCTAAACAGGGGGAAGTTGAGTCTAAAGTTCGCGTTTGGAAGGGAAATGCTAATCAAGTTGAAGCGATCTTCGCTAAAGATGCCTATCTCACTCTGCCTCGTTCAATGACGGCTGGGCTTGATAAGAGTGTGGTGTTAAATGAACCGTTGATTGCGCCGATCGCGCAAGGAGACGAGATTGGTAAGGTCGTTTGGAAAAGCGATGACAGTACCGTGGCGAGTTATCCCTTGGTCAGCAGCCAAGCGGTAGAAGAGGGCTCGTGGTTCGGTCAGCTTTGGGACAGTCTGGTGCTGTGGGTGAAATCGTTCTTTAACTAGAATAAAAACGAGCAGAAGTGTCTTTCTGCATTTTTTTGTTGATGGCCGCCCAGCTAAACGCTGGGCGGTGTTTTATTTAACGGTTTATTCCGACAAGGTGATGATTGGTAAATCGTCCCAAATCTTACTTTCATCCGATGCGCCACCGGAGAAGTTCCAAGGGCCTTTGTCTTGTTCTAGCGGACGGTAAGTTGCCGAAAGGCCGTCTAAGTCCCAAGTCGTGACATAGAAGCGGATACCATCGAGCGAATCTGGGCGGCCTAGTGCATCGCTAGCAAAGTCCATCGAAATGGTGTTGTTGGCTTTGTCTACCGTGACTATTGGTGCTGGCGTTACGGCTTCTCCCCATGTCGTCGCATTTGCTCTTTTGGTGTTGTAAATCGAGCTTTGCCAGCCAAAAACAACCGCATTGCGACTCCAGGTTCCGTTTGGCATAGAAGCGTTGATCTTCGGTAGCTCAGACAAGTTGGTTGCGGCTTCTTCCGGTAAATCAATAAAGATGGTGAAACCCACGTGGTCGAAACCGTTTGGTGGCAACCAAGTGTCGGTGATTTTGTCCATAGTGAAGGTCAAACGTACGTTACTGCCAACGGTAAACACTTCTGCTTTGTTGATCGCGAGTTGGCTGTTGTCTTTGTCGAACGTTGGATCCGTTGGTAATGAGTAGTTGCCATTAGGGCCGCCCACGCCGTCTTGTGCATCGCCCGCATCATCAATGGTGTCGTCCGGCGTGTTTGACCAGCTTAGGTTGGAGACAAAATTCACGTCCTCGATGCCTGCTTTTTTCTCGGTGGAATAAATCGCGAAGCGGTGCTGTTGCTCGCTAATCGCAAAATGACGAGTCGACAGCGTGACACTAAACTGACCATCAGCACCTACAGTAATGGTTTGCGCTGTTTCCAAGTTACCATCGACGACGAGGTTCAACTTCTCGTTGGCGTTCGCACTACCCGCGATAACAATATCACCAGTGATGGTTTGTCCTTCCCAATCCTGCGCTAGTTGGATGTTGAGGTCTGGGGTATCTACAGATTGATTGCTGCTTGTTTTTGAGTAAATCACTGCTGACTTGGCTGGCAACTCAAGGGTTACGTGACCGTTTTCATCGGCGATTAACTGCTCTGGAGCGTCCGCCCAATTCGACATGATTTGTTGTTGGAAGACGGTGCCGCCCGCTTGCTCTACATCGAGTTGGTTCATCAACATTGGGGAGTTAGATGTGTTCATTACCACTAAGACTTCGTCGTTATCCAAAGTGCGGGTAAAGGCGAACACACCTGCACCAGCTTTATCGCTGCCAATGACTTTCATTTCGCCGCGTGTCATGACTTTGTTTTCGGTACGTAACTTAGCAAGCTCTTGGATGAACAAGTACATCTCGCTGTTTTGGTCGAATGAATCTACGTAGTCGCCGTCTTCACGGTAACCGCCAGCAAACATCGCATCGCGCGCTGCTGGCATCGCTTGCTCTGTACCTTGGTAAATCACAGGAATACCGGGTACGCTCATCATGGTGATCAGAGCTTGCTTCATATCGTTGACACTGCCTTGCGATAGAAAACGTGGCATATCGTGGTTATCAATGAAGTTCGGCATGATGTATGGATTTGGGAACATCTCCATCATTTTCTCAAGACGGAAGCGTAAGTAATCGGTCGGTTGCCCTGATGCAAATACGCGCGTCATGGTCGCTTGCAATGGGAAGTTCAGTACCGAGGTTAGCTGTTTCGGCGAGCCACTTTCACCGATGTAAGTCAGCATCTTCTCTTCGCCTTCGGTGTGGTAAGGCGTCGATGTTTCGAATACTTCACCAAAAGTGAGGAAGTTGTCACGACCGGTATCAACCGCTTGCGTCATCACACCATCGTCGGCGTGTAGGAAGTCATTCCAGAAATCGTGTTCAACAAACTTCACCGTATCGATACGGAATCCGTCGACGCCGACTTCGCGAATCCATTTTCGGTAGCTCTCTTTTAAGTAAGCGCGCACTTCGGGATCGGACGTATTAAGGTCATCCAAATCAGAGAGTTGCCAGGTTTTTTCTTGTACCGGATCGTTGTGGTCGGTGATGGTTGGCGTCCAGTGGTAGCTGCCTGTGCCGTCTGTTTTACACTCGTTCATGTTGAGCGGGTATGGCAGTTCTTGCCCGGCGTGTAGCGCATTTTCAATCAAACGGAAGCCTTGGCAAGGTAGGCTTGGATCATAACTGTAAGGATCATCGTAGGTGAAGAAGTTGCCTACATGGTTGGTCACGATGTCCTGAATTAAGAACATGTTACGCGCATGCACTTCGCGTGCTAACGCTTGGTAGCTTTCCATGTCGCCAAAGTGTTCATCCACTTTTTGGAAATCGCGCGCCCAGTACCCGTGGTAGCCGCCGTAGTTTTGCTCTGCATCCCACCATTGGTTAGCAACTGGCGGAGTAATCCAGATCGATGTGGCACCGAGATCTTCGATGTAGCTTAACTTATCACTCACGCCAACGAGGTCGCCGCCGCTGAATTTTTTATCCGACGTCGGATCGAATTCGTTTTGCCCTTGATCATTGAGAGCGCTGTCGCCGTCGTTAAAACGGTCGATCATCAGGAAGTAAATGATTTGATCTTGCCAATCAGGAGATGCCACGTGGCTGCCTGTATCGATTGGTGTGGTTTCGTCGCTTCCACAGCCAGAGAGAGCAAGAGCGATCGCTAAAGGAAGTATTTTTATTTTATTCATTGGGTTAGGTAGAGTTTCAAACACAGTTTCTGCCTCCGTTATGCAGTAATGCAGAAACGATAAAGCAAAGGTTTGAAATTGAGAGTGTCATTTCACGCCAAAAAAGACGTGAAATGATGTCACGAAGAGACGATTTTGATCTGACCGACAGTTTTAATTGAGCGGTTGCACAATAGGATATTGTATCGGGTAATGCTCTTTCGCGAGCTCGTTGCCGGATTCATCATAAAGGCGGAAACGGCACTGCTTTGTAGTTTGAGTGAGCGATAATTGCAGCACCCAACAAGCATAATGTAGCGAGTGTTTGGTTAAGCGCATTGCGTGAGGTGTGGGGTCATCATCGGCGTAACAGTCAATCCTCGCAACGTTTTCAAGTCGGCATGCCAGTTCGATAAAGAGCGTATATTGCGCCCCAATGTTAATAAGTTGCCGAGTCGGGACAATATATTCCGTTGCGCCAATTAAAAGCCCCTTAGAAACTACATAATCACGCTGGTGGTTATTCTCAATGTAACGCTCCCCATCGACTTCGTAACACAGGCGAAAGGTAAGGGGATGCGCCACCGGAAGTTCGGTCGTTGCCCAGAGTTCGGTGCCATGACTTAAAAAACGCTCGAAGAAGGCGGGGTAGCGCCGCCATGCGCCATCACGGTCACGGCATTCTACCGAGACCACTTTTTCAAACGCAATATTGTCCACTTCCATCCAGATTTTGCCGACAGGTTGGTCGATGTGGTTATCGTCGAAGGTATTGGCTTTGGCGTAGTACAAGCGGATCGGTTGCTGATTTAGCTGAGTTCGGTTATCCAAACATTGTTGGCGATACTGCATGGGTGAAAACGGATACCAACGACGAAAAGTGCGGTGAAAGTTCGATGGTTCTTCGTAACCAAGTTGATAGGCGATTTGCTGCGTTGTGAGTTGGGTGTCGGCAAGCAAAGTGAGTGCTTGCTTTCTTTTCGCGAAATCAACGCATTGAGAGTAGCTCATTTGCTTCTCTTGCAGTCGACGTTGCAAGGTGCGTTTGGAGACGCCCAGTTGCCTTGCCGCTTGCTCTAACTTGAGCGCGTAATTGCTGTTTTTGATGAACAAGGCGTTCAAAACACTCAGTAATTCTGGTTGCTCAATTGGCTGGTGAGAAAGCAGCAAATAAACATGTTTCACCAGGTCAAACACGCTTGAACTCGTTTTAGAATCTCGCGTTTCCCCTAGAAAAATATCGGCCGCGAGTGGATTGCTGGCTTGAATTTGTACCTGTATTGATTCGCTTAGCTCAAGCATTTCCAATTGCATTTTGAGCAAGCCAAACACCGACTCCGCCCAATTTGGCATATCGGCCGTTCTGCATTCGACTTGCAGATGGATTTGGGCATCACCATGTTGCAATGTGACGTACAAACGGCGGTCGAATAATGAAACACTTTTACTCCACCAAAGCAGCCCTTCTTGGAGGTTAGGCGCTTCTTTCAACATCATGCATTGCAAGGCAACCAACTTCTTAATGTGCCAATATTCGCCGGCAATTCGAAGGTGATTGTGACCGAGCTTTTTGCACAGAAAGGATGTAATAACGTTATTTTGAGGCAGCATGAGTTGAGTTTGGTTGCGAGCAAACATGCATTATTGCTAAAAAGATGAAGAAGTTCAGTGAGAACGCTCAAAGCCTTTCTTATCGTTTTATTTTCAAATTTATTTTGAAAATGTTTTTAATCGAAATCGGTTTTTCCCTTTATCTCATGAGGTTATGCTGTTACACAGCTTAAGTTCATTAATTGGAGAACCTCATGGATATCGTACAAGCTGCAAAATCTCGTTACTCAACGAAAGTGTTTGACCCAACGCGCAAGCTACCTCAAGAAAAAATCGACGCAGTTAAAGAGCTGATTCGTTTTAGTCCATCGAGTGTGAACTCTCAACCTTGGCATTTCATTCTGGCAAGCACAGAAGAAGGCAAACAGCGCATCGCTAAAGCGGCGCAAGAGAACTACGCGTTTAACGCGGCGAAGATTCTCAATGCTTCTCACGTATTGGTGTTTTGTGCAAAAACAGGCATCGATAACGACTACATTGAAGCGCTAATGGTGCAAGAAGAAAAAGATGGTCGATTCCCAACTGAAGAAGCGAAAGCGGCTGTGCGCGGTGGTCGTAGCTACTTTGTAAACATGCACCGTTTTGATCTGAAAGATGCGAACCATTGGATGGAGAAACAAGTTTACCTCAACGTGGGTACGTTGCTGCTGGGAGCTTCGACGCTAGAAATTGATGCAGTGCCAATTGAAGGGTTTGATCCCAAAGTGCTGGATGAAGAATTTGGCTTGCGTGAAAAAGGTTACACCAGCGTTGTGATCGTGCCGCTGGGCTACCACGCGGAAGATGACTTCAACGCGAAAACGCCAAAGTCTCGCTGGGACACAGAAACCGTATTCACCGAGATCTAATTCGAGCTTACTTACAGGTGACGTAGAACCCTGTAATCAATATATAAATCGCAAAAGAGTGATAAAACGATGATCCACTTAGTTGCAGAAGTGAAAGCCTACCCAGACAGCAAGGATCAGGTGGTGAATTTGCTTGCTGGTTTACTAGAGCCAACTCGTCAAGAAGAAGGCTGTTGCCAATACGAGTTGTATCTTGACGAGAAAGTTGAAGGCCTATTTATGTTCCAAGAGATTTGGGCATCGCAAGAGGCCTTGGATAAGCATTTGCAAAGCCCGCACATGGCGGCGTTTCTTGAAACATTGGAAGAGAACGATTGGGTTGAGTATACCCAGATTCGTCCTCTTCGATTTATCGCCTAATGACAGAAGGTTGCCAGCACGTTGGCGCGTTGTTGGCAGCATTTTTGTTGGATAAAGTCGCGGAAAGTCCGAATCGTTGGCGTCAGTAAGCGACGATCGGCGCACACCATGTAGAGCGGTACTGGGCCGCAATCCCACTCTGGTAACACTCGCACCAATCTTCCCTCGATTAAGTCTCGGCTGATGTCCATCAACGATTTATTCGCAATGCCTTTGCCTTTGATCGCTAACCGATGTGGCAAGTCACTATCGTTGCTCATCAAGTTACCGCTGACCACGACTTGTTCTTTCTCGCCGTCACGCGTGAGCGTCCATTTGTTGTAGACCGAATCCGCGACCATATAGCACAAACAGTTGTGTTGCGTTAAATCGGCAGGAGAGGTGAGTTCTGGATGTGTAGCTACGTACTCTGGCGATGCACATAAGATCCGTTCGTTTGCCCCACACAATGCCAACACGACCAGATTAGAGTCGGCCGGCTCGCCGTAGCGAATCGCAATATCGACAGGCTTGGTGTACATATCCGTCAAGCTATCGGACAGCTCTAGTTTGATGGAAACATTTGGGTAGAGATCGATGAACTCATCCACCCAATCGAGCAACATATTGCGACCAAAATCGGAGGGCGCAGTAATGTGCAGTTGACCAGATAACTCACCACGCGCACTTGAGATCTGATCCAACCCCTCTTGCAATGTAGCCAATGCTTGCGTGGTTTTGTCTAAAAACAGTTCGCCCTCTGAGGTTAAACGCAGGCTTCGGGTGGAACGCACAAACAGCGGGAAACCGATTTGCCCTTCAAGACGCTTAATCGAAGCGCTAATGGCGGCAGGTGTCATGTCCATGCTGTTAGCGGCTTTTGAAAAGCTGCCTTGGCGCGCGGTTTCGACAAAAATATTGAGGTCGTTGAGGGCTTTCATCGTGAAAAGGATGTTTGTGAAGTTTGAGCTACTATAGGGGAGATGAGCAAAGTAATTCAAGCTAAACGCCTTTGAAGGTGAAAACATTAGGTTAAGTGGTCACTTTGAGTTAGATTAGCCCGCCACTTACATCGTTACTGGATCAACAACATGAGCAACGAACAGCCGAATAACCCTCTGCATGGGTTGAGTTTAGAAAAAATCGTCACCCGACTAGTTGAACACTTTGGTTGGAATGGCCTGTATGAGCGCGTTCGAGTGAACTGTTTTAAGAAAGATCCGTCGATCAAATCTTCTCTGAAGTTTTTGCGTAAAACGCAATGGGCCAGAGATAAGGTGGAAGCGCTGTACATCGAGACATTCTGCTAACCGCTCTATGGTCTGTAGCAAGCGGCAAGTAGATTCTTAGTCTCACTTTGGCTCGCTAGAATGACGTAGCTTTTCTTATCGCGTAGGCTGGAAGAGTCGCGCTGCTGATGCGTCTCAAGCGAGATTTCGGATGGTCACTTAGGCTTGTCTGGAATCGCTTTTTTAGATGGTTTTGTAGAGCTCAGAGCCAAACTCGAACCGTCATTCTGAACAGCGAGGAACGAGCGTGATTCAGAATCTACTCTCAGATTGTATTGAGTTTATTCATGGCTTTATGGTCTGCAGCAAGCGGTAAGTAGATTCTTACTCTCGCTATGGCTCGCTAGAATGACGCTAGTTTTCTTATCACGCGGGCTGGAATGGTACCTCAGCATCATTCCCGATAGCGATGAAGAAGCGCTGTCGGGAACCTCGCCTTTAATCTCTCGTTTCTTGCTACTCCAAATGATGCGTACTACCCACGGTTCCTTCCAAGTCTAAAATCGACTGGCGAACGTGATCTGGAATCGCAGCTTTAACGTTGTTCTTAAAATCAAACATCACACCAGTGGCGGTCGCGATGGTCGCAATTTTACCCCACTTCTTACTCAGCACTTGGTACTCCATCGTGATGCGATCTTCTTGCATGTCGATTACGCGAGAACCGACTAATAGCGTGTCTGGGTAAGTAACAGGCAATTTGTAGCGGCATTGAGTCTCGCTCAGTACTGGTCCAATTTGCGAGGTCTGCAGGTCGACCAGCAGGTTAATTTTGTTGAAGTAATCTAAACGTGCGGTCTCGAAGTAGCGAAAATAGACCACGTTATTAACGTGTTGCAGAGCATCCATTTCACCCCATGCGACTTTTATCTCTGTGATAACGGGAAAGTCCTTTAACAGTGTGTCCATTTTTATTGCTCCTTTTTCATCTGCTTTGCCACAAATTGCGACGCGACTTATCACTTTGAGCATTTATTCTAGATGTAATCATTTAATATGTAATAAAATTGTTTTTAAAATGTGAAATGAAATGGTGGTTTGATTATGTAAACTAGAAACTTTACATAATCGATTTGAAGGCGTAAGTTTAACTAAGAGTAACCAGATAGGAGGTGTCTCATGATTGAACTCAAAGGTTTCAACCTCGCAAGAGTTGAGAAACGCATTGATTGGACAGGTGAGCTGTTCAGTTTGAGAATATCTGGCGCGCCTCTTTCATTTAAAGCTGGCCAATTCACCAAGCTTGCTTTGCTTGATGATGAAGGTAAGCCGATCAGCCGTGCTTACTCCGTGGTTAATGCGCCAAGCGAGCAATTCGATTGGTTGGAATTTCTAATAGTAGCCGACCCTCAAGGACAACTTTCTCCACGGCTCCAAAAGCTTAAATCTGGTGATAGCATTTATGTCGGTGCCACTGCACATGGCGATTTAACCCATGATTCTATTCCTAAACAGGCTCATGACCTGTGGCTGCTATCTACAGGTACGGGGATTGGACCGTTTTTATCGCTGCTGGATGATATAAACTTACCGCCTCACAATGAGCGCATTGTGCTGGTTCATGCCGTTCGTTTCGAAAAAGATCTGGTTTATAAATACCTAATTGAACAGCTTCAGCAACGATATGAAGGCAGATTAAAGTATATACCGATAGTCAGCAGGGAGGTGGTTGATGGTAAATTACAAGGCCGAATTCCTGAACTCATCGAATCGGGTTTACTGTCCAACGCCGCTGATGCGCCATTCTCAGCTCAGCGTAGCTTTGTCATGATGTGTGGGAATCCACAAATGATCAAAGATACCGTGCCCGTCTTACAAGAGCTAGGCTTGGAAAAGTATCGCCATCAAACCGGGGGAAATATCATTTACGAACGTTACTGGTAGCGTTTTGTTAAATTGATACGGTTATGCTCAAGATGTAATGATTACTTTTGAGATACGACCGCGATTTAGTATGTTCTTAGTTGAATATTATGTTGGCAATACCTAAACTGCGCTCACCATTGCGCGTCTGTACACTCAGTCATTCTCGCTTAACCAATTACATTGAGGTGACTGAAGTCCATGTATGCTTTTATCGCGAGCAAGCAACAGAGAATCATTGCTGGTTTTATCGACCTGCTCTTTACGATGGTGGTCGTGTTAATCATCGCATTGAGTATTAACTCTTTTCTTAACGACTTTCAGCTCTCTTTAGCAGATAACCTCACGCTTGTTCGTGAAACTCAGGCGTTTTACTTGCTTTCTTTACCAACGGTTTTAATGATCAACTGGAATGCATTGAGTCATGGGCAAACCATTGGTATGCGCATGATTGGTATTAAAGTTGTAATGAAAAATGATAGTAAGGCAACGAAAGTTACAGCAGGGTTAAGGCTTGTTATTAGCTACTTGCTGGAGATGCTCATTCCGGGGATCCCGTTGGTAAATTTGGCATTGTTGTTCTTTCATCCGGAGCGACGTTTGTTGCATGACTTGATCGCCAATACTAAAGTTGTCCAAGCTTCCTAATTTTTGATCAAAAAAGCCACGTGAAGTGGCTTTTTTAATATCGATAAAGTTAACCAGATTTACTGTTGATTAACATATTTCTTAAAGCGAGCTTTGGTTTCTGCGTCTGCTTTTTGGTACCAGAAGTGCAGCATCTCTTCAGCTGTCGAATCCGCTTTAACCGCAGTTGCTCTCACTTGCTTCATATCCGCAGGAACCTTTGCAGGAAGCGTGACTGGCTGCATGGTTGCTGCGCCAGCAAAAGCCACGGCTGCTGCACCGCCAGCTTGGTTATAATCTTCGATTTCACGTACGTAATCACGACCGATTTGCATACCCGGTTTGAGCAACTTGTCCTGGTCAACCGCGATTGCGTTGCCAGAATCATCAACCAGTTTCCAATCTAAGTCTTTGATCTTCTCTTCCGCATCACGTAGGTTGCGGTATTCTGGCATTTGTAGAGTGAGTTCGGCATTGGTCGCGTCAAATCGTGTAACGATAACATCGCTTTCAACACTTAAACGGTCATTACCTTGGTTGAAGTAAGGGGCGAAACGAAATACGACTTGGTTAAGGCCATCAGGTAACGTCAGTGTTCTTTCAGAGGCGAAAAAACCACCCGAAAGATCTGCTTTTTCACCGTTAGCCGCCAATACTGAAACGTTGTCAGGAACACTCACGGTTACATCTGCGAATGCCATGCCACTCATTGCGAGAGCAAGCGCACAAGTTAAAGGCTTGATCAATTTCATTGTTTTTATCCTAAGCAAATTAGTGGTCATCGAGAGTGCATCGTTCATTGCCCGATTGCAACTCCCAAGTGTAATAAGTATGAAAATTTAACAAGAACGTCATTTTTATCGCATTTATTACGACGAAACTGTGATCCAAATAGAATCAAACCGCTGAAATGCAGCGGTTTGATATCATAAGTTATAGATTAAATTTCTTTCTAACTTATTGATTTATTAAATGCCAGCACCGTGTCCAGGTTCTGATTGGTCATCAGAAGCGTCTTGTTGTTCTGCCATTTCTTCTTGCTGTTGTGCTTTCTCAATGCTCAACCACCAAACAAATAACTCATACCAAATTGCTAGGATAACGGCACCTAAGAACAGACCAACGATGCCGTAGAAAAGCATACCACCGATGGCACCGAGCAGAATCACAGGCATTGGCACGTCGACGCCACGTCCCATTAACATTGGTTTGAACAGGTTTTCAGAAAGAGCCGCAACTACGACCCAAACAGTAAACATGGTTGCTGTTGAGGTGTCTTGGGTCATGTACATGAAGCCAATCACAGGTAGCACTGCGAGCAACGCCGGGAGCTGAGCGATACATAAAATCATTAGAAGCAGTGTGAGTAAACCTGCTGCCGGAACGCCAAATACGAAGAAACCAGCACCGATCAACAGTGCTTGAATTGCCGCTACACCGACTACGCCAAGCAGTACGCTTTTAATTGTCGCAGCGATAAGCGTGGTCCAGCTTTTTGCGTTTTCACCAGCGGTTCGAATCGCGATGGTTCTTAAGCCTGATGCTGCAGATTCAGAGTACGTCATGAAACCTGCTGCAATCGCAAGTGACAAGATTGAAAGCAGTAAACTTCCCAATACGCCCCCCAGTGTACCCAGTAAAGATGTGAGTCCTGCCTTTATTTGTGGCATAAAGGTTTGAATAGCTTGTTCAAGATTAGTAGCGAATAGGGTCCACACTTCGTAGAGCTTATCACCCACGATAGGCCAATCCGCTACGGAAGGTTTTGGCCCTGGTATTTTCACTTGTCCATTTTGTAGTACTTCAAGCGCGTGCGTTGCACCATCCACAATGGAGCCTGATACCATAACAAGTGGCGTGACAAGGAGGGCAATACCAAGTAAAGCAATGGTTGTGGCTGCCAAGCCTCTACGACCACCATATACACGCTGCAATTTTTGGGTAAGCGGCATTAAAGCGACGGCTATAATAGCGCCCCAAATAACCGGAAGGATGAAGGGTTTGATGATGTCGTACGTAAACATCAGCAAGACAAAGATCAAGCCAATGCGTATTGCCGATTCCACCATATTACTGATGAAAAGCTTACTGTCGATTTTTACCGATTGTTTATCCATTTTTGTTTACCTGATGATCAATGTTAGAACTGACGAGACTTGAAACAACAATCGCCATATAAAAAACACCTGTGATGGCCTCTAAATACACCACGACTTGAGCCAGTGGTGTTAGAGGACTAATGTCGCCATAACCGAGCGTGGTTAAGGTAACGAAACTGAAATACGCTGCATTGGAGAAGTTCTGCCCCCAAGAAATCGCTTCCATACCGGTAAAGGCTTCAGGCGAAAACTCAAGCAGAATGAGGTAGGCAATCGCCCACATCAGACCAAGCAGCAAGAAAAGCGCTACCGAGCCAATGACTTTGTTGCTGTTGACATGGCCGGTGAAAAGAATCTGTCTTGCGATGGATTTGAAAGTGCCGAAAAAGAACGCAAAGGTGAGGGCAAGCATCACCACATTCATCTCTCTGATGTCGAAAACGGTCTTGATCACAATCACAAGAACCCAAACACCAAACAGGCTGTAGAGGAAACGAGACCAGGTTTTGTCAAAGCGAAGGCTCGCAAAACAGACGATAAACGTCAGAACCGTGAAAGCCTGAAGTATGTGTTCAATCGTCCCTTCACCTACTACTTGTGCCATCGCACTCCCTAGCAACAAAATCACTAGCGCTAAGGTTAGATAGAAGAAGTTGTTTTCTTCATTAATGTTTTTGAGGTTTTTACCAATGACCATGGCTCTTCTCACTTAGTTATTGTTCACTGTCTGCGGATGACTCTTTCATCACCATGATGGACGCAGAAAGCCCGAATCGAAGATCAACATCTTCAGGAAGTTCTTGTAGGGAGATTCGCACCGGAATACGTTGTGCTAAGCGAATCCACTGAAAAACAGGGTTTACGTTTGGAAGAAGGTTGTAGCCGACCGTGCCGTCTTTGGGCGCAATACCCCAACCAATCGAGTCAACCGTCGCGTCAATTGGCGTGTCTGGGTGAGACATCAAAGTGACACGCGCTTGGCTGCCAGGTTCGATTTGCGCAAGTTGGTTTTCACGGAAGAAACCAAATACCCAAAAGCTGTTTTTGTCGATCAGTGCGAGCAGTGGTTGGTTTGCGACCGCTTGCGTACCGTTTCTAATATCGAGGTTAGATACAAAACCATCGACGGTCGCATAAACTTTGGTAAAGCTGAGGTTAAGGCGTGCTGATTTTAGTTGTTCTTCTGCAGATTTGATTTGCAGTAGCGATTCTTCGTAAGCGATTTCACGACGAATCAGATCCTTATGAGAAACTGCGCCACGGTCTTTGGCACGAATGTCTTTTAAGCGGTCATATTCGATTTTTTTACCGCGAGAGCTAACAATGGAGCGCTCCAGTGCTACTTCGGCTTGAGATAACGCAACCTGGTAAGTCGCAGGGTCGATTTCAAACAGTAAATCCCCCGTTTTTACTTCTTGGTTGTCTTGCACCGCGACATTTACAATTGGGCCTGATACGCGAGGAGCCACTTTGATGACGTTAGCACGCACTTGCCCATCTCGTGTCCATGGGTTATTAAAGTATTCCTCAAACTTTTGATAGCCGAGCCAAGCTGCGCCACCAAGAATGACAAGATTGAGTGCGATTACGAATAGTTTTTTCATCTTGTTTGGCACCTAAAATTGAATATAAAAGCTGTCGATGGCCACCACATAACCGACCATGATGGCAATAAACGTCAGAGACGGAAAAGCGATGAAGCGAGACAAACGTGTCTTGTTCAATATCATCACCGTTATCCACGTGGCCGTGACGGCGAGAAAGAGCACGAGTAGCGTAGGAGAAAAGTAAACGTCTCCCCAAGAGAGTTCATGAGGCATTACCGATCCTCCGTTTTGTTTTCATCACTGGTCTCAGCCGGAGTTTCGAGTCGCAAAGGCGGCAATACGCGGTTTTCTTCATTTAAATAACTTCCCCAGTCAGTGCGCTCTGTCATCTGCGTGGCAATCGATTCACTGATGAAAGGTTTGCCTGTTTGGGTTTGCCAGCCTCCACCGAGGGCTTTGTAGAGCGCGACAACTTGGTTCGCAACATTACCTTTGATCGTTGCGTAGCTGTCTTCTGCGCGGGTCATTTTTTCTACCGAGTTAAGCAGACGTTCGAATGAAATTTGTCCGTTTTCGTACTGTGTCATGGATATGTTGAACGCACGAATGGAAGAGTTGACCGATTGCAAGCGTAAATCTTTTTGCTGCAAATACAGGTCATATGCTTCGATTGCATTGGTGACTTCATTAACGGCTTGCAGTACCTTTTTGTTGTAGTTCGTCAGCGTTTCTTGGAAGCGAGCATCTTCGAAACGAATGTTATTTTTCACGCGTCCGTATTGGAAAATGTTCCAACTGAACGTTGGGCCAACCACCATGGTGAGCGAATCGCTAAAACTGAAACTGCTGCCATCGGGAACCGTACTGTCGATACCGATGGAACCGAACAACGAAAAGCTTGGGTACAGAGCGGTTTCTGCCACGCCAATCTGCGCACTTTGCGCGCGAGCTTGCATCTCAGAGACTTGCAAATCCGGACGTCGCATCACTAAGTTAGCATCCACTTGCGTATCCAAAAGCGGTGGACGTGGCACAATGGAACGCTCGTCGGTGCCCGATAGCGCCGATTTTCTGCCCGTCGATTTGAACTGGGCTTCGTACTCAGCGATTTGCTTGTGCATCCCATCCGACTGTAGCAGTCGATCTACTTCTTCTGGTAACAGACCCAGTAGCAAAGCCAACACAGTACGTGATTGCTTCATTGCCACTTCGAGGCTCGGTAACGCTGCTTTGGTGGTGTAGAGTTGGTTTTTAGCTTGTTGAACGTCCAATTCTGTAACGTTGCCAGAGTCGAACTGCACCTGAGTAATACGTACGACACGCTCTTGAATCTCGATATTGCGGCGAGACAGCAAAATACGTTCTTGGAATGTGCGATAGTTGATGTAATTGCGCGCCACTTCGGCGGTTATAGTGACCATGATGTCGTGATACGATGCGATGGATGCGTAGTAACCCGCTTCTGCCGACTCAATACCGCGAGCATACTTGCCCCAAACGTCCATTTCCCAAGCAGCATCAAACGACAAAGTGGCGTTATTCACGCCCTGATCATTTACGTAGGCACGCGCTAGGTTTCCTGACACGGTTTGAACTTGTGGGTATTGCAAGCCAGTCGAAATACCAAGCAATGAACGTGCTTGGACAATTCGTAGCCCTGCGGCTTCTAAATCGAGGTTTTGTTTGCTCGCCAACTCAACCAGCTGATTAAGAGTTGAGTCATTAAATTGCTGCCACCATTGTTGTAGCTGTTGCTCTGATTGCTGCGTATCTTTGGCTGCTTTTTGCACCGACCAGTCACTTGGCAGTGGCGCCTGCTTTGGATGAACATAATCTGGTCCTACCGTGGTACACGCACTTAGTCCGAGCAAAGAAAGTATGGCGAGGCTTGGTTTGGTTAGTTTTGGAAGCATCATATCCCCACCTTTAAAAACGCTTCTGTTGTAAGTTCACCCAATCGATATCCTCGTAGGTTTGCTTGCAATGCTTGATTGCTTCGAACACGTTCCGTTTTAAATTCAGCAAGATATAAAAACCGGCTATCTCTGAATAAGAGTAGTCAGATAAATCCAACTCACTAAAAAAATCTTCCAGTTTATCTTCGAATGTTTGGTAATCCTGACTGTATTGGTCGAATACGGAGTCGAGTTCTTGTGTTGCTTGATGGCTGGCTAAAGCGCCTGCCATCAAAGGAATGATGGAATCGCGGTGTTGTTGACGAAGCTGAGTAATCAGCGGATTGGCCATCAACTTTTTCTCGGCGGCCATTAAGATGTTGATGTGATTACTGAGTACATCACACGCTTTGCTAAACGCGCCAATCGCTTCTGGCGTGGTTTTATCAAAGTGTTTGTGGTTGATTTTCGAACCCCAGACTTTGAGCTTTTTCGATGAGACATTGAGCGTCACCAAGTGCAAGGCCCGTTTGAGCGGCGTAATAACCGAGCTGGACTGCTGTTGATAGGTAGTGAACAGCTCTCGGGTATGTCGGAAGTAGCGTTCTTTTATGGTCAAAAAGAGGTGTTCTGGTCGTGAGCTAAACGGGAAGTAGTGCGCGAAAATAATCATGAACACCACCATGTAGAACAACAGCATGATCGTCATGAGGATCCCGAAGTGATAAAACATGTTGTTGTCTAAACCAAGAACAAACAAGCCAATCATATAGAAAATCGTCACTGGCCCGTTAAACAGATAAAAGCCGATAAAGGTGTAGATAAAGATGAACAGGCCAAGTTCTAACCCGAGATCCAATTGCGGAAGAATGAAGACGTAAGAAGGCACCGCGAACAAGAAGCCGAAAGTGAACAGCACAAGCAACAAAATTGGGTGCACAGGCACGAACGACAGCAAAGACATAAACATGGTCGAGAAGACCACGAATGAATAGCCGCCTGGTGGATTGAAATAAATCCAAATCAGTCCAGCAACCCAATAAGTGACAAAGGTTTTGACCGCGGTTTTAAAGTTTTCTGCGTCCCACCATAGAAACTTGCCTTTCGGTTTCGGCAGTGGCACGTCAAAGGAGACATTGTTCGTCACAGAGTCAATACAGCTAATGCTCTCCGCTAAACGCGACAAGTTTTGATGCATCAGTTCCAACAGGTGACCAAGCGTAAGCGCAGAGCCTTTCTCTAGGTGAGCTGCGTCTTCTAGCAACGCTTGGTTGTATTTGACTTTGAATTCCTGAGCACGATAAGCGGGTTCTTTTTTTTCCCAGACTTGTTGGCAGGTATCAAATAGCGCGTCAATTTCCGCCACGGCTTGATCAAAGTTGCTGATGCTTTCACGGTCTTGCTGGTGGCTAAAGTGGCTGTGCGCCGCGACGGTCAATTGTTGCGTTACCTGCTTGTTCAAATGAACTGCCAAGCGCCACTCTTTCATGTAGGCCGACACGTCGCTGCATTCCACACTGACCGTAGCAAAGCGCTGTTCGAGCGCATTTTGGGCGGCAAACATCTGTTCGATGAGAGTGTCCACGCTAGGTTGTGGCTCTTCAGCTTCTGGATTTTCTTCTCCGCCTTCTTGAGGAGAGATTTGCCCTGCCGATTTTTGCTCGAAATTTTGCAAGATAGCGGTGAACAACGCGCGTTGTGCTTGGTTGAGTTGTTCGATGAGCTGTCTTAGGTTTTGTTCTGTTTTGGTCGGGAATAAGAAAGTCCCCACGAGTGTGTAAACCACCACCCCAAACACCGTCATATAGGCGCGGTCAACGCCATAAAGAAACGCACCTTCTGCGTCACCGCCATTGGACATCATCAGTGTCATCACACCGGTCAGCATGAGTAGCGTAGGATCTTTTTGATAGGCATTACGGAAGTAAAAAATGAAAGAGACCACAACCGACACGCTCAGCATGTACAGCAAGCGATCTTGAGCAAACAACCCCACCAGTAACAAGCCAACCACGGCACCAACCAATGTACCTAACACGCGTAAGGTACCTTTGGCGAGGGATTCACGACGACTGCCTGTGGATGCAATCAGCATCACTGTGGTTGCGGCCGTCGATGCTTGCGGCCAACCCATGGCAAACGGGATCAGATAAGCCAGAGTTAGGCTAAGCGATACTTTAATAGCGAATTTTATTTTGTCGTTCATAGTGTCAAAGTTTGCTCAGGCTTATCGTTATAAGTTGATGAATTTCTTATATGAATAATCAGAATCTTGTTCTGAATAAATTCGGGGGGCGGAATATAGCGGGTGAAAAAGTGTGCTTTGTAAACCCTTTGTCAAAACAAAAAGTGCGTATTTGGCTTGATCTCGTGCTAGCCCTTGGCGTTATTGGTGAAACGCCTAAAACGAGCAAATTCGCGATCTGTGATGATTCTCACTTTTGAAACAAAATCGCTGCATTGTGTGAGCCAATTCTCACCTTATATTCTTCGCCTGGTACCAAAGCAGACCACTTGTACCATCTGCAATGAGCTTTAATGCTTTAAAAAGCATAGATGATGAATGGGTACTTGAGAGGGAAAGTTATTACTTTTTATCGGCTTGCCGATTGTTCGTTTGTTTTTTTGGATCGAGATAAAAAAACCAAAGCGATCCCACCAAGAATGATGCCGCTGGTTAAAAGAATATGCAGTGAAAGAGGCTCGTGGAGTACGATGCTGCCGAGTAGCAAAGCAATGGCTGGCACGGAAAGTTGGCTGGCGGCGGCTTGAAGCAAAGAGAGCTTAAGTACGACTTGGTACCAAAGCGTATAACCAAGGCCAGAGGCAATGGCACCAGATGCGATAGCGAGCAACACTCCGCTCAAAGAAAGGTGGATTGAGGACAGCATCAATGGTGATAGGAGTATGCCAATTATAGATGCAGCGATGAATCCCCACGTGATGCCACTACTTGGAGAAGGCGCTTGTTTGCCGAGCGCAGTAAACGCAGCCCAGCAAACGCCAGAAATCAACATGAGAAGTGCAGAACTGATATCGGGGCGAGTGGCAGATGGCAACATTAACCAAACAAAGCCAACAATCGAAAGGCCGATACCGATGATTTCGAGAAACTGAAAGCGCTCACCTTGCCACCAATAGATTGCCAGTAACGTCAGTTGCACGGCACCAAACAAAAGCAAAGCACCGGTTCCTGTCGCCAGTTGTAAGTACGCGAAAGAGAAAAGGGCAGCGTAACCAAATAACGCCACGCCAGCAAAAAAGCGAAAGCGAGAAGTTGGCCGATCGGTTTTCCACTGGCCTCTCACGACAAGCATTGCGATTAAGGTAATCGCGCCAGATATCAATCGAACGAGCGTGAAGCTTCCTGCATCAATTAACCCTTCTGCCAAGGCAATTCGACACAATAATGAATTGGCAGCGAACGCCAGCATTGCAATGGCAGTGAGTAAAAAGGTCGACATCCTTGATCCTTAGCGTGTAAATGAACAGCTAGTGTAGATCCAAAAGAACATTTTTATTAGTTGATAAAGTGATTAGTTATAGCTATCAGAGCAAGAAAGTCATTAAAAATAACCAGAGAAAACCTGACCTTAGCCTGAGTCTTACTGTGGTTGGGAAGGTTGTTTGTACAATGACTTAATGGTGTTTTTCAACCATAGCAATTTGGGATTGTACGCATTGCGTTTATGCCAAATCATGGTAAATGGAATCAGTAACTTGTCTTGTTGAGCTTGGTCTAATGGAATTGGCAAGCACACCAAATCGAGATGCAGCTTTTCTGTGTAACTTTTGCAATAGTGCGGCGCGGTGGTGATCATGTCATGCGTCGGCTGCGCTGCCATAAAAAGAGATTGCTCAAAGTTGGACATCGTCAGCCCGATAGAGCGCTGTAGCCCTAGTTCCGTTAATACTTCATCCAACGCCCAAGTTTCACTTTTTTCCCAAACAATATTGATGTGTTGGTAGCTCAGAAAGGTCTCGAGATTCCACTCTTGCTGTAATGCCGGATGATCTTTATGTAAATACACCATCGGCAGGTCATAAAATAGAATCTCAAAATCCAAGAAATAAGGCAGAAGATCCAACGACTCTTTCGATCTAGGGTGGCTTTCTCGGCCGGTAAAACCGATATCCGCCTCGCCTCGAATGATGGCGTCGAGTGAGTCGTAATCCCAGTTACTGGTTTTTACTTTCGCTTCAGGGTATCGCTGGTGGATAGCGACGATGAGTCTGTCCAGCATTGTGAGCACTAATGGCGACTCAATCGTGATATCAAAACGCACTCCTTTAGGCGTAATATCGCTGCGTTTTTCTGCAATCTGGCAGCCAATTTGCAGCCATTCTGCAAGATCTTGCTCCATGCTTTGCGCCAAGGGCGTTGGCGCAAGACCTTTAGGTGTTTTGACAAACAAAGGATCATCGAACCAATGACGAAGTTTGTTGAGCGACTTACTTACGGTAGAGGGCGTAACGTTCAGCTTTTTCGAGGCTTTCGAGACGCTTTGCTCTTGCAACAATAATTGCAGAGTGAACAGTAAGTTTAAATCAAGTCGCGCTAGGGATTTCTTCATAATGGGTATCGTGAACAGGCTTTGGAATCAATAGTATTAGAGCAAGGCTGATTACGCTACCTAGCACTAAGATAAACACCAACATATTCAGTGCAGTAACGCCGATGAAACCCATAAACCAAATATAGAACGCGGAACTACAAACTTGAGCAATGCCCAGTAACGAGCTTGCCACGCCAGCTTGTTGAGAGAATGGGCTGAGCGCTTGGCTCATGGCCACGCCAAAGCCACAAGCGAAGCCTGCGCAAATCAGCCCAAGTCCGAACACATAGTAAAAAGGTTGTCCATCATGGAAATGGGCTGCACTGAGCACGATGGCTGAACAAACGAGCAATCCTTGAGAGCTCATCATTAAGGTTCGCTGCTTGAAAATCCCCAATGCCAATGGCGCCGAGAACGAAATCAACATACTGATCGTCGCAGTCCCCGCCATGATGGAAGAATAGCCACCGCGATCAAAACCAAGCATACTCATCACAACAATTGGTGAAGCGTTAACAAAGGTCAGGATGGTGGTCACTCCAAGTGCAGTAATGATCAGCCTACTGATAAAAAATCGCTCGAAGAAAGTCTCTTGATGGCTCTCTGGCGTTGTCTGTTCTTCACATTGTTGGCTGGGTAGTGATTCCTTGAGAACAAAAATGGCCAATACACTGACGAGAATGCCCATTCCTGCCATCGTGGTAAACAAACTCGGCCAAGGAAATTTCAGCATAATCAAGTGACCAATCACGGGTGCGATCACTGGAATGATACAGGTGATGCCATTGAGCATCGACAATACTTTCGCGCGGCGTTCATCGTCTAACGTGTCGCGTAAAATCGCGAATGCGACGACATAGCAAGATCCAGCCCCGATGCCTTGGCAAAAGCGAGCAATCAAGAAAGTGTTTGGTTGCTCAGCCATCCCGCCGAGAAAAGACGCGAGCACGAAGATCATCGCGCCGACGACGGCAACAGGCTTTCGTCCCACAGAGTCTGCAATTTTCCCCGCGAATAACATGGTGGTAGCCATGCCAGCTAAATAGATCGAAAATGCAATATGCAACTGAGATTCACTGGCGTTGAGATCTGACGCAATTTGAGGCAAACCAACAAGATACAAATCAATGGCAGTAGGGTAGAGTAAAACGAGTGCAAAACTACAAAGTAAAAAACGGGACATGGAAACCTCTCTATCGAATGGCGAGGATAATAGAGTGCTAAACGTTTGCCTGCGAGTGGGAAATACGACACCAGGTATTTCTATTTACGACATACCCTGTATGAATTGAGCATAAAAACAACAAGGAAGATTATGATTACCATTGAAAAGTATTCGCCTGAGCGACATGAACAAACTTGCGAACTTAGCGTGCTAGAAGAGCAATCGCAGTTTACGGTCGCGGATGTGGGTGAAATGCTTACGCGTCTTGAACCTACAGAACTTCCGCATCTGATTTTGACAGACGATGATGTGGTTGGCTTTTTTCTATTTGATGCAGCTTACAGTGAGAAATACGATTTTTGCCCGGAAAACAGTTTAGGCGTGCGGGCTTTGCTGGTGGATCACCGTCATCAAGGCAAAGGCATCGCCAAGCAAGCCATTCAACAGTTTGCCGATTTCGCCAAACGCCATTATCCCGAGTTTGATGCGCTTTATCTCACTGTGAATTGCCGCAACATACCTGCTTATCAGTGCTATTTAAAATCAGGGTTTGAAGATACCAATGAGCTTTACCACGGCGGCCCAGTTGGACCGCAGCACATTATGAGACAGCCGCTTTAGCTATGAAAAACCAAGGATGGAAAGATGAGAATTGAAATCGACAATTTAGAACGGCCGCAAGTGATTGCGATGTTGGAAGGACATTTACAGGACATGTACGCTACATCGCCACCAGAAAGCGTGCATGCGTTAGATTTAGATAAGCTCAAAGCGCCAGAAGTGACGTTTTGGACCGGATGGAAAGGTGAGCAACTGCTTGGGTGTGCGGCGATTAAAGAGTTGGATGACCAACACGCGGAGCTGAAATCCATGCGCACCACGCCTACGGCAAGAAACCAAGGTGTGGCATCTCAATTATTGATTCATGTGATTGAGCAAGCGAAGCAAAAAGGTTTGCAGCGCTTGAGTTTAGAAACGGGCTCGATGGAGTTTTTTAAACCAGCGCGCCTGTTGTATGAAAAGCATGGCTTTGTGTACTGCGAGCCGTTCGGGGATTACGAACTCGATCCGAACAGTCAATTCATGACCCTAGAACTGAGCTAGGGCCATGAATTTTTAGAAGCTAAATCCAATCGATTTAGAAATTCAGATTCAAGTTGATGGTTGGCGATAGGAGGCTTGAACGCTCGTCAGCCAATCGCTTTCTCTTCTCTTTCAGTCTCTTGGCATTGTCTTTGTCTGGATTGCCATCAAGCTGATTATCGATGACCGAGATTTCAGTATCGATTTGTTGGATGCGTTGCTGGCGTTGATATTCTTGATGACCTAACTGGTAGTTCTCAATGAACTCTTTGCTGCTGCACACACCGTAGTATTCTTTGCCTTCGATACCGACAGTGTACCCATTGTCTGGTGAGCAATATTGGATAGTGCCTTTATCAAAGCCTTCTTTCCATTTCGCTCGGTCGGGTGTCACACCCGCTTCACCACAGTCTTCGGTATAGCTATTGATAATGTTTGGATCGTTGCCATCTCGGCCATCTTGATAACCTACGTTGTACCAGTTCGCCGTTTTGCACTCATCCGGAGACATGCTGGCGCAACCTGAGAGCAAAGTCAGTAAAGCCAGGGGGATTAGCGCTCTTTTCATCAGTGACTGTCCTTTAAATAAAATCGAATTGATAACTTGAGTTTAAAATGAACACTGTTCATATCAATGGTTGAAATCATTGTATTCACAATTGTGGTGACTCATTAATCTAAGTGATAAATTTATTATGCTGAATAGAAGTGTGTTTGATTAGTATTATCCACGAACTGCGCCTTTGCTGCATCAATCCACTAGCCTTGGCCCCAAATTAAGTGATAATACCAACATAAAGATAAACACCGTCAATGAGGCTAAGACATTGAGCGAACAACCCACCGTCCTTATTATCGAGGATGAATCTGCTATCGCAGAGAACCTGATTCATGTATTAGAGATGGATGGCTACCACGCAGAGTGGCTTGTAACAGCAGGAGAGGGCTTGGCCTTTTTGCAGCATAACTCAGCATCGTTACTTGTGTTAGACGTAGGCTTACCGGATGGCAATGGTTTTGAATTGTGCAAAACCATCCGTGAGTTTTCTGATATTCCCATTATCTTTCTCACCGCAAGAAGCGATGAAATTGACCGTGTAGTCGGCTTGGAGATTGGCGCGGATGATTACGTGACTAAGCCATTTAGCCCGCGCGAAATGTTGGCTCGCATTAAACTTCGAATCAAAGCTAAAGCGCCAATGATGGAGCACAAACCAGAGCCTGTAGCTGTTCCAGAACAACCTCAATTTAGTCAAGATTTGGTTGCGCAGAACTTCGACTACGGTGTCGGTGGACAAATGCTTGGGTTAACTGCGGTGGAATTTAAGATCCTCGATAAGCTGATTTCCGTCTCTTCCAATGTATTGAGCCGAGAGCAGCTCATGGTCGCGGCAGACATGGCGCCAGAGGCTGCATACGAGCGCAATATCGATACCCACATCAAAGCCATTCGCCATAAGTTGAAGCCGTTTGAGATGTCTGAACGCATCTGTACCAAGCGTGGCTTTGGTTACTTTTACTGCATTAAAGGTGAATGATGAATCGCTGGCCGAAGATCCCACTTGGACTCAGACTGTTTTTTCTCTACTTCATCTTAGTCGGGATGACGGCTTACATGGTGAGCAAAACCGTTGTCCAAGAACTTAAGCCAACCGTGCGCCAAACCACCGAAGAGACGCTGGTGGATATGGCGAACTTGTTTGCGGTATTGGCAGAAGAAGATGTTGCGAACGGAAAGTTGTCTGAGAGTCGCTTCTCCAAACTACTAGCGGCTTATGGGCAGCGAGAACCCCAAGCGCGCATTTGGGAAATTGGCAAAAAAGCGATCAACCATCGAATTTACATCACAGATAAACAAGGCATTGTGATTGCGGATTCTTGGCAGCAAGACGTAGGCAAAGACTACTCGCAATGGAACGATGTGTATCTCACGTTGCGTGGTCAATACGGCGCGCGCAGTACCATCGAAGACCCGAAAGATCCGCTCTCAACCGTTATGCACGTTGCTGCACCCATTTATCACAAAGGCGAAATCATTGGCAGCGTGACGGTGGCAAAATCCAATCGCTCAGTACAACCCTTCATCGATCTTTCTAAACGCAATGTGCTGTTTTGGATGGTGTGGATGAGTGGTTTAGTGCTATTGGCAGGGGCATTGTTTGCTTGGCGAATTCACTCGGCACTGAACAAGCTAGAAGACTACGCGACCAAAATGGGTGAGGGTGAAAAGGTCTCTAAGCCAACATTTCGTATCTTTTACGAGTACGGCACGCTAAGCGACGCATTAGAGAAAATGCGCAATCAGCTCGATGGCAAACAATATGTGGAAGAGTACGTACAGACGCTGACTCATGAGCTGAAAAGTCCGTTATCAGCGATTAAAGGCGCGAGTGAAATATTGCAAATGCCGTTGCCTGAAGAAAAGGTCACACGCTTTGCTGGCAACATTGAGCGAGAAAGCGATCGCATGCAGTCATTGATTGATAAGCTGCTAGAACTGGCTCGTCTTGAAAAGCGCCCTGAACTAGAACAAGTCGAAGCTATCTCGCTAAAACAAATGGTCAATGAAGTGGTTGAATCGGCGGATGCGCGTTTGAGTGCTAAGTCTGTGATTGCCAACACTCAAATTGATGAACATTTCACCGTGCTTGGTGATGCCTTCTTGCTGAAACAAGCCGTTTTTAACTTGATGGACAATGCGCTGGATTTTGTTGATTCGGAGGGATGCATTGAATGGAAAGCTGAGGTCGCGAAAGAGAAAGTGTGCTTGTCGATTTTCAATTCAGGTCCTCACATTCCTGACTACGCGATGCCTCGTTTGACCGAGCGCTTCTACTCCCTCGCTCGGGAAAATGGTGTTAAGAGCACTGGGCTCGGGCTGAATTTTGTTGAGCAAGTGATCAAGCTGCACAAGGGTAAGTTGCAAGTCGAAAACGTCGATTCTGGCGTGAAAGTGACGCTGGTTTTACCAACTCCATAGAAACTCCACATTAGCTCCATTCGTTCTCCAAATTGCTGATTTAGATTACTTCCATCAGCAAATGGAGAATGAAACATGAAAAAGATCCTCAACAACCAACTCGGCACGAAGTTCGCCTTCGTGCTGTTTTTGTTTGTCTTACTGCAAATCCCGCTTTCAATGGTCACAGGGCTAATCTCAGAGCGCTCATATCGCCAAGATGAAGTCAGAAACGACATCGCACGCAGCAGCAGCGGCGAGCAGCGCATCATTGGTCCATTCATCATGGTTAACTACACCGAAACCAGTTACCGAGATGACAAAGTACAGATTAAAGAGCGTCGTAAATTCCTCCTACCTAGCACTTTTGATATGAGCGCGAATCTGGACAGTTTTGAAAAGTACCGAGGCATTTACCGTGCGCGTTTATACAAAGCACAAGTGGCACTGAAAGGCACTTTCGATGCAGACGATCTCACGGCATTGCAGGGGCTTGATATTGAAAACATGAGTCTAGTGGTTGGCATTGAAGACAGCCGTGGATTGATTCGTTTGGATGACATGACCATGGCGAGCTCTGATATCGAAGTCGCACCGGGGACGGGGTTAAATCAGTTACCACAAGGCTTCCACAGTGATCTGACACTTGCAGACCTAAACCCAGCACAACCTTTGGCATTCGATCTTAACTTCTTGCTACAAGGGATGGGACAGCTTCAAGTCACACCAATTGGCAGTCAAACAACGGTTGAACTCTCTTCAACTTGGGCACATCCAAGCTTTATCGGTGATTACTTACCAGTGTCGTCAGAGGTATCTGAAGATGGATTTAATGCACAGTGGGCGAGCAATAACTTCTCTACCAATATCGCGCAGCTGTTCCAAAGCTGTTTGTCATCGAATCACGCTTGTCACGAGCTTGAACAGCGACAAATGGGCGTAGATTTGATTGATCCCGTGGACCACTATTTGAAATCTCACCGAGCTGTGAACTATTCACTGTTGGTTATCACATTAGTATTTGCGAGTTTCTTCTTACTGGAGCTGTTCCAAGCGCGTCCGGTTCACCCAGTGCAATACGGCTTTATTGGTCTGGCTTTAGCGCTTTTCTATCTGTTGCTGATTTCGATGAGTGAACACCTAGGCTTTAACTGGGCGTATGTGGTGTCGGCAGTCGCATCGACGGGGCTTTTAAGTGTGTACGTGAGCGGTATGTTGAGCAACACCAAGCACGGCGCGATATTCGGAGCGTGTTTGCTCACTCTCTACGGATTACTGTTTGGCTTGCTACAAGCAGAAAGCTACGCATTGGTTATGGGGGCATTGCTGTGTTTCGCGATTTTGAGCTTCACTATGGTTATTACACGCAACATCGACTGGTACGCACGAAATAAGAAAGCAGAAGAAAGCGCAAAGGCGAATCATGAAGATGTTTAAACGAGCAATTCTCACTGGTCAGCCAAGTGATATGGTGGAAGAGACATCCGCTATCCACCTGCGATTTTCTGCAAAAAATGGACTGAAAGAAAAGCTTGGTGTGTTTTATCGCATTGGTCGTTATTGCACTCTATGTTCGAGACAGCTTTATTCGTCCGACATTTGGTGATGTTCTCGTTGTGGTTTGGCTCTACTACTTTCTTGCAAGTATGTTCTCTATGCCCGTTAACTGGCTGGTTTCATTGGTGGTGTTGATTGCGTTCGCTGTTGAGTTAGGGCAATTGTTACAGGTCGCGGTTTGGCTTGGTATCGAATCTTCATCGCCTCTGGCTGTGATTTTGGGCGCCACATTTGATTGGAAAGATCTGCTGGCTTACTGTATCGGAGGTCTACTGTGTTGGTGGATGGAAAAGAAATGAAAACCGAGATGAGAGCCATTGTGCTACCAAACCGACTCCGCCATTCCAAACGAGGTATTCGTAAGAGGCTCAAAATCAGTTTACTCAAACGCGTGTACCTTTGGTCACTGACCAATAGAGAACGGCTGTAAACCTCGCCTCTTTATATGAAATACAAAAAGGGAATCTTAACTCACCGGCGCACAGGGTGAGTTAAGATTCCCTTATTATTGACTAAGATATTGAGTTCTTACTTTTAATTAACTTTCAAATGAAAGTTTCTCGCCGAACGTCTCTCTCCAGTCTTTATCGAACTGCTCAACCGCCGGTTTTACTGCTGGGTGAGCGAACATTTGTGCCGCCACATCGGTTGGCAATGTAATGGCTTCGATGCCCAGCTTCATCACTTCCATCGCTTGTTGAGTGTTCTTGAAGCTGGCTGCCAAAATCTTCGCTGGTAGTTGGTTTTGATCGAGCAACAATTGAAGATCCGCGACCACTTCAACACCGTTGCCGTTCATCGCATCAATGCGGTTTACGTAAGGTGCTAGATAGTCTGCACCGCACAGTGCTGCAAGGAACCCTTGTTGAGCTGAATAGATAGCGGTGGCAAGAACCTGAATTCCCTCTTTTTTCATTAGCTTAATTGCCGCTAATCCGGTTTCTGTTGCTGGCACTTTTACCACCATATCGTAAGGCAATTCATTCAGTTGGCGCGCTTCTGCCAGCATACCTTCGACGGTTGAACTCACGACTTGAGCGTGAAAGCGAGGTGTACCGCCAAGTGCATCTTGCATGCCTGCTAGGGTTTCATTCAGCCCCTGTTTTGACTTCGCCAAAATGCTTGGGTTTGTCGTCACGCCTTTTAGCGGTAGGCACTGGTTAAAGCGTTTTACTTCTGCCACATCAGCAGTATCTAAATAAAGTTCAATCATGGTTTCTACCTTAAACAAAATCTTCGTTTTGATGATGGGATCACTATAGATCTGACAATCGAACGAGATCTTGATTTTGATCAATTGAAATTTCATTTGAAACTATAATAATTTCATTAAGTGAAAGTTAAGTGGAACTTGTAAACGTTCAAATGAAGCTTTCAGTTAGAACAAAGAAAAGCCGTTCATAAGACTTAACCAGCAAGAAACGGATTAAGTACACAGCGGTAGCACAGACCAAGAGGCAAGCAGAGATGTATTTCAATATTCAACGATTCTCTACCCATGATGGCGATGGCATTCGTTCCATTCTTTTTCTTAAAGGATGCAGCTTGTCTTGCCCTTGGTGTCAAAACCCAGAAAGTCGCAGCGAAAAGCATTCACTGTTGTTTGATCAGCGAAGCTGTATGGAAGATTGCCAACTGTGCGTTTCTGCTTATCAAGCTACAACTCAATCTACTGCGGGTAGTGAAACGGTGGGTGATGGTATTCAACGCATCGACAACCAGATCATCATCAATCGCAAAGCCATCAAAGAAGACCAACTGATCGCGCTGCGAAACGTCTGTCCGACGCAAGCACTGACCGTTTGCGGTGAAGAAGCGAAATCAGACATGCTGTTCGACACCTTAATGAAAGACAAACCTTTCTACGACCAAAGCCAAGGTGGTGTGACCTTCTCCGGTGGTGAGCCACTCATGCAAGCGGATTTGGTAGCAGAACTCGCACAGCGTCTGCATGACAACCAAGTCTCTACCGCTATTGAATCGTGCATGCATGTGCCGTGGAAGAACGTCGAAAAAGCCGCGCCGCATATTGATTGCTGGTTGGCGGATTTAAAACATACCGATGAAGAGAAGTTTCTTAGCTGGGCGAAAGGTTCACTAAAACGCATCAAAGACAATTTCCGAAAACTGGCACCTATCGCGAAACGCATTGTGATTCGCGTTCCCGTTGTGCCGGGGTTCAATGACACCATCGAAGAGTTGAAAGACATCATCGATTTTGCGGCTTCACTAGAAAGCTGCCAAGAACTTCACTTGCTGCCGTACCACACGCTCGGCATCAATAAATACCGTTTGCTCGATATGCCTTACGAGTGTTCTGACAAGCCATTAAACAAACCAGAACTGCTAGAAAGCGCCATGCAATACGCAAGCGAAAACACCCAACTTAACGTGATTGTAAGAGGTTAACTATGGACCTGAATTACCTTCCTGAGCGTATCAAAGCGCACAAATCGGCACTGGTAAACATCGTAACGCCACCTGTCTGTACCGAGCGTGCAGAGGCATACACTCGTGCTTATCAAGCGAACGAAGACAAACCTGTAATTGTCCAACGTGCGCTAGCACTGCAAGAGCACTTACGCACTCGTACGATTTGGATTAAGCATGATGAGTTAATCGTCGGTAACCAAGCGAGCAAAGTACGCGCTGCGCCTATTTTCCCAGAATACACTGTACGTTGGATTGAAGCGGAAATTGATGAGCTAGCCGACCGTCCTGGTGCAGGCTTTGCGGTCACTGAAGAAGATAAGCAAAGCATCCACCGCATCACACCGTACTGGCGCGGTAAAACCGTTCAAGACCGTTGTTATGGCTTGTTTACTGATGAGCAGCAAGAAATCTTAGCCAGCACCATCATTAAAGCCGAAGGCAACATGACTTCGGGTGACGCACACCTAGCGGTGGATAACGAGAAAATCCTTAAGCTAGGCATGAACGGTTTGCTAGAGGATGTTCGTCAGCACCGTGCTAACAATGATGTTTCGACCTTTGAAGGCTTGAAGAAAGAGCAGTTCTACAAATCGGTCGAAATTGTACTGCTTGTCATTCAAGATCACATGGTGAGCTACGCTGAATTGGCGGCAAAAATGGCGTTAGAAGAGACGCGCCCGCTGCGCAAAGCTGAGTTAGAAAGCATCGCGGCAAACTGTCGTCATGTCGCGAGTGATGCGCCGGAAAACTTCTGGCAAGCACTGCAATTGAGCTACTTCGTTCAATTGATGCTACAAATCGAATCGAACGGTCACTCGGTTTCTTTCGGTCGTATGGACCAATTCCTCAACGAATTTTATGTTCGCGATATCGAAAACGGCACGATTGAGAAAGACTTCGCACTAGAGCTTTTACAAAGCTGCTGGTTGAAGTTGCTTGAAGTAAACAAGATTCGCTCTGGTGCACACTCAAAAGCATCGGCAGGTTCTCCGCTGTATCAAAACGTGTGTATCGGCGGTCAGAAGTTGAATGAAAAGGGTGAGCCTGAAGATGCAGTGAATCCACTTTCTTGGGCGATTCTGGAATCTTGTGGTCAGTTACGTTCGACGCAACCTAACTTGAGTGTGCGTTACCATGAAGGTTTAAACCAAGAGTTCTTAATGGGCTGTATTGAAGTGATTAAATGCGGCTTCGGTATGCCAGCGTTCAACAACGATGAGATTGTTATTCCTGAATTCATCAAGCTTGGTGTAGAGAAAGAAGACGCTTACAACTACGCATCTATCGGCTGTATCGAGACCGCAGTTCCGGGCAAATGGGGTTACCGTTGTACGGGCATGAGCTTTATTAACTTCGCTCGTATCTTGCTAGCTTCATTGAACGAAGGTGTGGATGCAACAGCGGGTAAAGCTTTCTTGCCACACGATAAGTCATTAGCAAAAGGCAACTTTGAGAACTTTGAGCAAGTGACCGCTTCTTGGGCAGAGCAAATCCGCTACTACACCCGTAAATCGATTGAGATTGATACTGTAGTCGACAGCGTACTTGAACAGCAAGCTCAAGACATTTTCTGTTCAACGCTGGTGGATGACTGTTTGGCTCGCGGTAAAACCGTGAAAGAAGGTGGCGCGAAATACGATTGGGTATCTGGTTTGCAAGTCGGTATCGCAAACTTGGGTAACAGCCTAGCCGCCATCAAGCACCTTGTTTTCGATGACGCGCAAATCACTCAGCCAGAGCTGGCAAAAGCATTGGCAGAAGATTTCGACGGCATGGAGAACGAACAGCTTCGCCAACGTCTTATCAACTTTGCACCAAAATACGGTAATGATGATGACGCAGTAGACCAACTACTGGCAGACGCTTACCAAGTGTACATTGATGAGCTAGAGCAGTTCGTTAATACGCGTCATGGGCGTGGTCCAATTGGCGGCGGTTACTACGCAGGTACATCAAGTATTTCGGCAAACGTCCCATTCGGTGCTTCAACCATGGCAACGCCAGATGGTCGTAAAGCGAAAACGCCGTTAGCTGAAGGTGCAAGCCCGTCATCTGGCTCAGACCGTTTAGGTCCAACGGCTGTGTACAACTCGGTTGGTAAGATTCAAGCGAATAAGATCCTTGGTGGCGTGCTGCTTAACCAGAAGTTAAGCCCGGCAGCGGTTGAGTCTGAAGGGGATAAGCTCAAGCTTTCTATGTTGATTCGCACCTTCTTCAACCACCACAAAGGTTGGCACGTGCAGTACAACATCGTCTCTCGTGAGACCTTGCTAGCTGCGAAGAAGAACCCTGAACAATATCGTGATCTTGTTGTGCGAGTCGCAGGCTACTCAGCCTTCTTCACTGCACTATCACCAGATGCGCAAGACGACATCATCGCACGTACTGAGCACGAACTGTAAGTACACTCACTAAGTAAAACAAAAGGCACCGATTGGTGCCTTTCGTTTGAATACTTAATCCGCAAATGACTATACCTGACCGCATTACAGCTTGTGCAAAATGGTCACGCATTTTTTCGTGACGTTGTCGTACTCTTTCGTCATGTAAGCGGTAGTGATCGCGCCCTCTTTCATGATGCAAATGGCATCGAGTAATGCAGCGTTGTCTGATTTGAGATAGCGTTGAATTAGCTCTCTGACTTGCTGCTTATGGTAGCGGCAATACGTTGCGATCTCGCCACTGTCGTCACTGAATTCCGCGGACGTATTGATGAAAAAGCAACCGCGAAACTCGCCCAATTTTTCTTCAGAGCCATGAAACCAGCCGTTGAGTGCAGTAAATAACTGATCGATCACCTCCGCGCACGTTTGTGCTGAAGAAAGCTTTTCCTCCAACCATTCCATAAATATTTGGTGGCGTTGTTCTAATGCGGCGATGATAAGCGCTTCTTTGCTCTCAAAATGGTTATATAGCGTGCGTTTAGCCACGCCGGAAACATTGAGAACTTCATTGATGCCAATAGAGTTGATGCCTTGTTTGTAAAACAGTGACAAAGCTGTGTCGATCAATAACTGTTTCTTTTTGTTCATAACTACGTCCTCAAAAAGTTCCATAAACACATATTGACAAAGGTAGACAGGTTTGTCTATTTTATTTTGTAGACAATTTGGTCTACTTTTGAGGTGTTTATGAATAATTTAATTTTATCGTTGGTTGCCGGACTTGGCGCTACGCTGGCTATTGGTGTGTTGTCTTACGCCGAGGTATCTCTTACTGAGGTAGTACTCCTGATGGCACCATTTGGTGCTACCGCAGTACTGGTGTTTGGGGTGCCAGGCAGCCCTCTTGCTCAACCCAAAAACGTGATCATTGGTCACTTCATCACGGCCTCTATCGGTATTGCGTTTAGCCAGTATGTTGACGTCACGCCGGTCACGCTCGCGATTGCGACGGGGCTGGGTGTGTCTGCGATGCTGATTACGAAGACCACTCATCCACCTGCGGGTGCAAATCCAATTTTGATCATGGCGTCTGGGCAGGGATGGAGTTTTCTCTTCACGCCTGTCCTGATTGGCGCGATAGTGATTGTTCTGGTCGGTAAAGGGTTACAGTTGCTACAAAGTCAGTACTTAAATCCTCGATTGAATGGTCAGAAGACCTAGTCGGATTGTAGTTAGAGCCGCGAAAGGGAGTGATCTCTTTTGCGGTTTTATCTTTTGTCGGTTTGCAAAAACAAAATCTGATTCTCTCTTGGTATTCAGTCGTATACATCAACATGGTAGTTAAATTGGTACAATGCGATGAACAGAATCCACCCTAAGAAACTATTGCACAGTAAATGGACGGCAATTTCACCTAAAAACAAAGAGAAGCATTTTGTCGTGACGGAAATGGAACTAGATGAAGATGGTAACGTTGTGAGATGTGTCATCGAGGCAGTCATGAGTAAACGCGACCAAGAGATGAACTGGCAAGACCTAAAAGACTCTGAGCAATGGATGCAAGGGTGGAAGTGAGTGACGCTTCGTTGTTGGGCGAATCAAGCAGAAACGTGCGTTGCGAGTAGGCAAAAGTGGTGCTATCTGATACGTTGATAATTCGTTCTAACGCCCACTCAAAGGATTAATTATGATTGATTTCGACAATTCCTCTGTATTTAAGCTTAAGCCGATTGACGTTTCTAATGCCAGAGAAGACTTCCTTAAGTTCTTGATTGATGGTGAGACTATTTTCGCTGCTTTTAAAACAGTTCGTGACCAAGTGGTGTTTACGAACAAGCGAGTGATAGCGGCAAATGTGCAAGGGATTACCGGCTCAAAAGTGGATTACACTTCTTTGCCTTACAGTAAGATCAATGCATTTTCTATCGAGACCTCTGGTACTTTTGATTTGGATTGTGAAATCGAGTTCTTCATGAGTGAGGTGGGAAGAGTGCGTTTTGAAATTAAAGGCTCGTTTGATTTGATTTCTTTCAACCGTATGGTTAGTGAGTATGTACTAGGTTAAGGGGTTAGAAATGAGAGCTTCGCTGAGAGACAAAATTATAGAGGTCTGTGACAAAAAGATCGCGAGTAAAGGTGAATTGGTTGGTCTCTCATTTTATGCGTTTTTCGCTAATAAAAATGACGACCCAGAGCTGTTGATGGAAGCGGCTACGTGGTGGATTCAGACTCATCAGCTCGACCACTTCGAAAAAGCAGTAAAAATAAAATCAATGGTCGAGTCGGGGAGCTAAATTAAAAAAAAGAAGTAAAGAAAGCAGACAAATGCTAATAACGTTGCGGACAAAACAGGGTAGATAATGTAAGAGTCCTGCTTGTTGGTTCGTTGAAAACATAGCGAAACAAGTAAGACGTTATAAACAACAAGTAACAAGCTGATCATGGTTCCGCTGTTTAGTGTCATACTTGATAGCTGAGTTAAGAAAAACGCCAATAAAAGGTAATCGAAGACAATGAGCCATAAAAAGGCTTTCTTCAGTAAGTCGCTTTTTCTTTTTTCGGATGATGTTATGTGCATATAGAACTCAACTAAAAAGTCACAGTAACAGAGGCTTTGGTTAGAGAGGTCACCATCAGAGTGGTGACCTTTTAAGATTATAATTCTTGAATTTTTACTTCGCTGGTGGCGGTATCGCCGGAGTAATTGATGACTTCTTGACGAATGACTGGTTGGTTAAATTCAGCCTTATCTTTCGCTTTTTGCAGTTCACTTTCTTGGTGGTTGCCAAAAAGGGTTTCAAGCACTTTAGCGGCAGGAGTCGTTAAAACAAACAGCTCAATACGACGGTTTTCGCTAGAATCTGGCTCATCAGGATTAAGCAGCGCTCTATCTGACATACCCGTTACCTGCATTACTCTATCGTCCGGCATACCGCCTTCAACTAACGTATTTCTTGCTACGTCTGCTCGAGAGGCTGATAACGCCCAGTTAGATTGACGACCAAAACGCTTTTTAAATGGAATTGCATCTGTGTGTCCGCTGATGATCAGAGGGTTGTTAACACGATGAAATACAGGTGCTAGTGCGAGCAGTAAATCTTCAAAAAAAGGAGTAAGTTCTGCACCACCACGGCTGAACATATGCTGTTTGTAATCATCTTGAAGGACGATACGCAAACCTTGTGGTGTCACCGTGACGTTTACATTTCCCTGCGCATTAATTTGGGCAGTCATTTGCTCAATTACTTTTGCTAGTGCGGCAAGTTGCTCTTGAGTATCGAAGTTACCAGGAATCAAAGAATCAATTTCTGGTCCATCCCCATCACCTTTAAAGTAAGAGCTTACTACATGGTTGGAGTTGTGTTTACTTGGCACAGAAGAGTCCTGTGCCAAGTCGATAGGAGAAATACTTTGTGACGTATCAAATGGGTTGCCGTAACTCTTGTCGAATACGCTTGAACTATGCAAGTGGGCAACAATCGCTTTACGCTCTTCTTTGTCTACCACCTGCATAACCCAAAGTACAAGAAACAGCGCCATTAGGGCGATCATGAAGTCAGCAAACGCGACTTTCCACGCGCCGCCATGAGACGACTCATCATGGCTGTATACTTTGGCACGTTTGAACACTACATGCTCTTGTTTTTGCATTATCCCTCCTGTTCAGCTAACCACTTCTCCATTTGGTTGAATGTTGGTTTGATGTCTAGCTGAATATGTTTACGACCAGCGTCAATGGCGAGCAATGTCGGCTTTTTCGCTACGTAGGCAACCAAGGTTGCACGAACGCACTCAAAAGCAGTCATATTACGTTTTACTCGCTGAGCCATGGCGTTACTTAGTGGATCTAAGCCACAGTAACAACCGAAAATACCAATGAATGTACCAACGAGAGCTGCCGCAACGTGATAACCAATCATAGCGATTGAGCCATCAATAGCTTGCATGGTGATAATGATGCCACCAACTGCTGCAAGAATACCGAAGCCAGGTAGTGCTTCAGCTGTACGCTGTAGTGAGCGTGAAGGTAAAAGCATTTCGTTCTGTATTGCTTCGATTTCTTGCTCTAGCAGTCCCTCTAATTCATGAGGCGACATCTGTCCCATTGCCATTAAACGTAAATTGTCAGTAATGAAAGAAATTAGGCGATGATCTTCTGCGATCGTCGGGTAAGCGAGGAACATAGAGCTTTGCTCCGGAGCCTCAATATGAGAATCCAGAAACTTGTATCCGCGGTTTCTCGCTGTCTCTAGCAAGTTGTTGAGTAGTGCCATTAATTCCATGTAGTACTCATGCTCTTCTGTTGGACCTTTAATGGTCGCTGGCACTTGGCGACGCATTTCTTTCAGTACATGAGGCGGATTACCGATGATCAAAGAACCAGCAGCGGCGCCAATAATGATAAGGAATTCGGCTGGCTGCCAGATAGCACCTAAGCTACCACCGGCCCACATATATCCACCGAAGACGCACACCAGGATAGTGAGCACTCCAAAAAACTTTTGCATCTTGTGACTCCTAAGAGGACATTAATTGGTTGAGTTGTTTCAGCGCTTGTTTGTGAAGCTGACATATACGAGGTGGTGTCAGATCCAATACCAGAGCTATTTCGTGTAAGTTGAGTTCATGTTGATAGAACAGAGTCAGGAGCAGTTGATCGCGCTTAGGTAATTTACCCAAAGCACTGTCTAAACTACGACGAATATGTTCATGTTCCATGCCATCGTATTGCCCGCCAATGTAGCTATCACCGCTGCTCTCCATCAGTTGGTCAAGGCTTTGCATCTCGCCTGCGAGAGCGGCATTTTGGCGGTTGTAATAATCTTGCTCATTCGTCCCTAAAGCCTGGATGATTTCGGCATCCGTTGGCATTCGACCTAACGTTCGAGTGAGATCTCGAGTCACGTCGTTGAGCTCGTGGGCTTGTTGACGAGTCTTACGTGAACGCCAATCTAGTCGGCGTAATTCGTCTAAAATAGCTCCCCGAACTCGACAAACGGCGAAAGCAGGAAAGTGAGGATCGTCAACATCGCCATATCGGCGTCCAGCCTCGACTAGAGCGATAAGGCCTATCTGCTGCATATCTTCAATACTACAGTGAGAAGTGGCATGAACGCGCAGCTGGTTAACTACGCGTTTTACCATGACCTGATGACGTTGTAGCAATGCGTTTTCATCAATTGGTCGTGACGGTGTTGTCACTTCCTCTTCTGTGGTGTAAGTGTCTTGTACATTCATGTCTAACATGGTTGTGCTCCGTTATTGCACAACATATTTAGTCAACAAAACATCGTCGATTTCTCGGACGATGTCTGTTTTAGCAAAAGCGAGTAGAAGCGTTTGCTTCACTTCGTCTTGCAGAATATCGATGGCACCCGCTTGCTGTAACTGATCAAACGTTTTGTCGCTAAACAGTTTTAATAGAGAGTTTTGTACCATAGGCATGTATTCATCGATCTCTTTGATACGCTCTGGGCGGCGTGTCTCAATTGCCAGTTCTAGCATCACAAAGTGAGTCTGTTTCTTGCCTTTAACGGTCAAAACGACTTTGTCCAAAGGATGGAAGCTAGGACCTTTACTTGTCGGTTGTTCTGTGACCAAAAAAGACAGTGGAGAGTCTTCGATCAGTGAACCAGAGTCAGGTGACTCTTGAGCGTGTTTGTTTAAGTACCAGATTCCGCCCATAATTGTGACGGCCGAAACGAGGGCACTGGTGATGATCATGGCGATAAACAGGGCGATCATTTGTTGTTTGGTCATAACCTTTTTCCTCGAAGATTCACTAAGCTTGAGTGCTTAGCCAGTGTTCTGAATAGTTAGTTGTTGTCGTGGTTTGGAATGCACCAGATTCTCGTGCGGCGAAAATATTGGTGTCTTCTTCGTTTGCGTGTGGGTCATTTCGACCTTGGTTTTGATCAGAGCCAACATTGACATCGACATGAACGAAGTTTTGCTCTTGTAACTCAGTACGCAATCGTTCCGAAACTTGCATTAAAGCTTCTCGTGTTGCTGCGGCATTGGCGTTGATGTGGACACTCAATCGGTCACCTTCAACACGTACAAGTAAATCCAATTTCCCTAAGTCTGGTGGGTCTAGGCGGATTTTTGCTTCTTGTACATTTTGTTGAGCTTGGAGCGTCACGCGATCATGTAAAACTTGCATCATTTGCTCCCCCCACTTTCCGGCAGTGGTATCAACACGCACCGCTGCCCACTCAGAGCCTTGAGCTTGAACATGACTCGTCGCAACCGGTGAATGTGCAGATTGTGTTGTAGGAGCTTGTGCTTGAAGTAGAGATGCGGTTGGTTGCCCTTGAACAGGTTGATTCAAGAGAGTTTGAAACTCAGCACCGGAGATAGGCAAACGCGAACTCGATGAAGTCGGCAGACTTTGCTTCACATCTTGTTTTGATGATGTGTTTAACATAGCGTTAGACGAATCTTGAGTAACAGACTTAACTTCGCTCGCAGTCATTAAAGATGACGCTTTTCCTAGTTTCTCAGCCTGCTTCTCTGCCATGGTAATCATACCCTGGGTTAAAGCTTGAGCTTGCGCTGCAAGATCAGTCGATTCTGTTAACCCTAGTGTACTGGTCAAGTTGGCATCCGGATCTGAAGCTGAGCGGTCATCAGTATCAAAACCATGACTTTGTACTTTGTTTGCGCTGTTCAAAGTAGAGGCCGTAAGGTGAAAACTCGGTACCGCTGACGCAGAGTTAAAGTCTTGCTCACCATTCTGCTTGTTCCCTGATTTAAAACCATGAGAAAAGCCGTGTACCGAGTTCGCTTGCTTGATGTGACCCTCATTGTTAGCTGGCGAATTACCCGAGTGCTGAGTTGAAGAAGGTATGATCATTGAGTTAGCTCCATGGTCATTGCTAATTGATAGGCCATAGCGCGTTCTTGATGGTCATTGACCATGTTCATCTCTTTTTTCAACTCGTTGGTCGACTTCTCTAATACTGCGAAGGCATTAGCGTGCACTGTTTTCGCTCGCTGGATTTCAGGTGCAAGCTTAGGATCTTTCAAAAAAGGCTTGTGACTGATCAAAAGCTCTCGCAACTGCAAGTCGTACCGCTTGAGCGCATGCCAATCGGCCGTTTTTGCGGCGAACTGGATGAGCTGAGATAAATGACGGAATCGCTCTGGCGATACTTTATGCTTGTTGTCCAAAATTCATCCAACCTTCACGAATGTTACCCATTACACGCTCAACGTTAACCAAGCGATTTGCATCGTTTTGCACGCTAGCGTAATAAAGTTCGACTTGGCAGAAGTCATAAAGCTGGCGTAGGTTTTCCGCAATTTCACCGCCGTTTTCATCATCTAGAGCACTTGTTAGTCCAATCAAGATGTTCATGCATTTGTTGATTCCATTCCCTTTCTCGGCCAAACGATTTGCGGCTAGGTGGCCGCGAATACGTTCAACTTCATCGAGTAGGCCATCGATTAACATGATGACTAATTGGTGTGGATTTGCTGCTGCCGCTTGAGCGTCGAGATCGACTTGTTGGTACGAATCGTAACCAGAATCCATAAGCATGAATATTTCTCCTAAATTTGGAACCAAATGTCTTATTTTTGAGCATTAAACATGGACATGGTTTGGTTCATTTGGGTCATAATTGAATTCATTTGAGTGAATTGTTTGAGATAGCGGTTGTACGACATTTCGTACTTACGCTCTAAATTGGTTTGTTTATCTTTGATTCGGTCTAAGCTTGACTGTATTGCGTCTTTACGCGTGCTGAAGGTACCTGATGAGAACTTCAAGAAAGGCTCTACCATCGCGTCAAGAGAATCTAGCAAAGCGTCATCCCCATTAAACAACGCCTCTAAGCCTGCGCTGTTTGTTTGTTGAGCTTCTTTGAACTTTTCTTGATCAACTTTCATTTTACCGTTGCGGTCTAGGCTCACGCCGATTTCGCTTAGGCGCATACCATTGTGTTCACCTCGGATTAACCCCGTTAACTGACTCTCAATAGAACGCAATGTCGAGTCGCTAGCGAGCACGCCGCGTTTCTGATCTTCACCGCCAATTTGGGTGTACTGATCGATAGTCGAAACAAGGGCATTGTAGGTTTCCACAAACTTATCTAGTTGTTCTTTAGTGCCTTCGCTATCAGCTCCAATTTTTAAACCGATTGGCGAATCTCCCGCGGCTTGCGGTTTAGATACGGTAATGTCAACACCGTCGATGACACCTTCAAAAGTATTACTTGCGTTGGTTAGTTTCAGGCCTGAGTCTTTTGCACCTAGCCACATAACCGCATCTTGCGGAGCGTTAATTTGCTTGAGGTTGGTGAAGGCGTCTTCAAACCACGCTTGGCCAGTACCCGTTGCAGATACGTTGATCTTATTTTCGACACCAGTCTCAGTGCTCGATAGCATAAAGTGTGTTTGACCATTCGAGCGAACTAGAGTGGCGTTAACGCCAGGGTTATCCGTGTGATTGTTAATCGCACTGGCTAAATCGCTGATCGTTGCAGTGCCGTCACCATTAACATCAACGGAGGACAAGTCTAGAGTCATTGTTTCACCGTTGATGGTGAATTCTAAAGATCCAGTTGTTGGTACTTCTGTCGTTGCCTCAAGGTCTGCAGGCATACCTGTAGATACTTGATGCGCCGTTGCCACTTTTTCTACAAAAATCTGATAGTTACCCGTTAGCGCTTTAGCATCCGCGTTTGCAGTAAAGTTACCTTCTTGAGAGAGTGTCGCACTGTTTTTGATGATGCTGTTTGTGCTGTTATTCATCTCTTTCATTGCAGTACGAAAATCACGTAGTGCGCTTTCAACTTTATTAAAAGCTGACAGTTGTGACTGGTACACATTAGCTTGCGCTTGGTAACGGTTTTTGAATGGGTTTGTGTCCAATTGTGCGAATTGGGTTGCCATTTTTACTGGGTCTAAAGAACTCATGAGGTGTGCTCCTCTCATCTCTTATTGGCTTGAATACTTTGAATGCTACGCCTTAGTTTAATTATCAGTGGCAAGATGCGTGCCGTATATTAAATTCAATTAAAACAAAGGTTTAAAGCTATTTTGTTTTCTTGGGAGGAAGTGGTGTTTCCACCTTGTTTGTTCCGCCTTCCTCCATGGAAAAAGTAATTTCCTTATAAGAAAAGGCGACCTAAACAAAGAAAATATTTAATTGTATTGACGGTTCTAATTAGGAGAGATGTTTTAATTAGACGTTATATTCAGCCTTTACTTCAGCTTGATTCAGATAATTCTTACAGAGTGCATTAATTGCGTTCTGATATTATTTTTGATAGTGCGATGTGCAAGTGTTCTCACTAAAAATTAAATTTTTTACGTTTCAAAGAATGTCAGTTATGAATGAATTTGCGTTGCGATTGATGAAATGTGCTCGTGCATATGAAGAGTTCATTAACAAAAAACTATTAAGTAAACAGAGCATCAATTCTGATGAGATAGCTAGTATCTTAAAGGAAGCTAAGTTCAATTTTCCTGAACTTAGAGATAGTAAAATAGGAAGCAAATTAGAGACGATAGAATTAGAACTGTTTAATAAGGTTTTATTTAATATTATGTTGAAATTCGGATTCAGAGTGCCTGAATCTCACAAAGATAATACGAGCTCTATTTATATTCGTAGATAAAAATAAAGCCTTCCATAGGAAGGCTTTATAATTAAGACGATTTAAATTAAGCGCACTATTAACTAAGTAATTAGCGTAGTAGTGACATTGCCATGCTTGGAAGCTGGTTAGTTTGAGACAGAACAGTTGTACCTGCTTGCATCAACATTTGGTTCTTAGTCATGTTTGAAGACTCTACTGCAAAGTCTGTATCCATGATACGACCTTTAGATGCTGTAACGTTTTCTACCATGTTACCAAGGTTAGCCATAGTGTGCTCAAGACGGTTGATGTTCGCACCGAAGTCTGCACGAGAGCTACCAATTTTTTCTACTAGACCGTCAGCGCCGCTGATTTTGTCTAGTGCTGCTTTTGCTTTAGTCGCGTCATCGATACCATCTGTAATTGCTGCATCAGCAAGAATAGTAGTGATTTCACCGATACCTGCGCTTGCGCTTACAGTCAATGTTTCAGCAGAAGATGCACCGATTTGGAATGTTACGTCACCTGCACCGAAGCCGCCGCCTTTAAGAAGGTTTTGACCACCGAACTTAGTGTTGTCTACGATGTTGTTTAGTTCTGCAGTAAGCTGTGTGAACTCTTTGTTAAGAGACGCACGGTCTGTTGCACTGTTTGAACCGTTCAACGATTGTGTAGCAAGGTCGTTCATACGGTAAACGATGTTTGTCATTTCATCCATCGCACCTTCAGCAGTTTGCATCATAGAGATGCCGTCTTGTGCGTTACGCATTGCTACTGACATGCCGCGTGTTTGCGCTTCTAGACGGTTAGCAATTTGAAGACCAGCAGCGTCATCAGCAGCTGAGTTCACACGGTAGCCTGTGCTTAGACGTTCCATTGCTGTGTTTAGAAGTCCGCTTGTTGTGTTCATTGTGTTTTGAGTTACAAGCGAAGCGTAGTTAGTGTGCATTGATAAAGCCATCTTAGTCTCCTTAGTTAGTCACTATATCTTTCAGGCCTCGGGATATTCCCTTGTCACTAACTAGAGGCGGTCGGTCGGCTTTAATGATTAATTTGAAAATTAAAAAATTTCTAAAAAAGATAAAAATTGATGATTTTTAGTGATTTGTATTCCATGAAAACCGAGAAAATCATCATATAAGCCTAAATTTTTTAGTTAAGTTAAAGAAACTATTGCCCAATGATCTTGTGGTTATCCGTTATAAATAAAAAAACAGCACGAATAAATCGTGCTGTTTTAAATATAAATGGTTGAGTTTCAACTATTCCTCATCAAAAGACTGAAAGGAGAGAGAGGTTGGGATATCGCTGAAATAACCAAAATAATAACTGGCACCCAATAAACGATAGCGGTTAAGTTCCGTTTGACTCGCTACACGTCCGGCAACCCAAGTATATTTATGCTTTCTTAAGAACTTAGCAATAGGTAGGAAAGCGTGTCTTTCTTCTTTATCCTCTAGTGTGACTGACAATTTGATCATATCGGGACTAAAGTCTGCGACGCGCTCGAAGTTCACTTGCGATGTCGCGACTTCAAACCAAAGTGAATATGCATTCTCTTTTAACTTTTTGGTGAGTGTGGCGACTTTATCACGATCACATAACGTTTCATCAGCTTGAAGAGAAGGAATCACATGTTGAAAAGCAGAAGAGTGGAATTGAATCGTCTGTTCGAGAAAATAAACCCCAGGCTCCCAAAGTAATGCATCCACGCGAATCGGCACGACAACATTACTAATCAAGTCGTGATGAAAGGCTTCTAACTGAAATTGTGTTTGTCTTAGTGCAAGGTAAAGGCTGAACAAATCCAGGCAGTACTGCATTTGTTCAGAGAGTTTGAATTGATAGACACTTTGTTCTCCACGCATACCAAATCTCAACGTCAGGTGTTGGAATTCTACTTCCCCTGATTGAGCTTCCCTAATTGCTTGGCATGCGTGTTGGACATCATTGTGTTTTAAAGCATCAAAGACTAATTGATCGTCATCCGTGACGATGTGTTGTACTGCGAGACCAACCAAATGTTCGTACATCGCATGTGTTGAAATAAGATTAACCAAGGTTTCCTACCACATTGATTTGTTTGTTTTCTGGGATTTCGTTGTAAGACAATACTGCCAGCCCTTGTGTAAATGTGCGAGCGTAACGCGCTAGAAGAGGGCGCAGCTGTGGCATAACGAGAAGGATCGGAGGTAGCCCCTGTTGCTTAAGCTGTTGTCTGATCAATGGCAAGTTTTGTTGGAACTGACCAAGAATGTTTGGCTCAATTGGGAAGCTATCTAGTGTTACCGTACCAGAAGATTGTGCTTGTTGCAGTGAAGTTAGTAGCATTTGTTCTAGCTCATCAGACAGTGCGTAGACATTTAACTCGTTCTTTTGTCCTGCAATTAAGTTAACAAGCGTACGCTTTAGTGCACAGCGCACATCAGATGCAAGTAGGATCGGGTCCTTTGTATTTTCCGCGGATTCCAACATTGTGTTGGCAATCGTGCGAATATCTTTTAGCGGAACTTGGTCCAATAAAAGCTGACGATATACTTTCAGCTGCTGCGCTGGATTAAGTGCTGCTGCTAATGCTTCTGCTAGTTTCGGGGCTTGTTGTGTCAAACGCTGGGTTATTGCTTCCACATCGTCGTGCGTAAACAATTCTGCAAGGTTTGTCTTCATGATTTTACTAATATGAGTGGCAATAACAGTGCCATCATCGACAACTTGGTAACCCATATTAAGTGCTTTTGCTTTATCTTGATGCTCAATCCACACAGCTGGCAACTGATAAGCAGGATCGCTACCCAAAATGCCATCTACCTCACCGTAAGTTTCGCCAACCGCTATCGCCATTAAACGCTCTGGTTCAATAAAACCTTGCTCAATGACTTCGCCATTTAGAGAAATTGTGTATTGGTTTGGCTTGAGGCTCAGGTTGTCACGAATACGAACTTCAGGTAATAAAAAGCCAACTTGTTCAGAAAGGTTTCGACGCACACCGCGGATACGTTGTGATAAAGGAGCCCCTTGTTCTTTGTTGACTAGATGGACGAGTCGGTAACCAAGCGCAAGTGATAATGTTTGGACGTGAGGAATATCATCCCATGTCAGCGGTGTATCATCGTCTTGCATCGCTTGTGAAAGTGCTTCGACCTCTTCAATCTGGGAGTCTTGCACTGGCTTCTTGGTTTGACGCCACCCTGCGAACGCTAATGCGCCAGCAAACGCAAAAAAGGCTAGGTGTGGCATACCCGGTACCATACCGATTACCGCCATAATACCTGCGACAGTAAATAGCGTTGCAGGAGTTGCCAGTAATTGCTTTTGCATGGTTTCCGACATGCCATTATCGCTATCATTAATTCGCGTAACGATAATCGCGGCAGCCGTTGCCAATAGTAGTGAAGGAATTTGAGCAACTAGACCATCACCGATTGTGAGTAGGGCATAAGTTTTAAAGGCGTCAGACGCAGCGAGTCCATGCTCGAAGACACCAATACTAATACCACCAATGATATTGATAAACAGAATCAACAAACCTGCGATGGCATCGCCACGCACAAACTTTGATGCACCATCCATCGAACCATGAAAATCGGCTTCGTTGGCGACTTCTTTACGGCGTAAGCGAGCCGTTTCCTGATCGATAAGGCCAGCGTTTAAGTCGGCATCAATTGCCATTTGTTTGCCTGGTAAAGCATCCAACGTAAAGCGGGCTGAAACCTCAGAAATACGTTCACCACCTTTGGTGATTACGACGAAGTTGATGATCATCAAGATGACGAACACCACCATACCAACGACGTAGTTACCGCCAATGACGACTTCACCGAATGCTTGAATGACCTTACCCGCTGCGTCACCACCATTATGTCCTTCTAAGAGTACAATTCGCGTAGAAGCCACGTTCAATGTGAGACGTAATAATGTAGCGACCAGCAAAATAGTTGGAAAAACAGAGAAATCTAATGGTCGCTTTGCGGTTGTGCTGACCAGCAATACTAGGATTGCTAAGACGATATTAAAGGTAAACAGCGCATCCAGTAGCAGAGGAGGCAAAGGAAGAATCACCATTGCTAATATCATTAGCAAGACGATTGGAATGCCAACGTAGCCTTTGGTTGATGTTTGAAGTTGTTTTAACCGGTTAAGCATACTTTCGTGTCCTTGGATAAACGCGGGTTAATCAGTGCTGCAAATGTTTTGGAATCGAAAAATGAGGTAAAGGAATTGGCTCTTTTCCCTCACCTTTACGAAAGGCTTTCAATTGCAAAACGTAAGTAAGAATATGTGCCACTGCGATGTACAGTTGGCTTGGGATTGCTTGTTCAATCGCCGTCGTGTGATAAATCGAACGGGTAAGTGGCGGGGAGTTAATGATTTCCACTTTATTTTCTCGGGCGATACGTTGAATGTGCATAGCAGTTTCGTCTACGCCTTTTGCGACGACAAAGGGCGCGTCAGAAAGCGAAGGCTCGTATTTCAGTGCGACTGCGTAGTGCGTTGGGTTTGTGATGATCACGTCAGCCGTCGGCACCATTTTATCGATCTTACGGCGCGCAAACTGTTGCTGTATTTGACGAATACGTTGCTTTACTTCCGGACGACCTTCATTATTTTTAAATTCCTCTTTCAATTCTTGTTTCGTCATGCGGAGTTCTTTTAGGTGTTCCCAACGCTGATAAGGAATGTCGATAACCCCAAATAACAACAATGCAAAGCCCATTAAGAGTAAGCCTTCAAACAGAATTGACATTACTAGAGAAAAACCTTGGCTGAGCGGGAGATTTTGCATGCCAAGTAATGGCTGTAAGTGGTTGTCTAAGTAGCCATATAAGATGCCGAAGATGACGGCTACTTTGAACGTCGACTTTAAGAGCTCAACCACTGAGCGGGTCGAAAAAATACGCTTTATCCCGCTCAAAGGATTAATTTTGCTGAGCTTTGGCATCACGTTCGCGGGACGGAACATCCAGCCGCCTAGCACAAGGCTACTACCACAGGTCACGATAATAATGACGGTAAACAATGGTAATAGCATGTCGATGATGACCGCTAAACTTTGTCCCAATTGCTCGACAAGTTGTTTAGGATTTTCTAGGTCGGCTCGCGTCAGCATCATGTTGTAGCGAAAGATCCCCGACATGCTTTCCCAAATACTATTAAGCTGAGAGTAAAAGTAGAGCGCCACCGCTAGAAATATCACCGCAGTAGTAAACTCTTTCGCGCGAGGAATTTGTCCTTCCTGGCGGGCTTTCTTTACCTTCTGCGGTGAGGCTTTTTCAGTTTTGTCTTGAGAAGATTGATCGCTCATGCTCCCCCCAACATAAAGTTACTCAAGTGTCTAATGGTGTCGTGAACGAGCGCCGTGTAGCGACCAGGAACACCAGAAACTGAGATTAATACGCTGAATAGACCCAGCAGCATCGTCATAGGAAAACCTAACGCATAGACATTAAGTGATGGTGCGGCTCGGTTCATTACACCAAAACTGATGTTGGCTAGAAGCATGGAAACAATAGCGGGCAAAGCCAAAGCTAGTGAAGAGGCAAACATCCAACCGAAAATATTGACAACACCTTGCAGAGAAAGCGATGTGATACCAGATCCGACTGGCCAAACAACAAAGCTTTGAATCACGATATCTATGACGAGTAAGTGTCCTTCTAGCGCAAGAAACAACAAGGTTGAGAAAATCAGAAATATGCGTCCCAAAATGGCGACAGAAAGCCCGTTAATAGGATCATTCATCATCGCCATACCTAAGCCCATTTGCAGAGAAATCACCTGACCAAGCATGGTGAAAACGTTAAAGAGCATGTGCAAAATTAACCCAAACATTACCCCCCAAATAGCTTGCTCAAAAGCAAGGAACAGAGAAGTCATAGAGAATAACTCGACTTGTGGCATGGGTGGCATTAACGGTCCAGTAATGACAACGATCGAGAGGGCCAGTAAAGTACGAACCCAAACAGGAATAATCGCATCACCAAAGAAAGGCATTGAAATAAATACGGCTCCCACACGAAAAAACGGCCACCAGAGTTGACCGAGTATCGCCGAGAGCTCTGCAAATGTGATGGCCATTAGCCAATCATCCCTGGTATGTTGTGGAACAAGAAATCAAACAGTTCCATGATCTTACGGAGCATCCAGTGACCTGCAAAAATCACCATTAATAAGGTAACGAGCAAACGTGGCAAAAAGCTGAGTGTTTGCTCGTTGATTTGTGTGGCAGCCTGAAATACGGCGATACACAAACCGACAATTAAGCCTGGAACAACCAATACGGCAACCATCAAAATGATCAGCCATACTGCATCGGAAAATAACGTTACGGTTAGTTCTGGGGTCATAACTGCTCCTAGTTAACCGAAGCTGGCAGATAAGGTGCCAACTGTCATTGCCCAACCATCCACGAGTACAAATACCACCAACTTAAAGGGAAGTGAGACAATTAAAGGTGATAGCATCATCATACCCATTGCCATCAGGACACTGGCGACAACCAAGTCGATGACCAAAAACGGGATGAAAAGCATAAAACCAATTTGGAAGGCGGTTTTTAGTTCACTAATGACAAATGCAGGCAAGACAACGGCAAATGAAATATCCTCAACGTTTTGGTCGAGAGGCTCATTGGCAATACGTAACATTTGTTCAAGAGAGCTTTGGTGCGTCTGTGCCAACATGAACTCTCTCACTGGTTTCTCTGCAACAGAAAAAGCCTGTATTAGCGTGATTTCGCCGTTGTCGTATGGCTGAAACGCATTTTCATAAATATCGCTCCAGACAGGGCGCATAATCAGTAACGTCAATGCGAGAGCGATCCCGACCAACACTCTGTTAGGTGGGCTTTGTTGAAGACCAAGAGCTTGGCGCAAAATCGCAAGGACAACGACAATTCGAGTAAAGCTCGTCGCCATCAAAATAAATGCTGGAAGAAAACTGAGCGCCGTCATCAACAACAGAATTTGCAGTTTAACGCTGTATTCTTGTTGTGTGTCGCCATCAGAAACGGACAAGATAGTTAAGCCGTTGTCAGCCGCCATTGTTGGGAAAGCAAACAAAAGTGACACCAATACCAAAAGAGGTAACCAACGGTGCCAAGCGCTCAGATTTTTCATTGTGATGCCTACCTAAGATTATTGACCAACGCCACTCAATGCAGAGTCATGTACATCGATCAGACGAAGTCCATACTTATCATTGACAACGACAACTTCAGCGTGGCCCATAAGAGAACCGTTTACTTTCACGTCTAAAGGCTCGCCATTGAGCTTTTCCAACTCGATAACCGTGCCTTCACCCGCTTTCATTAAGTCCCCAAGTGGGATCTCCTTACTCGCAACTTCCAGCGTGACTGTGACAGGAATGCTTTTGAAAAAGCTAAGGTCACGTTCCGCAGTGGCTGGTTCTTGTTGGAGCGTATCTTCGGCTTCAAAGTCTTCTAATTGAAAATCATCAAAGTTCAGTTCTTCTGCGTCGAATGCATTAGTTTCTAGCGCTTCGCTCATCGCTGCGGTTCCTTATCAGGGTTAAAGATCAAAACAAGTTGGCCGTCTTGCTCGGCAATACGACCTGTAAATAGAGATTGGTTGCCAATGCTTACTGGAACCGTGTTAAGAAGCTCAATAGGTAAAATATCGTTGGGTTGTAAGCCAACCACATCACTTAAAGGCATCTTCTTTTTACTTAGAACAACGTTCAGTCGAACGGGGGTCGTCTCTAAAGAACGACAGAAAGGTTGAAACAAATCGGTATCAGGCTGCAGTTCAAGCTGCTCGATCAGCGTTTGAATAAGATGACCATCTAGCTTGAGATGAATTGAGCCTTGATGATCGTCAAATGCAATGTTTAATTGAACGTTAATGCCAATACCTCTAGGGGTCTCATACTCACCCGTGTCCCACATTTCACCAGGAGCAAGCCAACCGATGATGATTCGACTGATGCGCTCTTGTAAACGTAAGTCACTGGCCGTCAGAGTAGCGGCTGAACGCTCTGCACTTGCACCATAAAATCTATCAGCCAACTTTATTAGCGTGTGGGGGTTACCATGGATGAATACCATGCCGCCTTCCTGATGTTGATAGGTCGACGTTTGCTCTTTGTCCATCTCAACCGATGTAAAGCGGTGCAAGTCTACTGAGGTTAAGCTAGCTTCCACTTTTCCTGTGCTGAGCCAATTTTGTAATTCATTCGTAAGGTTTGAGCAAGATTCTGAAATTAAATTATCGAGCTTCTCACGAATGATATGAATAGGTTTGCCTAATAATTCTACATCAAGTAGTTGACTATCAGAAATAGGCTCGCTAACTCTATTTTCCATTTATATTTTACCGTGCGTTAACAATCGAAAGTGTTTTAACTTAATGGCGTGTAGTCTACACAGAAATTTTAATGATCTTTTAGCTCCAAACTCTAAGATTGTGACTTTAGTTCACATGTTGCTTTGTTCATATAGTCATAATCTTTTAATGAAATTTAAAAAGAGTTAGTTTTCTTTATAAATCGCTTAATAAATAAAATAACAATGTTGAGCGTTTTAGTTGTTATGGATTTTTTAAATTGCCTTTATGGCGTAACAATAACTTCAAATAAATAAATTATAAGATACTGTTTTTTATGCTTAAAGCTTCCGACGGAGGCTAAGCGTGCTCTCTTGAGCGTTTTGTAAACAATTTTAATATTCAGAATAGGTAATTAAAATGATTAGCTATGCCAGTTCTCTCGGCTTGGTGGCATATTTAATTAAACGGTTTAAGTCATGGGAATGTAAGATATACATGAATCATGTCCGTTTGATAATTTGTAACACAATTATTGTTATCAGTTTTATTTTTTCAAAAGTGTCATATTCAGAAGAAGTCTTAACAATCCCTATGGACCTCTCTGAATGGACATATGAGGGAAATAAATTCAAATGCAACTTGTTGCAATCAAATAATGACTATGGGAAGTTTTATTTCCTAGCGGAACCTAATAATAAATTCTATTTTATTTCCGATATAGAATATGAAAACAATAAATGGAAAACGATTGCTTTAACAACTCAAAATGCTCCTTGGAGTGATGAGCTTTATAGAAAAGAATTTGGCTCCCTTGAATTTACTAAGCCGTCTCAGCGTTTCATCTTTAATAAAGGCGCTGAAGAATTCATGGATTCAATTGCTTCGGGTAGTTGGGTGACGCTGTCACTTAAAGGAAGTAATGCTTCCTCTGTTTCAGAGATTGTGATTCCTACTCTTCAAATTCAAAACGCATTGAAATCATTTAATGCGTGTCGCGCGCGATTGCCTAAATTGTCTTTTTCAGAGGCAAGGGATATGGCGCTCTCATTTGAGTTTGGTCAGAAGACGTTAAGTCGTGGACAGAAAGCAACACTAGAAGCGCTGTATAGCTATGTATCTGTGGATGATCGAGTGACCAAAATCCTCATCGACGGTCACACCGATAACGTTGGTTCAAGTTTAACGAACCTTTCTGTGTCACGTACTCGAGCAGAGCAAGTCACCAATGCTTTGATTGATCTTGGGGTCGACGAGTCGATGATCGAAACACGAGCTCATGGTTCACGTTACCCACTTGCCAGCAATAACTCGGTTAATGGCCAAGCAAAAAACCGACGTGTCACCCTGCGTTTAGTGAGGGACAACGAGTATACGGCTGCGAAACACCACCCAGATCTACAATCACAAAATCAACAAACGAAAGTTAAGGTTCAATGATGACGAAAACGAAAATTTTGTTGGTTGAGCCAAATGAAGCTCTTGCTCAACCAGTATTGGATGTGTTGCAAAATGCAGGTTACACCGCGAAACACACTCGTACTGGTCGAGGCGCTTTGCTTGAAGAGCGAGCAGAAATCACTTTAGTGAGCTCTACGCTGCCGGATATGTGTGTTCGTGAGTTTGTCGCGTGTCACCAAAAGCAGCGAAATTCGGGTGTTGTTATTGCGATTGTCGACCAAGAACAAGGCATCTTGGCTGCTGAGACGATGAAAGCGGGCGCTACTGATTATCTATTACGCCCATTTGAATCTAATCAGTTGGTTAATCTGCTTAAACGTGTTGAAGCGTTAGGTAAGCCAATGGCCAACATTGTTGCGGAGTCTTGGAGAAGCAAACAAGTTCTGCAATTGGCGCATCGTGCAGCATGTACTAACGCGAGTGTGCTTATTACAGGTGAATCGGGAACGGGTAAAGAAGTGCTGGCGCGATATGTGCATGAGCACTCTCCGCGTATCAATGGTCCATTTGTGGCGGTTAACTGTGCCGCCATTCCAGAGTCAATGTTAGAGGCTGTGCTATTCGGTCATGTAAAAGGCGCGTTCACCGGAGCGACAAATTCTCAAAGCGGTAAGTTTGAAGAAGCAAATGGCGGGACGATTCTGCTTGACGAGATTGGTGAAATGTCACCTGCGGTTCAAGCGAAATTGTTACGCGTCCTTCAAGAGCGTGAAGTAGAACGTGTTGGTAGCCATAAAGCCGTTCAGCTCGATATTCGTGTTATTGCGGCAACCAACAAAGACTTACGTGAGGAAGTTCAAAAAGGCACGTTCCGTGAAGATCTTTATTATCGATTAGACGTGCTGCCTCTGCACTGGCCGCCTTTGCGTGAAAGAAAAGAGGACATTCTACCGATTAGCCAATTCTTTATTGAAAAGTATCAAGATAGCAGCCGCTGTCACCTATCCCAAGATGCGATTAGTGCGCTGAGTCAGTATCACTGGCCGGGCAATATTCGTGAGTTGGAAAATGTCATTCAACGCGCTTTGGTCATGCGTCATGGTGATTACATTACAGCCCATGACCTGATGCTGCCTATTGAGCTTGTCGCGTCAGTTCCTACAGCAGAGCCAACTTCAAGTTTTGGTCATGTAGAAGCGAAGAAGCAAGCTGAATATCAGTTTATTTTGGAAAAGTTACGTCAGTTTGGTGGAAACCGAACGAAAACCGCAAACGCGCTTGGAGTCTCTACTCGAGCGCTACGCTACAAGCTCGCAGCAATGCGAGAACATGGTATTGATTTACAGTCGGCACTAGGCTCGGCTGCCTAATAGGAGAAAAAATAGATGGCAAGTCAACCTACTCATGCGGTCTCGGCAGAGCAACTTATGTTGTCAAAAATGCAGGCGATGCAGGCACAAGTGCAGCCGCCAGAGTTTATCGTGAGTGCAAATCCTTTAGATCAACAATCACTAAACGCACCTTTATCGTTCTCACAAGCGATGACAAATGTGTTGGATACAGTGAATCAACATCAATCAGTGGCTAGTCAAAAAATGACGGCTGTAGAAACAGGAAAAAGTGATGACCTAGTTGGTGCAATGGTCGCGAGCCAAAAAGCCAGCTTGTCCTTTAATGCTTTGATGCAAGTGCGCAACAAAGTCGTGACCTCATTTGAAGATATTATGAAGATGCCGGTGTAATTCATGTCAGAACTAACCCCCCAAGTCGCCGGAAACACAGCTATGGCTACCGGCACAGCACAGACATTTTCTACTGCCAACGGCATGGACGATGTGACAACGAAGCTGAAGCAAATCTGGTCTAGCAGTCAGAGAAACTTAGTGCTATCTGCGGTGTTAGCTGCGATTGTTGCAGCGATTATTGTGGTTGCACTATGGAGTTCCTCGCAGAGCTTTCGTCCGCTATATAGCCAACAAGAGCGTTTTGATATCGGCGAAATTGTGTCGGTATTAGAAAGCGAAGGCGTAAGCTACCGCATGCAAGAGCAAAATGGACAAGTTCTTGTACCTGAAGGTGAGGTTGCGAAGGTGCGCATGTTGCTTGCATCAAAAGGTGTTAAAGCTAAGCTGCCGACAGGTTTGGATTCGCTCAAGGAAGATAGCTCTCTTGGTACGAGCCAATTTATGGAAACGGCGCGTTATCGTCATGGTTTAGAAGGTGAGTTAGTACGTACTATCATGTCTTTGAACTCAGTAGCGAACGCGCGTGTTCATTTAGCAATACCTCGTCAAACTCTATTCGTCCGCCAAAACAGTGAGAATCCTTCAGCATCTGTCATGCTTGAGCTCAAACCTGGTGAAGACTTAAAGCCTGAACAAGTTGAAGCGATCATTAACCTAGTGGTTGGCAGTGTCACGGCAATGAAGCCAGAATTTGTTTCTGTCATTGACCAGTACGGCCGTCTTCTTAGTGCGGATGTCGCTTCTGCGGAAGCCGGTAAAGTAAACGCGAAATATCTTGAATACCAGAAGAGTGTTGAAAAACAGATCATCCAACGCGCAGCAGACATGCTTACGCCGATTGTGGGGCCGAGTAACTTCCGCGTACAAGTCGCTGCCGATCTGGACTTTAGCCAAGTTGAAGAAACACAAGAAATTTTGGATAACGCGCCGGTTGTGCGTAATGAGCACACCATTCATAACAACTCGGTTGATCAAATTGCGTTGGGTGTTCCAGGTTCTCTAAGTAACCAACCGCCAGTGACAGGATCTGGTGAAGTGGAAACGAACGACAGCCAAAACACGAATGCGCGATCTGAAGTGAATCGTCAATATGCTGTAGGTAGTAGTGTTCGTCGTACTCAATACCAACAAGGCCAAATAGAAAAGCTTAGTGTCTCGGTTCTGTTGAACTCGAAAGCTTCGCCAGATGGTGTGGCGTGGAGTGAAGCCGATAAAGAGCAAATCTCAAACATGATCATGGATGCTGTTGGTATCTCTGCCACACGAGGTGACAGCTTAAGTTTAATGAGTTTCAACTTCACCCCAATTGAAATTGATGCTCCTCCTGCACTGCCGTGGTGGCAAGACCCTACAGTACAGCAGCCAATACGCTACGTTATTGGTGGCTTGTTAGGCTTGGCGATGATCTTCTTCGTACTGCGTCCATTAATCATGCACCTAACTGGCGTTGATAAACCTGTGCCTGAGCTAAATTTTGCTGAGCCTCAGGAAGAGCCTGACTACGAAAACTTGCAAACGCGTGAAGAGCGCGAGCATGAAGAAGTACTTGATCGCCGCCTATCTGAAAAAGGCATCTCAGCCTCTTCAGGTTTAGATGTAAACAGCGACATGCTACCACCAGCAGGTTCGCCATTAGAAATTCAATTGAAACACCTACAGCTTATTGCTAATGAAGAGCCAGAGCGCGTAGCCGAAATACTGAAACAATGGGTAAACATCAATGAACACAGTTCTATCAAAGCAGACGCTTAGTTATGTTGAACAAACCGCGCTCGTGCTATTAGGCATGGGCGAGGATGCCGCAGCGAAGGTTTTGCAACACTTTAGCCGTGATGAAACCCAGCGTGTGACTCGTGCAATGGCGAAGTTAAATGGCATTAAGAGCGATTCTGCTCGTGGTGTTATTCAAACTTTCTTTGAAGATTTCCGTGAGCACAGCGGTATTCGAGGAGCCTCTAAGGAATACCTATCTAATACATTGCGTAAAGCATTGGGTAACGATTTGGCAAAAGGGTTATTAAATACCTTATATGGCGATGAAATTCGCAACAATATGCAGCGCTTACAGTGGGTGGAAGCAGAAACTCTCGCTCGTTTCATTGTGAACGAGCACCCACAAATGCAAGCAATTTTTCTAGCGTATTTGCCAGCAGACAGCTCTTCAGCGGTATTGAAGCACTTGCCACAAGATTACCATGACGAAATCTTGTTCCGCATTGCTCAATTGCAAGATATTGATCATCAAGTTGCCGTTGATTTGCATGAACTCGTTGAGCGTTGCATCGAAAAAGTATCCGCAAGTCAAAGCACGCCGTTATCAGGTGTTAAGCAAGCAGCAGATATCATTAACCGCTTTGAAGGTGACCGTGGTTCATTGATGGAAATGCTGAAGTTGCATGATGAAGATGTTGTTAATGCAATCGAAGAAAACATGTTCGACTTTATGGTTCTTGGCCGACAACGCGAAGAAACTATGGACATGTTGGTGCAGCAGATCCCGCTAGAGTTGTGGGCAGTCGCACTAAAAGGTTCCGATATTACCTTACAACAAGCTATTAAGCGTTCAATGCCGCAACGTATGGTGAAAGCGCTAGAAGATGACATGGACGCACGCGGCGCTGTTGCGTTAAGTCGAGTTCAAAAAGCACGTCAAGACATCATGCAAATGGTACGTGAGCTAGATGAATCTGGTGAAGTTCAGCTGCTTCTCTATGAAGAGCCAACGGTGGAGTAAGGCCATGCTAGAGACAAAATCAAGTACTATGCGATTGCCTCCGAGCGGGTATCGTTTACACCGTTTTCCGCCTTTAGCGCAACCTAAGACTATCGAAGACGAATTCGGGCTAGATAACCAAGGCTGGCAAGAACCTCAAATTGATATCCAACAGCAACTTGAAGAAGGTTTTCAACAAGGTTTGCAACAAGGACATGAGGAAGGCTTACGCCAAGGTATCGAACAGGGCAAGCAACAAGGTCTGTTGGAAGGCCAAAAAGAAGGTTTCCAAAAAGGCTTTGTTTCCGGTGAGCAGTCTGGAAAGCAAGGCTTTTTGGAGGCGGCGAAGCCTGTCAATGAACTTTTTCACGCCCTTTCTCGTTGGCAAGATGAAAAAGAACAGCAACAACGCCATATGATTTGTGAACTGGTACAAAAGGTAGCTCAGCAAGTGATTCGTGCCGAGCTCACTTTAATGCCTCAGCAGATCCTAGCTTTGGTGGACGAGACATTGTCTGCCATGCCTGGTAAAGCGGAAACAGTAACTGTGCATTTAAATCCGCAAGATTTAGAGCGCATTACTCACATCAATGCTGATTTGCCGCAATCTTGGAAACTGGTCCCTAATACGGAGCTTCCTATTGGTGGCTGTCAGTTAGTGACTGATGACGCAGAAGCGGATGCGAGCTGCGACTCTCGTTTGGAAGCCTGTATGGACAATGTAAAGCAACACCTTTTGGATGAAGTCAGTATTCCACAGGTAGAGTCTGAGCATGAGTAATACCCTAAGCCATGAACTATTAAGTGAGCGTTTGAGCGAAGCCTTGGCTTCGCTCGATTCAATCCCTGTTGCTCGCGTAACAGGGCGATTGATAAAAGTAAACGGCTTAATGTTACAAGCCGTAGGGTGTCGGTTTAAGCTTGAGCAGCGTTGTCTCGTAGAAACCGCGGAAGGCGATATGATCGAAGCGCAAGTTGTGGGTTTTGAACACACTATTGCTTACCTCATGCCTATCCGCCGTTTAGGCGGTCTGTTTGCAGGTGCAAAAGTCATCCCTCTTGATGGTGACAGTACAGTACAGCTAAGCTCTCAGTGGTTAGGACGCGTACTGAATGGTTTAGGTGAGCCGTTAGATGATGGGGCACCGCTTAAGGGGGGAGATCGAGTTTCACTTGAACCAAAACCGATTAACCCACTGAAGCGACGCCCAGTTGATACACCACTCAACGTGGGCGTGCGAGCGATTAATGGACTATTGACGGTAGGCAAAGGCCAACGTATTGGTTTGATGGCTGGCAGTGGCGTCGGTAAAAGTGTGTTAATGGGGATGATCACCAAAAACACGGAGGCCGATGTAATTGTGGTCGGGCTTATCGGTGAGCGAGGCAGAGAAGTACGTGAGTTCATTGAGAGAAACTTAACCCCAGAAGCGCGCAAGAAAGCGATTATTATCGCGGCTCCTGCTGATGAATCCCCGCTAATGAGGTTAAGAGCGACACTACTTTGTCATCGCGTTTCAGAGTATTTCCGAGACCAAGGCAAAGACGTTCTACTTCTGATGGACTCTCTAACCCGATACGCCATGGCACAGCGCGAAATTGCTCTTTCGCTCGGTGAGCCTCCAGCTTCTCGTGGTTATCCGCCTTCTGTCTTCAGCGTGTTACCTCAACTCCTAGAGCGAGCGGGTAACAGTGAAAATCAATATGGTAGCTTAACGGCAATTTACACCGTATTGGCAGAAGGGGACGACCAACAAGATCCTGTCGTGGATTCCGCGCGCGCCATCTTAGATGGGCATGTTGTTTTATCGCGTCAACTGGCTGAGCAAGGGCATTATCCCGCGATAGATATCAACGCGTCTATTAGCCGTTGTATGAATACTTGTACGCAGGACGCACACAGCACGATTGCGAATAACTTCCGTCAAATGTACTCCAACTACCTTCAGGTTAAAGAGTTACTGCCATTAGGGGGTTATCAACCAGGACAAGATCCTGAGTTAGATCAATCTGTTGCTATGTATCCAAACTTGCGTGCATATCTACAACAAGCTGCCAATGAGTCTGTAGATTACCCAACCAGTTTGACCGAGCTCGCTCAGCTTTTTCAAAGTGCTTAATCAAATGGGAGTGACAAGGCTGAAATGAAATCCAAGTTAAAAGCCGTAGGCAAGTTACAGCAAATGGAAGAAAAACAGCGTGATCGTGTGGGTCAACAACTTGATGCCATGCGTCAGCGTCACTCCCATCTTTCAATGCAATTGGAACAGTTATCGGCGTTGAAAGGCCACGCTGGACAATCAACCCGAACCGGCCCGACGCTGACGAGCGCGGCTTTGATGAACTTTAATCGTGTTGACCAAATGCTACAAAGAATGCTTCGTCACCACGAGCAAGAGCAAGCCGTTATGCAAGCGGAATGTGCATCTGTACAGAAAACACTAGAACACAAGCACGCACGCGTTCAAGGGTTAGAAAAAGTGCTTGAGCGTTGGCGTACTAAGCAGAACTATGAAAAAGCGAAAAAAGAGCAAAAGATGATTGAAGACATCATTAACTCTCGCGTTAAGCGCAAGATATTATGATGTCTTGTTGACGCAACTAGGAGCGCGAATCATTTCTGCGGTGTCTTAGCCAACCAAACCAGCCTCCAAGCATGATCAACCCTGATCCGAGAGCACCGCCGCCGCTGCTGCCGTTATCGTCAAAGCCCGACGTGTTAGTATCTTCTGGTTCAAAGCCGGAATCGCCTTCACTATGATAATCTTCTGTACTTGCTAAGAGGGGGTTATAACGAGTTTTCACTCCCGAACTGGTTTGGGCTTCAATCCACGTTGTATAATTTAGAACCTCAGTAAACACACTCGGAATCGCAGCAGATTCACAAACAGAAGAACCATAGCTAACAATACCGATTTGCTGATACATGCCATTATTGTCTTGATAAGTGAGAGGACCGCCTGAGTCACCGCGGCAGATACCAGTGTAGCTTCGCTCAGGAAATCCATTCGCACACAAACTTTCCTGAGCATTAAACCCTGTTACCAGCGAAGCGCATTGGGTGTCGGTAAGGGGTTTCACTTCTGCCCAGCGCAAATAGTTTGGCCCGTTTTCATCACTAGTCGAGGTCTGACCTAAACCGAATATCTGATAAACCGTCTTGCTGCTGTAGTCTCCAAAGTCTTGCGGTAAAGTGATGGATTGAACGTTATCGGTAATAGGGCGAGTCAATTCAAGGACAGCGATGTCATTAATCCATAAATCGCTAGGCACATAATCAGGATGAATCGTGATAGAGCGAACATCTTTGAATTCTTCAACAAACACGTCATTCATCGTAGGGTTTTTGACTAACACTCGTAGGTCGTTGATTGTCCAGCCGTCAGTAAAAACGCTTGGTTCTACGCAGTGAGCCGCAGTTAAAATGAAGCGGTCGTTTACAATGGTTCCCCCACAAATATTGGCAAACTGATTAGCGCCAGTTTTATGTAGAATAAGACGTGCAAAAAAAGGAAGTTGGTTTTGGGTAGCCTGCTGCCCCCCAATAATTGCCGTGGAGATCCCTTGTTCTGAAAGGCGGTTATCATTTTCTGCTTCTGCGGTCGCACTCAAAGATACTGCAAAACAGAGTGCGCTTAGCCATATTTGATACTGCTTCATAAACCATCCTTGGATGAAAAGTGCTCTTCTAACTTTATACTAGTTTTTCAGTGAATGTGCTTAACAAAAGTTTCTAGTAGTTGAATGATTGTTGTAGCCAAGATCGCAACAGATGAAACGATTCAAGCTTTAGCTTGTGTGGCGGGCATACAAAGTAAAGCTGTTGATGAGGATTAATGACGGGTTCACCCAGCTCGATTAGCTGACCATATTTGATGTCATCCTTCACAAACAAGCGATGAGTGACCAATAACCCCAAACGACGAGTTGTGGCCTGGACGGCTTGTATCGACATGTTAAAAGTGATTGGTTTTTTATTTTTAGGTCGCTGGATACCCGTCGCGTCCAGCCACACGTTCCAGTCATTTTTTCTTCGTTCGTTAGTAACTTCAATGATGGGATACTGCTTTAAGAGTTGAGTGATGTTTGAGTCCTTTGTCTTCGCTATCAATTCAGGACTGCACACCAAAACCAGTTCATCTTCACTGAGCTTTTCGCAGTAGTAATCCTGCCATTCTTCGGGGTTTCCATGCACCAAGGCCGCGTCGATACCTTCTTGTTCTAAATTGAATCTGCCAGACAGGTTTGATAAACGAACGTCTAATTGAGGAGCAAACCCTTGTAAATCTGACATTCGAGGAATCCACCAGTGAAGAGCCAACGAATTCACCATATTGAGCGTAACACGTTGCAAGTTCTGATCTTGGATGAGTGCTTCCGTTGCATCGACAATTTGCTCTAAAGCGGGTGCCACCTTCCTGTAATACTTTTTACCGTCCGCGTTGAGTTGAACTTGTCTGCCTATGCGATCAAATAGAGGCTTGTTGACTTGACTCTCCAGCGATTTAATTGCCTGACTTACGGCTGAGTGGCTCACACTTAATATCTGTGCTGCTTCTGTCATGCTGCCAGACTCAGCTACTGCAACAAATGCGTAGATGGACTTTAAGGGGACTAGTTTCCGCATAATTTAAAAACCGTAGCTGGTGATAGATAAGTTAAACTGTAAGTTTTTCTTACATCAATGGTTAATATTACTCGCTATTTACGATAAGTGATGTCTTTTAAAATGCTCCATATATTAAGGAGTATTGAATGAATGCTGTAAATAAATCTATCCTTTTCATGTTGATGTCTACGTTAAGCTTATCTGTTACTGGACTGTTAGCAAAGCAGTTGTCAGGCGAACTTTCCGTCACACTATTTAGCTTCTTACGTTTTTTGGTGCCTGCGCTTATCTTACTTATCTTACTTCGTGTGAAAAACCTTACCTTTCCTAAAGCGGGCACGCTAAAGCCTATTTTATTGCGTGCTCTTTGTATCGGTTTGTCACAACTTTGCTTTATCGCGTCATTACAAACGTTAACGCTCGTTGAGGGGGTCGTTTTGTTTGCTACTGGCCCATTATTTATTCCCTTGGTTGAAAAGCTGTTCATGAGGGGGCGCATTCGTGTTTCAACATTGGCGGCTTTAGCAATGGCGTTCACTGGTGTGGTTATGTTGGCGGGCGGTGGAAGTGAGATTACATGGCGAGCGGATTTATTGCTCGGCTTGGCTGGTGGACTCTTCAATTCTGGTTCTCAGCTTACGTTATATAAAGTGAGTAAAACAAATATGTCGCCGCTAGAAATCAACTTTTGGGCGTTTGGTTTTGCCGCCGTATTTCTGTTGCCGCTAACTTTGTTTAACGACTTCGACGTGTTACTTAATATGAGTGTTATGGCGCCTGAGATTTCTTCAAATACTCTGTGGATCGGTATGATGTCTCTGATGATCATTAACACCCAAGTTTTTCGCTCCAAAGCATATAAACTGGCAAGCAGTGGCTCTCAACTTGCGCCACTCATTTTTACTAACTTATTGTTCACTGCGGTTTGGCAGAGCCTGTTTTTTGAAGACCGAATGAGTCAAAGTCAAATTGTTGGGATGAGTTTAATAGTGCTCGCAATCATACTGAACACATGTTGGGTTCGCTTTACGGCGCATCGCAGTGGCGGTTTACAAGCGAAAACTTCTTAGTCTGTCGGAAAATGAAGGGGGCAGGTAGATAAATTGGTCGTGTGGTTTGATTTTTCCTGAGTATGGGCTAGCGTCAAGAAAGGTTCAGGGAGAGAAATCATGCTTACGCTAAATTATTACGTCGAAATTTCGGCGACACCGCAACGAGTGTGGGAAGTGCTAACCGATGTTGAGTTGTATAAACGTTGGGCACAAGCCTTTTCACCGCAGTCTCAATTTGAAGGAGCTTGGGAAGAAGGAGGTGGCATCACTTTTTTTGATCCAGATATGGGCGGGACAAGGGCGATCATAGATACGGTGCTACCGCTTCAAAAACTTGAATTTCATCATGTTGCCATTTTTAATCCGGATAATCGTCAACAACTCGATGCTGACCTAGCATCTAGGTGGATCGGATCGCGAGAGATCTACCAGATCGATACCAACAACGATCGTTTACTACTCAATGTTACCATTCATACTCACAACGACTTTGTTTCCATGTTTAATCACGGATGGGAAAAAGCTTTACCCTTGATAAAAGCCATTAGTGAAGAGCAAGCTTAGGGTTCTTGCTTATCTTGGGCTGACGATGCGTTGCCTGAAGGTATACAATAGCACGCAAGATAGCGCACCTAAGAGAGTGGATGATGGAATTTAAAGTTGATACCCATACACATACGTACGCAAGTGGTCACGCGTACAGTACCTTGATTGAAAATGCAAAGTTGGCAAAAGAGAACGGGCTGGATATGTTCTGCACGACCGATCACGCAGAATCAATGCCGGGTGCGCCTCATTACTGGTTCTTCTCGAACCAGAAAATTCTGCCTCGCTTTCTTGAAGGCGTTGCGATTATTCGTGGCGTTGAATCTAACATTATGAATACCGAAGGCGACATTGATATTCCACTGAGTGTGGACCGCAACTTAGATTGGGTGATCGCGAGTTTTCATGAACCCGTTTTTCGTCCTGCAAACAAGCAAACTCACACGGAAGCACTTGTTAATGTCATTCAGAGTGGTCGTATTGATGCGCTCGGTCATCTTGGTAATCCAAATTTCGACTTTGATTTTCAGACCGTTTTAGCGTGCGCGAAAGAGCACAATGTCGCGATTGAAATTAATAACACCACGCTGAAAGGCAACAGCCGAGTAGGCAGCGTAGACCGTTGCCACGAGATTGCACAAATCGGGAAAGATCTCGGTGTTTTCTTCACCACGGGCAGTGACGCGCATTTCTGTCACGATGTTGGTAATCTGGATTTGGTTGGAGAGTTAATGGACAAAGTGGGTATTGATAGCAAGAAAGTGATTACTCACACCGCTCAGCAGTTTTTGTCTTTCTTAGCTTTGAGAGGCCGTAAACCAATTGCAGAATATGACAGCATTCTCAACGCATAAACTTGATTACATTTAAGGTATGCACCCGACGCCAGATTGCTTTACACTGCGACCCGGAAATACTCAACTAAGCTAGTTTTTCGCCTCTTATGGCGTAGGTTATTTGGGTGAATAAAGCCGACACAGAATTCGGCACTATAAATGGAGAAGTGAAAAATGTTACGTCCTTTAGTCCTAGGGTGTGCGATTGCGTTTGGCTCAACATACGCAATGGCAGAAGCGGTTGATTTAAAACAAAACATGAAACAGATGAAGATGGAATTCAAACAGGCGGCGGAAGCGTCTGATGTTGAAACCATGAAATCTGCGATTGATAGCTTGCAAGCGATTGTTGAACAATCTAAGCGTGGTAATTACCCACCAGAGAAGTTTGATACTTACTTAGAAGGCTTTAACAAGCTGACGGTAACGCTAGATAAGATTGAAGCGGATCTTGATGCAGGCAAGCTACAAGAAGCAAAAGCTCAACTGCGTGAAATCGATAGTCTTCGTGAAGAGTACCACGACAAGCGCAATCCAAGCATTTGGAGCAAGTTGTTCGGCTAATTATCTACTGAGCGGAGCATTTGCTCGTGGCAGTGGATTACGCGTTATCTCTAAGTAATGAATGAACACATTATCAGCCTGCCATTTCGGCGGGCTTTTTTGCGCCTGTCAATCGATGCATTCAAGAAAACCTGTGAGGTAGCAGCCACTTATTGATCCTGTTTTTGAGCTACCACTCAGAATTAGTTACGCTGTGTGAAATTTGTTAAGTCACCGTTATGCGTAGATTAATTCCTTTTTACCGCTCGATGTTATTTGCTAGTGCTCTCAGTTGGGTGCTAGTGACGCTGATGCCTGTTATCAATGCTCATGGTAACAGCATGGGCGTGTGGGCAACGCTATGTACGCTTAACGGTTTTGAATTGGTTCAAATAGAAGAAGGCGACAATTCGGTCAGCCACAAAGGTAAGCCTTGTCCGTTTAGCCACTTCTCGACTTTTCATCACGATACACTTCCAACGACACCAATACTCTCAAGACTGAGCTTGGTGATTTCTGACAGCTACGCTTATTTGGCTCTAAGTGTGCGATTTGAAACACCAGTTCCTCGAGCGCCGCCAGTTTCCCTTTTCTCATAACGAAAACAATAACAAGTAAAGTCACATAACACTGCCATTCGAGCAGTGGTACTCCCGAATCTAAGTCAAATCGCGCCGCATACGAATGCGTATGAGCAGGATGCGTTTGGCTCAATTTGGGTGTTCAACAATGAAAAAAGGAAAATACACATGTTGAGAAACTCGGCAAAGCCTCAACTCAAGGAAGCCTCACGCGCAAAATCCATCTACTTCATGACTTGGCGATGGCACTTCTACGCAGGTTTGTTCGTCATTCCATTTATGCTGATACTTTCCCTCACGGGGTTAGTGATGTTGTTTGATGATGAAATCGAACTGGCTCGATACGAAGCGACATTACAAGTTTCACCACAAGAGCAAATGGTTCCCGTCTCTGCACAATTGGAAACCGTAAAGCAGGCGTATCCCGATTTTAATGTCACTCAATTTGTACCTGCTAAAACGGCCGATATGGCCAACCGATTCTCGATTCAAAACCAAGAAGGCAGCTCGCTGATTGTTGCAGTAAATCCTTACACAGGAGACGTACAAGGCACAATTAACCGTAGTGATAGCATCTATGAACTGATGAACAGCATTCACGGCACGTTGCTCATCGGCGACCTAGGCGACCGTTTAATTGAAATCGCCGCAAGTTTGGGGATTTTGCTGTTGGTGTCTGGTTTGTACCTTTGGTTACCGAGAGACAACGCCAGTCGCGCCGGCTTTTTGAAAATTCGCCTTAACAATGGTCCTCGGATTTTGATGCGTGACCTACATGCGAATTTAGGTGGTGTGCTGTCGATTGTACTGTTGTTCTTTTTGATTTCAGGATTGTCGTGGGCAGGGATCTGGGGAGCGAAAATGGTGCAAGCTTGGAATACCTTCCCAACCTATTACACATGGGGTGAGAAACCGGAATCCACACTGACACATAAAGATCTTAACCACGGTGCTTCAGAAGAGATGCCATGGAACTTAGAGCTTGCTGCTGTGCCAGAATCGAAAGATAAGCCCGCTCATGATCATGCCAATATGAAGGAAGAGATGGCATACGCAGGCAGTCATGATGCGCTCTCCATTGATGATATCATCCTCAAGGCTGAAATGATGGGCTTCACTGGTTATAAGCTGTTTTTACCACGCTCTGAGACGGGCGTTTACACCGTTGCAGCTAACTCTATGGGCGGCGACATTTCCGACCCAAGACAAGATCGCACCAGCCACTTTGACCAATATTCCGGTCGCTTGTTGGTGGATGTCACATGGCAAGATTACAGCCTATTTGCCAAGTTCATGGCGGCAGGTGTGTCACTACACCAAGGTGATGTCAGTGTGCTTAACAAAGTACTCAACGTGGTGTTCTGTTTGGCGTTCATCTTAATCTCAATCACAGGTGTGGTGATGTGGTGGATTCGTAGACCAAGTCGCAGTGCCGCATTGGGCGCACCACCTAAGTTTCAGCAAGACGGTATTTGGAAGCTTGGCTTAGTAACGTTGGTAGTATTGTGTCTGGCGTTCCCGATGGGCGGTTTGGCGATTGTTACGGTTCTCGCACTGGATTGGTTGTTGTTTAACCGCGTTGAGAAGCTGAAAACGGCGTTGAATTAGTAACAGACAAAGAATGAAATAGTAAAAGAGCCAGCGAAGTGCTGGCTCTTTTTATTTCTGGTAAATCTCCAGCGGCAAGCCATCTGGGTCTTGGAAGAAGGTAAAGGCTTTGCCTGTGAATTCGTCAATACGAATTGGCTCAACTTCAACATCATTCGATTCTAGGTAGGCTTTCACTTGTTCAACATCATCAACCAAAAACGCGAGATGTCGTAACCCTTGTGCTTCAGGAAAGCTCGGTCTCTCTGGCGCGCCCGGAAAGCGAAACAGCTCAACTTGGCTGCCGTCAGGTAAAGCGAGGTCAAGCTTGTAGGAGTCTCTGGCTTCACGATAGTTTTCGGCAATGACTTTTAGCCCCAAGACTTGGGTGTAAAAGTGTTTTGATGTTGGGTAATCGCTGCAAATGATGGCGACGTGGTGAATGGCATTAAACATGGTTAGTCTCTTCAAACATGGTTAGCCTCTCCGGAGACTAAGTGCTCCTTAACGAAGTCGATAAACACGCGCAGACGAGCAGGCATGTATTTGGTTTGTGCATACTGCATCGCGATAGCGCCGTGGTAGTTACTCTTGATCATCCAATCCGGCAGAACCTCCACCACTTCTCCTTGCTCTAACGCGTCTTTGATCACGAAGTCATGGAAGATCCCAATTCCCAAGCCAGACTTAACCCCGTTCAAGCGCATTTGAGAGTGGTTGACGGCGTAGCGTCCACTTACTGCAATCGAATGAAAGGCTTCTTCTTTAAAGAATGACCAGATGTTGTCTTTGTCGTTCTCGGCAAGGTAAATACAGTCGTGCTGCTCAAGCTCGGTTGGGTGCTCAGGCATACCGTGTTTGGTGAGGTAATCTGGAGAAGCACACAAAACAAGATTGGTCTTGCTGATCTCTTTGAGGACCAGATTCTCATCAGGTTTGTCGGTGAGCTTAAACGCGACATCAATACCTTGGCGGAACAGATCGATCTCACCATCTGCTGCACGCAGCTTAAGCTGTATATTTGGATAACGTTCTAGGAATGGCAACACAAACGGTTGGAGCACCGAATTAAGAAATGCTTCAGGGGCTGCCACTGTGAGTGCGCCTGTTGGCTCGGCATGATCTTCCGCAGATAGCTCAACGGCTTGCTGCGCGGCATTTACCATTGCAATGCTTTGGTCGTAAACCTTTTGCCCAGCTTGAGTGATGATCAACTTACGAGTCGTACGCTCAAACAGTTTGACCGAGAGGGCTTGTTCCAACCGTGTGATCAACTTACTCAAAGCCGATGGCGTTACGCCGAGTTGTTTGGCTGCAGCGGTAAAACTGCCTTCGTTTACCACTAGGATAAACGAAGCAAGATCAGGAAGTAGGGCAATGAGTTTTGGATTAACCATAATTGTTCAGTTCTGCGCAGCGGAATAACGATATTGTCTGGTACGGTTTCACGAGGTTCAAGTGTCACCGTCTCGCTTTAACGATATTTTGCCAAAAATGCATTGAGTTCAGGCAAGCCAGATTCACCAGTATGGTATTGCTGCCAACAGTGATAAATGGCCGTTTCGTGGTCTGCAATCAACTCGATAGCTTCTCGCTCAGCGTTTGAATACTGCTGTGAAGCGTTCACTTCTTCATGCCACTCTCGATATTTGACCTCATAAGGTTCTACCCACTTCAGAAGAGTCGCTACCAACTCTTGCCATGGTAAACCAATCCACTTGGTTGCATCTGCCAAGCCTTTATCCAGCATCTCTTGGTATCGACTTTCGATATCCATGCCATTTGTCAGCAGTACAGGTTTGAGCTTTTCTGCGGTGAGTTCTTCCACTTCAATCAAGGTTTGCCACAGCGTTTGTTGTTCACTTTGGGCGTAATGGCTCAAGTAGTGGTTGAAAAAAGCGATGCCGTAGATTTCGCCATAGTAGGCAGACAGAACGTTATGAATCATGGTGAGAATCGTGATTTAAACAGAGAATACCGCATTGTAGGAGGGGAAAGCGCGACGTGTAAACACCTGATTAAGAGTAAAAAAGTGCTGCTGACAGAATTCGAACAGAACTTGTGAGAATTTTATGAGAATTCGATGAAGTTGCTGATAGATTTGCTCGTCATTCTTAGAGGCAAGAACGCAAAACGTTCGAAACGTAATGCTTAACCTACTCAAGTCACGAACAAAGAAGTAAAGCCGTACACATGGGCTTGGGTAGTTCAACCCTCATTAAAGGATGGAATCACAATGAAAAAACGTACCCAACTCGGACTCGTCATGACTTCAGTCGCTATGGCACTAGGCTCTGCATCAGTGAATGCGGCGGAATTGGAAATCACCGTGACAAACGCAACCAAAGGCATCTACTTTACGCCACTTATTGTTGCTGCACATGGCTCCGACCTTCAAATGTTCAGAACGGGTCAAGCAGCGACTCCGGAACTTGAAGCAATGGCAGAAGGCGGTGATATCTCTGGGCTTGCTAGTGTGATTGGTAACGCTGGTGGTGCGGTGGTAGAGAACCCTGCTGGTGGCATTTTGAATCCGGGTGTTGCAACCACCTTCACCTTGGACAGTGGCGACCACGGATATCTTTCTCTGAGCGCGATGTTGCTGCCAACTAATGACGGTTTTGTCGGTCTAGATAGTTGGAAGATTCCAACGGAAGCGGGTACATACCGAGCAACGCTAAGAAGTTACGATGCTGGTACAGAAGCGAACGATGAACTTGCGTCTAGCATGCCAAACCCACCTTTCATTACCTTTGGCACTGGCGGCACAGGCGTTGAAGCAACGGTAACTAACGACAAAGTTCACGTGCATCCGGGTAACCTTGGTGATAGCGATCCAACTGGCGGCATCAGTGACTTAGACAGCAGCAGCCATCGTTGGTTAAACCCAGTTGCAACCATCACAATCGTTGTGAAGTAAGGGGGATGTATGAAATACAGAATCTTACTAGTAGCAGCTTCAGTCGGCTTGCTCGCCGGTTGTCCAAGCGATGATGATAATGACGTAGTGAAATCGTACCGCTACACCGTCAACGTGGCGAACTTGACTGCGAATCAACCTATGTCTCCGCTCGCGGTACTCAGTCACAATGGTGATTACCAACTGTTTGAAATTGGCCAAGCGGCATCTGTTGAACTTGAGCATCTTGCCGAAGGCGGTAGTAACGCAGAGCTAATTGAATTGATGAACAGCAATGACAGTGTTTACCAAGGCATTTCGGGTAATGGATTGGTGTTGCCGGGTGCATCGGACGAAGTCACCATCACGGTTGACCCTAGTCGTTACGGTTACTTGTCTGTGGCGTCTATGTTTGTGAATACCAATGATGCCTTTGTTGGCGAAACGGGGTTATCGCTCAAATCGCTCGCAGTAGGTGAAAGCTATGAAATGAGCATGAACGTTTGGGATTCCGGTACAGAGCTAAACGATGAGCTTGCTGCAACCATTCCGGGCCCAGCAGGTGGCGGTGAGGGCTTCAATGCCGCCCGTAATGACAGCAATGACGTTGTTGCATTCCATGCGGGGGTAGTTAGCCAAGATGATGGATTAGCAAACTCAGCACTTTCTGCGAACCATCGTTTCTTGAACCCAGGTGCGAAAGTCACCATCACTCGAGTCGAGTAACACAGGCTCCGATGACGTCTCCTTTCCAAAGCGCTTGTAGCCGAGCGCTTTATCCCTCATGGCGTCATCGGAACCTTTTTTGAAAGAATTTCTAATTTGTTCCGGTCATGTGCAAAGTGAGGATACTCGAAGGCAAGGAAAGGACCATGGAACAACAGGCAATCAATTTAGTCGCGAACATCTTGTTGGTGGAAGATGACGATGATTTGGCAGAACTGGTTCAGATGCATCTCAAGTTTCAAGGACACCAAGTGTCGCGAGCCACAAATGTCGCCGATGCTAAAGCGCAATATCAGCAACAACCCTTTGATTTATTGATCCTGGACCGAGGTTTACCAGATGGTGATGGCTTAGACATCTGCCATTATTTGCGCCAGCAACAAGATTGGAGCCCAGTGCTTATGCTGACAGCCAGAGACGGTGAAATGGACAAGGTTGATGGTTTAGAAGCGGGCGTTGATGACTACATCACTAAGCCATTTAGCGTATTAGAATTCCAAGCACGAGTGCGAAACGTGCTACGCAGAGTCAGCCAAACCGTAGAAGCCAAAGTAGCAAATGAAGTCCTCAATGATGCGATGGATTTTGGTCCGCTGAGAATCATTCCGGAGTTGCACCAAGTATCCTTAAACGACAAGGATGTCACTCTTACCGCGACAGAGTTTACTTTGCTGCAGTTTCTCGCGACTCGTCCGGGCAGAGTCTACAGTAAAGATGAATTGCTCGATCACGTTTGGAACACCAGTCATTCTGGTTATCACCACACTGTGTGTAGCACCATTAACCGTTTACGCAGCAAGTTGTCTTTGTCTGATTCTGATCATCACTTCATTCAAACTGTTTGGGGTGTTGGGTATAAGTTTCAGCCAAGACACTAATGCAAGAAAGTAAGTCAAAACATCAAGCCAAGACAGTAAGTCGGCAGTTGTTTTCACCGTCACTTTTCAATCATCACGGGTGTTTCTAAAACATCGCTGTTTAAGGAGGCGATAGGATGAGCTTCAAATCTCGCTTAGTGGTATTTACTAGCTTGTGGTTCTGTCTCGCGGCGGTGGTGATTGCACTGACTTACAATTGGCAAAAAGAAACCATTGAGTTACGCACCAAGCAAAGCCTGCATAAAGAGCTAGCCAGCCACATGCGTGATGATAATCCGCTGATGATCGGAACGGATTACAACCCTAAAGCGCTCAAGTCGATTTTTCACACGCTCATGCTGATCGGCCCTGATTTTGAAATCTACTTCCTCGATAGCCAAGGCAATATCACCACTCATGCAGCACCGGAAGGGGCGGAGATCATGGGGAAGGTGGATCTCAATCCCATTAAGCAATTCTTAAATGACCAGCCTTTTCCTATTTTGGGTGAAGACCCACGTAATCGTGGTGAACACAAAGTCTTTTCTGTCGCCGCGATAGAGGAATTAGGCTCTACGGTCGGTTATCTCTACGTGGTGATTGGCAGTACCCGACATGACGCCATTGCCAATGCTCAAGTCGATACTCCTTATATCGCGCTGGCAGGATTGGTCTTAGTCTCCATCTTAGGCTTTGCTCTTGGGGCTTATGTGCTGGTGAAACGTAGCCTATTGAACCCGATTGAGCGTGTGACCAAGCAACTTCAACAGCAAGCCGAACATGATTTCCGCCTGCAACCTGATTTTACTCACCAAGTGCCGGAGCTCGTGCCGATTGCGCACTCTTATCAGATGATGGCGAAGCACATTCAGCAACAGTTTTTACAGTTGGAGTATCAATCGTCTCATCGTCGTCAAAGCTTGTTGCAGCTTAGTCATGATTTAAAAACGCCGTTATCGAGCGTGCTGGGCTATTTGGAAACGTGGCGTTTGCAACATCCGGAATCCGACCCTTTGATTGACGTTGCTTTCCGAAATTGTGAGAAGCTCTCAACTCAATTGCATTCTTTGTTAGACGCCGCGCGCAAAGAAGCACCAATGCCAAACTACGAGTACCGCCCCGTGGATCTTGGCGCGTTGATGGCAGAATGTGCCGAAACGATGCAGAGCCAGTTTTCTCGTAAAGAAGTGGTGTTGAAAGTGGATATCGATAACGAAATCCAAACTGTGGGTGACAAGGGGCTATTGGAGAGGTTGGTATTGAACCTGCTTGAAAATGCATTGCGCCACAGCCCAATCGGCTCGGAAGTGCATTGCCAAGCGCATTTGAGTGAGGATAAGTCGCGTATCCACTTTACCTTCGTCAATCACATCGAGGAAGAAGCGGAGGGCGGTTCTTTGGGGATCGGGACGAAGATTGTCCAATCGATCTTAATGCTTCACCACAGCTATCTTGAGACCAATGCAACCTCCTCTCAGTATCAACAGAAGTTCACACTTCTCGCAATCTAAAGAGAAGTGTGAGACATAAGTTAATGTTTATTCAATAACACCACATACGACGCGAGCGCCACCACCACCTAGCTTATTTGGGTGATCGGAGTGATTGTCACCACCTGCATGGATCATTAACGCTCGACCTTTTAAATCCGATAATTTTAGGCGAGGCGCGACAACGGGCTGATTGGCATTGCCGTCCATGTCCACATAGAGTGGAGGCAAGTCGCCTAAATGATTGTCATCGGTCCAAGGATAGCCATGCTTCCCTGTGTTGTTAGGATCATAATGGCCACCTGCTGCGCCGCCTAATACGGTTTTGTCATCCTTTTCTATGCTATCGCAAGATGGATTAGTGTGAATATGGAAACCGTGCACACCTGCTGACAAACCTGATAATTGAGGCGTAAAAACAACGCCATAATCACTTTGTGAAATCTCAATGGTACCCGCACTCTCATTGGTGTTGAGAGCAGTCATTTCTACCGTTTTTGCTAGCACGTTAGGGGCGGCGACAAGAGCGGATGCAACTGAAATGCATAGCAATCCTTTTAACATGGGACCTCCTTCTTTTAGGGTGTACGCTCAAGCACATATTAGTGAAAACCTGTTTTACTTATGTCTGTTGAGCGGTGAGTTTATGTCATAGAGTGATGTGTATCACTTTATGGTCTTAAACTGATATCTCGGTCCGAAATCAGCTTTCTTTTATTTAGTCTTAACATGTTGAGATCGTTAAGATATAAAAAGAATAGACGCCAATCTTAAAATAGCCTGAATATTTTTAAATTAACGCAAAGTTAAATTTTTAATGACTTTATAACAAAGCTCATAATTGTTTTATAAAGAATTTGGTGGAATTGTCCGCAATAAAGAATAATCAAATTAACGAATATATTAATGTGAACATTGTTGTTTATAGATTTGTGGTCAAACTGTTGCTTATATCATCAAATAAGATAAAAAATTGGAACTAAAGTCACTTAATGGCAGAGGAAAAAATTAAACTCTGATTGTAATGGGTAATAATGTTTTAGTAACAGATAGTTACGCACTTAAAATTAATAATATGGCTAATTTCCGACAAGGATTGAAAAAGATGAAAGACAAGGAATCTATTCAGACTAATAGCAGCCGCCGTAATTTTCTGAAAGGCGCAACAGGAGCTGTTGTTGCTGGTGTGAGTGCTTCCGCTTTCTCAGGCGTAGCTCAAGCACGAGAACAGAAAATTGATTGGAGCAGCCGCGGGCTAGGTAGAAAACACGATAAGCGCTTCTGGCGTAAAGTGCGAAGACAGTTCGTTTTGGACAAACGAACCACTTACATGAACATTGGTACAACAGGTTCAATGCCAAAACATGTTCTTGAAGATTACGAGCATAACAACAAGCTGGTGGCTAAATACCCTTGGGATATGAAAGGCAAATTTGGCTCTTGGCCGTATGTTTCTGAGATGGTTAAAGACGTCGCACCAGGTTTTGGTGCTAACCCAGAAGAGATCATTCTCAGCCGCAACACTACTGATGGCTTATGCTCGATCATTAATGGCTTACACTTTGAACCAGGTGATGTGATTCTAACGACACACCATGAACATATTGCTGCAACATCACCTATGAACGTAGCGAAACATCGTTTTGGTGTGGATGTGGTAGAAATTCAACTACCAGTATTTACTGGTACCGAAAACGTTTCTGAGCAAGATTACATTCAAGCGTTCCGAGACGCGCTTGATGCGAATCAAAACGTTCGCCTAATTGTTTTCTCTCATATCACATACAAAACAGGAACCGCGCTACCAGCAAAAGCCATTTGTGCTTTAGCAAAAGAGTATGGTGTACCTACTCTTGTTGATGGCGCGCATACGGTCGGTATGTTTGACCTTGATTTCCACGATATGGATTGTGATTTCTATGCAGGATCTGGTCATAAGTGGCAGTGTGGTCCGGGCGCGACGGGTATTCTGTATGTTCGTGATAACGGTAACCGTTTGAATGAGTATTGGAGTGACCGAGAGAACCCGTTATGGTTGATCAACTCCTCACTTTCTCATGCTGATTACCTGGGTAAACAGCTGCAAATGCAATACATTGGTAACGATAACTATCCTGCGAAACAAGCACTAGTTGATAGTTGCAAAATGTGGGATGAGATTGGTCGAGACCGTATCGAAGAGCGAGTTGTAAGCCTTGGTAGTTTATGTAAAACCTTGCTTCAAGAGTACTTACCACAAGCCAAAATGTATTCACCAAACGTGGAAGGCTTAACCAGTGGCTTAACGACGGTTAACCCGTTCTCCGATGTAACTAATGAAGAGATACTGACGGAATTCCGAGATCGTTTACGTGAAGAGTATGGTTACATCATCCGTACGACTAGCTTTAAGCTGCATAAGGATGATGACTTTGATACTTACGCGCTGCGTATCTCTACGCATTTGTTCCATGACGAACAAGATGTGGAAGGGCTCGTAGTGGCGATGACGAATTTGTATTACTCGTCGTTCTAACATCGTTGTTTATCACTCAAGCGCCCATTATTGGGCGCTTTGTGAAAGGTAAGGATATTATTATGTCAGTCATAACATTCAAAAGAACTTTAGCGACGGTGGCGCTCATGGTTACCTCTGTTGCGTCGTCTGCCGCTTGGTCAGACGATTTACAACAAATCCGTGAACGTGGTGTACTGCGTCACATTGGTGTCCCGTACGCTAACTTTGTCTCCTATATTGAACAAGGTGAAGTGGAAACTTTGACTGGCTTGGATGTAGAAATAATAAAAGGTTTTGCCAAGTCGTTAGGTGTTCAGTACCAGTATGTTCCAGCACAGTGGAGCGACGTGGTTGGTAAGTTGACAGGGCAAAATGTGCAATATCACAACAAGCAGGCTGTTGTCGGAGAAAGTGTTCCAATTGAAGGTGATTTGATCGCAAATGGCGTTACTATTCTTGATTGGCGCTCTGAGGTTGTCGATTTTTCACAAGATTATTTTCCTTCAGGTGTATGGTTGGTTTCCAGATCCGACTCTAGTCTGAGCCCGATTAAACCAAGTGGGTCGGTCGATGAAGATGTTAAAAACGTCAAGCAGCTGATCGATGGTCGCGAAGTGTTAGCTTTAGAACATTCTTGCTTGGATCCTAACCTTTATGACTTATATGACACAGGTGCAAAAGTTATATTGCCTGATGGGGCGCGTCTCCTTAATGAGATGGTTCCAGCGATAATGAAAAATGATGCGGAAAGCACATTATTAGATGTTGCGGATACGCTAATTGCCCTCGAAAAATGGCCGGGCGAAATAAAAGTCATTGGCCCTATATCTGAAAATCAAAAAATGGCTGTTGCATTCCGTAAAAATTCCCCTGAATTACGCAAAGCATTTGATCGTTATTTAGACTCGATAAAAAAAGACGGTTCATACGAAAAACTAGTAAAAAAATACTATCCATCTATTTACTACTTTTATAACGATTACTTTATAGAAGATAAAAAGAAAGTCCGATGAATAAGGCCGTTAAAAAATTTTCCAGTAAAAGATTTATTACAATAAGCGCAATATTAGTTTCAATTTACCTAGCTATGCTTATTACTGTGACTAGCGTAGGTCAAAATAAATTAAAAGAATCTCAATACAGAGAACTAGATTTAAAAGTTAAAAGTTATGCAAGCACACTCGATAATTTATTTACCATAGCGAGTGAAGATGTTGATAACCTAGCTACAGATAAAACAATACAAACATTCTTTGGTAATTTAGCTTCTGGAATGTCAATGGAGTATGGGTTAGGTGCCAGTTTAATTAATTTAAAGCGTCGCTTCGATGAGAAGATAGACAGTAAGCTAATTAATAGCAGCCAAATCTATAAAAAGCTCACGCTGGTCGGCAGTGATGGAGTCACCATTGTCACCACTGGATCTGAAAACCTTGCCGAGCACAAAATGGACATACAAACCTTAATGACTCAACACGGGCATCCCGAAGAGGTTTGTGCGACGCGATACAATGATGACGTTCGCATTCAAGTCATTAAGCAAGTTAAGTTCTCCGGAAAGCCTGTTGCCTTTTTAATTGCCGATCTTAATAAGAATATTGTTATTGACCAACTTACTAACCAAGAACACGAAGATAGTTATAGCCGAATGGTGCTAAAAATAAAAGACGTGGAAATGGTTGTATGGGATACCATAAATAAAACACCTTCTCACAATAAGGATGAGAACTATTTCGTTTCTGAGGCTGTAGACGGAAAAATTTACTTTGAAGTGCCTGTGGATAAACATCACTTCAAATTGATGGCGTGGTTCGAGCCTTTGAGTGAACGAGATATATTTACATCACGGCTCTTTATTATTGGTTTGAGTATTCTGGCCGTTATGATCGTCATTGCTTTATGTTATGCATTCATCACGAACAATAATAGGATTGAATTGAAAATTAAGCTTGAGGAAGAAAAAAAGCGTAAAGATATTCTTTCTCAACAGAATAAAAAATTAACGAACGAAATTGAACGTCGAAAAGCGTCTGAAAAAGAACTCGCCTTCCAAGCTAAATATGACACATTAACTAATTTGCCTAATCGTAGTTATGGTTCCGAGCGATTGGCTTTGGAGTTAATTAGGGCATCGCGTAGTGGGTCTAAAGTTTTGGTGATGTTCATCGACTTAGACCACTTCAAGCAGATTAACGATTCAATGGGACACTTTGTTGGGGATGAAATCCTTAAACTCAGTGCTCAGCGACTGTATCAAGTCGCGAGAAAAACAGACTTATTGGCGAGAATTGGTGGGGATGAGTTTTTACTCGTCATCCCTGATTTGCCTGATAATGATACTGCAAAGCGAGTTGCTTCAAGTGTACTTTCGGCGTTTAACGATCCGTTTGTTTGGAACAACCATGAATTCTTCTTGAGTAGCAGCGTCGGAATGTCTGTGTTCCCGGATGACGGAGACAACGCTGAGCAGCTCCTTGCATGTGCTGATATGGCAATGTATCGGGCGAAACAAGATGGGCGTGATGGCTTTTGTTTTTATAACCATAATATGAACCAAGATTTGCAACGCTATTTGGATCTGGAAAATCGTCTGAGAAGTGCGATCTCCAATCAGTTATTAGAGCTGTATTATCAGCCAATTATTGAGCTGAGTAGTGGTAAAATCGTAGGTGCAGAAGCGCTAATGCGTTGGAATGATGACAAGTACGGATTTGTAAACCCTGAAGAGTTTATCTCTATTGCAGAGAAAAATGGTTTAATTCATCAAATTGGTGAGTTTGCTATTCAACAAGCGTGTCGACAAGCGGCACAATGGCAGAGTCTGACTCCGTTGTTTGTTTCTGTAAACTTTTCTAGTGTTCAATTTAGGTACTGCGAGCGCTTACTTACGTTTATTAAACACAGCCTTGAGGAGTCTGGTCTTCCGTCAGATAAGTTCGATATTGAAGTGACAGAAAGTCTCCTCTTCAATCACGATTCTGAGCTATTAGACATGCTTAATAACTTACGAGCGTTAGGCACCAAACTTACTATTGATGATTTTGGTACTGGTTATTCTGCGCTGAGTTACTTGCAGAAGTTTCCGTTCGACCGCTTAAAGATTGATCGTAGCTTTATGCAAAATATGTTCGAGAACGACTCAGACCGCGAGCTTGTGAACGTAATCATAGCAATGGCGAAAGCGCTGGATCTTAAGATCGTCGCAGAAGGCATCGAAGAACAGCGTCATGTGGATTACCTGAAAAACCTAAACTGTGAGTTCGGACAAGGTTTCCACTATAGCCGACCATTACCTGCTAAGGACTTTGAAGCACTTTTGGCTAAGCCTACCTGGCTATAATTCCTTTTATAACAAACTCATAGAAAAGCATTAATTGAATTTGTGCCTCGGATTCATTAATGCTTTTCCACCTTAAGGTATAATCCTTCCTCCTTCCTTGAATTACACTACAATTAATTGATGAGTGATAGCCCGTGACGCCCGTCACATAAAGGCTCAACCTAATTCTAAACGAGTAAATACTCGCCAAAATAACTAGGAAGGAATTTCAAATGTCTTCTGCATTCTACCAACAGATTCAGCAGCAAATCGAAGAAGTAAAGGCGGAAGGCCTTTACAAATCAGAGCGTGTCATTACGTCTCAACAGCAAGCGGCTGTTAAAATCTCTACTGGTGAAGAAGTACTAAACTTCTGTGCGAACAACTACCTTGGTCTTGCTAACCACCCGGCACTTATCGAAGCGGGTAAAGCAGGCATGGACGAGCACGGCTTTGGTATGGCTTCAGTACGTTTTATCTGTGGTACGCAAGACATCCACAAAGAGCTTGAGCAGAAGCTTTCTAAGTTCCTAGGTAAAGAAGATACGATTCTTTACACATCATGTTTCGATGCAAACGCGGGCCTATTTGAAACTATTCTAGGCAAAGAAGACGCAATCATCTCTGACGCTTTAAACCACGCGTCAATCATCGACGGTGTTCGTCTATGTAAAGCGATGCGTTTCCGCTACTCAAACAACAACATGGAAGAGCTAGAGCAACAACTGATCGCTGCGAAAGAAGCAGGTGCTCGCCACATTCTTATCGTAACGGACGGTGTGTTCTCAATGGACGGCGTAGTAGCAAACCTTCCGGCTATCTGTGACCTAGCAGAGAAGTACGGCGCATTGACTATGGTTGATGACTCTCATGCTGTTGGCTTCATGGGCAAAACAGGTGCAGGTACGCACGAGCACCACAACGTGGTTGACCGTATCGACATCATCACTGGTACGCTAGGCAAAGCAATGGGTGGCGCTTCAGGCGGTTACACATCTGGTAAAGCGGAAGTGATTGACTGGCTACGTCAGCGTTCTCGTCCATACCTATTCTCTAACTCTGTTGCACCAGCAATCGTAAGCGCTTCTATCCGCGTTCTAGATCTACTAGAAGAGAGCGGTGACCTACGTGATCGTCTATGGGAAAACGCAGCACACTTCCGTACTCGTATGGAAGACGCGGGTTTCACAATGGGTGGTGCTGACCACGCAATCATCCCAATCATGCTTGGCGACGCAAAAGTAGCAGCAGAATTTGCAGAGCGTGCGCTGGAGAAAGGCATCTACGTAATCGGCTTCTCATTCCCTGTAGTACCAAAAGGTCAAGCACGTATCCGTACTCAAATGTCTGCGGCGCACTCTCGCGAGCAACTAGACCGTGCAATCGACGCGTTCATCCAAGTTGGTAAGGACATGGGTCTTATTTAAGATTCTAGGCCTTAGACAATAGGGCCTTTAATTAAGGTTACATTATGAAAATTAAAGCATTATCAAAGCTAAAGCCTGAAGAAGGCATCTGGATGACTGAGGTTGATAAACCTGAAGTCGGCCATAACGACATTCTGATCAAAATTAAGAAAACCGCTATCTGTGGTACAGACGTACACATCTATAACTGGGACGAATGGTCACAAAAAACCATTCCAGTGCCTATGGTTGTCGGTCACGAATACGTGGGTGAAGTGGTTGCGATTGGTCAGGAAGTTCGTGGCTTTGAAATCGGTGACCGCGTATCTGGCGAAGGTCACATCACGTGTGGTCATTGTCGTAACTGTCGTGGCGGCCGTACTCACCTATGTCGTAACACGATTGGTGTGGGCGTTAACCGCGAAGGTGCATTCGCAGAATACCTAGTGATCCCAGCGTTCAACGCGTTCAAGATCCCTGAAGGCATCTCTGACGATCTAGCGTCTATCTTTGACCCGTTTGGTAACGCAGTACACACCGCGCTTTCTTTCGACCTAGTAGGCGAAGACGTGCTTATCACAGGTGCTGGCCCAATCGGTATCATGGCAGCTGCAGTAGCAAAACACGTTGGTGCTCGCCACGTAGTGATCACAGACGTGAACGAATACCGTCTAGAACTTGCTCGTAAGATGGGCGTAACACGCGCAGTAAACGTTGCAGAAGAGAAGCTAGAAGACGTAATGGCTGAGCTAGGCATGACAGAAGGCTTCGATGTAGGTCTAGAAATGTCTGGTAACCCAGCAGCATTCAACTCAATGCTAACCACAATGAACCACGGTGGTCGTATTGCACTACTAGGTATTCCACCATCAGACATGGGTATCGACTGGAACCAAGTTATCTTCAAAGGCTTGGTGATCAAAGGTATCTACGGCCGTGAAATGTTCGAAACTTGGTACAAGATGGCTTCACTGATCCAATCTGGTCTGGATCTATCGCCAATCATCACGCACCACTACAAGATTGACGATTTCCAAGAAGGCTTCGACGTAATGCGCAGCGGCATGTCAGGCAAGGTTATTCTTGATTGGGAATAACTTATTCAAGTAAGAAATGCGCTCCTTTTTGGGGCGCATTTTTGTTTCATGAAGATTCTTGTTTTGGGAAGAAATGGTCGCCAATCTTTTCTAAACTTCTCGTGTCGTTCTGCTACTTTTTTTAGATTTTTTCCACTCAACTTCACCCTACCTTCTAACTCATTGTCGATTCTGTATTTGGAACAAGATAATAACCATTTGTTTTTAGTGGTTATTTTTTAGCATTACATGCTTAAAAATCGTCACTTTTAAGTTTAATATTTTTATTTGCTGTTCGTCTTTATCCTTATCCTGCTTCTTTTTATTGTTTTACATTTTATATGCATTTGGTTTGTCATAATTGAGCTATAACTAATAAAAAGGTTACCGATATACAGTGGAATGTAAAAATGGAGCTTTATATGAAAAGATTTTATCTGATGATGCCTCTGCTCTTAACCTCATTTAGTTGGCAAGCGAGTGGAGCGTCAGTGAGCGGTACGATTGATGTTTCAATTAACCTTGTACAAGGTTGTGTGATTAATGGAAATAATGCGGTAGATGCAGCTTCTGGCGTTGGCTTTGGCTCACTCGCCTTTGGAGACGTGCCTGCAATCTTCAGTGAACAAGATGGTGTGGTAAATGGTGGTAGTGCGACGGGTATTGAAGTGCTTTGTAGTAACGGTGTGACACCGACGTTTACATTGGGCACCGGATTGTATGATGCAAGTGCGACCGTTGGTACCTACGCGATGTCAAATGGCGCGCAATTTATTGATTATACGTTGTTTACCGACTCAGACCGAAGCACACAAATTATACAAGGCGGGACGGTAGCTCTGTCTGAATTTACTAGTGCAACATCGCAAACTATTGAGCTTTTTGCGAAAGCTTACGGTACGAGCAGCATTGCCGGTACATACTCCGATACCATCAGTGTGACGCTAAGCTGGTAAAACGTGACGCTGGTTGTTAGGGGCTTTTCACTTGTCGCGATGAGTTTGTGCTCTTTAACTGTGCTGGCTGATGCGACACAAACTTTTCAGGTGTCTGCCACCGTAGATACAGGTTGTTTGATTAACGGCGCAGTACAAGAAGAAAGCGCAACCCAAGCCGGGCAAATAGGCACGTTGGATTTTGGTGAGCATTCTTCAGTTTACGCGACGGAAGTACAAGGCAGCATCACTTACAGTTCATCACTCACATTAAGTTGTACTCCGGGTATTACGATGAATGTTTCCGTAAATGGCGGGATGAATGCATCGGATGGTGTACGTAAGCTAAAGCACAGTGAAGAAGCGACAACGGTAGATTACTTTTTGTTTCAGGATCTAAATTATACGCAGGTGCTTGATATTGACACGCAATATTCCGTCGATACCGACCAAGACCCAGATAATATTCAGTTTCCTATCTGGGCAAAGGCGACAATAAATGGGAATGAAATGGCTGGAATTTATATGGATACGCTTACGCTGACATTAGAGTGGTAAGTGAACTTTGGAGGGGTGAAATGGAATTCATACTCAAAAAACTATTATTAATAACCTTCCTTTTTGTTTTTTTCTCAAATGCCAATGCTAACTCATTATTAATTTGGCCGATTTACCCCAAAATATCAGAGGAGAGTAATGCAACATCACTTTGGATGGTAAATAAAGGCAGTGTTGATTCTTATTTACAGGTGAGAATTTTTAAGTGGGAACAAAACGAAGGAGAAGATAGTTATTCAAGTCAAAGCCAGTTAATTGCAACCCCTCCGTTTGTCAAAATTGAACCAGGTGAAAAGCAGTTAATCCGCATCATCAACCAAGATGAGGCCTCTGCAGGTAAGGAGTATGCATACCGAGTGATCATAGATGAATTACCGCCAACTCAAAACCCTCAAACAGAATTGACGGAAAATGAACTCGCTGTAAAAGTCCGAATGCGTTACTCGATACCTTTGTTTATTTACGGGAAAGGGCTGACTGATACTCAAAAACCAAACCGTGACAGTGAATTATGGGGTGATTTACAGGCACAGTTTATTAAGAAAAATAATCAGCGTTTTGTTCACATTAAAAATTCAGGAAAACACCATGTTCGCTTAGTGAATTTACAGTTGAATCTACCAAATAAAGATCCTGTCGTTATTTCCGATGGACTAGCTGGCTATATTCTTCCTGAACAGTATAAGGTTTGGTCTATTCCCCATAGTAATGTCAGACCCTTGAGTTTGAGCGCGAATATTGGAGGTAAACGTTACCAAATACCATTGAAGCAATAATGAATAGATTTAATACAATGAATGCTTTCTTTTGGTTGGTATTACTTAGCGTAACGTGGAGCAGTATTGGTCTTTGTGCAAATTCAGCAAACCACTTCTCTGAGCTACCGAGTCCTGAAAATTTCTCATTAGAAAAGTTTGAGAATATTAGCCTCAATCTGGAGTTGGTGATCAATCAAAGAGCAACAGGGCTTGTTGCGAAAGTTGAGCGAGTTGGCGATCAGTTCTTTTTGCTCCGGGAGGACCTCATTTCAGTTGGGGTTACCGCCAAGTCGTTGCCTGGAACTGAAGAGAGACTTGAGGTTACGTCTATCCCAGGAGTTAACGTGCGTTACTTGCAATCGTCATTGCAACTTACAATTGACGTACCGCCTAATTGGTTACCGATGCAGAGCTTATCAGCGCAGGATATGGGGCGATTTTCCCCGGCTCAGTTTGGGCGTGGTGGCCTGCTTAACTACAACGTATTTGGTGTGTACGAGAACGAAAGCCGACAAAAGGAGGTTTCTATAAATCATGAAGTCAGAGCCTTTTCTGAGTTTGGCGTTTTTTCTACTACCGGGATATTTAAATCTAACTTTCATCGCGATGTTCAGTCCCAGCAAAGCAGCCAGTACACTCGTTTTGATACGAGTTACGAGTACGTCAATCAAGAGAAGCGAATTCGTATGGAGGTAGGGGACTATATTGTTCGCCCTTTATCTTGGAGCCAACCAGTAAGACTGGCGGGTATTCAGTTGTCGCATGATTTCTCTATGCGTCCGGATGTCGTGACGACGCCGTTACCTGCATTTTACGGTGAGGTCACAGCGCCCACTACGTTAGATTTGTTTATCAATGGCTTTAAAACTGACTCAATGAATGTTGGGCCCGGTCCTTTCATTATTAACGATATTCCAATGCTCTCTGGTGCTGGGGAAGCAACGGTAATTGCAACGGATGCTCAAGGTAAGCAAACGGTCATGACCAGCCCATTTTTTCTCTCTTCCGATCTACTCAAGACCGGATTTACATCTTACAGTGCGAGTATTGGTGCGATCAGAGAAAATTTCGGTAATGCATCTAACGACTATGGAGACGGTGGCGTGGTTACCGCTCTGCGTCATGGCATGACTGATTGGTTAACACTAGAAGCTCAAGCTGAAGCAAAAGACGACCTGATCGTTGCGGGGCTGGGCTTTGTCACCAATGCTTTCAACTTGGGTACGGTGGATGCCTCGTTTCGTGTGAGTAATTTTCAGGATCAATCTACCTCATATGCGCTAGGTTATAGTTATCAGTCTCGGCTGTTTAGCTTCGCTGCTCGAACTCAAGTAGAACAAGCCGACTTTTATACCTTATCTCATTTACCAAATTACGAAATGCTCGATGAAGGCAAGGACGCTTCACTCGCGTCGCGTCATCTATCACAAATCAATATGGGAGTCCGTTTGGGAGATTGGGGCTCACTTTCTGGTGGATACTTTGATATTCAACAATCCGACTCAGATTCACGTACCCTAAACCTTACTTATAGCTACGCTCTGCCTTTTAATATCAATATGTCCCTTTCTTACAACCATAGTATTGGTGGTCAGAGTGTTACGTTGGCGCAATTCTCTCTACCTTTCAGTTCTTTGGGGGGAAGTTCGGGGCTAACGCTGAAAAGAGAGGACGATGGCGATGTTAGAGGGCGAGTGGGTTACAGCCGCCTTGCGCCAATACGAGGTGGGTGGGGCGTCAATTTAGCGCATGATATTAACGAAGACCCAGAAAACCGTAAACAGGCCGATTTGACCTACCGTGCGTCATGGGCGCAGTTCAGAGCGGGGTTAAATGGCACCAGTGGCGACTATGATTATTTTGCGGAAATGGCAGGTTCAGTCTCTACGTTGGATGGAGAAATATTCCCAGCGAATGAAGTGTATGACAGCTTTGCGGTAGTGAGCACCAGTGGTTTTGAAGGTATTCCGGTTAAATATGAGAATCAAATTGTCGGAGTGACAGACGATGAAGGTTACTTACTTGTTCCTTGGGCTACGGCGTATTACACCGCCAAATATGAAATCGATCCACTTAATTTACCAGCCAATGCTGCGTTTTCTGAGACAGAGCAGTTTGCTTCGATACATTCGGGCTACGGCTACCTGTTAGAGTTCCCAATAGAGCTACAAATTGCACTGAGCATGACGGTGGTAGACGAAAATCATTTGTTCCTTCCGATTGGTACATATGGCCGCTCAGAAACGGGCTTAACAAGCCAAATTGGTTGGGATGGTTTTACGTACTTTGAAGGCGTTGACCCAGGCCGCTATATTCCGTTTTATCCTCAAGGACAGTCGCCATGTAAAGTGTTTATTGAGGGGTTGTATCAGCGTGACAGTCAAAAAATACAAACATTGCCTGAGCAGGTTTGTATCAAAGCCGAAGAAGAGACCGCACTATGATTTTGCGCAGCTGGTTTGCTAGCCTACTTCTCTTTTTCTCGTGCTCGACAATGGCTTGTCAGCTCACGGCGGCAACACCTTTAATCTTGTTTGGCAATGTTTCTTCGTTTACTGTTTCAAGCTCTCAGCAGCAAAGCTCAGCTCAGCCTCATGCGGGGATTACGTGTGACTTTTCTACACTTGTGTCTTTGTTAAGTGGCGACTACGTATCAGCAACGTTTAACAGTATAAATAATGGTTTGCTATTAAATGAGGATGATCCGAGTTCGGAGCTCAGCTATCAGATTTTTGGCGATCCAGGTCTTTCACAAGAGTATGTATTCGGCCAAACTTACAATTTTTTTGAAATCGGGTTACTCGATTTACTCGGGTTGTTTGGCACTCAAGCTGAGTTTCCGCTTTATGCTCGGACGGGAGTGGGTAGTAATCTTTCCGCTGGGACTTATAAAGACCAAATCACCGTATCCTGGATTTGGGATTACTGTAAGGGTATCGGGGTTCTAGGGGTATGCATTGGCCGCGCCAATGGCAGCGCTCAAAGCGTGATTACGGTTGAGTTAGAAGTGACCCCTGATTGTATGATCACGGCGCCAGATATTGACTTTGGTTCGTCCCCATTAGTGGCCGGTTTTGAACCAGTCAGTCAGGTTATATCGTTAACTTGTACCAAGAATAGTTCCTTCTCCATTGGCTTGAATGACGGCCTAAATGCGTCCGGCGGTCAGCGGCGAATGATTTCTAGTGGTCACTATTTGGAGTATGAAATCTATAAGTCATCAACGATGGAGCGCTGGGGAGGCACCAGTTCTGAACGTCGTGAACACGGTGACGTCGATACTGGCGGCTCCATTCCGGATGGTATCACTCCACAGAATTATAATTATCGCGCGCAGATACTAACCAGCCAAACGACCCCTCCTGCAGGTACTTACACCGATTCAATAATCGTTGACGTTCAATTTTGAGCATCATGTCAATTACATCATTAGAGGCTTCTATTCCAAAAATTTTTTGTAATCATAGTTTTCACTCTGTCACTGCTTAATTTTGTGAGATTAGTATGGCTTTATTCTCACGGAATTTAACTTTCAGAAATAAGGAAAATGATGAAGAAGTCACTAACAACATTAGGTTTGGCACTGGTATTTACAGGAACAGCTTATGCAGCAAGCTGGGGCTACGAGGGAAACCATGGGCCAGCTCATTGGGGTGAGTTTGCATCTGAGTGCGCAAAAGGTCAAAACCAGAGCCCAATCAACATTGAATCGGCGACCGAAGCGAAGCTAGAAAAATTGAATTTCGACTACGAAGGTAAGGCAATTTCACTGCTGAACAACGGTCACACTTTACAGACTGGTTTAGAAGGTAAAAACACACTCACCATTGATGGTAAAGAGTTTACGTTGAAACAGTTCCACTTCCATACGCCATCTGAAAACCATGTGGACGGTAAAGAATACCCTCTAGAAGCACACTTTGTGCATGCCGACAAAGTAGGTCATCTAGCTGTTGTCGCGGTGTTCTTTAAACTGGGTGACGCGAACCCAGATCTAGCTAAGATGCTAGCTAACATTCCAACTAAAGATCAAGATGTTACCATCAAGGTTCCATTTGATGCTGATGCCCTTATCCCAAGTGATAAAGACTACTACCGCTTTAACGGCTCACTAACGACACCGCCATGCTCTGAAGGTGTACGTTGGTTCGTGATGAAAGAAGCACAAACTATTTCTCCTGAGCAGATAAAATCTTTTTCGGAAGTAATGGGGAAAAACAATCGCCCAATCCAACCGCTGAATGCACGTATGGTGTTAACGCAACAATAACCACTTCATGCGAAGAAAAATAAAAAGCCCGCTTAAACATAGCGGGCTTGGTTATTTGGGTATTGGTGAAAACTAGAAGCCGTGATCTTCTTGCTCTTCCGCTTTTACCATTTGTATAGGATCAAGCTTAAGCGTCTGAGTAGGGAACGCGATATCTGCATCGTGTTCTTTAATGATGTTGATTACCTTAAGCAGTATGTCCTGCTTAACCTCATGGTATCTCACCCAATTCACGGTTTTAGTAAAGGTATAGATAAAGAAGTGCAATGATGATGGACCGAATGTATCGAAGTTGACGATAAGTGTTTGGCGTGCATCAATGTCTTTGTGATTTTTCAGCATTTCTTTTACCGCGGTGATAATTTGCGGCATTTTTTCAGCATCGTCGTAACGAAGTCCAATTTTTTCGTAGATACGTCGGTTCAGCATGCGAGATGGGTTTTCTACGACAATGCTGCTAAACACTGAGTTTGGCACATACAGTGGACGCTTATCGAAAGTTCGGATAATGGTCATACGCCAGCCAATGCGTTCTACCGTCCCCTCTATTTGTCGGTCTGGAGAACGGATCCAATCGCCAACTTTAAATGGACGATCGAAGTAGATCATAAGACCTCCAAAAAAGTTAGACAGCAAATCCTTCGCCGCTAAACCGACGATCAAACCACCAACACCACCGAAGGTAAGTAGGCCCGATAGTGACAGACCAAATGCCTGCATTACGGTTAGAATTCCGACGGTAATAAAGAACAGGCGCGCGACCTTAGCTATCGCTTGTACTGTTGTTTCATCTCGGTTCTTTTGTTCGAGAACATGCTCTTCAACATTGGTAATGAGCCGCATAACGGTCCATACGAAGATGCTGATGATTAAAATCAGTTTCAGCGTACTTAACCAGTTTATTTTATCGTTGAGCTCGCTCTCTAATATGATGCCGATAGAGACGGTTGCTGGCCAACACCAAATGAGTGTACTGACTGGCGCTTTTAGCGCATCAAGCAACATGTCATCCCAGTGGAAGGGCGTTTTCTCTACGAGCGCAGCGAGGCGAGAGCGGATCAGCCGCCAAGCTATCCAAGCTATAAAGCTAGCGAGCGTAATGAAAAGGACGCTTCCACTCCAATTTTGATGAGACGTTTCAATGTAGCTTTGTAATTCGGTAAACCACTGTGGCATATGTAACTTATTTCTAGTGAACCATGGAAGGAAAGGTAGCAGATATTACTCCTTCACCCCAGTGATTTCCTTTAAATCATTTACTTATGTCTAAACCGTCCGAGATGGACTTTTCCTTCCGATGACAAGAGAGTCACCTCAATGTTCTGTTGAGCGACCGCCGCATGCATGTTCAGAGGTACGCTACCAATGATTGAGGGTTGATATTTGGACGATCAATTATAACTTCTCTGACTTATCGCTAACATTTATCTTAAGTAAGTGTGAGAGTGTATTGGCTCTTGAATTAGCGGAGGCAGATATGGAATTTACAGAGCTGGATCGAAACGCGCTCTACGACATCTGGATGTCACAAAAAGCCAAAATGCACATCACTCAAATGGAAATGGCGAAGCGCCTTGGTTTGAGTCTACACGAGTTTTCTGGCTTGTTACGTGGTAATTCTCCACTGACGCTAGGTTTTGTAAAACAGCTATGCGAGCAGCTACATGTACGTCCTGGTCAGGTGATTCCGTCTTTGACGGAGCGTGACCTATCTGCATCTGGTACCGTTTATTTACAAAATCGTGTGACGGTGGATGGCGATATCAGTAACGTGTTTATCGACGGAAACCAAGTCGTGATCGAGTACGTCCACCAAGTTAGCTAGCTTGCTCGTCAAATTATCGGGTTGAAGAGCAATAAAAAACGAGCCACTGTTGGCTCGTTTTTTCGTTTCTGTTTTGCTCGATTGCAAAGATTATGGGATTTTCACTAGCGAATCGCGTGAAAGATCCGCGATAGACTTAGCACCAGTCAGCGTCATTGCTACACGCATTTCTTTATCGTACAGATCCAGTAGGTTTTCAACGCCTGCTCCGCCTTGTGCTGCCAATGCGTACACAAATGAACGGCCAAGAAGCGTACAGTCTGCACCAAGTGCGAGCATACGAACGACATCAAGACCAGTACGAATACCAGAGTCTACGAAGATCTTAAGATCACCTTTTACCGCATCCGCAATGCTTGGTAGTGCTTTAGCACTTGAAAGTACGCCATCTAACTGACGGCCACCATGGTTAGATACCACAATGCCATCTGCGCCGAAACGTACCGCATCTTTCGCGTCTTCTTCATCCAGAATGCCTTTGATAACCATTGGACCATCCCAAAAATCACGAATCCACTCAAGATCTTTCCAGGAGATAGAAGGGTCGAAGTTTGCGCCTAACCAGCCGATGTAATCTTCTAGCTTTGTTGGTTCGCCACGATAAGTTGAGATGTTACCTAAGTCGTGCGGTTTACCAAGTAGACCCACATCCAGCGCCCAGCTTGGGTGGCGCATCGCCTGGAATACACGACGCATGGCTGCGTTAGGACCACTCATACCTGAGTGCATGTCACGGTAACGTGCGCCAGGAACTGGCATATCAACGGTAAACACCAGCGTTGTTACACCTGCTGCTTTTGCACGCTCAAGTACGTTTTTCATAAAGCCACGGTCTTTAAGCACGTAAAGCTGGAACCACATTGGACGTTCAATTGCAGGTGCGACTTCTTCAATCGGACAAACCGAAACAGTCGACATAGTAAATGGGATGCCTTTTTTCTCGGCTGCTTTTGCTGCTTGCACCTCGCCTCGGCGCGCGTACATACCAGTTAGACCAACAGGAGCTAGCGCGATTGGCATTGCCAGTTTCTCACCGAAGATCTCGGTTTCGAGGCTCAAATCTGTCATATCGCGTAGGACGCGTTGGCGAAGAGCGACATCACCTAAATCGTCAGTATTACGCTTCAGCGTGCGTTCGTCGTAAGAGCCGCCATCAATATAATGGAATAGAAACGGGGGAAGCTTGGCTTTCGCGGCAGCGCGGTAGTCAGTAGAAGCTGAGATAATCATAATGGTGTCCTAGCGGTTATTCTAAGCAAAGTTGTGGAGCAATTTGCTCTTTCGTTGAGTCTTCATCGCAAAGCAGTGAAGACATCAAAATGAGTATAGTTACCTATGGTTCACTTACGTTTGAACCGGTGATGTTGGTAACCCATTTACATAATTGGTTGAAAAATTTTATTAAATCACTCAATCAGTTATGCAAACTGGAAAGGATGACACAGCTGTCGGGGGAATTGATGTAGCAAGCTAAATCAACATGTCGGGGTAGTAGTGCAGACAGCTGTGTCAAATTAGGCAGGGTTGTAAACCCTGCGTTTCGCGTTACTTCATTAAGACATCTGTCATTTGGAAGCCATAAATCAGCACCAATCCAATAATGCCTGTCATTACAATGTAGTAGAACGTAGGGATAATCGTCTTACGCAATGTTGCGCCTTCTCGACCAAGCAAACCTACCGTGGCTGATGCGGCAACAACGTTGTGAATCGCAATCATGTTACCTGCAGCAGCACCGACGGCCTGGAGTGATACAACAATCACACTCGAAATAGACAACGTTTGTGCCACTTCGAATTGGAACTGGCTGAACATCATATTTGATACCGTGTTTGAGCCAGCGATGAACGCACCCAGTGCACCAACGGTGGCACTCAGCGCTGGGAACGCAGAACCAACAAGGTCAGAGGCGAAGTTTGCGGTTGTGACGGGCATACTTGCTAGGTCAGCACCGTTGATGCCTGAGTTGATAAAGATACGAACCATCGGAATGGTAAATACCAAGACAAAACCCGCCCCAATCAGTGTTTTGCTTGACTCGCCAAACGCTTCACGCAATGGCTTTACACTACCGCTTTGTAACATTGCAGCAAGTAGTGCGACAAACACCAGAATGCCACCAGGAAGGTATAACGGCTGAATCGCAGCGCTAACGCCAGTCTCACCAAGAATGTTGCTGAACGACAAACTTACGCTTTGTACAAAGCCTTTCAGCTCAGGGCTAACGCGGCTTGCGACGAGAATAACTGCCAGCATTACATATGGAACCCAAGCTTTTACGATGCTCATTGGCTTGCCCGGATTGTCGTTTAGATCGACTTTTAGCGAGCCTAACCACTCTGCAGGCCATTTGTCTTCGCTTTCGAAATCCCACTTAGTCTTTGGTACTAAGAAGCCTTTTTTCGCTGCGGTAACAACGATAGACAGACCAACCAAACCACCGATAAGTGAAGGAAACTCTGCGCCCAAGAATACGCCGGTTAACGCGTATGGAACGGTGAAAGAGACACCAGCGAATAGCGCAAATGGTAGAATATCCAGGCCTTCACTCCAGCTTCTGTTCTTGCCGAAAAAGCGTGTTAACATCATCGCCATTAATACTGGGATCATCGTACCTACGACTGCGTGAATGACAGCAACGTGCGCTGTGATATCTTGCAGGTACATTTCCCACGTTGCACCTTGTGCGGCCAACGACTCACTGATGTTATGGGTGTCTAAACCTTTGTTTACACCTACGATGATAGGCGTGCCTACCGCGCCGAATGAAACAGGCGTAGACTGAATCATCATGCCCATTAGGACAGCGGCTAGCGCAGGGAAGCCGATTGCAACCAGCAGTGGTGCAGCGATTGCTGCCGGGGTACCGAACCCAGATGCGCCTTCAATGAACGAGCCAAAGCACCAAGCAATGATGATGGCTTGTACACGGCGGTCAGCCGAAATATCGGTAAATCCATTACGGATTGTGGTGATCGCTCCAGTGTGTTTTAAAGTGTTGAGCAAGAAGATGGCACCAAACACGATCCATAGAACAGAGACAGTAATGCCGAGTCCTTGGAATACGGAAGCCAGTACGCGATTGGCTGACATATCCCAAAACATAAGTGCGATAGCGACGGTTAGACCGAACGCAACAGGCATGGCTTTTTTAGCAGGCCAGTTGAGACCAACCAATAAGATGGCGGCAACAACAATTGGCGAAAATGCCACTAGGGCAAGTAGGGTTTCACTCATTTGTACATCCTTCGTACGCTGACTTCTCGAACGGTGTCAATCCGCTGTAGAGGTGACTTTTTGTTGTAATGGTTTTGTTAATTTGGCGTGAATTTACTCCTTTATTTTTTGTTGATATAGGGAAATAATGAAAATAATTAATTCCAAAAGTGACATAATGGTATGAGAGCAGACGACTTAATCCTATTTTCTCAAGTAATCGAACTTGGCAGCTTTAGTAAGGTTGCAGAGGCAAATAACCTTACAAATTCGGTAGTTAGCAAAAGAATGGCGAGGTTGGAGGAAGAAATAGGGGCTCAGCTATTATATCGAACAACGCGCAAATTAACCTTGACCGAGGCAGGTAAGGTGTTACTCCACAGTGCTAAAAATGTGAAGCAGGCCACTCAGGAGGCTATGGATGCTGTTGCAGGCTTTGGAGAGAATGTGAGCGGTCATATAAAAATGTCCGTGCCGTGTATCTCTGGAGATTTGATACTTGCTGATGCTGTTGCCGAGTTTTGTAACCTTCATCCGGGTCTGACCGTGGACATGTCATTGGATAACCGCTTTGTCGATTTAGTGGCTGATGGTTACGACTTAGTCATTCGAACTGGCTACCTAGCCGACTCCAGTTTGATCGCACGACATATTCTCGATTCCCAATGGGTGGTATGCGCGTCCCCTTCATATATCGCTAAAAATGGGAAACCGATCGAGCCGATTGATCTCACCACGCACAATTGTCTGCAATACGCTTACCAAACCACAGGTGCAACGGATTGGGAGTTTAAAGGAGAAGATGGCAATTACATCGTCAAAGTATCGGGCTGCTTTTCTACTGATAACGCGACCGCATTACGTAAAGCCGCTCTGGGCGGCCATGGTATTGCTTACGTCCCGCGCTGCTTGGTGTATCACGATATTCGTAATGGTCAACTGGTGGATATTTTTCCTGAATTAGTAGGTAAAAAGTTGGGTATCTACGCGGTGTATCCGTTTACTCGTCAACCACCGAACAAAGTGAAGCTGCTTATTGAGCACATTCGTGACCGGTACTTAACGATATCTCATTATTTCTAGGTTCTTCATAGATTTAAAACAATGTCGTTGAAATCAAAATTGGGTGCTCTAAGGTAATCACCGCAATAAAACGATTGAAGATAAACAACTTAATAAAAACAACGGAGTAACACGGACGTTATGCATTACCCAAAAACACGTAAAGATTCTGTCGTGGACACTTATTTTGGTCACGACATTACCGACCCTTATCGCTGGTTAGAAGATGATCGCAGTGAAGAAACCGCTCAATGGGTTTCGGGTCAAAATTCGGTCACCTTCGATTTCCTTGGTCAGATACCGTACCGCCAACAAATCCGTGACTTAGTGGCGAAGAGTCAAAACTACGAAAAATATTCCCAGCCATTTGTACGTGGTGACTACACCTACTTCTACAAAAACGACGGTTTGCAAAACCAAAGCGTATTGTATCGACGTAAAGGCGAGGGAGAAGCCGAGGTTTTCCTTGATCCAAATACTTTCTCCGAAGAGGGCACGACCTCTCTTGGCGAAGTCAGCTTCTCTAAAGACTACCGTTTGGTCGCGTATTCCATCTCGGAAGGGGGCAGTGATTGGCGTAAGATCTTTGTCATTGATACGGAAACCAAAGAACAGTTAGAGCCTGAGATTGTTGATGCGAAGTTTACGTCGATTTCTTGGCTGGGCAGCAAAGGCTTCTATTACTCAAGCTACGATAAGCCGCAAGGCAGCGAGTTGTCTGCTCGAACTGAGCATCACAAGCTTTATTATCATGAACTTGGTACCCCTCAATCTGAAGATAAAGTGATTTTCGGTGAGTTGGATACGCAAGTTCATCGTTATGTGTCTGGTACGACGACGACAGATGATCGCTTCCTCATTATCTCTGGCGCAGAATCTACATCGGGTAATCGTCTGTTTTATATTGATTTACAGTCTGAGTTACAGGCAATTGTGACGCTGCGCGAGACAACGCAAGGCGACACCTACTTAATTGATAGCCAAGACGCAACCTTGCTGCTTTACACCAACCTAGACGCGCCGAATGGCAAAGTTGTCAGCTACAACACTCAGACAGAACAATGGGCTGACGTGATTGCTGAACAAGAACAGCCGTTAGAAATCAGCAAAGGTGGCGGTTATCTGTTTGCGACTTATATGGTAGATGTGCTTTCTAAAGTGCAGCAGTTTAACTACCAAGGTGAGTGGATTCGAGATGTACAATTGCCGGGAGAAGGCACGGCTTATGGTCTGGCGGGTAAAAAAGAAGAAACCACACTTTATTACACATTCACTAACTACGTGACGCCTCCGACGATCTTCTCATTTGATGTCGAATCTGGTGGATCGACGCTGTTTCAAGAATCAAAGGCACCGTTCGATCGTAATGAGTATGAATCAAAACAGGTGTTTTACACCTCAAAAGACGGCACGCAAGTTCCGATGATCATTTCATACAAGAAGGGCATTGCACTTGATGGTAGAGCACCAACCATGTTGTATGGTTACGGCGGTTTTAACATCAGCCTCACTCCAATGTTTTCTGGCAATGTAGCCAACTGGCTAGAATTGGGTGGTATTTACGCTGTCGCCAACATGCGAGGCGGTGGTGAATACGGTAAAGCCTGGCACAACGCAGGCACTCAGCAGCAAAAGCAAAACGTGTTTGATGACTTTATTGCGGCGGCAGAATATCTGATTGAAAACGACTACACTAGCTCGGATCGCCTAGCGATTCGCGGTGGTTCTAATGGTGGTTTGTTAGTTGGAGCGTGTATGACGCAACGCCCTGAACTATTCAAAGTCGCGCTGCCTGCGGTTGGCGTGCTTGATATGCTGCGTTATCACACGTTTACTTCTGGAGAAGGCTGGAAGTATGACTATGGCACGTCGGAGCAAAGTGAAGCGATGTTCCAATACTTGCTTGGTTACTCTCCTGTTCACAATGTAAAAGAAGGCGTGCGATATCCTGCTACCTTGGTGACAACTGCTGATCACGACGACCGAGTTGTGCCAGCACATTCGTACAAATTTATTGCGGAGCTGCAAGACAAACAGCAAGGCGCTAATCCAGTATTGATACGCATTGATGTTAATGCCGGTCATGGTGCAGGAATGCCGCTGAGTAAGCAAATTGACCTCACCACAGACGTGTATGCATTTACGTTACATAATATGGGTATTGAGTCGATTTAATGCCCTAGTTGTTCGAAGCTTCTGAGAATAAAAAAATGCCGCGACAGTGTCGCGGCATTTTTCATGGTTGGGGGAACTCAATTCATACTGTTTGCCAGTATTTGAGCCAGGTTGACTAAGTCTGACTCTTGAACCAACCAGTCTCGGCGGCCAAACCGAAAGGCAGCTACGCCATTCTTAAGACAAGATGAATTTATCACCTTTTCTTAATCCTAGTTTATGAATATGAAACTGTGATGAACCTAAGCCGCATTGTGCTGATTTTCACTGTTTTCAAGATCAAATGAGGCATCTATCAGTTTTTTCGTGTAGTCATTTTTAGGGTTTTGGAAAATCTTTTCGGCCGTACCTTGTTCCATGACCTCGCCCTTTTGCATGACTAGAACACGATCAGAGAGTGCTTTAACTACTGATAGATCGTGGCTAATAAACAAGTAGCCAATATTGTGTTTTTTCTGCAAATCTTTCAGAAGGTCAATCACTGTCAGTTGCACCGAGCGGTCTAATGCAGAGGTTGGCTCATCAAGCAGAATAAACGAAGGTTCAAGGATCAGTGCTCGCGCGATAGCAATACGCTGACGCTGGCCTCCTGAAAACTCGTGCGGATAACGGTTGATGGACGCGGGATCTAAGCGGACCTCACGGAGCACGTCGCGCGCTTTCTGCATACGTTCTTTTTTACTCAACATTGGTTGGTGGACAGTTAATCCTTCTGTGATGATCTCGCCGATAGTCATACGAGGAGAAAGCGAACCATAAGGGTCTTGGAATACCATCTGAACGTCTTTTTTCAGCTCAAAACGTTCTTTGTTTGTCAGCAAGGCCATATCTTGGCCTTTATATTCTATTTTGCCAGTTGAGGGCAGTAGACCTATCAAAGCTCGGCCGAGTGTAGACTTACCTGAACCGGACTCCCCAACGATCCCGAGGGTCTCTCCTTGTTTAAGCTCAAGAGAAATGCCTTTTACCGCTTCGAAGTACTCATTCTTGCTCGCAATAAAATGCGACTTTACCAAGAATTTGACTCGTATATCGTCGGCCTTTAAAAGCTGTGTAGCACTTTCGCTAATAGGCTCCTTACTGCCTTTAGGAATCGAGTTGATTAGCATACGTGTATATTCGTGCTTTGGGTCCTCGAAGAGTATTTGCGTTTCGCCTTCTTCGACGACTTCTCCTTTACACATCACAATGACACGGTCTGCAAAGTGTTTTACGACGCCTAAGTCATGAGTAATAAATAGGATTGCCATGCCCATCTGAGCCTGAATTTCTTTAATCAGGTGCAACACTTCTGCTTGAACCGTGACATCTAACGCGGTGGTTGGTTCGTCGGCGATCAAAATATCGGGCTCGTTAATCAGTGCCATCGCAATCATGATGCGTTGCAATTGACCACCAGAAAATTCGTGTGGGTACTTGTTGTACGCTTTTTCTGGGTTTGGCATATGAACCAATTCAAACAGCTCTAACACCTTTGCTTTTGCTGTTCGTCTGTCGACCGGGCGGTGACACATGATGGCCTCAGCGACTTGGATACCCACCCGCATGTACGGGTTTAGTGAGGTCATCGGCTCTTGAAAAATCATGCCAATGCGATCACCGCGAATACTTTGCATTTCACGCTCTGTTTTATCCAAGATGGAGCTACCCTCAAACATGATGGATGAGCTTTCATGCAAAATAGCGTTGTCTGGCAGTAGTTTCATCAGTGCATTGGTTGATACTGACTTGCCAGAGCCAGATTCGCCAACGATGGACAGCGTCTCGCCTGCTTTTAAATCGAAGCTAACATTCTTTACTGCATCGACGATCCCATCGTTTGTCGTAAAGCTGACTGATAGGTTGTTCACCGAAAGAATGGTTTTAGAAGACATCACAGATCCTTGTGGTTGATAAAGCAAATGATACTCAAGTAATGGACAGCACAAACCTAGCTGGCCTCAATGCTTGAGCTTTAGATTAATTATACAGGTGAGAAGGCGAAGATTTTGCCGAACTCATTGCTTGCAAATGTAAGAACTGCTCATGCGCGCGCGTTACGTGCTCGAGTTCTATCATCCATTGAGCATTACGTTGGGCAGAGCAAAATGCCGCCATGTGAGCTAACAAGTCTTCGCTCTGTTGACCAAGTAGGTGACCTACGCGCTCAATCAGTTCATGGCTCTCTAGCTGCAAAAATTGAAATAGCGCGTAAGTTTGATTGAGTATTGAGAACGCATCATGCTGTAAGCCGAGTTTGTTGAGAATCTCTGATTGCGTCACGCTGGCATCTCTAAGCCCCGTAATGAGACATACAAACTGGCAAGGTTTAGTTTGTGCATTTTCTAGCGCTAGATGAATGTGGTTGGGTAGATTGTTGAGCACGTCGTCATATAAACGATGAGCTTCTGGCCAATGGCCTTGTTCCATCAGTTGCTCCGCTTTTAAGTAGCGCATCCAGCATTGCTCAATATTCATATCCATCTCCACAACATTTGATTTGTTTAGATATTAAATGAAATTGATTATCAATTGCAAGTGCGTGTTAATATCACTTATGTGTTCATAAAATGTCCAATCAATCTAGGGTGGAAGGTAAATCACTTAAAATTAAGCAAATAATCTCTACACTCAAATAACGAAAATAAGAAAATAAGAAAATAAGAAAAAAGGAAGTGGATATGGCAATACTAAGATTGGAAGCTAAGCAGCTATATTCTGTAGCAGATCTAGAGAATATGCCATGTAAGTCGACCAAGGAGTTACCTCCAATTGATGAAATCGTGGGCCAAGAGCGCGCGCAAAAAGCGGTCGAGTTTGCGATGTCCATCAAAGAGAAAGGGTATAACATCTACGCCATTGGTCAGAATGGGCTAGGTAAACGCACCATGATCTTGCGCTATCTGAATCGTCACCAGCACGATGCAGCAGCCCTGTTTGATTGGTGTTACGTTGCGAACTTTGAGGATACCCGTACACCAAAGGTATTAAAGCTGCCTTGTGGTATCGGAAATAAGCTACGTGTTGATATTGAAGCTTTAATGGGCAAATTATTGAATGCTTTACCCCTAGCATTCGACAATGAAATGTACTTTAGCCGCGCTGAGCGATTAAAAAATCAATTGGCAGCTAAGCAACAAAACGAGCTGGATCGTATTAGCCGAGAGGCAAAAGAAAAAGGCATCAGCCTAACACTGACTACACAGGGGGATTATCAGTTTGTCGCCATGAACGGTGATGAGCTTCATACGGAAGAGTCTTTTGATGTACTAAGCAAAAAAGAACAAGAGCAATTCAGCGATGCTATTGATGAGCTCGAAGTGCGATTGCGCTCGATGGTTCGTGAGCTTACGGAGTGGGAAGAGACATACAGCGATAAAATCAAAAAGCTCAATGATGAAGTGACACTTGATGTGATTACTCACTTCATCAAAAAACTCAAAGTGGATTACGCGCAATATTCCGAAATCAAAACCTACTTAACTGAGCTGCAAAAAGATATTGTTGAAAACGCAGATATCTTCCTTGACCAAAGTGGCGAGCAAGGCGAAATTGCGACGGCATCCTTGGATAAAAAATTGCCACGTCGTTATAAAGTGAACGTCTTGGTAAGCCGTAAAAGCAGCGAATTTCCTATCGTTGTTGAAGAAAACCCCAACTATCATTCACTCTTCGGGTCGATTGAGACTGCCACTTTCAAGGGAACGGTGTTTACCGACTTCTCGCTGATTCGCGCAGGGAGCTTGCATAAGGCGAATGGCGGCGTTCTATTAATGGATGCTCAGAAAGTACTTGAACAGCCTTACGTTTGGGATGGTTTGAAGCGCGCATTGCGTGCTCGTCAATTGAGTTTTACGTCTCTAGAAAAAGAAGTCACATTGACGGGGGCGGTATCACTCGATCCTGAACCGATTCCGCTTGATATCAAAATCATCTTATTTGGTGATTACCGAACTTACCAATTACTCCAACATTACGATCCAGAGTTCAGCGAGTTGTTCCGCGTGACGGCAGATTTCGAAGACGAAATGAAACGTACGCCGGAGTCTGAGCTGCATTACGCGCGCTTTATCTCTAGCGTGGTGCATGACAACAATATGCTGCATTGCGATCGCAAAGCCATTGCTCGAATCATCGAATACAGCTCACGTTTGTCTGGCGACCAATCCAAGCTATCTCTACATTCGGCTAATATCGCCAACTTGCTTCGAGAGTCGAACTACGTAGCTCGTCAAGCCAACTCCAACATGATTCGTATTGGGCATGTTGAAGAGGCGCTCAATAACCAAGAAATGCGAGTAAGCCGATTACGCGATAACGTAATGGAAACCTTTATTAACGGCACAACGCTGATTCGCACCGAAGGAGAAGCCGTAGGCCAAGTCAACGCACTTTCGGTATTGAGCACTAGTGACTACATGTTTGGTGCACCGAATCGCATCACAGCGACGACGTGTTACGGTGATGGGGATGTTATCGATATCGAGCGCAGCGTGGATTTGGGTGGCAGTATTCACTCTAAGGGCGTGATGATTTTGTCTGCCTACTTATCTTCCGTATTTGGTAAAACGGCACGAGTGCCATTAACGACCACCATTACCTTTGAGCAATCTTATGGTGGTGTTGATGGTGATAGTGCCAGCATGGCTGAGTTGTGTGCGGTTGTGTCTGCTTTTTCAAAGCAACCAAACCGACAAGACATCGCGATAACAGGGTCGATGAATCAATTTGGCCAAGCTCAGCCTATTGGTGGCGTAAACGAAAAGATCGAAGGCTTTTATGATGTGTGTGTAATTAAAGGTCGTCATGACGGGCAGGGGGTCATTATTCCGCGCTCTAATGTTCACAATCTAATGCTTCGTTCCGACATCGTGAAAGCAGTCGAAAAAGGCGAGTTTAATATTTGGGCGATTGACCATGTTACTGAAGCTATCGAATTGTTTACGGGGAAAGTTGCTGGTGAGCCAACTGATGAAGGTTCTTATCCAATCGATACCATTTTTGGCCTTGCTCAAGCTAAGCTCAATTCGTTGAGAAAATAGGCTGAAACCGTCCTAAATGTGAATGTATCTCATCATAAGTGATCATAATTTATCATAACGACAATATCCCGACGCTACTGTCGGGATATTGTCAATAACAGATTGAAAATGGAGAGTTTTTGTACTAGACAAAAGTGTGATCGACCTCTAATATTCGCCGCTTGTTTATTCGTCTGGGATTTATCCCGTCGCAAGGAAGCATAGATATTCAAACTGCCGAAAAGTAACGTTGTTATAAGCACTGCTCGAGTTTGTTTGGATATAGACATCACGCATACAACTGAGGCCCTGTCATGCAGTTATCACTGAAAAATTTGTCAGTACGAACGCAAATTTTGGTTCCGGTATTATTTACCGCGATTGTTTTGTTTATTGCTCTTTGGATTACTAAAAACAATCTTCAAGCAGAGCAAGATGTTATTGCTTCCAACCAAGAATCTTTGGTTTTTCACAAAGACACATTGGCGAGTATTGACGACCAAATTTACCCTCTGCGCATAAGCGCGGTTTACGCTATTTACGATGCTTCTCGTCGTGAGAATTTTCTAACCGAATTGAAAGAAGGCTTAAAGCAAGTTGATGCCGATTTAAGCGCAATTGAAGCCCGAAACCTATTCCGTGACGATGCCGTTAAAGTTCGCCAAGCAATTGAATCCTATGTGCGATATTCAGAGCGCTCAGTTGCTTTCTTCAACCAATACGATCAAGGTTTGAAATCGGATAGCGAGTACCGTGCATTTGTCAAAGAGTATCGCAATGTTGGCCGAGAAATGGTCCAACAAATTAACACGCTATCAAAGCATGTAAACGAGCAAGCTGAACAATCTACTATCAGAAGTCATCAGCAAAATGAGCGTGTGCAAAATAACGCTATGTTGACGGTTTTAGCGGTATTTGCTTTCTCATTGATAGGCGCTTGGTTCCTATCTGGCATGATTGTTACACCAATCCAAAAGCTGCAAGAAGTGATGCGTCAGTTAGCAATGGGTAATCTATCAGTACGTGCAGATGTCGATGGGGACAATGAGATCTCTAAGCTGAGCAAAGATGTAAACCAAACCGCAGAGCAGTTATACAACACTGTGGACCAGTTAACCCGTATTAGTGAGGAAGTTGCATCTGCATCGACCGAATTGGCTGCGGTAATGACGCAAGCGGAAGCGAACGCTCAACAAGAGTTGGCGGAGATCGAGCAAGTTGCATCTGCGGTTAACGAGCTTGCAAGCACTGCGAATAATGTGAGTGATAACGCGACCTCTGCTGACGCAACCGCGCGTGAAGCTGATGGACTTGCTCAATCAGGTTTGGCTATCTTCCAAGAAAGTGCGGAAGCAAGTGCGCAAATGTCTCAAGCATTGAACGATGCAGCGCAAGTTGTTTTGCGTCTAAAAGAGCAATCTGTACAGATCAACGATGTTATTGAAGTGATTCGCGGCGTATCTGAGCAGACCAACTTGCTAGCATTGAATGCTGCGATTGAAGCGGCGCGAGCTGGTGAATCTGGTCGTGGTTTTGCGGTAGTAGCTGATGAAGTACGCATGCTAGCAGCGCGTACTCAAGACTCGACACAAGAGATCCAAACGATCATTGAAGAGCTTCAAGCGCAGTCTGGGCTGGCGAATGACAGTATGCAAGTCAGCCTTGATATGCTTAGCCGCAACAACGAGCTGACGCAACAAGCGAATGAAGCGTTGGTTGGAATTACCGAGTCGGTCGCCAACATCAACGATTCAAACACGCAAGTAGCAACCGCAGCCGAAGAGCAGTCTCAAGTTACTCAAGATATCAATCGCAACGTGGTTAACATGTCGGAGCTTGTAAACCAAAACGTAGCGGGCATCAGCCAGAGTGCAAGTGCGAGTACTGAGCTTTCATTACTTGCAGAGAAGCAGAAAGAGCAATTAAGTTTCTTTAAGCTTTAATTCATCATCTACTTATCAAATCTCTAAATCCCTGAGTGAATGCTCAGGGATTTTTTTGTTTGTAATAATCGGATTTATTATCAATAAGTCTATCTAAAACAGTTAGTTAACAAGATTTTTTTTGCGGGCAATATCACGTTTTGTGATATTGTTTTTACATTTTTTTCGTCAATTTTTTTTTGACGCGAACATTTTTTTTAACTCAACCGATAACTTGATGGTTGAGAGGTATTCATATCGTCATTTTAAGTGGTGTTTTCTTCTATAAGCGCTGTTTATTCAACACGTTGCGTGAAAAATAACAGCTGCTACTATGCCGCCAGTTTTCTCGTTGGTACAGAAAAGTCCTGTTTTTCTGGTGAGAAAACACATATAAAACAATGATATGGAAAATAACAATGAAATTAAAAACTTTAGCTGTAGCAGTGGCGCTAATGGCATCAGGATCTCAAGTTGTCGCTTCAGAACTATACAACCAAGATGGCACTTCTCTTGAGATGGGCGGCCGCGCTGAAGCGCGTCTTTCTATGATGGATGGTAAGGCAGAAGACCGTACTCGCATCCGTCTTAACTTCCTAGGCAAACAGGAAATCAATGAAAACCTATACGGCGTTGGTTTTTGGGAAGGTGAGTTTGTAACTAAAACTTATGATGTATTTGATTCTAAAGGTAACAAAGTTGGTGAGACAGATAGTCTTGAAACTCGTTACGCTTATGCGGGTCTGGGTGGCAAATACGGTGAAGTAACTTACGGTAAAAACGACGGCGCACTAGTGGTTCTTACTGACTTTACTGACATTATGGCTTACCACGGTAACACAGCAGCACTTAAACTGCCTGTTTCTGACCGTACAGATAACATGCTGTCTTACAAAGGCCAATTCGAGCAACTAGCTGTACGCGCTAGCTACCGTTTTGCTGATCGCACAACAGATGCACAAGGCTTTACAGACAACGAGGAAGATGGCTTCTCTCTATCTGGTGTTTACGCGTTTGCTAACACTGGTTTTGAACTAGGTGCTGGTTACGCAGATCAAAACGACAGCGATGAGTTCATGCTGGTAGCTGCATACTCTGTAGGTGACTTCTACTTCGCTGGTAACTACACTGGCGCGGATATGGATGTTGCAGGTAAGACTCTTGATTACAAAGGCTACGAACTAGCCGCTGCTTACACTATGGGTCAAACTGTATTCACTTCTACGTTCAACAAAGGTGAACTAGAAGACGCAGATACTGTAGAAAACCTAGCTGTTGATGTAACTTACTACTTCAAGCCTAACTTCCGTGGCTACGCATCATACAACTTCGATCTAATGGATAACGAAGGCGCGGCTGAAAAAGATGAGCTAGCGCTAGGTCTACGTTACGACTTCTAAGTCATGACTCTTATCTAAGATACTGCCTTATTCTTAGTAAATAAAACCCCTTACTGAAAAGTAAGGGGTTTCTTGTTTTCTAGCACTTCAAAGCTTCTTGATAAGCGATAGGGGTTATCAAATCTATCTTTTTAGTGTGAGCTTAGTACCATCAAATTTGAGGTGACTGAGGAGGTTTTTAGCGTTGTTTTTACCAACCTCATCAAACTCCATTCCGTAGCGAGCATAGTGCGTTGATTTTTGTAAATTACAAATACGACCTCGCAACGGCGCTAGCATACGACTTTCTCCGGGCATCGTTAGATCCAATGAAACGTGGTCACCAACCTGAAGTGGTCGGCTCATCGGTGATGTTACAAAACGACAGCCACTACGAGATAAATCTCTTATTTCGCATTCAGTTCGATAGGCTTCTAAACAAACACGCGCTCTCAAATTTACTTCGTAACGCACTTCTTTGCGAAGCTGAAAGACCTGCATAGTGTTGGGTAGGTCTAGCACCAAAATTGGGTACGGATCGCCTAGTCGATGCTGTAATTGGGCCCGAAATGGGATAACGGCCCCTTCACCTCGATGAGAGTAGGCTTTTACATTGATCCAAAAGCCTTCTTGAAAATAGAACTTCAAGTCTTCATCGGAGATGTTCGGAACCTCTATCAATGCAGTATTATTTGAGTGACAGCCAACAAATGTGCTGGTTGTAATAAACTTTGTACCAACGGGGGTGGTGACGTTTAAGCTCACTTCACTGCCATGTTCGACCATTGCCATTGCATCGGTGCTATTTAATGTACTTGCCTGACGTTCTGGTGCCTTCTTGCTTTGCAGAGGTAGCTTGCCGTCTCTGGCAATTGGGCTCATATTTCTCATTATAATTGTCGTACCTGATGTAAGAAGGTAATCGCGTGAGGCGAAGCAGCACTCTCGCATGGTATCGATTTTATTCAGTGATATAGTTTGATTCAATCAATCTGTAACAAAAATTAGAGAGCAAGATATGCATAAAGTAACTCATGAAGCCACGAATAGTACATTCTGGGTTGATTTAGAGCAGAGCTATAAAGCCAAGTTAATTTATCAGCTTAAGGGTAATGTCATGCACATTACATCAACGGTTGTTCCTGAAGCACTGCGAGGTAAGGGGTACGGAAAAGTGATGATGGAAGCGGTGTTGCCAGAAATTGAGTCACTCGGTTATCAAATCAAACCAGTTTGCCCATATGTTATTCACTACATGGAGAAGAACCAAACGTGGTCACACCTGCTCGCATGATGAGTAACAACCACCAACGCTACCAAAATATTGGCCAGGAACTCAATCTAGGTAATTACCGCTCTGTAGAAGTCATACAATCGCTATGGGGAGGCTATGGAGAGTTAGTCCGAGTTACTTATTCTACTCGTTCGGTGATCATTAAGCATGTAAAACTCCCTAAGCCTTCAGAGCATCCTAGAGGCTGGAATACGGACCGTTCTCATCAAAGAAAGTTGCACTCTTATCAGGTGGAAGTGAATTGGTATGAGTATTTTTCCGGAGGGGTGGATACTCGCTGCCGAGTACCACAAGGTCTAAAAACGTTCCAATCGGAGAATGAATGGCTCATTGTGATGGAAGATCTCGCCGAGGTGGGCTTTCCAAAAGTCATCACAGATGCACAGCTAAAGCATCTACAAGCCTGCCTCACTTGGTTGGCGAACTTTCATGCGCGATACATCAATGTTCGTTCTGATAAGTTGTGGCATATCGGTACATACTGGCACTTAGCAACCAGACCCGACGAGCTTGAAGCATTGCAAGACACTGAGCTACAAAATGCGGCTCAATTGATTGATCAAACGCTTTCGCAAGCTAAGTTTAAAACACTAGTACACGGTGATGCCAAATTGGCGAACTTCTGTTTTGATGAAGAAGAATCAAACGTTGCTGCGGTTGACTTTCAATACGTTGGATGTGGGTGTGCCATGAAAGATGTGGCACTGTTTATGAGTAGTGCCGTTAAGCCAGAACGTTGTGCAGAGATGGAAGTTTGGGTTTTGGATACGTATTTTGCTCAGTTGCAACACGCGCTAATGGGCTATCAACCGAATCTTGACCCTAATGAAGTCGAGCGTGAATGGCGTCCTTTGTTTGCTGTGGCTTGGGCAGACTTTCAGCGATTTGTGAAAGGTTGGAGTCCCGACCACTGGAAGATCAATCCCTACACAGAAGCATTGACTCGCAGAGCGTTGGCTTACTTACGAAAGTGAGTCGAAGTTTAAAAAGAAAAGCCTCCAATTAGTAGGAGGCTTTGTTTTATCTTTGGCCTGGTCTGATGCGCGCCATGTAATAGGTATTGATGAATTCACCATCACGGAAGGAACCGTCAATCGCTTCACCTTCAATTTGAAATCCATGCTTTTTATAAAGCCCAATGGCGGCGTCGTTATCGGCATTGACCTCTATCTGAATTCTTCTCACATTTAACCAGTTATCTGCTAGTTCAGTGACTGTTTCTATCAATTTGCTACCAATACCGAGTCCATGGAAACTATCATGTACTCCGATGCCAAACGATGCCGTGTGCATCGTTCTTGGACGTAGAGAGTGGTGAAAGCCAATATTTCCGACGACTTTACCATCAATTTCAGCGACATAGCTATAAACACCATCAGGTATGTTTGACAACCTTTCCACCCACATCGCGAGCGAAGGCTTTGGGAGTTGCAGGGTTTCACGTTGTGCTTTTGGTTGTGAATAGATTTCTACGAGTGCCGCTGCGTCTTCGACGGTCGTTGGACGTACGATAATTTCCATGCCTCTCTCCTTCGCTTTTTAGTTTTAATTTTTAATCTAACCACAGTTTTCTTATTTGGATAGTGTTTTTTTATGTTTAATGGATAAATGCCTTTTAAATTAGCTTGTTATGATGTCATTTTTTGAATTTTTAGTAGTGATTTATCATCGAATTGAGCGAGTAGATTGCAAAGGTGTTGAATTATTGTACTGAGAATGGCGCGTACTGCAGAGTATCGTGGTGAATTTCATGTCGCAGTAAATAAACGCATTTAGTCAAACTGTGACGACGGCACTGTGCGTCAGTTGACTTGAATCAATAGAGGATGGGGTTACCTCCTATGAGGTATAGGGAAACGACACGTTTAGGGCTATTTATGCTTAACTTGATAAGGGAGTTTTGTTGAGGAAATAGCATGAAATCCTCTCAGTCTAAAATATCGCAAAGTCGGCGCCGATTTTTGCGTGATACAGCTCGAACTGCGGCTGGTGTTGGCGCAGCTGCGTGTGTATTGGGCTTACAATCGCTACAAAGCCAAGCTCGAGAAACCAAAGGTGTGCCTATTCGTCCGCCTGGTGCACTGCCGGAAGGCGATTTCGAATCAGCTTGTATTCGATGTGGCTTGTGTGTTCAGGCATGTCCTTACGATACCTTGAAACTTGCGACATTACTTTCACCCGTCGCGACTGGCTCACCTTACTTTACTGCACGCGATATTCCCTGCGAAATGTGCGAAGACATTCCTTGTGTTGTCGCTTGTCCGAGTGGGGCGCTGGATCCGAAACTAACCGATATTGATGATGCTCGAATGGGTACAGCGGTTCTTATTGACCATGAAACTTGCCTTAACTGGCAAGGGTTACGATGCGACGTTTGTTATCGCGTTTGTCCGCTGATTGATGAAGCCATCACGTTAGAGATGGTTCACAACGATCGAACTGGCTATCACGCCAAACTTATCCCTACAGTGAATTCCGAAGTGTGTACCGGATGTGGTAAGTGTGAACAAGCGTGCGTGTTGGATGTCGCTGCTATTAAAGTCGTCCCGACGGATTTGGCGAAAGGCAAAGTGGGCAGCCACTACAATTTTGGTTGGAAAGAGCTCGACAAACCACTCGAAAATATCCTCCCTAGTGAGACGCCTGTGCCGGAAGGTGCGCTTGAATCGCTAAAAGGAGGTAAGTAATGGCAAAGAATTTAGCTCAAAATGCTGGCAAAGAAGCGCTTGAAAAGCTTGGTTGGTGGCGCGCGCATCGGTTTTTGATTTTACGTCGGCTATGTCAGTTCACCATCATTGCGCTATTTATGGCTGGGCCGACGCTGGGAATTCTAACTGGTAATCTGTCATCAAGTATGTTGCTCGATACCGTGCCGTTAAGTGACCCGTTAATCGTGCTTCAAGCTTTGGCGACAGGGCATGTTCCGGAGTTTAATGCGTTGTTAGGCGTAGTGATTGTCGTGGTGTTTTACGCGATTTTGGCGCCGCGCGCATTTTGTGCTTGGGTGTGCCCGTTGAACATCGTGACAGACTTGGCGGCGTGGTTGCGTCGAAAGTTCAACATTAAAGCGAGCTATCGTTGGTCTCCCGTGATTCGTTATTGGCTGATCCCTGTTTTGATGTTGGGCAGTGCGCTATCTGGCGCGATTCTTTGGACATGGTTAGATCCAGTTGCGGCACTGCATCGCGGGTTGGTGTTTGGTATGGGCGCAGGTTGGGTGCTAATCGCCCTAGTGTTTGTGTTGGATTTACTCTTGGTTGAGCATGGGTGGTGTGGGCACTTATGTCCACTGGGGGCTACCTATGGCGTGATAGGCCGAAAAAGCCTGTTGCGCGTTACTGCTGTTCGGCGCGAAGATTGCACCAAATGCATGGATTGCTTTTACGTTTGCCCAGAACCAGAAGTGCTTCGGCAGCCTTTGAAAGAGGGAGATCGTCGAGTTATGGATCAAAACTGCATTAGCTGTGGCCGTTGTTTGGATGTGTGTCCAGAACATGTGTTTGAATTTAAAAATCGCCTATCAGTAAAAGTCATTGATTAAGCCACTGAGCACATTTACTCATGCTTTAGTTCTCTTGATACTTGAACATCGCGCTTAGCCAAGGAATTGAGTGCGATGTTTATCTTCATAACAATATTCCTCAGCCATATCAGCTTGCTCTGGGTTGAAAATAATAATGATATTGCGAATTTGTTACATTTAAAGCTATGATGATGCCTTCATATTTAAAGGAAACATCATGACTACCTTATCGCACGGCTGGAGAACGCCGCAAAATTTCCTCCTGTTAATTTCCATTATCGTGCCCATTGCTTTTTCTACCTGGATGGCGTTGTTGAACAACTTTGTTATAGAGAAAGCAAACTTTGATGGTGCCGACATAGGCCTATTGCAAAGTGTGCGCGAAATTCCGGGTTTTTTGGCCTTTACCGCCGTGTTTGTATTGCTGTTTATCCGAGAGCAACGCTTTATGCTCGTATCTTTGGCGATGCTTACGCTTGGTACGGCATTAACAGGTTATTTTCCCACTTTGTACGGTCTACTTTTTACAACCTTGTTAATGTCCACCGGCTTCCATTACTTTGAAACACTCAAGCAGTCTTTGTCTTTACAATGGCTATCTAAAGAAGAAGCGCCAGAAATGCTGGGTAAGTTTATTTCTGTTGGAGCTTTGGCTTCTCTGTTTACCTACGGCGCCATTTGGGTTTCGCTCGAACAGCTCAAACTTGATTTTAAAACGGTCTATTTAATGGCTGGTGGTTTAGGTTTTGTGCTCATTTTGGTGATGGCATTTGCCTTCCCACAATTTAAGACAAAAGTGCCTCAGAACAAGAAGCTCATCCTGCGTAAACGTTACTGGTTATACTATGCGCTTACGTTTATGAGTGGAGCACGCCGTCAAATTTTTACGGTGTTCGCTGGTTTCTTGATGGTAGAAAAGTTTGGTTACTCCGCCGCAGATATTACGTTGCTGTTCCTGATTAACTATGTCTTTAACTTCTTGTTTGCGAAGCGAATAGGCCGTTTTATCGGCGTTGTAGGTGAGCGCAAAGCGTTGATGTTTGAATACGTCGGTTTGATCTTCGTGTTTGTCGGGTACGGTTTGGTGCAAACGGCTGAGTGGGCGGCAGCATTGTATGTTGTCGATCATCTATTTTTCGCGTTAGCGCTTGCGATTAAAACCTACTTCCAGAAAATTGCCGACCCAGCAGATATGGCGTCGACCGCGGGCGTTGCGTTTACGATTAACCATATTGCGGCGGTTGTAATACCTGTTACGTTTGGTGTGATTTGGCTGGTTTCACCTGCTAGCGTATTTTACATCGGCGCTGGTATGGCAGCAGTGAGCTTGCTGTTGTCACTCAATATTCCAGCGAAGCCGGAAGAAGGCAACGAAACTCGCTTGTTGAAGTGGAGTTAAGTTGGTACTCACTATCTAATCATTAAAGCGAATACCTGTAATTAGACTCGCTAAAAAGGGTGCTTATGCGCCCTTTTCTTTTTATTGCAAATAGATAATCCCTCCAATGGTTGTCAATGCATGCCACGTCCGTTAGGGTTTAGAACTAAGTATTTCGAAATAACTTGGGCATAACTGACGCGAAACAATAAGAGGGGAGCTATACAGTGCAGATACATGGCAGAGAGTTGGATTTAGATCTAGGAAGCCGTCACATCGTTATTCAGCGCCGCTATGAGGCGTTAGGTGCTGCAAACGACCTACTCATTGCTATTTGGTTTTTAATTGGTAGCTTTTTCTTTTTGAATGATTCGTTGATTGAAAGTGGTACTTGGCTTTTCATTGTAGGCAGTGCGCAGTTGATCATTAAGCCCCTGATAAAACTGATGAGTTTAGTTCATGTTGGTCGTTTGAATAAGCAACTTTCTGGCACATCAGCGAGCCGCTGAAATTACCGCTTCTTTTGAATACTTGCAAGCAAGAAGCCAACAGGCGAGTTATCGAGGGGAAAGACGGAAGATAACGTGGTCACAACACTAACCACGTTATGTTCAGTTTGAAGCTTCAGAATTTAAAACGGATACCAGAACAGTTGTGTGTCCATCACACGCTTGCTGATCGCAGCAATCACTATCACCGCAATCCCAGCCATGCAGATCATATCGGCTTTGGTCAGTGGTTTTAAGCTGTACCAAGTGCGAGAGGAGTGGCGGCCAAAACCACGTAGCGTCATCGCGTTTGAGATTTGATCGGCTCTGTCTAAACTAGAGAAAATCAGAGGTCCAAGAATCTTCGCGACGTTCTTCATACGATTGAACAACGGAGCCTTCTTGCTCAGTTCTACTCCGCGTGCTTGTTGCGCGTGCATGATGTTAACAAAGTCCTTTTTCACTTCCGGCAAGTAGCGCAGCGTTAAGCTTACGGCATAGGCGATTTTGTAAGGTACACCCAAGCGGTTCAAGCTGGCTGAAAACTCCGTCGGGTGAGTGGTAAATACAAACACCAACGCGATTGGAAACATGCTGAAGTATTTCAACGTCACTGTTACTAGGTAAAACAACGTCTCTTGAGTGAGCGAGTAATTACCGGGTAACGAGAGTAAAACCGTTGATGAGCCCATGAATTCAGTACCTTGTTGCGGTGCTAACGCGAACATAAACAGGGCATTGATCAGTAATACCGTGCCTGTACCGAATAACAGCGGTTTGTAGACATGAAAGGGCACTTTGGTCATTTTCAGTAAGCCTAAACCAAGCACGATCAACAGTGCGATGATTCGCAAGTCAAATGTGGTCAACACCACCGTTACCCAAGCAATGAAAAGCAAGAACTTAGTAATGCCATTCAACTTATGAAGTGGTGATTGGGTATCGATGTAGTTGATACCAAACTTCATCTTATTGTCTTTCATGCCACCGCTTTCTCTAGTTGGTTTACGTCGTCGCTTTTTTGTTGGCGGTGCGCTTTTTCTACATTGATAAAGTGCTGCATAAAGCCATTGGTGTCTTCGATGCCAACTTTCGTAGCCAACTCAAACAGACTTGTTGTGGTGAGGTTTGCTTGGTCTAGTAGCTCTGGACTGCTGAATACCTGCGTCATTGGTGCATCCGCGACTAATTTACTGTCTGCAATCACGATAGAGCGCGTGGTGTATTCCAGCACTAAATGCATGTCATGAGAGATGATCATCACGGTTACGCCCAACTCGCGATTGAGCTTTTCGATGAAACTCAGCATAGACGTGTAGTTTCGATAGTCCTGACCTGCCGTCGGTTCATCAAGGATCAGAAGCTCTGGTTCCAATACCAAAATTGACGCAATGGTTACGCGCTTTTTCTGGCCGTAGCTCAATGCTTCGATTGGCCAGTGGCGGTATTTGCTCAAACCGCACAGCTCAAGGACTTCAAGTACTTTAGCTTCGATTTGTTTCTCTTCAACGCCACGATTACGGAGGCCGAAGGCCACTTCGTCGAAAATCATGTGATGGGAAATCATGTGATTCGGGTTTTGCATCACCACGCCCACTTTCTGGCTGCGCTCGAAGATGGTCAGTTCGTTAAGATCTTGACCATTCATACTCATTGAGCCGCTATCCGCTTCAATAACGCCCATAATCAGTTTGGTGATGGTCGATTTACCCGAGCCATTTTTGCCAAGTACAGAGACAAACTCGCCACGCTTGATGTCAAAACTCACGTCTTCTAACGCGTTTTTCTCACCGTCGTAAGAATAGGTGAGGCCACGGACTTCAAGCAAAGTCTCGGCTGGCGTTTTGGGCGGTTGTGCTGTTGAACCATCAAACCATGCTTGTACTGCCGGTTTATATTGCTCCAACGGTAAGGTAGTTAAGCTAGAAGGTTTTGCATCGCCCTCAATCGCGCAGCCTGCTTCTTTCAGTGCTGAAATATAAAGCGGTTCGCGGATGCCGTAATCTTCTAGCAAAGGCGACGCTAAAATTTCATCTGGCGTTGTATCGGCAATGATTTTGCCGCTTTCCATCAAGATAATACGGTCAACTGAGCAATGCAGAACGTCTTCAAGACGATGCTCAATGATTACGATGGTTTTGCCCGTTTCGCGGTGTAGATCATCGATGATCTCGATGGTTTTTTTACCCGTTTTAGGGTCAAGCGCAGCTAGTGGTTCATCAAACAAAAGGATATCGACATCATCGACGAGAATGCCCGCCAAAGAAACACGCTGTTTCTGCCCGCCAGATAAATCGTGGGGTGAGCGTTCTAGCATCTGTTCCAAGTCGACCATTTTGGCCGTGGCTTTGACCAATGGGTACATGTCGATATTTGAAGTTAGCTGGTTCTCCAGCGCAAATGCAATGTCTTCGCCAATGCTCAAACCGACAAATTGGCTGTCCGTATCTTGCAGTACGGTGCCAACTTGCTCAGTGTATTGGTGCATGTCGAAAGGGGCGGTGTCTTGACCATTGATGGTCAATGTTCCACTGGTTTCCCCTTTGATTGCGTGTGGGATCAGTCCGTTAAGACATTGCCCAAGGGTAGATTTACCACTACCACTTGGACCGATAATGACGATTTTCTCTCCTTTCTCTATCCTTAGATTGATATTTTTTAGCGTCGGTTTGTCCAGCGACTCATATCTAAAAGAGAAGTTAGAAAATTCGATTGTCATTCGACATTAAGCCTCTGTTAAGTTACGGCTTTGCTTGTTACGTTTAGCGACAGACTTAAGAATGAAGAAGCCAACAATAGCAATAAGAATGGTGTTACCGATCGCGATAATAGAAAGCTGGGTAAACACTTTAGTGAACGGTTCTGCGTATAAAATCGTGTCGAGGAATGCAGAGCAACCGTAACCAAATACGTTGCCTAATAGCGCAAGTACTACGAATAACGCGAAGTCTTTCATATTGAAATCACCTTTCTCCAAACGGTAGCGCGTTAGAGAAGGGAATAGACCGATAATCAAACCAACAATACCTGAACCAAGTACCCAAGTGAGCCATACGCCCCAACCTGCAAATAGGTCAGTAACCCAGTGACCAATAAAACCAACCAAGAAGCCAACAAGTGGTCCAAATAGTACTGAGAACAATGCTAATACTGCCATTGCTGGTTTTAGCGTTGTGTTTGCAAACACAGGGATGCCAAACATAGGTAAGCCGCCGATACCGTAAAGAGCAGCACCGATTGCAATAACCACAACAGTTTTAGCGGAAAGATTCATAGATAACCTCAGTTCAATAGTCGATTTTAAAGAACGTTCATTTATATTGTTGGAAAGCGTTAGTTATTTGATTGTGTAACATATATTCAAAACAACCAAGCTGCTTATTGTTTGCTCTATTTTTCTTCAGGAAATGTGTGATTTGATTCACGCATCCCTTTGACTGGCTTTGGTTTTAGCAAGCATTAAAAATAAGGCGCGTATTATACAGAATATTAATAAAAGTGGGAATGCTATCTATCTGGATGGCTAGAATGAATCAGGGGCTGATCGTGAGCCCCTGATTACACGGTTTGATGTTATTTTTACCAATAAATGAATGCGCTATATGTTCATTAATGGTCGAGGTATAAATAGTTCTGCCAGCTCTTCATACGAATAAGCACTTTGCGCATCACTGATACGTGAGTAAAGCTGTCTGAATAAACTGCAACTTCAACCGCAGTACCCATTGGTAGGTGGTATCCACTCAAGTCGTCGGTAATTTTCAGCTTCGCAAAAACACGTCCGCTCGTGCGCAAGGCATCAGTCCCAAGCAGAGCGCCTCGCGCTTGAATTTGGCTTTCACCAATGGCTGGAATCACGTCAATGACTTCGCCACGGAACACTTTGCCCGGAATTGCGCGGAACATAAATTCTGCTTCAAAGCCTGGCTTCAAGCGTTGTAATGAGTTCTGTCTGAATGCCGCGGTGTACGTAATGTCTTCGGTATGTACGAAGGTCATTGCCGGGGCAAGTGGCAACGGCACAGCCATAACACCAGGACGCAAAGCCAATTGCGTAACGTAACCATCGGTTGGCGCACGAACGACGGTTTGCTCTAGGTTAAACTCTGCTTTACGCAGCTCGGCAAGAAGTTGCGCGACTTGGGTATTTTCGCCTCCGATTTCAGAGTCCAGAGCGATTTGCGCTTGTTCTTGTTGCAAAATCGCAACGTCTAACATGGCTTCTGCCGCTTTATACGCTTGGCGTCGAGTATCCAAATCTTGTTCAGTAAACGCGCCACGATCAAAGCCCCTTTGATATCGGCTAAATTCCCTTTGTGCTTTATCTCTGTCCGCTTGCGCTTTCAATACAGCAGCTTCTGCCTCTCTTAGATCAGACTCTAAACCCAGGGCACCTTGGCTTGCTTCTTTGACTTTCGCTTCAAGGCGAGCAACTTCTGCTTCAAAAGGCACAGGATCGATTTTGAAAAGAATATCGCCCGTTTTGAGCGGTTGGTTGGCCTGGACTGGCACTTCCACCACGCGGCCACGCACGCCAGAGACGATAGGCGTAGTCGGGAACACTTGGTTACCTAATTGAGTAAATGGGTGGTTGTAGTTCATAAGCAGCACGAGTGTGCCCACTAACACTACGCCGCCAAGTACGGCGGTTGGAACGGTCCATTTGTTTAGAGGAATATTGAAAATTTTAAAAATGGCAATACAAAGAGCTGCGTAAGTCAGAATCAGCAATAAGTCCATTATTCGTCCTCTTTACTTTGTTCAGGCAAAGGCTTTTGCTGAATCTTTTGTTGTTTCAACATCGATACTTCGTTTTTGAGTTCGTTGACTTCATCGATGAGTTCTTCAAGGCGGTGATGAATGTCGTGTGTTTCTTGTTCTAGTTGTTTAAAACCCCAGCCGCGTTCCTTGCGCCATAATGTTGCCCATATCCATAAAAATGGCCACAGCGCATGCAAAGTGAAAAGGCTGACCCAGCCAGCGTAGTGAATTGCGTCTTGGTGCGGGTGCTCTCTCTCTTTGGCGATTTCATATGGAATATCATGGATGACAATGATTCCGTAAAAGATCACTAAAGCAACGAAGATGAGTAACCCAAGTGCAAAATAGTCTAGAAACATCTTACCTACCTGTGCGTATTGCGAAATGGAAAATCTACGTAAATTAACAATTTAAGTATTTGTCTTAACTACAGATGAATCAAGCGGTTTTTATGTAGGAATTATGTTTATGCGATGTAAGTATCCACTGATGTTTATTGGCAGTTAAGGTGTTGCTGAGTACTTATTTAAACAAGCAGTGAAGTGATATAGGAAGGATAAGTAAAAAGTATACTAAAGCCCCAGGTGTCAACCGGGGCATGGTTTAAAGTTCGGTACAGACTTGGTTTCTGCCATTGGCTTTGGCGCGATAAAGAGCTTTGTCTGCACGATAAAAAGTTCGCTGAGTATTCTCGCCTTCTCGATGCAAGGTAATCCCTATGGATACGGTCAGCCCCCGTTCACCAAGAATATCGTCCCAACCATATTGATAAATCCGTTCACGATAATTCTCGGCATGCATTTCTGCGCGTTCCAGTTGGGTATTCTCAAGGATCACGAGGAACTCTTCACCACCAAATCGAACGCATGATGCGCTTTTAAATTTGAAGTAGGACGCCAGTTCCTGTGACACACTTTTGATCGCTTTGTCGCCAACCAAGTGGCTTAGTTCGTCATTGATGGATTTGAAGTGGTCAATGTCGATCACCATAAGTGCAAATGGCGTGTCGTGCAGCAGCAGATCTTTTAGTTTAACTTCTAACCAGCGTCGGTTGTGTAAAGACGTAAGTGGATCGGTAAAGACGTCCTGCTGTAGCTGAGCAACAGTATTTTTATGCTGCTTGGTGGTTTCTTTTAGTTCTTTGTTTTCTAGCTCTGACAAAATGAGTTTGAGTTGTAACTCAAAGCGTGAAAGTCGGCGTAGTTGAGCAGATCCTAACTCACCGATCGGAATATGTTTTACAAGATCAGATTCGATTCTATGCGCTTTTTTTTCACAATTTAATGCTTCTTGATACAATCCTTGAGAGGCGTAAACTTGACTCATCGCGTTATAAAAATGCTGAGTAACGATAGGAGATAGCTGCTTTTGAATCCTTTTACTGATGGAGTCCAACGTTAAATTAGCTAAAGAAGTGTGCCCTACACCGTTTAGACAATACGCAGTCTCAATTTTGACCATCGTGGATAACCAGTATGTCGTGGCACTACCCGTTGTATACTGAACATTCGAAATAGCCAGCAACGCATTGGGGTAGTCTTCTTGCAGACGATGTAATTTGGCTCGGTAGAGGTGAATTTGTGCGGCGAGGTTTTTATCACTGACGAGAATGCTCAGTTCTTCACATTCACTCAGCAGCTCTTTGGCGTCTGCGGTACGGTTTAAGCTGATATAACAGGCAAGCATGTACAGCTTGTAACGAAGGCGTAGGGATCGACTGCCAATAGCGTGATCGATAGCATCTATTTTTTGATAATAACGTAATGCACGTTGGTGATCCCCATAGGCATCGCACAAATTACCCATTCCAATAATGGCCAATACGTACTCATCAATATAGCCGTACTCGACGGCGATATTGGTTGAAGCAACATACTCGGTTAATGCCGCATTGTAGTCACCTAATTCAACTAAACGCTCACTCAAGCTTGCTTTCACAGAAAGAATATCTTCCACATCTTCTGGTAAAACAAGCAACTCAAGGGCTTGTTTCAATTCACTAATGCTGTCGTTGAGCTGTTTGATCTCTCTTCGATACTCGGCGCTAATGATATAGCAATGCGCTTTCTCTCGGTTTGTTGACGCAATATGTAACCCTATGTGTTCCCATAGCGTAATCGCTTCTTCACCTGAAACGGAAGAAGGATCGATACCTGCGTCAGTCACCTTGCTAAGCAGTTGTTCCATTCTTCATTACCTCAATATAACTTTCTTCGAGCTGTTCTAACGTGAATGGGAAGGTCAGGATATCTTGCAAATACAGTATCGGTTTCGGGCCTTTGATTCCGCGTCGCTTCCATGGATAGATGTCTAACATCGCTTGGACAGTGCGGTAGACCTCTTCTGCTGCTTGACCTTTTTCTGCAATTAACATTGCTAGCCTGTTACTGGAAATTCTCGAGATGAGGTCGCTGGAGGTTGTCAATGCATGAACGAGCTCGGTACAAACATCGAGAACTTCGGGGTTTGAATGCTGAATCATAATGATGGCGTGGTTAGAGCGTTTGAGCTCCGTTTTAAACAAAACTAACTGTTCCCACCAGTAGGTCTCAGAAACGACATTAGAAAACTGTTTTTCAGGGTCGTATTCGTGTTGAGAGCGAATATGATTGATCAGCTTACGTGCTCGCTGCTCTAGTTGGCGTTTAGAGCCTCTTGCTTTATCCATGCTGATTCGATGAGTTTGTTCTTTGAGCATTTTGAGTGCGTGCTTACGGTATTTCTTGAACGCGTTAAACGCAGACTCAAAGTCACCTTGTTCTTCAGCGACTCGTGATTGTTGGAAGCAAATTTGGCTGAGTAGCTCACCGTGGTCGAAACTGAGTGCAGACTCTTCTGCTGCAAGTAGCAACTTGGCAGCGCTGTCTGTATTTTGGCGCAAAAGCTCAAGTCTTGCTCGGCTAATAAAAGAGTGTGCTTTCATCCAAACGAGGTCATGCTCAATGGCGAGCTGGTGGGCTTTTTGGGTGGCTTCTTCGGCCGCATCAAGGCGTTCTAGTCCAAGCAGTGCTAACCCTTTAAAGTCCCAGATCTCGGCTTGCCACGTACTGTCATCATGATCTTTTAATACTTCGGTTGCTCCATCCAGTACCGTAAGCATCTCGACAAACTTATTTAGTAAGTAATAGTCCCAAGCTAATAGGATGCGCGCTTTGCCTTCTAACCAAGCAATACGAACATTGTTTGCCACTTTAACGGCTAACTCATGAGTTGAAGCGGCAAGTTGGTGTTCATTAGTGATGCGCCATACATTACCAAGCCCAATTAGAGATTCGATTTGAATTTCAACATCATCAACAAGAGCAGATTGTTCGAGCGCATTAATCCAATATTGTTGCGCGGAATAATACTTTGCTTGGCCCCAATATTGGAGTGCAAAAAGATGGAGAATTTCCGGGAGATGATCGTCGGTTTCAAGCTGTGTTTGTTTGCTGTAAGCGTCTTTGACGAGTTTTAAGCCTTGTCGGTAATCCATTAGGCACCAACAGCATTGCGCCATGATGAGTAAGGCTTTGATCTCTCCGTCCACAAATAAAATTTGTTCCGCGCGGATACGATATTGCTGCGCAACATTAAAGGTATGTTTAGGGGCCGATTTTATTTGGCCTTTAAGCTTAGTGAGATCATCTTCTAGCTGAATTTGGTTTTTATCCAACGTTCACATCCATGACTATCGAACTGGAAATCACACCTAATATTAAGTGGTTAGATGCATGTTTCTTTACCAAAGCGATGCGGATAACGTTTTGGTAAACGATCAGGGGCCGTAATGTATACCGTTACAACCCCTAATTACTACATCTAAATTACCAATAGAATAGCTACGATAGGAGCTGTTTGATTGTCAAAGGTGCATCAGAGACTTCCAACCTTTGTGCAGCGGTAAGACCTTGTTTATCCTGATAGCACAAATTATGCCAAGCTCTGAATATATCTAAAAGAGGTAAAATACCAGCAGGTCGTAATTTGCGACGTGGCTCGTTAATGAAGCTTTCGAAAAGAATCTGAAAGCGGTTTTGATAAAACTTCACATGACGAGTTGTCGCAACGTTAAACCATTTTTCAGGCTCATTTTGATCGCCAGCGAGGTAGCAAATGCCTTTGTGGTTTTCGTTTTGACTAGAGATTGCCCAACGATCGCGCCACCAACTCATATAGGCGATATCGACTTTGCCAAAGGGAGTGCTCATGTCCCAACTAGCGTCCTCTTCTACATACATCAAGTCGACACTTTTCTCTTTAATACGAGGTAAACAAACGCTCAATGCAGCTGAACGTAGTAGGGGATCTTGAGGCATGTATAGAGATACACGTTTGTTTGGGCAGCACATATCAAGTACGTGCAAATAGTGTGCATACGAGGTGTATGGCGGACGGACTAATGCCCCTTTTGAAGGGTAATGAAATACAGATAGATTACCAAGAGGGTCTTCTACGTTACCGCGAGCCAAAATTGTTTGGTATTTTTGGTCAATTCGCTCTCTGAGGTGATAAGAAGGTTCCGCAAGCGGCTCACTTGCTTCCGCTACATACTCCTGGGAAACAAAACGAGACACCTCATCGTAAGGATTATGATCGAGCGTTGCGATTGGCTCTTCATCAGCGGAATAATTGACGTGCTGGCAAAGAATATAGCCAGAATGCGCTTCGCCAGAAACAATCCAATACACACCGTTATTGCTGTTCGGTTGCAATGCAATATAGTTTGAGGCCAATTCATAATGCGTTGCGTGGTTTACCCAGCGCGCATCAATGGTTGCAAGCTTGCGGCGGCAGCGGCTAGCTATATGGTCAACATGGTCGTAAAAGGTTTTTGGGTTAATACTAAGCTTACGGCAGATTTCTCGTACGGAATATCCCGTAAACAACAAGCCCATCAAGTTCTCTTGAAACTGAAGCTTCTTGTTGGCACCAGACCACTTGTCGACAAAGGTACTTTGACACACTTTACAGCGGTAACGTTGGCGATCGCCACTGTAACCGAAAGCGTGATAGAGGTGTTTGTGAGTGTGGACAGAAAGTCCAAAGTTGTCGCAATCATCATTACGGCAAGCAGGCAACCCGTCACTGTGGACGTGCCGCAGGCGATGAAGTTCGTTCACGACATCGCGATTATTAAGTAAGGGGGGGAAAGCTCCACATTCACGGCATACCATCGCCGGACGCTTAGGGTTCGCATGTTGCAGAACGTAACGCTTTGCATCACTCAATCCAAAGTTGTCACACGCCAATGTTTTACAAAAGTTGAGTTGTAACCCATCTGCGTCTTTTGGCAGTTCGCCGTTAGACACAATCGCCCCCTCGGGATAATTCGGGCAGCCAGCATAACTCTGGCTGCAAATTATTACTTACTATTTGTTCTTAGATGTTGATTGCAGTTTCTAGTGCAACTTTCATCATGTCGTTGAACGACTTCTGACGCTCTTCTGAGCTTAGTTTTTCACCACGGATGATGTGGTCAGAAACTGTCAGGATAGTCAGTGCTTTCGCGCCTAGGTCAGCTGCTACGCCGTAGATACCAGCCGCTTCCATGTCTACACCTAGGATGCCTAGTTTTTCCATCTTCTCGAAGATGTCTGCTTCTGGTGTGTAGAACAGGTCTGCAGAGAATACGTTACCTACTTTTACAGGCACTTCCTGAGCGCGTGCTTGGTTAACTGCTTCTTCTAGAAGACTGTAATCAGCGATTGCTGCGAAATCGTGGTTGTTGAAACGGATACGGTTAACTTTAGAGTCTGTAGAAGCACCCATACCGATAACAACGTCCATTAGTTTCACGTCGTCACGTACTGCACCACAGCTACCCACACGGATAACGTTTTTCACGCCGTATTCAGCGATTAGCTCGTGTACGTAGATACAGCAAGACGGGATACCCATGCCGTGGCCCATTACAGAAACTTTTTTGCCTTTGTAAGTGCCAGTAAAGCCGAACATGTTGCGAACGTCACAAACTTGTTTCACATCTTCTAGGAACGTTTCAGCGATGTATTTAGCGCGCAACGGGTCGCCTGGCATCAGAACTGTTTCAGCGAAATCACCTGGTTGTGCGTTAATGTGTGGGGTTGCCATAAGTGCTCTCCAAAGTTTTGTTTTGATAAAACGCCTCTATTATAGAACGCTATTACCAATTCTGTTGAACTTGTTCGTTTTCGTTGAGGCAATAATATCGGGACGTACAGTAGCCCCTTGAGAGCTTAGTCACAAAAACCACGCATTTAGAAACTGCAACTCCTATTGATAACTAAATCTGTTGAAACCAAAAGAGCAATCGATTTGCTTTTGAGCAGTTTGTCGATTGCGCGCACAAATTCTTTGTTTTTGGGCCAAACTTTTTTCTGAAAGCTGGTTGATCGAAATACTTTCGAGTGAAGTAAAACGATTAAATTGTACAACTTATTTTCTTGTACAATCTGGAAAGGCTTGCTATAAGTTATACAACAAAACTTTTTGTATAGGGATGCGTCATCATGGAATCTTCAATCAAAGTAGGTATCAGTTCGTGTGTTTTGGGTGAACGAGTGCGTTTTGACTCTGGTCATAAGGTGAGCAACTTTGTGACTAAAGAGCTCAGCCCGTATTTTGACTTTGTTTCGGTATGCCCTGAAGTCGGCGTAGGTATGCCAGTACCCCGTCCAACAATTCGTCTTGTTTCTAATGAAGAGCGTGTTGCATTGGTTGAAACCAAAAATCCAGAAAATGATCATACCGACAATATGCTCACTTACTCGGCCAATAAAGTAGATGAACTTCAAAGCGAGCAGCTTTGTGGTTACATCGTTTGTGCCAAGTCACCAACTTGTGGCATGGAGCGAGTCAAGGTTTACAGCAAGAACAGTGCTGCGAAAGAAGGTGTTGGCTTGTATACGCAAACATTGATGCAAAAAATGCCTTGGTTGCCTGTTGAAGAGGATGGCAGACTTAACGACCCTGTATTGAAAGAAAATTTTATTACTCGAGTATTTTGTCTAAATGACTTTTACGACTCGATGGATGGTGAGCCTACTCGTGGCAAAATCATCGACTTTCATTCGCGCTACAAACTGACGTTAATGGCACACCACCCAGAGTCATACCGCTCCCTTGGCCGCTTAGTCGCTGATGTCGCTAATTATGAAATTGAAGACTTTTACCAAGAGTATCGTTTAGGACTGATGAAGGCGTTAACGAATCGGGCTAGCCGAAAAAACAACACAAATGTGTTGATGCATTTACAAGGGTACTTCAAACGCTCACTAACTAAAGAAGAAAAAGAAGAGTTAGCGACAGTGATTCACGACTACCGCATCGGAATGCTGCCTCTGCTAGCACCACTTACATTGATTAAGCATTACTTAAATACTTACCCAGACGAGTATTTAGCAAAACAGAAGTTTTTAGAACCGTATCCGCAGGAGATGAGATTACGCTATGGTTTGTAGTTCAGAAGAAAAACTATACGCGATCCGAGATGTCGCAGAAATCACGGGTGTAAAACCAGTTACGCTGAGAGCTTGGCAACGAAGATACAACTTGATCCAGCCTCAGCGAACTGAAAAAGGACACAGACTCTATCGCCAGCAAGATCTCGATACGATTCGCGAAGTCCAGAGTTGGCTCGCGAAGGGGATTTCGATTGGTAAAGTGAAGGGGCTGCTAGGAAAAAGCGCCGATGTCGAAGTCAAAAACGAGGTTCGCACACTCGAAGAAGTTGAAAACATGCTGCTTGCGCTGTCTACCCTGAATCGAGGAAAAGCAGAGAGTTTACTTGCCTCTGTTCTTAAAGAGTACCCACTAAAACTCGTTATTGATCAGTTTATTAGCCCAGTATTTGATGCGCTAGATATGGTAAAAGGATCGTTGCGATCCTTGCAGGTGGGGTTATTTCAGACTTGTTTAATCACTCGACTTGCCCTTGTTATCGATTCTGAAAACAAAGCCGCTTCCAAAGGAAAGTGTCTGCTCATTAGCTTTGAACAAAACAGAGAATCTGAGAGTTGGATTCAAGCAGCGAAGCTTTGTGAACAAGGGTATCACACGACTTTGATCGATAAGGTTGATGATGTTTCTGGTCTACTAGATCACGAGGTCATTGAAAATGGTTCGTTTATCTACCTTTTCTCCAATAAAGCACTAGCTGCTAAACAAGTAGCGTCCATCAAAATGCTTCACGCACAGCTAGGTGATCGGATGGGGTGCTCTGAAGTGATAGAGAAATTACACCTAACTTAGTAGACAAAAGATAGGAGCTACCATGATTTTAGTATGGTTTCGACGTGACTTACGTACGTTAGACCACACGGCACTCAAAGCGGCATTGGATTCAGGTCAGCCTGTCGTCGCTTGCTTTATCGCGACGCCAGAGCAGTGGCGGGAGCATCACATGGCGCCGATGCAGGCAGACCTCATTGCTCGTCGCTTAGCTTGTCTTAACGAGGAGCTTGAAAGCCTTAATATTCCCTTTTTGTACAAAGAGGTACCGTCGTTTTCCGATTGTACAGATGTGATTAGTGGGTGGGCGGAAACACTTGAAGCCACGTCTGTCATGGCAAACATTCACTATGAGGTGAACGAACGAGAGCTCGATACACAAGTAAGTGAAGCGTTAGCTTCTCACGATATCGAATTTGAACTGTTTCATGACAAATGTGTGCACGCGCCAACGACGGTTCTTAATAAGCAAGGCGAATATTTTAAGGTGTTTACGCCATTCAAGCGTGCTTGGTTAACGCAGTTCCATATGCCGACGGTAGTAAAACCTCACGAGCAAGCGCCACTCAATAAAAAGGTACTCGAACAAATAGAGTCGGCTCGATTTAATTCAAGCTTCACATTTAGCTATGCTCGAGAATCCAGTGAAGACTGGCTGGCTTCGACTAATGATATTTTGATGCAGCTTAGGGAATTTGCACGGGAGCGCAGTGACGCGTATCAAAGCGAGCGAGACTTTCCAGCTATTGATGGCACTAGCCAACTGTCTCCATACCTTGCGATTGGCGCGCTATCACCAAGGCAGTGTATTGCTCGTTTGTATGCTGAAAATCAACAAAATGACCTTACAGAAGGGAAAGCAACTTGGTTAAGTGAGATCATTTGGCGTGAGTTTTATCAGCACCTATTGGTTTTCGAACCAAAACTCGTCAAAGGCAAAGGATTTATCGATTGGGAGGATAAAATCCAGTGGTCCTATGATGAGAAAGCCTTTGAGCGATGGAAGACAGGAACAACAGGATACCCAATCGTTGATGCAGCAATGCGTCAGCTCAATCAAACAGGCTGGATGCACAACCGATTACGTATGATTGTCGCGAGCTTTCTTACCAAGGACTTACATATTGATTGGCGATGGGGAGAAGCGTACTTCATGAGTAAGCTGGTGGACGGCGATTTTGCAGCGAACAATGGTGGCTGGCAATGGTCTGCTTCTACGGGCTGTGACGGGCAGCCATACTTTCGTATTTTCAACCCGATAAGCCAAGGCGAAAAGTTCGATGCTAATGGTGAATTTGTGCGCCACTGGGTACCAGAAATCAAAAGTGTACCGAACAAATACATCCATAAACCTTGGACTTGGGAGGGCTTTTCTTTACTGGAATATCACAAGCCGATGGTTGATCACAAGACAGAAAGAGAGATAACCTTACAGCTCTTTAAAAGTGCCAAGGAATAGAGTGAAATGCTTAGCAAAAAGCGATCAATGAGTTTCGCAAAACGTACCCTGCTATCTGTGTCGTTATCTTTAGTGAGTGGTCTATCATTCGCTAAGATGTACGAATTACCAGAGGATGGAAGCCGTTTAATTGGTCGCCTTGAAAACCACGTCGTGCAAGAAGGCGAAACCATGGCAAATATCGCTAAGCTCTACGATGTGGGTATGCTAGGTTTAATGGCCGCAAACAAAGGCGTGGATCCCTTCTTACCAGAAGAGGGGCATGTTCTTACTATTCCGACACAGCTAATCCTCCCAGACGTACCTTATAAAGGTATCGTTATTAATCTAGCCGAGCTGCGCTTGTATTACTTTCCGAAAGGAGAAGATATTGTCCATGTATTTCCTGTCGGAATTGGCCGAATAGGGCGCGATACCCCAGTAATGACAACGCGTATCAGCCAAAAACGACCGAACCCTACATGGACTCCTCCAGCCTCTATTCGTGCCGAGTACAAAGCAAAGGGCATTGACCTACCAGCCGTTGTTCCTGCGGGGCCTGATAATCCACTTGGTATGTTTGCATTGCGTTTAGCTTACGGGAATGGCGAATACCTAATTCATGGTACCAACAAGGACTTTGGGATTGGTATGCGAGTCAGCGCGGGTTGTATTCGTATGGACCCAAGTGACATTGAGTGGTTATTTGACAAGGTTCGTAACGGCGAAGACGTTAACATCATTAATCAGCCTATCAAAATGACACTTGAACCTGACAGAAGTGTGTTCTTAGAAGCACATGAGCCTTTGACTCGTAGTAATGGCGAGAAAGATGAACTCAAAGTGCCGAAAGAGTTAAAGTGGTGGCTGGATGAATTCGGTATGAAAAACGTGAAGGCTAAAGCAGCAATCGCTGCACAGAATGGGGTTCCTGTCGAAATAACCGCGCCTTAACGGGCGTTAAGACGCGGTATCAAATCTTACTTAGTGTAAGACTGAGCGATGTTATCGATACGCTCGTTAGCACGCTCAGCTTCTTCTTGAGCAGCCATTGCTGCTGCGCCTGATTTTTGAACGTCAGATTGAAGAGCTTGTACGTCTTGGCTTAGTTGGCTAACTTGGTTGCTTAGTTCGTCTAATTTTGCTGCGTTTGCTGTTGCTGCGTCATCAGAAGAAGCACAACCGGCTAGTAGAAGTACTGAAGTTGCTGCAGCTGCGATCAACGTTTTGTTCATATAAGAACTCCTTGCTTATAGTGAAAGTCTCGCCACCAACTATTATTTTATACAGTAGCGAGGTTAAATGTGGTTACATTTTATCAGTACATGATGTAGCAAAAGTCAAAAAAACCCAAGAATTTCATGGAGTACCTGACGTCAACTTTTACCTGAGCTTAACAAAGGTGAATAGTCTATCTTCTCCCTCGCTCTCACAACAGTTTTCATAGCAGGTGTATTTGCCACGTTCCTGATATCAATAATTTAGACGATATTGACACAAATGAAAGTTTATTGGCCCAAATAACTGCTATTTACGTCGTTTTGTTGAAGAATAGAAGACATACCTGAAAGGCCTTTCACTGAACTTCACGTTCAGATGCATATCAAAAAGGCTAGGGTTTACTCTGAACTGAGCCACAAATGATGTTTTACCTTCACCACAGGGAATTAGTTTGTGTGATCTCTATCTATACTCCTATGATTTGCGGTATTATACCGAGCTTTATTTTTTTGCTGCGTTAGAGCGGAAACGACACTACAGAGCGCTCAGACGCTGACTGATTTATTGGAGAATACTTTGCAATTTAAAGATCTAGGCCTAGACAACCGATTGTTGAAGAACCTAAAACACTACGATTTTAAAAAAGCGACTGACATTCAGCAGCAGGCGATTCCTGTTGCGATTGCAGGCAAGGATCTATTGGCATCTTCGAAAACGGGTTCGGGCAAGACTTTGGCGTTTGTATTGCCAATGCTTCATAAGTCTTTAAAGACAAAATCGTTTTCTGCGAAAGACCCTCGCGCGGTTATCCTTGCTCCTACTCGTGAGCTAGCGAAACAAGTATATGGTGAGCTTCGTTCTATGCTAGCTGGCCTATCTTATGAAGCAGCACTGATTTTGGGTGGTGAGAACTTTAACGATCAGGTAAAAGCTCTGCGTCGTTACCCGAAATTTATCGTGGCGACACCAGGACGTTTGGCTGATCACTTAGATCATCGTTCGCTTTATCTGGATGGTTTGGAAACGCTGATTCTTGACGAAGCAGACCGTATGTTGGATTTGGGCTTTGCACCAGAGCTTCGTCGCATTCATAAAGCAGCCAAGCATCGTCGTCGTCAAACGTTGATGTTCTCTGCGACATTAGATCATGCAGACGTCAATGAAATCGCGGCTGAAATGCTCAATACGCCAAAGCGTATTGCTATCGGCGTTTCTAACGAAGAACATAAAGATATTACGCAAAAATTTTACTTGTGTGATCACCTGGATCATAAAGAGGCAATTTTAGATCGTGTTCTTTCTGAGGCTGAATACCGTCAAGTTATTATCTTTACGGCAACGCGTGGTGATACTGAGCGACTAACAGAAAAGCTGAACGAAAAGAAACTGAAGGCTGTAGCACTAAGTGGTAACTTGAACCAGACTCAACGTAACACCATTATGAGTCAGTTTGAGCGCGCAGTGTTTAAGATCCTTGTAACGACTGATGTTGCTTCCCGCGGTTTGGATATTGCAACTGTGACACACGTCATCAACTTCGATATGCCAAAGCATACCGAAGAATACGTACACCGAGTTGGTCGTACTGGTCGTGCTGGAAACAAAGGGGATGCAATCTCTCTTGTTGGTCCAAAAGACTGGGATAGCTTTAAACGTGTAGAAGCATACCTACAACAAGATCTTGAGTTTTCAGTGTTCGAAGATTTGAAAGGTAAGTTTAAAGGCCTTAAGCCACCTAAACCAGATTTTCGCAATAAGAAAGCGACCGCAAAGAAAGCTCGCCCTCAAGCGAAAAAGTCGGCGAAAAAACCAGCTAAGCGTGACAAGAGCTTCTACAAAAACGTATCTGTGGGTGATGATGTCTTCATCCCTAAGAAAAAACCAGCGGCACCGAGCTCTGAAGAGTAAAAGCTGCTGTAGTTTCCCATTGATTTTAGTTCTTAAAAATCCGAGTGTTCGCACTCGGATTTTTTATGTCTGTCGCTAGGTGAAATAGCGTCTTTCCATACTCACTCGTTTGTCAGCTTTTATATTTGTCTGGTTGTATATAAACAGCATAGAACGCTAATTTAGGAAGTTATTAAGTTTTATTACCTCGGTCAAAGCAAACGTTTTTCCTCACACACTAGATAAAAATCTCACATGATTATGAAAATGATAATTGATCTCATTTTTATTTAAGGGCAGAATACGCGCCATTGTATTAATCCTATAAATGAATTCGCTCTCTATATGAAATTTACTCATGTTTTTTTAGGGCTCATAATTACCTCTAGTTCTGGCTTTGCTGCTGATGATTTCAACTGGCTTCGAGATGATGCTCGTAAAGATGAGCGAGTTCTTACCTACCTAACAGAACAAAACCACAAAACTGAACAGCACCAAAAAAGTTATCAGACGTTGACAAAAAACCTACTCACGCAGTGGGATACCATGGTGGCAGACAAAGGTGATAAGCCATGGTCGATCATGAGTGGAAGAGAGTGGACGCTAACGCGTCGCGATGGTCGTTACTTACTATTATCCCGTGCGAGTCAACATGCACCAGAAAACGTGGTGTTCGATTTCGATGAACGACAATCTGCGCATCAGTACTACCAACTTGGTCAATGGCAAGTGAATGGTGACACGCTCCTTTTCACGGAAGATATCGACGGTAGCGAACAATATCGTGCTGTGGTTGTTGATTTACTCTCCGGCCAATCTACGGAACTGGCGACGCACGTCGATAGTGGCGTATTGTTGTCACCTAACGGGAAAGTGGCATTCCTCGTTGCAAAAGAAAAGCGCACTCAGCGACCTCATCAGATCTTACGTATCTCCACTGAATCTTTGGCAAAAACAGTCCTATGGAATGAACCCAAGTCAGATTGGTTACTTTCTTTCTATCGTGCGGCAGATAGCCGTTATGCTGTGCTGCAAAGCAACAACGAGTCAACAACAGAGCAGAAGCTTGTCGATCTAGAAACGGGCACTGTCTCAGATTCATTGCGAAAGCCTGAAGTGGGTGTGGAATATTACGCGGATGTGGCGAAAGGTTACATTTATCTGAAAAGCAACTTTGAAGGAAAGTTCGCCCTTTACCAAGCCGAACTCGCACCGCTTGGCGCAACATGGCAACGCTTCACCAATCCTCGTGAGCCGCTTGAACAGTTCTACCTTTATGATGCAGGAGTTGTGGCACTTAGCAAGCCAAACAATGTGTCGACTTTGACGGTGTATTCTTACCAAGGTCAGGAAAAAGTGATACTGCCATTGGAACACGATGGTAATGTCGCTTGGCTAAGCACGTTGGGCGATTTTGAATCAAACAAAATTCGTATCCGAAGCATGTCGATGACTACGCCTCCTCAGTGGGAAGAGTTCGATGTAAAAACGCTGAATAAATCCTTGTACTCTCAAGATGCTTACCAAGACTTTGATAGTCAGCGTTATGTAACCCAACGTATTTTTATTAAGCACGACGGCGTTTCTGTCCCGGTCTCTTTGGCGTATCGCAAAGACAAATTGCACCCACAATCTCCTGTGTTGATTTACGGTTACGGCGCGTATGGTTTTACGATGAAACCGTACTTTATGCCTCAGGTTATCAGTTTACTCGACCAAGGTGTGATTTACGCTATCGCCCATGTCCGTGGCGGTGGGTACTTTGGCGATGAATGGCACGAGCAAGGCCGTGGTGTGCGAAAAGCCAATTCTATTGGTGATTTTGTCGCGGCCGCGAAGGCGCTGCAAACATTCGAACGTGGCAATAGAGAGGTTTTCGCCATCGGTTCTAGTGCTGGTGGTACGTTGGTGGCCGGAGCGGTTAATCAAGATCCTAAATTGTTTTCAGGTGTCGTACTTAAAGTGCCTTTTGTTGATGTGGTTGCAAGTATGTCGGATACCTCACTTCCGCTTACCACACAGCAGTATGGCGAATGGGGTAACCCAACCAAACCTGAACAATTGGCGTTAATGAAGGCGTACGATCCGATTCTCAATATCCATAAAAACGCTTACCCACCCATGTTGGTTCAAGTCGGTTTAATCGATCAGCGCGTGCCATATTGGGAAGGCGCAAAGTATCTCGCTAAAGTTTCAGCGTTAAGTGAGCGCAACGGGCCGTACTTGTTGCAAACTAATTTTAATTCGGGCCACCAAATGGACCCGCGACAAGCGCAAGAACAACAAGCAAAAGAATACGCATTTCTACTATCACTCATTAAAACATCTAAAGCGGAGCAGTAAATGAAGCTTACCCCAGTGTCAGCGGCAGTACTTTCGGTACTTGCTGCCAGTCAAGTGCACGCCGAATCTAAGGTTTTCTCAATGGAAGAGGTGGTGGTAACCGCCAATAAAATCGATCAGCCATTGTCAAAAGTGGCAGGTAGTGTCGCGGTTATCACAAACGAGCAAATCGAAGAAAGAGGCGAGACCGAGCTATATGACGTGCTGCGTAACGAACCTGGTGTAAGCGTGACGGGCGGTGCAGGACGTCCGCAAAACATTACCATCCGTGGTATGACGGGTAACCGTATTATGATCGTTCGTGATGGCATTCGTTCTGCGGATGGCTTCGGTGCGAATGACATTAATGATGCCGTTGGGCGAGATACTTTTGATTTATCCAATTTTGAATCGCTGCAAATCATTAAAGGGGCAAGTTCTTCGGTGCATGGCTCTGGCGCGATCGGCGGTGTGGTGATTTTAGAATCCAGTCAGCCGGGTGATTTCTTAAAAGACAAAGACTTCTACACCGATGTTTCCGGTACTTACACCGATATCAGCAACAAGTACAAAGGCACGAGTAATCTAGCTTTTCGTTCCGGTGATACAGAGAGTTTGTTTAACGTTTCATACTGGCAAGGACAAGAGACACGTAACTTTGATGAAGATTTGTATAACCGCGACCTCGATGGTTACAGCGGTGCTTATACGATCAACCACTTTTTCAATGAAGAGGTGATGTTGAAAGCCAAAGCGGAACTCTACACCCAGAACCAAGAGCGTTTGGAGGGTTCACCGTCCATTCAACCTGATGGAATTTGGCATATTGAAGACTTTGCTGAGGATGAAACCACGGAAGAGTACAGCGCTTATATTGGTGCAGAGGTGACTCCGATTAATCCAACTTGGTTCGAAGAGTTGGATACCAAAGTTTACTGGCGTCACACCGAAGTGGTGGAAGACACCAACCGTTTAATGCGCCAAGTGGATCACAATGGTTTGATCACCAAGCGTCGCGAGCTGGAACACAAAACCTTCATTGACGAAACAATTGGCTTCCGTGGCGATTTCACCAATACGATTTATGCAGCAAATGCTGAGCACCAATTGGCTTACGGTGTCGAGCTTTCTACTGACTATTACGAACGCACAGATAGCGACTCCAAGATTGATTGGAACGGAGTAACACCTTCGACCAAACAACCTTTCGCTCCTGCTCGTGCTTATAACATTGGCTTGTATGTCCGAGACATGGTGGAACTGGATAAATGGACCATCACAGGTGGCCTACGCTTTGATGCGCACCGTCTCACGCCAGACGGTGCGGGTGAAGTGGGCGGCTTCCCATTAAAAGACATGGATAGCTCAGAGGTATCTCCAAGTCTTTCGGTTTCTCGTGAAATGTTTGCCAACAACATCGCTTATGTATCTTATAACCATGGTTACCGTGCTCCGGAATACGATAAAGCGTATGGCTTCGTAAGCCACGACTTTGTGCCGCTCACGCCGTTTGTCATTGCACCAAACATGGATCTAGAAGCTGAAACTTCCGACTCATTTGAAATCGGTAACAAGTTCGATAACGGCCGTGCGTATGTCTATGCGTCTTTGTTCTACAACAAGTTTGAAAACTTCATCGACGTTGTGACCACGGGCTTTGACTCAAGCAATGGTAATTACATTAAACAATACCAAAACCTCGATGGTGTCGAGACGTATGGTGCAGAGCTTTCTGCGGGTTACGCGATCACTAAGCGATGGAACATCAGCACCAAGTTTGGTTACGTAGATGGCAAAGACGCGGAAGGTGAATACGTTCGAAGCATTACGCCATTCGAAGGTAACGCTCAACTGAAATACGCCAACCAAGACTTCAATGCTTACGTGGCTTGGAACTGGGCCGCGGCAATGGATCGCGTTCCTAAATGCCAGACTACGCTTGGCCTAGCGACAGATTGCGCGCAGACAAGTGCGTGGAATACGTTTGATATTGGCGCAACTTACCACGTTTCCAAAGACCTTCGTGTTAGCGCAAACATCATCAACCTATTCGACAAAGAATACATCCGATACCAAGACGTAGCGGGTATCGTTGAGGAAAGTAAGCGTTACTCAACTGAGCCAGGGCGCTACTTCACGCTGACTGCAAAATACGAATTCTAGGACGAAATCATGAAGCTAAAACCATTGGCGTTTTCACTGCTTATTGCATGTACCCCTGCGGCGCTGGCTGCAGAGTGGGATTATCCCTCAACGGATTCTGTGGTGACCAATGAAGCGCAAGCGAAAACTTATCTAGACAGCCACTACTCAGAAGCGGGCGAGTTTAAGTTCCGTTACAAAACCCAGTCTCAGCTTGGCAAGCATTACAATTTTGATGTTTGGGTTAACGGTGAATATCAAGCACAGCGTGCCCTCGTAGTAACAACCGATAAAAATCATCACGTTGTGCGAGTGTTTAAGAGCCTTGACGATACGATCATTCGCAACGGTAAACCAACGGTTGCAATGGAATTGGAATCGCCTCGCCAACTGCAAGCACAAGAGCCACCGGCTTTGAGCTCTGGAAGTCTGGTTGATGTTGAGGTTTCTTTATTCAACCCAGATCTTCGCACCATGCAACAGCAAGCAGCACCAGAATCGACGTGGTCAGCACTGTCCGATTACCCTCAGCCGATCGAGTACGTAACCAAGTCGATTGAGGTTTTAAAGTCGGGAGGTAAGTTCTATCTCTCTAACCCAAGATTAAAGCAAGTGGATGCGACGGGTTTATTTGCAGCCCCAGCACCTGGTGAAGCACCTGTGCTTGATACGTTGGACTTTCTCAGCGCAGAAGGAGTTCAAGCGTTTGACAGTGTTGATGAGATGCAAAGCACCGAGTTTGGTGACAGTGCGTTCCCACAGTTGATGGCTTTTTATCATCTTGATAGCTCGATCCAATATCTGACAAGCCTGACTTACGACTTGTTTGACGAACCGCTTCGTTTTGACGCTCGCGGTTTATCAAAAGATAACTCTACTTACTATTACGGTCCGAAAGCACTCATGCTGGGTGTTGGTGGTGTTTCTCCGGATGCAGTCGATGCTGATGTCGTGATACATGAGCTTGGGCATGGTATTCATTACCAAATCGTACCGGATTGGGCGTACGGCCACACTGGTGCTATCGCAGAAGGTTTTGCTGATTACTGGGCGGGCAGCGCGAGCTACCGCACTCAATATTTGGATGCTTCGCGTCGTGGTCAAGAATTCGAGTTAGATACGGTGTTCAACTGGGACGGTGTGTTCGGAACACGCAAAACAACTCGTAGCTTATGGAACCAAAGAGCTCGTTACTTCGAGGGTTCAGAGTATCCAGCGCACGTTAGTGTGGGCGGTGAACTAGGCGACGAGTTATGGTCAACGCCACTGTTCCAAGCACTTAAAGCATCGGTTGAACGATACGGTGATGATACCGATAACGTGTTCCGCGAGTTTGACGCCATTGTACTTGAAGGCATGTACGGCATTGGTCGTGGCGTGAAAATGCATGATCTGGCGGAATCGACCGTGTTTGCCGCAAAAACTTTGTTCCCAAATAAAGACTACGCCCAATTCCTGACGGACAGCTTCAACAGACACAACTTACTTAAAGCGCCTCTTCGTGTTCGCTATGACGCTCGATACATCGCACAAGGTCAAGACGTTGGTTTGAGCCTGAGCCAAACTGGCCGCGAAGCGAGCATCAAAGGACAATGGCAGCTAAACAACGCATCTGTTTTCGACTTTGATGAAACGCTTTCTGACTCGACCTCAATGAAGGTGGCGTTACCAAGCGGTCTAACATGTGGCACGCAATTCGATTCCTCTATTTCATTGGATTATCAATTTGCTGAAGGCCTAAAGACTCACCAGTGGAGTGAAAAGGTGATGCTGGTTAATGGTACGCCAGAGCTCGATATCCAGCCTCAATCAGTGAATTCCGCTTTACCGGAGCAGGGCGACAGACTGTTCTCTCAGACGCTATCGGACAAGTCACGCACGATTGATGATTCGTTTGCGGTTTACCTGAACATCGAACATGACTCACTGCAAGATCTGCAAGTGACGCTAGTGTCTCCACAAGGCAAATCGGTTGTGCTACTTAGCCATCAATCAAGCAATACCAAAGGATTTAAAGGTTACTTCACCGCTCAGTATGACGAGGAGTTACAAGCACTTGTCGGTCAACCGAGTTGGGGTACTTGGCGTCTCGAAGTGTCTGACCGCGTGTCAGGGAACTCTGGGGTGTTGAAAGAGTGGGGTGTGAGTCACTTTGCTCAGTATCAGTGTAGTGCTGATACCACTAAAGAAAGCAGTGGCGGTGGTTCAGGTGGCAGTGGTTCGCCTTGGACCTTGTTAGGACTTTTCCTGCTTTCAATGGTGAGAGTGATTCGCTCTCGTTAATTAAAATCAAAAGAAGATAAAATCTATGAAGTTTCAATATTCTTTCGTTGCTATGTCACTAGCCCTTGCTGGCTGTGGCGGAGGTTCTGGTGGTGACACGTCGGCACCGACCTATGATGTAGCTGGCACCATCGTTTCTGCAGGTACACTTCTTGATACGCCAGTCTGCATCGATTTAAACCAAAACTACGTTTGTGATACTACTGAACCGAGTGCTAAAACGGATAATGCCGGTAAATTTAGCCTGACTTCAAGCGACAAAAACGTACTAACCAGTACCATTCTTGCTCAAGTTGATCAAGGTTCAAACCAAACGTTGCGTCTTGCGGCTCCGGGCCAAAATTTAGCAACGGGCAACACGGTCAATGGTGTAACAACGTTGCTCGCGGGTCTTGTAATTGACGGTAAAACCGTTGCTCAAGCTGAAGAGATTGTGAAAGCACAACTCACCGATGCCGGTGTTTCTCTGTCTGGAACGGTAATGTCTAACGCAGAAGCCAGCGAGCTAGATAAGCTAGAGCAAAACACGGTTGCACTATTAGCTGCAATGCAGCCACAACAAATGACCCAAGGCGTAGCGCTGCTTGCTCAAAGCCTTAGCTTCCAGGGTAAATCATTGGCCTCTGATCTTCTGTCTGAAGTGGAAGTGAGTGCATTTGCTGAAGAAATTGTAGCGGTTGCTGAACAAACGGTTGGTAGTAACGATACGGGCGCCGTTCTTTATTTTGCTGAAGGAGCAGCAGACGTAGCAGAGGTTCAAGCGTCTTACCCTGGTCAAGATGCGGAATACGGCTTCGATAAAGAGGACAAGCAAACGTCGACAGGCGCTGGCTTTAAGTTCGTTAAGCTAGATTCACAAGGTGCAGCTTTAGCTGCAGATGCGACTGAGTGGGCTTGTACTATGGACGAGCGTACTGGTCTTGTTTGGGAAAATAAGAGTGCGGATGCGAGCTCGGTTCAATTTAAAGATCGCCTGTTTGCGTTTGAGTCTGAAACATTTAAGCCATTTAGCAAAGATGTAGAGCTTGCAGGTTGTAAAGACGCTGGTGATGAAGTTTGTACCACTAGCCAATATGTTGAGTACATAAACAAACAATCGTTATGTGGAATCACTGTTTGGCGCTTGCCTACTTACCGTGAAACATATGACTTATTAGATTTTGGTGAACAAACACTGTTCGCTCCGAACGAGGAATATGCGCCACACAACGTGTATGGTTTCAATGTTAAATACTTCCCACAGCAAACGATAGGCAGTCCTTATTTAGAGTATGGTGCGTTTTGGCATAGCGACTTTACGTTTGTGAATACATCATCACAGCTCGTTGATGCTGAGGTTTATTTTCCTGCAATTATCTCTCGGGGCGTAGATAGAGGCACTATTTCACTCGTCGATATTCGCTCAAGCAACACAAGTGCAGACGCCGATGACTCATACCAATTCCCAATCCGTCTAGTAGCAGTAAAGGGCCAATAAGATGAAGAAATTAATAACTGTACTATCTCTTGCTTTGGCTTCTCAAACTGCAATTGCTGCACAAGAGTGTTCTACTGACTTTGCTAAAACGGCACCTAACACGCGTTATACATATTCTGATAACGGTACCGTAACTGACTTAAAAACAGGTCTTACATGGATGCGCTGTCCAGTTGGTATGACATGGAATGTAGGAAATCAAGAATGCCAGGGGACGCGATCTACAATGTCATGGCAACTCGCTCTCTCCACAGCCAAACAAATTCGTAATAAGGATGGCAACCATCCTCTTCACAATTTTGCTGACAAAAAAAATTGGCGACTAGCAAATATCAAAGAGCTGGTATCTCTGACTGAGCGAGCTTGCCACAGCCCAGCCATAAATAGTACAGGGTTTGCTAGCGGCTATAGTCTGACAGATGGAGATGATGTTCTAGGGCGTTATGTCTGGAGCAACACACCTAATGGCGACGGTAAGCATGTTGCAACTTTTGATACGACTAATGGTGAGGTTTTCAATAGAGATCCGTTAAACTCAAGTTTCAAAAGTTCTCTCTTGTTAGTGACAGATGAATAATTATTACGTTAATAAGGGTTGATAGCTTTGCCTTTATAATAAGCTCCGCCAGTGCGGAGCTTTTTCTTTTCTGACCTTTGGAGCTTATCGTGTTGTTCAGAGATTTAAACTTGGAACTGCTTAAGCTGATGTTTTTGGTTTTCCGCTAAGCCAGAAAGCTCTTGAGCGGCAGCAGCGGATTGCGTAATGCCAGTGACGTTCTGGCTCACTAGTTCATAGATGTTCGTTAAGTTGTTGTTGATATCAGCCGTGACCTGCTTCTGCTCTTCTGATGCGGTCGCAACTTGAGTGTTGATTGAATTCAGATCGGCGATAGCATTACTGATATTAGCAAGTGATTGGCTAACTTCTTGTGTCAGAGCTTGGTTGTCTGACAACATGGCTAAGCTGAAATGCATACTTTCATTTGCGTGACCAGATTGTTGCTGTAGCTCTTCTATAATGGTTTGGATCTCTTTGGTGGACTCCTGAGTTCGTGCTGCCAGCATACGTACTTCATCGGCCACTACCGCAAAGCCTCTGCCACTTTCGCCCGCTCGTGCAGCTTCAATCGCTGCATTCAGTGCAAGTAGATTCGTTTGCTCAGAAATACCTTCAATCACTTCGATCACGCGACCAATGTGTTCTGATTGATCTTTTAGTGAAGTCACGACGGCAGCGGCTTCGTTAAGTTGTTCCGCCATCTTTTCACTTGCGCGAGTGCTTTCCCCAAACATGCTTATACTTTGTGAGGTTAACGTACGTGCTTGATTTGATGCACTATCGGCTTCTTGTGCATTGGTTGATACTTCAGCTGCGGTCGACTCTAGCTGATTGATCGCCGAGGCTACTTGCTCAACTTCTTGCTTTTCTTGATCCGAGTTGACGCTGCTTTGAGTCATAACAGTTGCTAACTCTGTTGATGCTGATGCCACATCTTCACTAATGCGAACCAATGCGCTTACAGTTTCACGCAGTTTTTCTATGGTTTGGTTTACATCTCGAGCCAGCTGAGACACTTCGTTTTTCCCGATGGCTTCGGCCTTAACTAGTAGGTTTCCCTTCGCGACTTCCTGCATCGTTACTTGAAGGTTACGAATCGGCGCAACGATGTAGCTGGCGAGTACCCAACTAATAAGTGAAGCGGCACTCAAGATCACCGCAAGCGAGACGGCGCTGTAAGTTAGCGTGGTTGAATGTTGTTCGCCATTCGTTTCGACTTCATCGGTGACGATTTGATTCAATTGTTTAGATAGTTTGTCGATGGCGTTGATCATCGCTTCGCCAGCTAATCGATACTCAGCCATTGCAGATTCGTACTTTTGATTGAAATCAGAGGTGGTGTAATCAGAAGAGTGTTTAGTGGTGAGCAGAGGTGTCATGGTAACGCGAGTGAAATCAACATAGTGATTCATGGCCTTACGCATAGCATTGACTTCATTTTGAACGCCAGGGAGATTGTCGATGGAGTTAAGAAAATCGCGGTTTTTGTTTTGTCGCTCAGAAAGCTCTTGGTTGAGAGACTGAACATCTTCGGCTCTAAATAGACTATAAATGGCTTTGATGCGCATGGCGTAAGTGTTGTCTACGATGCCGCTAAGTTCCTCTTTGTGAATGATTAGCTTATGGGTGGAAGCCGAAACCTTATTGAATGCTTGATCGAGTTTACCGATTCCGACACTCAGTCCAATGATGAGTAATATAACTGTGAATAGAACAGGCAGAAAAACCTGAAGTTTAATAGAAAGCGTACTAAGAAATTGACGCATGAGATTGACCCTCTATCGGTTTGATTATTATCTTTTTTATAAATAAGCATTTCGATTTTAATTGTTACATTCGCTAAATCAATGAGTTACTCATATCTAATTGTTATGAAATGTACCAAAATCGATGGGGTTATCATCTTGAACATGAGGCAACTTATAAAAACGTTACGTTCAAATTGAGAGAGGGATAAGTCGCGGAATTAATAGTTAGAAATGACAACGTGTCATAGAGGGTTCAACTAAGTGAAACACAACTGTCATATTCAAATTCTAAAGTGAGCACCGTTCAAGTGAAACACAACGGCAATAAAGCCACTTAAGGAAATTGTGATGAAAAAGACAGTAATCGGTGCAATCGCACTTCTAGGCGCAATGGCAGTGACTCCTGTTTCTGCTAAAGAAACTATCTCTGCAGTGGGTTCTAGCAGCGTAACTCCACTGATGGAAGTTTTCTCTGAAACGTACATGAAGAAGAACCCTAACGTATTTATCGAAGTTCAAGGTCCTGGTTCTTCAGCTGGTGTAAAAGCAGCGAAAAATGGTTCAGCAGACCTTGGTATGTCTTCTCGTAATCTAAAAGACTCTGAAAAAGAATCAACACTAATCGAAGAAGTGGTTGCTCGTGATGGTATCGCAGTGGTTGTTAACCCACAAAACAAACTGCCAGGTCTAACAGCCGAGCAAGTGACTGCAATCTACAAAGGCGAAGTATCAAACTGGAAAGAGGTCGGTGGTGCAGACAAGCCAATCGTAGCCATTACTCGTGACACAGCTTCTGGTACTCGTGGCGCATTTGAAGACATCATGTCTCTAAAAATGAAGATTTCTGGTAAGAAGGTATCAGCTATCTCTCAACGTGCTCAAGTTGCAAACGGTAACGGCGCACTGAAAACAATGGTTGCATCTAACCCATACGCAATCGGCTACATTTCTCTTGGTACTGTAGACAACACTGTTAATGCGCTAGCAATCGACGGCGTTGATGCAACGGTAGCTAACGTTAAAAACGGTTCTTACAAAGTAGCGCGTCCATTCCTTGTTCTTTACAAAGAAGGCAAGCCATCAACAGAAACGCAAAAATTCCTAGACTGGATGCTAACTGACGAAGCGCAAGCGCTAGTTGACCAAAAAGGTTACATCTCAGTTAACTAATCCCATCGGGACTCTAAAGTTTGCTCAGCCCAACGTTTCGGGCTGAGCCTTTTCTATCCATTGTGTTCAACGGCATTGCCCAGAACCGTGAGATTTTTAAATGACCATCGCAACAAATAGTGAAAAGCTTATGAATACTGACGCTAGAGCTATCAGCAAGTCAGGCCTACGCGAGAAGCGTCGTGTAGACTGGAAAGAGCGCATCTTCCACGGCTTGTTCCTAACGAGTGCCGTAATCGGCATTGTTTCATTAGCCGTTATTGCATACTTCATCGTTCGAGAGAGTATTCCGGCATTCCAAGAAGCAGGCGTATCGGGCATTGTCTTAGGACAAAACTGGTTACCACCTGCGCTTTACGGTGTCGCCACGATGATTGTGGCATCTATCGTATCGACGGCTGGTGCTGTCATTGTTGGGGTTCCAATTGGTGTTCTGACCGCCATTTTTATCGCTGAAATCGCACCAAAGCGATTAGCAGACATTATCCGTCCAGCGGTTGAGCTGCTAGCCGGTATTCCTTCAGTGGTCTACGGTTTCTTCGGTCTGGTTATTATCGTTCCATTGATTCAGAAGGTATTTGATGTACCTGCAGGTAACACTATCTTGGCCGGTATTATTGTTCTTGGTGTGATGATTCTACCAACAGTAATTACGGTATCTGAAACGTCTATCCGCGCTGTCCCTCGTACTTATAAAGAAGGTTCTTTGGCACTGGGCGCATCGAAAATCTACACCATCTTTAAGTTGCTCGTTCCAGCGGCTCGCTCAGGCATCATGACAGGTGTGATACTGGGTATCGGTCGTGCGTTGGGTGAGACCATGGCGATTATCATGGTTATGGGTAACGCGCCGGCAATGCCAGAAGGCATCCTTGATTCGGCTCGTACACTAACTGCAAACATCGCTATTGAAATGTCTTACGCAAGTGGTGTTCACGCGAACGCACTTTACGCTACAGGTGTAGTACTTCTGGTCTTCATCATGTCGTTGAACGCTGTACTACTGTACCTAAACCGAGAAAAAGCGAAGTAATCGCTCGTTAAAGGTGACTATTATGGATCGCGCAAAACTGAAAAAAGCACGCCAGTTCAAAGATAATGTCTTTAACGCATTTGTCTGGATCTCGGCAGCACTAACGGTAGGTTTTTTGTTCTGGATTATCTGGTACATCCTATCAAACGGTCTACAACACGTAGATTGGAACTTCATTACTGATAACTATACGCGCACAGGTGAAGAGCATGGTATCTTCCCAATGATTGTGGCGACCATTTACATGGTTATCGCTTCTATCGCAGTGGCAGCGCCACTCGGTATCATGACGGCAATCTACTTGACCGAATACGCGAAAGTGGGCAGTCGTTTGGTGAAAATCATCCGATTCTGTACCGAGTCATTGGCGGGTATCCCGTCGATCATTTTCGGCCTGTTTGGTATGACTTTCTTCGTGGCGATTCTTGGCCTTGGCTTCTCGATTCTGTCGGGTGCATTGACGCTAAGTATCCTAATCCTGCCAGTGATCATCCGTACAACGGAAGAAGCGCTGATGGCAGTACCACAAACGTACCGTGAAGGCTCTTATGGCCTCGGTGCTTCTAAGATTTACACTATCTGGCGTTTGATTCTTCCGAGCGCAATGCCAGGTATCTTAACCTCGGTCATTCTGAGTATTGGTCGTGTCATTGGTGAGTCTGCTCCAGTATTCCTGACAGCAGGTATGGTTGCACGTATTCCGGATTCTTTATTAGATTCAGGTCGTACGCTAACCGTCCACCTATACAAACTGACTACCGAACTGTTTACCGTTGAAGAATGGAATCAGGCTTACGGTACGGCAACAGTGCTTATCGTGGTTGTTCTCTTGATCAACATGGTAACGAAACTGATTGCACGACGTTTTAACACCGCAACTTACTAACAACACTAGTTAAGAACGCACGTTAAAAGACACGAATTCAAGAATTAAGAGATTAAGACAATGAACAAATTTGATATTGAAAACCTAGACCTATTCTACGGTGACAACCAAGCACTGAAATCGATCAACTTACCAATTCCAGTTCGCCAAGTAACTGCACTTATCGGCCCGTCAGGTTGCGGAAAATCAACGCTTCTACGCTGTTTGAACCGAATGAATGATCTAATCGAAGGCGTGAAAATTACAGGTAAATTGGCGATGGACGGCGAAGATATTTACGGCAACATTGATGTTGCTGACCTTCGCATCAAAGTCGGCATGGTATTCCAAAAGCCAAACCCATTCCCGATGAGCATTTACGAGAACGTGGCTTACGGCTTACGTGCTCAAGGTATCAAAGACAAAAAGACAATTGATGAAGTGGTAGAGCGTTCGCTGCGCGGTGCTGCACTTTGGGATGAGGTGAAAGATCGCCTTAAATCACACGCATTCGGTCTTTCTGGTGGTCAGCAGCAACGTTTATGTATTGCACGTACAATCGCGATGGAGCCTGATGTGATTCTGATGGATGAGCCAACGTCGGCACTTGACCCAATTGCGACACACAAAATCGAAGAGTTGATGGAAGAGCTAAAGAAGAACTACACCATCGTTATCGTGACTCACTCAATGCAACAGGCGCGTCGTATCTCTGACCGCACTGCGTTTTTCCTAATGGGTGAACTGGTCGAGCACAACGATACGCAAGTGATCTTTAGCAACCCTCAAGACGACCGTACTCAAGGCTACGTAAATGGTGATTTCGGTTAATCCACCGTATTTACAAGCATAACTAAATAACTATAAGCGATGGTAACTTTGCCCCTCTTGATGAGGGGCCTTTTTCTTTTTAAGTCGTGGGCTTATAACGCCTACCAACACAAAAAATCTTGTAAATAAGCATAACTTTCCTCCCCAGTTTATAAAGCATGTAACTTATGTGAAACATGGCTTTAAAAGTGCTGAAGAGCTCTCGAATGTAACACTAAGTCTGATAATTTTGCGAATGACTTAACAGCTCAAATTTGAACGTATTGATTGCATATCATGGCCTAAGTAGTTTTTTATCGAGGATAAAAAAGTAGATTAGGTTGGTAGGGTGAGTTTAAGAAGTTTTACAAGAAAAGTGTCTTCAACGAGGGACCATCGGTTGCTAGCGGAGGCAATCTTTGATCATTTAGAGAGTCTGTTCTCCCCTCAAGCCCTCGCTATTTTTGAAGATCCTTCAATTAACCCTCGTCATTCGATGAGCTTCTCTCGCGGAGAGCTTTACCCAACCCAAAACTATCCTGAGACATTCTGGGAGTGGGCAAGTCAGTTTGATACCTCTGAAAGCATCATACCTCTGGCGATCAACACTTGTAACTGGAATCACACCCGAGATTTAGGCGGTGATAGTTACATCATGATGCTCGACAACACGCCTATCAAACGTACCTACCTACTGATTCAATCTGTACATGCTCGCACAGCACATAATATCTATGAAGAAAGTTACGACGCAATGCAGCTCGCAGCGGCGCGTTGGCAATGTATTCGTGCTGAAAAAAATGCCTCGAAAGAGATCAGGCACAGAGATATTCGTGAAGCGCAATATGTTGATGAGATTAGCCAACGCGAGCGCTTTATCGAAAATATGAAGTTAGTTCAGCAAGTTGCACTCGAAATCTCTAATCCTGATTCTTTAAAGGACTTGTACTACAAAGCCGTCGAAGCGTTACGTGAACGACTTGGGTTTGATCGCTCTACACTGATGCTTCTCGATATGAAAAAGCGTAGCTTCAGTGGTACATACGGTACGGATGAGTCAGGAATTACGATTGATGAATTTCACACACAATATGATTTACACCAACTTAGCGAGGAGTATATCACCGCGTTATCTAGCCTTGAGAGCAACTTAGTGATTGTAGAAGACGCGCCAATATACACAGCAGGCAAGGTCATCGGGCAGGGCTGGAATGCGATGTTGATTTTACGCGATGGCAATGAACCGTTTGGGTGGTTCGCGCTAGATAACTTTATTCATCGTAAGCCGATAACGGCATATCAAAAACAGATGTTGGACTCGTTTGGTTCACTCTTCTCTCAAATTTACATTCGTAAGCGCCAAGAACAAAACGTACGCATGTTGCATTCAAGCATGGTTGAGTTATCACGTTGCACTACTGTCAGTGGAGTATGCAAATCGGCCGTCACTTTCGCCATTAAAAATCTTGGTATTGATCGAATGGCGGTGTTTTTAACTGATGAAAATTGCTCTTACATGCAAGGAACGTGGGGTACCGATATTCAAGGTAATGTGGTGGATGAATCTTACTTCTTTGGCGAAACCCAAGATTTCTCTCTTATAAATCTGGCTCGCTCAATGCCAAACGAAGTCGCATTTGAAGAATCAGTGCCTATTTATCATGACTGTAATATTGTTGGCTTTGGTTGGGCTGCGATGACGGTATTGACTTCAAATAGCAGTGGTCCTATCGCCTTTATCGCTGTTGATAATTTGCTGACACGTGCGCCGTTAACTTCTCAGTTACGTGAAGTGATTCGTATGTTCGCGTCCAGCTTAGCTGAAGTATTGCAACGTACTCAAGCTCAAGAGGCGATTCGCGAATTAAACGAAAACTTAGAGCTGGAGGTTCAGAACCGAACAAAAGAGTTGGAGGAAGCCAATCGACAGCTTGAGGTACTTTCTAAGCTCGATCCTTTGACGCGTCTTGGTAATCGCCGCATGTTAGAACATGTGATGCAAAAATATTGTGCCCTAGAGTGTGAAGACGACATGTCGTTTGGCCTGATCCTGATTGATATTGACCATTTTGGCTTATTCAATAATCACTATGGTCATCTCGAAGGCGATATCGCATTGATGCGAATTGGCTATATCTTGGATCATCATACCAAAGGTGAAGATGAAGTTTTTTGCCGTATCGGAGGTGAGGAGTTTGCATTGCTCATGATTGGTTCTGAGCAAGAGGAGGTTCGACTGAGAGCAGAGTGCATTCGTCAGTGCATCGAGGGCGAGGGGATAAAGCATCGACATAACCCAGAAGGGGAGTTACTCACCGTTTCAGTCGGTTACTCCTGTTATAAAGCGAAAGGCAAAGACTTTAATTTCGACCATTTATATCAGTTGTCGGATAAGGCACTCTATCAAGCGAAGAATCATGGGCGAAATTGTGTAAGGCGATACGAATACGAGCCCCAAGTGTTTGTTGAGTGAGTGATGTTCATAAGAGCAACTTGATAGGGAAGGGGGCGGCGGTTGGTGCTCTAGATAAAACCGCTAAAGCAAATTTGGCCGGATAAGAGAATGGGCAGCTCATGAGAGCTGCCATTGTTATCTAGTTATTTATAGCTTTTCGAGTTGGTGGTCGGTTTTCGTTACGTTTGCTTTGCCAAGGTTTTGAATTTTCGCTAGCAGCGAATCAGGGCTCCAAGGTTGTTGGTTGGCACTAAAATACGCTTGATTCATGGCATTAAGCTCTTGCTTAATTGCTTGTACGTCACCAGGGTTTAACCTGTCTTGATGAGTGGTTAAATACTCATTTACAGAGCGTTCAATTTTCGCAGCATCGCCCTCTTCGATGACTTTTTTTAGCGCGTCGATGCAAAGTGGTTGTTCAGTATTTGAAACCGTTCCACTCGCTGTTATTGACCGCTTTTTCCATGCCCAAATAGCGATTCCCAATGTCATTATCCAAAGCCCTAAGAAAACAAAGGTTAATGTTCGCCAGAGACTGCTCACACCGCCGCTTGATTCAGGACTAGGGGCTGACACTAAAGGTGCTGAAAGAGGCGATTCCGGCAACGTGATTAGCCCAGTGTCATTTTTCTCTACGTCTAATGTTAGCTCTGGTAACGTTGTTTTCTTCGCTTCATCATTTTGACTGTCCCACCAGTTCAAGTCGTATCCTGGTAAGGTATATTTCCTGGCCTCTGTAGGAATAATGACTTGCTTCACCGTCATGGTAACGGTGCCATCTCTCGCGCTATCGAACTTAGGTTGTTCGGGATACACGCGCAGTGAACTCGGGTAACTAATATTGACTCGTGGCAGATATTCGGCTTGTGTACCGCGAGCCTTAACTTGAATGGTTCGAGTGAGTGAAGAACCTTGCTTTACTGTGTTGATCGCGTTAATCGACAGTAGATTACCTTGATCGTCTTGCCAGCTCTGTGTCATTTCTAACGCTGAAGCAGGAAGCCATTCACCTTTAAATTCGCTCGGAATCGGTTTGACCGTGATTGGCATGCGTTCCGCTTTGGTGTTGATAGGCATTATTTTGGTTGAGCCCGTCAAGCTGTCGCCATAAATATAAGAACCGGTCAGTTTAGGACCTATCAAGGTATAAGTGCCTGGTTGATTGGCCGTTAAGCGAAACGACTGCTCTATGACCGCTACTTCTAACCCATTTAAGATCTTCTGTCTTTGTTGTAAGCCACCCAGTGCCTCAAGCTTCATGCCTTCAATCTGCGGAGGTACTATTTGCGGGTTATCTAGGCGTCGAGTGTCCGCTTTAATTAGAAGTTGTATACGTAATGTTGCAGATTGCTGAGGGTAGAGCGTACTGTTGTCGACCGTAATATTAAAGCTAAATAGATCATCAAGATTGGGGTCTGTTTGGCTCGCGTTGACACGTAGTTTGATCGGCTCCGTTTTCATGCCATCAGCGGAAAAACTTGGAATAGTCAGAACACCTTCTTTCATTGGTGCAATTGAGATACTCCACTCGGTACGCACTGATTTTCTTCCGTTAATGTTATTGCTAGAGCGGCCATAACGAGGTTGACCCAAGAAGAAGTCTTTCTCTAGAACATTGAAGTCGATTGAGTCTGAGCTGAGCTCAGTATCTGAAATGATTCTGAGGTTAATCACTTCATTCTTGGCTACTTGTGTTTTATTCACACTAGCTTGAAGTGTCTGTGCCATCACCGAGAAACTGGATATTAGGCTGGCCACAAAAATAAAGACCAGTTTTACGCCTTTGTTCATCACAGGCTTACCACTCCTTTTGAGATTGTTGTGGAGGTTGTTTTTGTTGCGCTTGAAGTTGCATTTGCGCACGGATCAAAAAGCTTGGGTCGCGAGCACTTTCTACTGCTTCTAGTCGACGGAACTCAGGATCATCCTGATGCATTTTTTCGGGATGCGCTTTAGCCTGTATTGGTTCACCTTGATCCTTCACTTGCTTGTCATCTCGTTGCGGTTGATGTTGTTCCGTTTTTTGTTTTTCTTTTTTATTTTCAGAATCTTGCTGATTTTGTGACTGTTGTCCTTGCGCTTCTTTCCCTTCGTTTTGAGACTTTTGTTGCTGTTGCTGTTGCTGTTGCTGTTGCTGTTGCTGTTGCTGTTGCTGTTGCTGTTGCTGTTGCTGTTGCTGTTGCTGTTTTAGCTTTTCTTCTACAACCGATAGGTTTTTCTTCGCGGCTTCAAAGTTAGGCTTTTCCTCTAGCAGTTTTTTATACAAATCAGCCGCATCTTCTAATTGACCATTTTGAGCGAGCGAGTTGGCGAGGTTATAGCGGCCGTTAAGGGAGGCATCATGAGAAAATGCTTCGATAGCGGCTTCGTAGTCACCTTTTTGATAACTGGCGGCTCCTTTCCAGCTTGGGTTTGTAAATAGGTTTTGCGCCTGTTCATACTCACCTTGCTTGTATAGTTCCGCTCCTTGTTGGTCGGCATTTAAGAACGGATTAGCTTCTGCATGCGGTGTCCACGTTACTGGGACTAAAGTCGCAACTACCATCCAAATCAGGCCGCGTCGAAACAGTAAAGCCGCAGGAAGAAGTAACAACGGCAGTAACCAAAAGCCACTGTTGAGACGAGAATCAGTTTTAACTTCTTCGCTTTGGGTCGCAGAAAGCTGGCTACCAATGTTATTAGTAAAGGCCGCGATATTTTCAACATCACGGTTGGTGTGCTGAATAGGAACAAATAGACCGCCAGTTTTATTCGCTAACGTTTGTAGATTTTTCAGATTTGTTTTCGCTACGACGGTTGTGCCTTGTGCCGTTTTTAGCAGAGAGCCGTCGGGCAGCGCGATAGGTGCACCGTTAGGAGTCCCGACGGCAAGAACAGAAATGCGAAACTTTGTACCTTGGACTAAATCTAACGCGCGAGACAGCTCTGACGTATCAAGATCATCCGCTAACACGATGATATCGCCTTGTTGCGTGCCGGCTTGAGAAAACTGGTTGATCGCAAGTTCAATCGCGGCAGGCAGGTTTGCTCCTTGAAAAGGCATCAGCTCTGGTGACAAATTTTCGATAATGCCCGCAAGCGTACTGGAATCAGTTGTCAGTGGACTTAAGTTATAGGCATCGCCAGCGTAAGCAATAAGTCCAGTGGCTCCCTCTTTCCATTTTGGCAGCAAATCGAGCGCCTTATAACGTGTTTGTGCTAGCCGATTGGGTTTGATGTCTGTAGCAAACATAGAGCGAGACATATCAAGTACCAAGATACGGTTTTGGTTTAACTCAAAGCTTGGTCGAGCATTGGACTGCCAGCTTGGCCCCGCTAATGAAATGCAAGTTATTGCCCAAGCTAAACCCCATAGAGTGAAGTAATGCTTAGACTGCGTGTTTTGTCCGAGCATCCGCGATAGGTGAGGGGCAATCAGTGTGGACTTTTGGGCTCTAAATTTGTGATTAAGCAAGAGTGCTATAGGGATCACGATGAGCCCCAAAAGCCAATAAGGATTGAGGAAAATAAACTCAGCCATGTTTTCTCCTTAATAGGAATAACAATACCGATAATACAAATGCAGCGCTTAATGGATATGGAAACCATTCAGACTGTGGGCGCCAAGTTTGTGTGTCGCTAGATACGGGTTCTAGCTGGTTGATTGTGTCATAAATCTTTTCGAGCTCTTCCGTATCTCGCGCTCGAAAATATTGTCCACCTGTCACCTCTGCCACTTTAGTCAGTGTTTGTTCATCTAAGTCGGCTGCGGTGTTGACTTTGCGAGTCATGAAAAACTCTTTCACCATCATTTCACCAGCGCCCACGCCCACGGTGTAAATAGTGGCGTTGTATTTTTTCGCAATTTCCGCTGCTTCTAGCGGCTCGAGCACCCCTGCAGTATTGCTGCCGTCACTGAGCAAAATCATGACTCGTTGGGGAGCATCACTGTCTACAAAGGTTTTTGTGCCTAAACCAATACCATCACCAATGGCGGTTCGTTGACCAACCAAACCGATGACGGTTTGATTAATCTGTTGCATGACGCTTTTTCGGTCTGCAGTGAGTGGTGTTTGCAAATAAGCATGGTCGCCAAACAAAACAACTCCGAGACGGTCACCTTTTCTCTTTGCTACGAAATCAGACAGAACTTTTTTGACTGCTGTGAGGCGATCGATATATTCGCCGTTGAGTTCCATGTCTTCCTGCTGCATCGAACCGGACAGATCGACGACTAACATCAAGTCCCGATATTTGGGTTGGAATTCAACGGGATCACCAAACCAAACTGGACGCGCACAAGCGACGACAAGAAGGCCCCAGATCGCGATTGAAAGCGCTTTTTGCAGCGCTTGCTTAGGTTTGCTGCTATTCTCATTAGTTGGTAAGTACGCCAATTTGATCTCGGCTTGTTGAGATTCTTGTGGCAGGAACTTGTATACCAGCCAGGGGATGGGCAACAAAAACAGTGCCCACCACCAGACAAATTCGATGTTTAGCCATTGGGCAAGATCGGTTATGAGTGTTTGCTCAGTCACGGTTATTTGCCTTTTTCTTTGGTGGCAAAGCGTAGGTTATCCAAAAGACACAATCGTCTACCAAGCTTTGATGCTGCCCTTGGGAAGAATTCTGATACAACGCTTCTTGCCACTGATGTTGTTTGTCTACGAATCGACTTTCTTTGGTATGGCTATCGAGAAATTCATACCAAGCGATTCCGGTTAATGGTGCGATCTCTTCACGCGGAAAGTAACTCAATGCTGCCTGGCGCAATATTTCCAGAGCAGAAGAGGGGGTATGAGGCGCGGTAGGTTGAGTTAAAAGTGTTAATGCTGTCTTTTTTGCGCGTAAGTGTTTTTTACGCCATCTCACATAAAGACAAATGCCGAAAACGAAGAGCAAGGTGGCTGCAAGCACCACCCACCATCCCCAAGCGAGCGGAAACCAATCCGGTGCGTTTGGCAAAATCAAAGGTTCAAGGTCTAGGCTTTGGTTGTTTGTTGTCATTATTATTACTGCTTAATAAATACTGCTTGTCAGTTTGTTAGCTTAATTGTGAAATTAAGGGCCAGCCACTTGATAGCGTGTTAAATGGAATTGCTATTGAATGGCATTGCTGCTTAATGGTTTCTTGATGTTGGGTAAAATGGCTTTCGAGTTCTCTTCGTTGTCCTTTAGAGCCAAAGTTAAACCATTGACTATGCAGCCCATCCGAAGCTTTCACTTGACCTCTAAAGTCTGTTTCGCCTCTTTCTAACGGATCATAAAACTGAACAGCCCTTACGCTATTGTGTTGTTTGAGTCGACGTAGTTGTGCCAGTTCCGTTGGTATTACGTGGGCAAAATCACTGAGCATAATCAATTCGCTGCCTTTTGGGGTGAGCGTATGAAGTGTCTCCAATACTTGTGCATACGGTAGTGTACGAGTGTCGTTGCTTGCAGTACGAGTTACTTGCGCATTATGTATGTCGACTATGGCGTTAAGAATCCGCAGCCCTTGTCTTTGTAAAGAAGAGGGGCGAAATTCAAGACATTGATGTCCGTCATCAATCACTGCGCCGATGCGATCTTTTTTAGCTAGAGTTAGCCAAATTAGAACACTGGCAAAGTGGGCCAATTGAACGGATTTGAGTACATACTTAGATCCAAAATGTAGACTAGAACTTAGATCAAGATAAAGAATGACCGCTTGCTCTTTATCTTCTGCAAACAACTTCGTATGTGCTTTACCGGTCCTAGCGGTGACTCGCCAATCAATGCTGCGAATATCGTCGCCAGGTTGATATTGGCGCACCTCCATAAAATCCATACCTCGCCCTTTTTGGCGACTGGTATGGTTACCACTCATCTGCGACCAGAGACTCTGTGCTGGTGGTAACCAACGTACAGATTGAGTGCGATATTGGAGCAGCTCTTCAAGGGTTAATGTCACCCCATTCGCATGAGGTGGTAATGAATGTGTAGCGGACATATCACTCACTCGTTTATGCACTGCCAACAAGGTTTAGCAGTTTATCGATGACCTGGTTTGCCGTAATGCCTTCAGCTTGAGCGTGGTAACTCAATAATAAACGGTGGCGCAGTACCGGATAAGCCATGGTTTGAACATCTTCCGGAGAGACAAAATCACGACCAGCAAGCCAAGCGTGCGCACGTGCACAGCGATCAAGAGCGATGGTGGCACGCGGACTCACACCCATTGACAACCACTTGTCCAACTCAGTGTCATATTTGTTGGCTTGACGTGTCGCCATAACTAAACGGACGATGTACTGCTCTATCGTTTCCGCCATATGAATATCCAACACTTCTTTACGTGCGGTGAATATATCTTGTTGGCTTAACATTGGGCGTTCAACCTTTGCTTCGCCTTTTGCTTCTCCGCGGTTAATACGCAAGATAGATAGCTCATGCTCCGCATCTGGGTATTCCACTTCTAAATGCAATAAAAAGCGGTCTAGCTGCGCTTCAGGAAGGGGGTAGGTCCCTTCTTGCTCTATCGGGTTTTGAGTTGCCATAACCAAAAACAACTCTGGCAGCGGGTAGGTATGACGACCTGCTGTGACTTGTTTCTCTGCCATTGCTTCAAGCATTGCCGCTTGTACTTTGGCTGGCGCACGGTTTATCTCATCCGCAAGAATAAGCGAGTTGAAGATAGGACCTGATTGGAAAGTGAATTCTCCGGTTTCGGGACGGAAGATATCGGTGCCGGTTAAATCGGCTGGCAGCAAATCAGGGGTGAACTGAATGCGGTGGAAGTCGCCTTCAACACAGTCTGAGAGTGATTTTACTGCACGGGTTTTTGCTAACCCAGGAGGGCCTTCAACTAAAATATGCCCATCCGCAAGAAGCGCAACAAGCAGTTGCTTTACCAGATCTTGCTGTCCGATGATCTGCGACTCTAAGTATTGCTGAAGAGTTTCGAAGTTAGATTTATGCATGCTTTGGACTCTCGGTATCCATGTGATTTTCGTGTTGAGTATTGGTCATTTTCCATGTGAAAAAAGTTCCAACGCTCTATTGCAATTTATCTTTTCAATATTGGGACGCTACAGAGAATTGCAAGTACGTGCTATCTCTGAAAGTGCTTATTTGACAGTGTGTTACATTTATTTTTCATAATATAATGAGAAATGCCTCTAGTTTTGTACATATGAGCCGATAAAGATTCCGTGGTGTGCGTGTCATGAGATATGCACCTGATTCCCCTTGTGGGGCCAATAACAAGTGATTCTTTTAAAAGGTCCGAATATGTTGAAACTTCATTCCTTGAGCATCAAACAGAAGGTTGTACTTGGCATTACGTTTGCTGTTCTAGCATCAACAATCATTGTTGGTGTTATGGCTCAGCGTCATGCGAGAGATGTATTGAGCCATCGTCTTATTGACATCGAGCTACCTGCGATGTTGCAGCAAATCAATACCGAAATTGACCGCGAAGTTGTCGAAATGCAACAAGCGGCAAAACAGCTGGCTACAAACGAATTTATTGTTGAAGCCCTATCTAATACAGACCGTGATCCGTCAGTAGAAGTTCAGTTGGTTCAGCAGCTCAATAACGTTAAATCACAGTATGGTCTTAATGATGCGTCGGTAGCGAATCGTCAAACGGCATATTACTGGAATCAAAACGGATTCTTACGTCAACTTAACCGAACGCAAGATGCTTGGTTCTTTGGATTTACGTCGTCTGGTCAAGAAACGTCCGTGAGTGTGTTCCAAGAGGCAAATGGCGAAGTGAAAATGTTTGCCAATTTCCAAGATCTTAATGGTACATCAATGTCAGGTCTCTCTAAATCTATGGGAGACATGGTTACTTTGCTCAATGGGTTTAAAATTGAAGATACGGGTTACGTGTTCCTCACTAATGAACAAGGCCAGATTCAAATACACCGCCAACAAGGTAAGAACCAAACTTCTATCACTAAACTATTTGGTAGTGACGCAAGTGCGCTGTTGAACAAAAATAGCTTCAACCTAATTAATGTGGAGTTTGAAGGGCAGGATACTTTTGTTTCTAGTTTGTATGTTCCTTCAATGAACTGGTTTGTTATTGGCGTGGTTCCCGTTGATGAAGTATTCGCAGACCTGAATGCGACAGCTAAAAAAATGCTGTTTACGACCATCATTGTTGCCGTTGTATTCATCCTCATGGGCGTATGGTTAGCAAACAGCATTACGAAACCAATCCGACTGATTGCCGATCGTTTTACCGACCTTGGGCAAGGTGAAGGCGATTTGGCGCAGCGTATTGAAATTAAGGGTAATGATGAAATTGCTCAGCTTTCAAAAGGCTTTAATGGATTTATTGAGAAGATTCATGCCACGATAAAAGAGGTTGCTTTAACCAGTGGCTCATTAAGTCAAGCGGCAGAAAGTGTGTCAACGAAAGCAACATCCACACACGACAACAGCCAAGAGCAGCGTGATCAAACCATTCAAGTAGTTGCAGCTATCAACCAAATGGGTGCGACCATCAGTGAAATTGCATCGAACGCTGCTACCGCTGCTGATACGGCAAATCAGGCTTCAGATAACACTCAAACTGGTCGAGAAGTTGTGATGAAAGCAAAAGAGGTGATCAGCCGCCTAGCCGATGATGTTGAAACAACCAATATTGTTGTTACGCAGTTGGCATCGACAACCAAAGATATTGGCTCGATTCTGGGTGTAATTCGTGACATCTCTGAGCAAACGAATTTACTTGCGCTAAACGCTGCAATTGAGGCTGCTCGTGCTGGTGAGCAGGGACGTGGTTTTGCGGTTGTTGCTGATGAGGTAAGAAACCTAGCTTCACGCACGGCTGATTCTACAGAAGAGATTCAGCGCATGATCAATCAGCTTCAAAGTGACGCACAAGACGCGGTAAGTGCTATGGAAGCGGGCAAAGCGGTCACCATAGAAGGGGTTACTTCTACCGATGAAGCAGTCGAGGTATTAATCAGTATTTCTGAACGAATCACCGACATCTCTGATCGTAATACACAGGTTGCAACGGCGACGGAAGAGCAATCCACGGTGGTGCATACCATTAATCAAAATATCGAAGAAATCAACGCGATAAATGAAATGACAACCGCGACAGCAGAAGAGTTGGCGGATGCAAGTCGCGATCTTCAAGCGCTCTCTTCTCGTTTGGACAAGATGGTTGGTAGCTTCAAGTTATAGAGTTGGATAGAATAGGCGAAGTTTAAAAGTTCAATCATTAATTTTAGGTAAGTACTATGAATGACTTCGAAAAAGAACTAGAGCAAATTTCTCAAGAAACCGCTCAGGAGCCAGAAGTAAAACTGCCGTCGCTAGAAGAGCAAAAAGCGATCGTCGCTGAGCTGAAAAAGCTGGAAGCGGAAGGTAAGCTGACGCCAGAAGTGTTAGAACAACACTTTGGTAAGTTTAACCAAAAAAACGCAGTTCCAATCCACTAAGTTAGGTGGTGTTTTGCCTCTAACGTGCGTGATTAAATCACCTGCTCAAACACAAAAAGGGAGTTTATACTCCCTTTTTTAATGTCTGAAAAATGCTAATACCTCTCACATACTTGCCACTTAAAAATTATTGACACTTCAATGAGTTATTAATTAGTACTAGTGATTTTCATACTTGACAATACTACCGCTCTATCTAAATCTATTGCGTATTTCAATAAAAACGACCAAGGGAATGCGATCAGGATGGAGCAGCAAAAAAAAAGAAACGTTATTTTAATCACGGAGGGAAGTCTACAGTCATCTCTGTTGAAAGATGTATTGGAGACCAAACTCGGTATTAGTGTTGCTCTAATCACGCCAGATAATCTGATTCACGGAGTGTTACATGAATCTCTTGCATCAGCCATTATTGTTGATTGCAGCGTGATCACGGATGAAATTTTTCGCCGTTATGCGGAGTTTAAAGCGGCCAAGCAGAAAGACACGCTTGAAATCTTAATTAATTGTGAGCAATCCATATCGACAGAAGATCTCTTTGCTTGGCGTACTTTGGCCGGTATTTTCTATACCTCTGATGATATAAAAACGTTGCAAGTTGGTATTGGTAAGGTGCTTCAAGGAGATATGTGGTTCAGCCGTAAGTTTTCTCAGCAGTACATTACTTACCTTCGTCGACATTGCAAACCTATAAATAAGAATGTTTCCGCTATTCTGACCAAACGAGAGCAACAAATAATTACCTTTCTTTCCATGGGGGCGTCCAATCAACAAATCGCCGAACAATTATTTGTCAGCGAGAATACGGTAAAAACGCATTTACATAATATTTTCAAGAAGATTGATGTGAAAAATAGAGTTCAAGCACTTATTTGGGCAAAGGAAAATATTTCAGACAACTCGTTAACGGTGTAATGCTATTGCAATATTAGGTTGCCTAATTTAGTAAACTCTTAATAATTTCTGTGACCTGAATGTGTTAAAAGTGTTTCTTTTATGAGAAACACTTTTTTTGATTCTCTTTTTAATAACTTTAGAATTTAAAAAAGTAGCAAATAACTTTACTCTGTGAACTAGCACTTACATATCAAACTAAGTGCTGACGATTAACTACTAATTTAAGAATGTTAAGTCACTGAAAGTATGAGAAACATTATGGAACAGTATATGGAAAAGCCTGAAATCCTAATGCTCACTCAACAAAGTTTACAGAGTGAAAACTTTAAGGAAATGCTTTCTAAAAATACAGAAACTAAAATAACTATCATTGATACTAAAAACCCTAGCTATCATGAACTCATTCCGGAACGCTACTTTTTGCTTGTTGATTTTTCAGTTGAGATTCCTTCCGAAACTTTAGTTTATTTAAAAGATAGTAATAAAGTGCTAGGAACCATAATGCTTAATCTAGGTTATGACTTAGACACAGAAGAACTCGCTTCTTGGCCTCATGTAAAAGGTATATTTGGTCCAGGAGATTCAATGGACAAGGTTTGTCAGGGATTAAAAGCAATAATAAAAGGGGATAACTGGCTGTCTCGAAGATTACTTGATCAGCTAGTAAATTATTATCGAGGTAGAGAAGCAAATAACATTATCGAACCTGCTATTGAGGTTGAGCTTACTCGGCGTGAAGTTCAGGTTTTAAAAATGTTGAAAGAAGGTGGTTCAAATATGGAAATCGCTGATTCTTTATTTATCAGCGAGCATACTATTAAATCACATCTATACAATATTTTTAGAAAGTTAGAAGTAAAGAACCGTACGCAAGCTACAAGTTGGGCTAAGAGAAACCTGTAGTACTAGTATTAACTTGCTGTAATAAAAAGAAAATACTCTATAAAGTACTAAATTTTATATTTATTATTAAAATGTCAGTCTGAAATATCATCCCATATTCAAACTTATTCCTATTCAGTTGACTATTAGACTTCTCATGTCGTGACGAATCTAGTCAGACGTGGAACAGAAGGTCTATTCAATTAATAAGCTAAGAGGGAATAAAAATGAGCGCAAGTGACAATGACACGTATTTAGGCGATGCAGGTGTAAATAACCAATTTGCTGATTTCGATGGCGGCGATGATTTGTTTATCGGTTTTGGTGGTAATGACTCGTTTGTTGGCGGTGGCGGTAATGATTATGTGATCGGCGGCGACGGCGATGATCGCCTAACTGGTGGTGCTGGAGATGACATCCTTAGGGCTGGTACAGGAAACGACTACCTCGGCGGTGGTACCGGTAATGACTTGCTGTTGGGTTTGCTGGGCGACAATAAATTAAATGGTGGTGTCGGTGAAGATATTCTTGTTGCTGGTTCTGGTGACAACGTTTTAGTTGGCGGCAGCAATGGCGATAAGTTTGTGTTCACGGATAAGTTTGGTGGCCATGGCGAAGCCAAAGTTGTTGACTTCACCATTGGTGAAGACTCTTTGCACATCATTAGCGACTCTGTCACTGACTTTGGTGATTTAAGCTTTAGCTACGATGCAGTTGGGAATGCAGTGTTTACCGATGGGGCTGATCTAACAGTGAAACTTATTGGCGTGACTGAAACTGACATCAACACCTATGGTGCAGATCTGTTCGTAATCTAAACGACTGAAAATAACTCTGGATGGGAATTAGTTTGCGTGGCTCTGCCATGCTGAGGTGAACTAATCGGACACTCTAGAGCGATTTGAGGTTACCTTAAGCTAGGCGCTAGTATTTCTGGCGCCTACAATTTTCACGTTAAACGGAAGTAGTCGTGCAAAAAACGGTTTTCAAAGAAGTGAAACAAAAACTATGCACGCTTGCGGGCTTGCTGATCGTTTTTAGCCTTTTTATCAACTTATTGGTTCTCTCGATTCCGTTGTACATGCTTCAAGTGTACAACCGAGTGATATCCTCCTACTCAACCGATACTTTATTCTTGCTCACTGTCATCGTAATTGTCGCGCTGTTAACCATGTCCATCATCGACATTGCACGAGCACAAATGAGTAAATCTTTTGGTTATTGGATGGATACAAAACTCTCCGCTTTCATGCTCAAGCGCACGATTCAATATCAATCACATACCGGGAAGAGTTATACCTCGCAAACTCTGAGAGACATTCAGAACATCAAAAGCTTTTTGAGCAGTCAAGCACCTTATCCACTGTTGGATGCGCCCTGGACACCGCTGTTTATTTTATTTGTGTATTTATTGCACCCGATACTAGGTCACATCGCGTTACTTGGATCTATCGTATTGTTTAGCCTAGGTCTACTCAATGAGCTGATGACGCGTAAAACAATGCAAGAGAGCGAAGTCAGAGCGATTTCTCATATCAACAACGCAGAATTAGCCACGCAAAACTCCAATTCAATTCTCGCAATGGGGATGATGAATGCATTTTTAGAGAAGTGGCAGTCGCGCGTGAGTGAAGTGAATGTGCTTGAAGAGCGAGTTGCAGGTAAGTCCATCTACATGGCTAACTTTTCTAAGTTTGTACGTGGCTCATTACAGATATTTTTACTGGGAGGTGGTGCATGGTTAGTTATCCAACATGAGATAACGGCAGGGGCGATGATCGCGAGCTCCATATTAATGAGTCGGGCATTATCGCCGATGGAGCAGGCGATAGGCACGTGGCGAAGCGCGATGTCTGCTAAAGGCGCCTATAAAAGGTTGAAAGAAATCGATGCGATCGTGCGCCAAGATGAATCAGATATGCCACTGCCTAAACCAAAAGGACACTATGAGCTTACCGGACTGGCCTATCGCCATCCTGGAGCAACCGAACCAGTGCTCTCATCGATCAGCTTATCGATTCCTCCGGGTGTTGCTGTTGGGGTGATTGGCCCTTCTGGTACGGGTAAATCGACGTTTGCTCGGCTGTTATTAGGTACGGTTAAGCCATTAGCGGGTAAAGTGACTCTTGATGGAATGGAAGTCTCCGTATGGGCATCTGAAGATCGCGGCGTGCATTTTGGGTATCTCGCTCAAGAGGTGGAGTTATTTCCTGGCACAATTCGAGAGAACATCGCGCGCTTTAAAGAAGAAGACCCCGCTAAAGTCATCAAGGCGGCTCAACTAGCAGGATGTCATGAATTAATACTCAAGAAAAACAAAGGCTATGATTGCATTATTGGTGAAAATGGCCGTGGTTTATCTGGGGGGGAAAGGCAGAGAATCGCTCTTGCAAGAGCCGTTTATGGCGACCCATCTATTGTGATTTTCGATGAAGCGAACGCCAACCTCGATGGTGAGGGAGAGGCTGCGTATCAACGTTTGATTGCCCATTTAAAAGCACAGAGTACAACGATTATCGTCATTGCCCACAATCCGAGTACGTTACGACAAATGGATAGGCTGTTGTATTTGGCTGACGGCCGAGTCAAGTTATACGGCGCTAAAGATGAAGTATTAAAACGTTTGATGGGCGAAGAAAGAACAGATATCCCAAGGGTAAGAAATGAGCAATCAACTGCCAACCGTTAATCAGAGTTCTACCGAGATCGTATATCGTTTTAGCCCCAAAGCGAGACTAAGCTTTCGAAAACCAATTTTACTCGGTGTGGTGACCTTAAGTGTTTTTCTTGGAGGCCTTGGCTACTGGGCTGCAACAGCCAAATTAGAAAGTGCAGCGATTGCTTATGGTGATTTGTCAGTTCTCACTAAGCGACAAGAAATTCAGCATTTAGAAGGCGGTATTATTGAAAAGCTATATGTACAGGAAGGGGATTTAGTCGAAAAAGGTCAGTTATTAATTCAACTTTCTAAGCGTCAAGCTATGGCTAAGTTGGATTCGTTAAGTGGTCGTTTTATCCATACTCTAGCAAAGGAAAACCGTTTAAGTGCGGAGCTTGATGAGCTTCCAACGATTGTATGGTCTGATGATCTTGAAAGCATTCCCCGTGTCGATATCGTCCAAGAAGCACAACTGGTTCAAAACAAGATCTTTGAAGCGAGAAAGCGATTCTTTGACAGTAAACTGAGTATCATTGAGCAGAGTATTTCTGGAGCAAATTTAGAGCTTGAAAACCTTCAGCAAACCAAAGTGATTGAGACGGAACGGCTCAACTTTATTGCTGAAGAAATAGACAGTAACCAAGCCTTGGTGCAAAAAGGTTTCTCGGGAAAATCTACTTTACTTCAACTCAAGCGCTTAGCAGCGGAGGTGAGAAGTACCTTAAGCCAGTTAGACAGGCAGTCGCTCACCGTTAGAAAAAGGTTAGATGAGAACCTAGCGCAAATTGAAGAGTTGAAGCTTGAAAGGCTGAATGAGATTGTCGAGGAACTACGAAATACCAAAACGGAAATTGTCGCAATTCGGGAAGAATATCGCTCCGCTCAAGATATTGTCGCAAGAACAACGATCAACGCCCCTATTTCTGGTCGCGTAGTCAACATGCAAGTGTTTACCGAGAAAGGTGTGATTGGCTCGGGTGAAACGTTACTAGAACTGGTCCCGCAAGACGATAAGTTGTTAGTCGAGGCTCGTGTTAATCCTCAGGATATTGATTTAGTGAATCCAGGCCAGCAAGCGCATGTTCGTCTGACCGCTCTGAATGCACGGACGTTGGCACCTTTAGACGGTACTGTGCTGACGATTTCTGCCGATAAGCTCTCGCAAGAAAACCAAGAAGATTTTTATCTCGCTAGAATTGCAATTTCACCGGAAGATGTGACAAAACATCGTTTAACCTCAGGCATGAATGCCGAAGTCCTTATTTTATCTGAGCCACGAACGCCATTGAGCTACCTAATAAAGCCAATTACAGAAAGCATGAATCGCGCCTTTAGAGAGGAGTAATTTCAAAAAGACTTGAGTGAGCACGGACAACAGACAAAATAATTTGTTATCGTTAGCTGTTACTGGGCCGTATTTTTATTCGAGGGAGCCGTGGAATGGAGAAAGTGCAGTTAGTTGTCGATTTTCTTCTCACTCATAAATTGATTTTTACCGCACTGATCTTTGCGATTATGTGGTTAATTCGTCGTGCAATTTTATCGATGATTCGTGGTGATCACGCTTTTCTCTCAGAAGATCAGCGTAGTTGGATGTCCAGAACTAAAAATGGCACCTTCGCTGTTACATTACTGATTTTATTTATTTTATGGCAATCAGAAATTAACGAGTTTGCTCTGAGTGTAACGGCGATTGCCGTTGCCATTGTAGTGGCATCCAAAGAAATCATTTTGTGTTTTACGGGTTCGATTCAAAGAGCAAGTTCGCGTTCTTTTCGCGTTGGAGACTGGATTGAGGTCGGAAAGTTGTGTGGTGAAGTGATTGAGCACAATATGATGGCGACGGTGATTCAAGAGATCGACCTGCATCACGGGCAATATCATTACACCGGCAAAACAGCGACATTGCCTAATAGTATGTTCTTTACCTATCCAGTAAAGAACCTCAACTTCATGAAGCGGTACGTTTACCACAACTTTTCTGTAGTGGTGAAAGACTTCGTCAATTTGTATCCACTGTTACCGATTTTAACTGATAAAATTGAAGAACATTGCAGTTACTTTGCTGATGTTGCACATCGTTACAATGCGATGATTGAAAAACATGCCGGTGTTGACCTTCCTGGTTCTGAGCCACATATGCATATTTCTAGCAACATTAATGGTGAACAAATTCTGCACGTGATGATTTTCTGCCCAACCGATAAAGCGAACCACTTAGAGCACTTAATTCGTAAGGACTTTATGGAACTTTATGAGCAACGTTTTCCTGTAGTGCGAGAAGAATAGAGCATCGTACTTCGCCTTTAATTTCAAACCCCGCTATCAAAATAGCGGGGTTTGCTTTTCTTAGCGTATTTTTAGGCTGTAACAATATTCCCAACTTAGCTGAATTTACTCTTCAGCATTAAAAATAGGAAGTAAGTGCTGCCTATAATAGCGACCAACGTGCCAGCTGCGACCTGACTTGGATAAATAGCGATTTGTCCTAGCCAATCTGCCCACAACATTAGGGTTGCGCCAATTAAGGCACCGACACACAGTTGCTCTTTCACTTTTCTTGCTCCTAACATCATCGCCATATGGGGAGCGACCAAGCCAACAAAAGATATTGGACCAACTGTAGCGGTAGAAAAGGCGCATAACAAAGCAACGATGGTGAGCATAAGCGTATTGGCTACGGTAGGGTTAAGCCCTCGTGCATTTGAGAATTGTCGCCCGATGGAAATTAGTGTTAGCCAACGAGAAATCGAGAATACAGCGGCAAGCAGAACTATTATGGCCAAACATAGCATCAGTGCGGTGTCGGCTGTGACTCGATAAATTGAACCAGTTAACCACAATAAAATTTTGTAACTGTCACCAGAACCTTGAGCTAGCGAAAATTGAACGAGGGCTTCTAGTAGTGCCGTTAGTGCGATGCCGGACAACACGAAGTTAGATGGATTAAAATGGCTTCGTTTACCGATAATCAGCAATAACATCAATACGGACATACTTCCGAAAAAAGCGATACCCCAGCTAAATGCGGAGAGAAGCGACCCAGCGATGACTCCTGTCGTAATAATGGCAAACGTGGCTCCGGAAGACACACCGAGAATATCGGGACTTGCCAGAGGGTTGTAAACTATGCGTTGCAAAATGATTCCGGCAACGGATAGAGCAATACCGACAGAAAGTGCGGTTAACATGCGCGGCCAGCGCAATTGCCATTGGAACTCACCTGGCACAGACCATTGAATTCCGTTTATACCATGGGTAACGAATGAGTAAGCTAGAATCCCAACCAGACTGAATAGCGCAATGCTGCATACCGCGCGTTTAGAAAGCGCCGTTTTTCCTTGGCTCATTGAAAGGTTAAGTTGATCGGTTGCCGTCAGTTTTTTACGAGTAAACCAAATTAAAGCGGGAGCGCCAATAGCTGCAGCCGCTACGCCGCTAGGAATGGTTTCCTCTAACCATAAGCTCAGCGAGATAGCGGCAGAGTCTGTGATGATTAGTAGCATTGCGCCCAAAAGCATGCTGCTGATCAATTCGTCGCGCGGTGTTCTTGCTCCCATCGCTCTGGCAATATTGGGTGTCAGTAATCCGATGAAGCTGATAATGCCAACTGCGGTGATTGAGGCAGATACCAGCCAAATACCCATCACCATTAATGCACCAAACGTGGGTAATACCGCTAAGCCTCGGGCTGCTGCGCCTTCTTGTCCTAGTTTCATTAAGGTCAGAATACGTGGTGCGACGATCAAAATTACGATTGCGATAGCGCAGCGAGGTAATAACCACTCAAACCAATCCCAGCTGTATTGAGAGAGGTCTCCTGCTCCCCACATAAAAATATTCTGTGCGAACTGGGCGTTTAAAATAATAATGGCTGTGGCGATAGAACCAAGCAAGATATTGATCACCATCCCCGAAACGACCAGCGGCAAACCTGTCATATTACGCACGCCGGCAATTGATACGATCAGGCCAAACGCCACTAAAGCCCCCACCATTGCGGCTAATGCAGAGTAATCGGCTACCCAATCGACGAACCAAATGTTTACCACGACTAATGCAAGCCAAGCACCAGAAGAGGTGCCAAGAGTCAACGGCGAGGTGAGGTTATTCTGCGTTAATTGCTGCATTAAGCTGCCGGTGAGACCAAGCATGGCACCAACAAGCAGGGTCATACTTAACCTAGGAAGCTGCGCTTGCGTAAAGAATACGTCACGAAACTCGGTTGCTACCTCTGGTTTTGTTAATAATTGCCATTGTTCGAAAAGTGATAAATTAGTATCAATTTGTAGGCTAAAGACGCTAAGTAACGTAATCAGCGCCAGATAACCAATATAATGTTTCGTTCTCATTGTTCTGGTGCCAACTCTATTAGACTGTCGGTAATCGCTTCAGCGGTGTATTGCAAAGACATGGCACCGCCATACGCCCACACTGCTCTGACTGAATTTACCCGCTGCTTTTTCACAAACGGCATCGCTTGCCAAAGTGGCGACTCTTTCAGTTTTCGTTCTTCTGGGAAAGGCTGTACGTAGAGAACGTAGCTGTTTTGAAGGCTCTGAAGCCGATTGATTCGATCTTGCTTTACTCCCCACGCACGTGGGTCCTCTTTAATTGGAGCCTGTAATCCCAGTTTTCTAACCACGTAGTCAGTGGTGGAGTTTTCGGTTGCAAGTAATACAGTATTCGGGGTTGAAAATCGCATCACAAGAACGCTGAGTGGAGAAGAGTAATAGTGGCGAATTCGCTGGCGCATCTGCGCAAATGAAGCATCTAATTCTGCCAGTTTCTGTTCAGCAAGTGCCTCTTTATTGAATAGCTTGCTGAGCGTACGAAAGTGACGAATGGCCGTTTCAGCTGCGGCCTCATTTTCAGAAAAATTAGGTAAATAGATTACCGGAGCAATTTGTTTGAGTAACGGAATCAAGTCTTGCTGTGGAGACGCAGCAAGAATGACATCTGGTTTTAAACTGGCTATTTTTTCTAAGTTGGGCTCTGCTCGGGTTCCAATATCTTCAATTGACTTTGGTGCGGTTGGATTGACGACCCATTGGCGGTAGCCTGGTAAATTTGGGGCTGCGATTGGTTCTACGTTTAGCGCCAAAACTTGTTCTAAGATGTCCCAGTTTAAGGCAACAACGCGTTGAGGCGCTTGCTCAAAACTATGCTCACCATATTCATCAGTAACGGTGATGACTGCATGTGCATTGGTCATAAAAAATACGAGGAGAAAAGCAGATTGTGTAACCACAGTAAGTAAACGAGCTATTATGCGCATACAACAGCCACCTTTTGGCTCGCTAATGTGTTAGCCGGGCTTGGGTGCTCAATCAGCTTAATTGGTGACTCATATAGTTTAGAAAGGCGTGCCTCGTCTAACAACATGTCGGCGTTGCCTTCAAAGGCAATTTTACCTTTTTTGAGCGCAACAATGTGGGTGGCGTAGCGCAGGGCTAAGTTCAGATCGTGCAGGATCACGATAATGCCTACATTCTCGGTTCGATTCAGTTCTGCCAGCAGCGCCATTAGTTGAAACTGATGGTGAACATCGAGCGCCGAGGTTGGCTCATCGAGAATTAAAATTGGCGATTGTTGAGCCAGTAGCATAGACACCCAAGCACGTTGGCGCTCACCGCCCGATAAGTCATCCGCCAAAGCTTGAGCAAAAGGTGTAACTCCTGTTCGTTCCATAGCCTGCGTGATGATTTGTTTGTCTTCAGTTTTCCAACGACCAAGTGCCCCACGCCACGGAAAGCGACCTAAGCGCACTAGCTCTTCGACCGTTAAACCAGCTGAAGAGGGCAGCTTTTGTGGCAAATAGGCGATCTGTTTTGCCAACTCTTTGGTTTTGAGTGATGAAAGGGAAGTATCGTTTAGTGTTACCGTGCCTTTATCTGGTGGCATTTGACCAGAAAGCAGGTTCACCAGTGTCGACTTACCTGAACCGTTATGGCCTAAAACGACCGTTAGCTCATTTGTTGGGATGTTAAGTTGTTCGATGCCGAGGATCTGACGTCCACCTCGCACGATCTCAATATTAGACAGTTGAAACATGGATGGCTCTTAGGAGAAAACTCCCCTCAATAGAGGGGAGTAGAAGTACAATTACCAGCGGTAGTTTGCGTTTAGCATAACAGAGCGAGACTGGCCGTAGTAACACCAGTAATCGCAACCTGAAACAAACTCTTTATCTAGGATGTTGTTCACGTTTAGCTGTGCTTGCCACTGTGAAGTGATGTCGTAAGTGACTGACGCATCCCAAAGAGTGACTGAAGGAACCGTTAGGTGCGAGCTCTTAGGGTTATCTTTTGACTCACCTACGTAGCGCACACCAGTACCGATATTGAGGCCTGGAATCAGGCTGTAGGCGCTGTAGTCTACCCATGCAGAAGCTTGGTGCTCAGGAATAAGTGCGGCTTGTTTTTTACCTTGGCCAAAGCTCTCATCTGTTTTCGCTTTAGTGTAGGTGTAGCTTGCCATCAGTTTTAGATCGTCGGTTAGCTGCGCCGTGCTTTCTAGCTCAACACCTTGAGATGTCACTTCACCTGTTTGTGTCGCAATCCATGTTGATGGGTTTGTGACCAACGCGTTCTTTTGCGTGATGTCGAACCATGCAAGGTTGATAAAGCCATCCATAAAGCTTGGCTCATACTTTACACCCACTTCTACTTGCTCGCCTTCCAGCGGTTTGTAAAGTTCATTGGTTGCCGCATCAATAGTGCTGATCACTTCAAACGACTGAGAGTAGTTTACGTAAGGTGACAGGCCATTGTTTGCAAGGTACATCACACCCGCACTTAGAGAGAGCTGACCATCATCACGAGATTCACTTTGATCAACGGTAGCGCCTTTGCCAGAGTTTTCTGTTTTCACCCAGTCGTAACGAGCACCTATGTTACCAATCCACTGTTCATGCAGTTTCAATTGGTATTGTGAATAGAGACTTGCTTGAGATTTCTCAATCTCACGTTTCACGTTGTTGGCAGGATCAAGAGGGGTGAAGTTGCCGTAAACTGGGTTCCACGGGTTGATAGTGCCAAATGCATAGTTGTCTTGCTCGTCGCCATCGGTTTTGTGGAATTGCAGATCCATACCGATAAGCACTGTGTGCTCTGCGTTGTCTGTCATCCAGTTGCCGACAGCATTGTTATCGAACGTGATGCTCTGGTTTTTTCCGTCACGGAATACGATGCCTTGCGTTAATTCTTCTCTCGCTGGATCGTTGTTTGAGAACGCGTAAGAGCTGCGCAAGTACAACTCATTCGAACCGTAGTTGAGGTTTTGCGAGAGTGACCACGTGTCATTGATGTCGTGCTCTAGTAAGTAACCCAGAGAAAACTGCGTGCGTTCGTATTTATCGTAGTTTGGCTGACCAAGGTTAGTCGAAGGATCGATTTTGCCAAAGTTAGAACCAATCAGAGTACCTGCTGCTGGGAAGAATGGGTTAGTTGGTACACCGTCATCACGAAGGTAAGTTGCCAAAACGGTCAGCATTGTACGGTCAGAAATGTCGAACTCGACACTTGGCGCTAGGTAGAAACGCTCGTTGTTTGTGCCGTCCAGTTCACCATCTTGGCTTGTCATCAAGCCAACCAAACGATAGCGCACAGTGCCTGCGTCGTTTGCTTCGTCAGCAATGTCAAAACCTACGGATTGGTGTTGGTTGTTGCCAACTTCGACTTTTACTTCGCCTTGAGGCGTAAACGTTGGTTTTTTCTGAACAGCATTCACGATACCGCCTGGTGCCGATTCACCAAACAGAATAGCCGATGGACCTTTAACGACTTCTACACTTTCTAGGCCGTAAGGTTCGACCAACCATGTGTAGTAACCATCGCGGAATAGGCGGTTGCCGTTTAGGTAAGTCGCTGCATCAAATCCACGAACTTTGAACCAATCAGTGTCGTTGTCTGCGCCATAAGGCTGAGCGGTTACACCAGACGTGTAGCGTAATGCTTCATCTAGTTTTTTCGGTGCACGAACACGAAGTTCATCTTCAGAAATGATAGATACGCTGCGAGGCGTTTCTGCCGCAGGGGTTTCTACTTTAAGTGCTTGCGCGGTGACCGTTATGGTCTCCATGGCAATCACGTCATCTTGTACGACGTCTTCTTGAGCTTGTGCTGTGAATGCAACCACTGCTGTAGGTGCTAAAGCACAAACCAACGCGTTGCGGATAGCGATGGTCAGTGAGTTATTCTTTTGCATAAATCTATTCCCGATAATTATGATTAACGCTAAGCTTAATTGTAATTATTATCATTTGAGCTTTTGTTTCGGTATTTTACTGACTTTTGTATCAAAAGATAGTAAAACGTTCGCAAATTCATTCGCGGTACCTAAAGTCATTGTTATGTTCAATTGGTTTGAAAAACTGACCCAACCCTTTCCCCAGATGGAAACCGAAAAGCCACCGAAGACGCTATTTGGCTTTTGTCGTTTTTACACTCGTGGCTTTGAAGCCCCTTTACTCGTTATGGCTGTGTTCAGTGCGCTTATTGCCATTACAGAGGTGACGCTGTTGCGTTATATGGGCGAGCTCGTCGATATTCTCTCTAATCAAGATCGCGCAACATTCTGGCAAGACCAGGGTGATCGCATGCTAATGATGCTGTTCTTAGTGGCGGTTGTGATGCCAGCTCTCGGTTTTGTCCACTCAATGGTGATGCACCAAACGTTATTGGGTAACTACCCGATGTCTATCCGTTGGTTGATTCACCGTTACTTGCTAAAACAAGCGGTTGGATTTTTCCAGCGTGACTTTGCAGGCCGAGTTGCGACCAAAGTGATGCAAAGTGCGTTAGCGGTACGAGAAACGGTCATGAAGCTGGTGGATGTACTGGTTTATATCAGCGTTTATTTTCTTTCGATGCTCTGGATGATGGGCGAAGCCGATGGTTTGCTAATGTTGCCTATTGTGATTTGGATAGGAATGTACGCGGTTATCCAGTTCTACTTTATCCCTAAAATGAAACAAGTAGCGACAGAGCAAGCGGATGCTCGTTCTGTAATGACTGGGCGCATTGTCGATTCTTACACCAACATATCTACCGTAAAGCTATTCGCGCACTCGCAACGAGAGTTGGAATACGCAGAAAGCAGCATGAAGCAATTTTTGGTGACGGTTTACCGCCAAATGCGCATGGTGACTTGTTTACTGTTTAGTGTGGATGCCATCAACTATTTGCTGCTGATGTCTATTAGTGCCATTTCGGTTTATCTATGGCTAGATCACGCTGTAACAATTGGTGCTATTGCGATTGCCATCAGTATTGCGTTGCGCGTACAAGGTATGTCGAAGTGGATCATGTGGGAAGTTAGCGCACTGTTTGAAAACATCGGTACAGTAGTAGACGGTATTAATACGATTTCAAACGATGTTGAAGTGAAAGACGTACCAAATGCTAAGCCTTTGCAAATCTCTCAAGGTGAGATCTGCTTTGATCACGTAGGTTTTAACTACAGTGATGAGAAGGCAGTATTTGAGAACTTGAATCTGACTATCAAACCGGGCGAAAAAGTCGGCATTGTCGGTCGTTCTGGGGCAGGTAAATCCACGTTGGTTAACCTGTTGCTGCGTTTTTACGATGTGAATACGGGTAAGATTTGTATTGATGGGCAGGACATTTCTCAAGTCGAACAAGAGTCGCTTCGCCAACACATCGGTATGATCACGCAAGACACCTCTTTGCTGCATCGTTCAATTAAAGAGAACATTCTTTACGGTGATCCAGATGCTTCAATGGATGCCGTTATCGCAGCTGCTGAGAAAGCACATGCTCATGATTTCATTCAATCTCTACGAGACGAGCAAGGTAACGTTGGCTATGACGTTGAAGTGGGTGAACGCGGTGTGAAGCTGTCTGGTGGTCAGCGTCAACGTGTGGCGATTGCTCGCGTTCTGCTGAAAAACGCGCCAATTTTGATCATGGATGAAGCAACGTCTGCACTTGATTCAGAAGTAGAATCGGCAATTCAAGAAAACCTTGAAGTTCTGATGGAAGGAAAAACAGTGATTGCGATTGCTCACCGTTTATCAACGATTGCCGCGATGGATCGTTTGATTGTAATGGATGACGGCAAAATCATTGAGCAAGGCTCGCATTACGAGCTGCTGCAATTGGGTGGTGTTTACGCTCAGTTGTGGAAGCATCAAACCGGCGGATTTTTGTCTGAGCAAGGTGATGCTCAACTGCAAGTCATCTAATATGACGCTACACGAAAGAGGAGCAAATGCTCCTCTTTTTTGTGTCTGTCGTTTATACCGAGTAAGTAGGCGTTAATGGGCAACGTTAACTTGTGATTATTCATTGAGTTAGGCCAACTTAATGATGATTATGTTTATAACTCACTGTCGTTATTGAATTTTTTACGCTTTTTTTACGCGAACTCCGAATGGGCTTTTGCTAAAGTTTTCTACATCGAATTTTGGTTGATGTATTTTATGTTTGTTCAATGGCGAGATAACACCTTTCTCTTTTCTACTACCGTGATTGTTGGCGCGGTTGTCGTCTCATGGTTGTTAGACCAACTGTTTGGCTCTACAGCCGCAGTCCTGCTGATTTTACAGTTAGCGGTCGTGGTAGTGGCGTTTCAATGCAACTCGCGATTCGCTTATGCGGCGGCGGTGATCGAAGCGTTGAGCTTCAACTTCTTTTTCACGACGCCTCGTTACTCTTTGCAGATGTTTCGTCCGGAAGACATTTTTAATTTAGTCGTGTTTATGGTGGTGGCATTTATCACCAGCACCTTTGCGGATCTTTATCGTCGCCAGCAGGGCGAGTTAAAACAAACCAAGCTGCAAAACAGCATCCTGCTATCGGTGTCCCATGACTTACGCACGCCGCTGGCAACCATTATTGGAACATTGACCACACTCAACGAGTACATGCCCAAGCTCAATGACTTAGAGCGTAAAGAATTGCTCGACAGTGCGACTTCAGAAAGCCATCGCTTGCATCAATATATCGAGAACCTCTTACAGGCGACTAAGCTCCAGCACGGCACATTAAAAATTACCAAAAAAGATGAGTTGATTGCAGATATTGTTCGGGATGCGGTTTCTCGTTTGCCAAATTACACCGAGAAAGTGTCCATGAATATGGATGATTCCGTTGATTATTTGTCAGTAAGTCGTTCGCTCATCGAACAAGCGATTTTTAATGTGTTGGATAATGCCATGCGATTTTCACCAGAGAATGAATCTGTTGAGGTTTCACTTTCTAAGCAGGGTTCGTCGTGCGTGATTGATGTTCGGGACATGGGGATTGGCATTAAAGCTGAAGATGCGGAAAAAATATTCAGCCTTTTCTATTCCGGCACGAACAACAAATCGGCCGATTCAGGCACCGGAATGGGACTCGCGGTTGCCAAAGGCATCATCACCGCACACCAAGGATATATTCAATCTATGCCAGTATCAGAAGGGACGCTGATCCGCATTCGACTTCCACTCAATCAAGGAGCAGAGCAGGCGTGAGTTACAAAGTTTTAGTCGTGGACGATGAGCCTCGCATTCATACCTTTATTCGAATTTCGCTGTCTGCTGAAGGGTTTGATTACATTGGCGCGAGTACCATTTCAGAAGCCAAAGCGTGTTTCGAAGCGCATTCGCCGCACGTCATTCTGCTAGATTTAGGCTTGCCCGACGGCGATGGGAAGGAGTTTCTCACTACGCTTCGTCAGACCTATAAAACGCCAGTGCTAGTGCTGACAGCTCGCGATCAAGAAGAGGAAAAAATCCGCCTTTTAGAAGCGGGCGCGAATGATTACTTGAGCAAGCCTTTTGGCGTAAAAGAGCTCATCGCGCGCATCAAAGTGCTGGTTCGAGATTTGGTGGATGAGCAAACCGTCGCTGATGAGCTGGTGGCTGGCCGAGTCAAAATCATCAAAAGCACTCACCAATTTTGGTTGGATCAGAGGGAAATTCCACTCACCAAGAAAGAGTTTTCTTTCATTGAACAATTGATTCTCAAGCCGGGAAAACTCATTGAGCAAACTCATTTGCTAGCGGTGATTTGGGGAAAAAGTCATGTCGAAGATACTCACTACTTACGCGTGCTAGTGAGTCAACTACGCAAAAAACTGAACGATAGTGCTGACGAACAGCGGCTATTAAAAACCGAGCCGGGGCTGGGTTATCGTTTAGTGCTAGAGGCGTCCAAGCACCACTAAATTCCAAATTTAATCAACGTTAATGCCAAGGTTTAGTGCTGGTTATCGGCACTCGAACAGGATTCGTGTTGCCTATTTTCCGTGACGGAAAATCAGTCTAACCCTTAACGCATTAGCATTTTCTATACATAAAACACAGTTAGGTATTGATATGGCTCACTTTACAGTAATTGGTCTAGGGCGATTTGGCGTTGCCGCCAGCTTAGAACTTATTCATCTTGGACACACCGTAACGGGGATGGATAGCGACCCGAAAATCGTCGAAAAATACGTCGAAGAGTTAACGCAAGCGGTCATATGTGACGCAACAGACGAAGGTGCACTCAGAGAGTTAGCGTTAGCGAACAGTGATGTGGTGTTGGTGGCGATTGGCGAAGACATGCAAGCCAGTTTGTTGTGTACGCTGGCGCTGAAAAATCTGGGTGTGAAATCCATTTGGGTCAAAGCGAGCACCAAAGCGCACCACACCATCGTGTCTAAGCTTGGTGTACAACGCATTATTCATCCGGAAGAGGAGATGGGCGTAAGAGTCGCGCAGGCACTCAACTATCCGATGGTGAACAACTATTTGGAAATGGGTCATGGTTTGTATGTGGTGGAAATCCACGTTAAATCCAATCTGCACGATACACCGCTTTCTAAGTTGATCAGCCGAGGCAGTTACAACATTCAGCCTATCTTGGTGAAGCGCGAAGAAGCCGTCTACACCAATATCAATGATGAGTTTGTGCTTAATGAGTTCGACACGCTGTTGCTTTGTGGTAGTCGCGCTGAGCTGAAATACGTCGCTCCAAGGTTGGTGTAACATGGTTTTGTGGCATCCCTCTATTATCCCGATCGAGCGAAAACCCAAAGCGGGCAAAAAATTGTTGGGCGCACCGCCATTAATACTTAGCCTCAGCTTTGCGTGCTTGATCATGCTCGGCACGGTCTTACTCAAACTGCCGATTGCCACCACAGAGCCCATCACTTGGATTCAAAGCCTGTTTACAGCAACATCGGCCATTACGGTGACGGGATTAGTTGTGGTGGACACGGGCACGGCGTTTACGCCTTTTGGGCAAGTGGTTATTGCTTTCCTGATTCAATGTGGTGGCCTAGGTTTGATGACGTTTGCCATCGTGACCTTGCTGGCTCTGGGCGGAAAAATTGGCTTTTTGGAGCGAGCAGTCGCGAGAGAGGCGTTCAACCAGACTGATTCATCGACACTCATTGCCACTGCTAAATCTGTATTGATGTTCGCTCTGCTCGTTGAACTTATTGGTTTCACTATTTTGAGCGTTTATTGGAGTGAAGAGCTGGGCTGGGAAACCAGTTTGTTCCATGGTTTCTTCTACACCATCAGTGCGTTTAACAATGCAGGTTTTGCGTTGAGTGCCGATAGCTTAATGCCTTACGTGGACGACCCGGTCGTTAACTTCACCATTACCAGTTTGTTCATTATTGGTGGTTTAGGCTTCTCGGTTTGGATTGACTTAAAACGCAATCGCCGTTGGCATCGACTCACCGTTTACAGTCGAATGATGATCTTAGGCACGATGATCATTAACGTGGTGGCACTTATCGCGATTTATCTGATTGAATATGACAACCCCAACACGCTTGCCCCGTTGAGCGAAGCAGGGAAATGGTGGGCATCGTGGTTTCAAGCGGTGACGCCAAGAACGGCAGGGTTCAACACTTTAGCTATCGATCAGTTGGAAGATGCCACAACGGCGATCATTCTGGTGTTGATGTTTATCGGCGGTGGATCATTGAGTACGGCAAGTGGCATTAAAGTTGTGACATTTATAGTGTTAGTCTTGGCGACTTACAGCTATTTGCGTCGCGATGAAGCAACCTATGCCTTTCAACGCGAGATTCCCAAAGAGACCATCAGCAAGGCATTGGCGCTGACTCTGATCTCGGTGGGGGTGACTTGGTTTGCCATATTCACGCTGTTACTGACAGAGAAAGCGTCTATGTTAGACATTATGTTCGAAGCGGTCTCGGCACTGGGTACGGTTGGGTTATCGCGAGGCTTAACGGGCAGTTTGTCCGAACCGGGTGAGTTAGTGATCATCTTCATGATGTTTATGGGACGATTAGGGCCTCTTACATTAGCGTACTTCTTAGCCAGTCCAAGAAAGAAAAAAGCGCGTTACGCGAGCACTAAACTGGCAATAGGGTAAATGGGCTAACTCGTACAAAGTGAGCAAAAGGCTAGACAAAAGAGGAGTAACTGCTCCTCTTTTTGTGCTCGTTGTAGCCACGAAACTGTATACGGCAGTCTCTCTCACAACAATTTATGATTCATCTCTATTTTTTATCATTTATAAATTGTCGTTTTTGAGGTGTTGTCCAGAATGGCATTATCCACGTGCAACATAAGATTGCCGGGAATAAAAATAATTACAATACTGCCTTACTGGAAGATACATGAAAATCAAACCCCTCCCACCTTTAAATAGCCTCGTTGCGTTTGAAGCGTCGGCGCGGCACTTGAGTTTTACGTTAGCCGCTGACGAGCTAAACGTGACCCAAGGTGCTATCAGTCGCCAAATTAGACAATTAGAAGAATACTTAGGCAAGGCTATGTTCACGCGAGCCAATCGAAGCATTAATTTAACGCCTACAGGTCTTCAATATTATCAAGCTGTCAGCCAATCTTTGCTCGATATTGCTCAAATCACGGGTGAAGTGAAGAAGTGGCAGGGCGAACAAAAGATCACGGTTGCGACGACAAATGCAATGGCAGCCTTGTGGTTGTTGCCTAAGGTTGCTCAATTTCAAAATGAACATGATGACATCGATATAAGAATATTGGCCTCAGATAATGTGTTGGACTTACGCCGATTAGATTGCGATCTCGCCTTGTTTTATTGTCGCACTCCACCTGCGGAAATGGATGTGACAACGCTATTTTCAGAAGAAGTATTCCCTGTGTGTAGCCCGCTTTATTTAGAGAAAATCGGCCAGCCTAGTGAGCCAGAAGAAATCTTCAATAAAACGTTACTCTATCTGGAGGAGTCTCAAAGAGATTGGGTGAATTGGGAGCAGTGGTTTGCGAGTGTAGGATTGCCAAATATTTCGCCTCGTAATCGCATGAACATCAATAACTATCCAATGCTGTTACAAGCGGCAATTAATGGTCAGGGCATCGCGTTAGCCTGGGGATCATTAGTGGACGACTATTTACAAAGCGGTGCTTTAGTTAGGCCAGTCGAACACGTGCTTTCAACACCTTCCAATTTCTCTATGCTTGAACCTAAAAATAGAGGTTTAATCCCAGCAAGCGTCAAGCGTTTTAGAGAGTGGCTTTTGCAACAGTTGCCAGATGAGGTGGGTGATCGAGGTTTAGCCTAAATCAATAAGCAGAGAAAATAACAGAGTTTGGTCATGTTAAAAAAGCGGGAGTACCAGTTCCCGCTTTGTTTTAATTGATTGTGCCGTCCTAAATAAGGTTGACACTTTCCACCCCCAAAATTGGAGAGTGTTATGAAATCAACAACTAAAAGAACTCAGCGCGATTACTCCCTCGCTTTTAAACTCACTGTAGTTGATGA
>NZ_JAMZAN010000008.1:0-161446 GCF_024181865.1 Vibrio sp. Y58_MX_L22
TGTTATTTGTCCTCTTTGACTTCTGGAAAAATCAAAGACGCATTTAGCATGAGTAGTTTTACAGGCAAAGCCGAAACGGATGATAACCACCTACTGAAGTAGGTGGTTTAGGGCTGAAAATCAAAAAACCTAGAAGCCCAAAGACTTTGCCAGCAGGTACTAACTGCTGGCTTTTTTGGTTTGGGGAGAGGTGTAAGCAAATCCCTCAGCGCTCCGAGTTCAAACTGGAGGGAATGGCTCTACAATCACGGATAATTCAGTTCACTCCACCAGCATCACAACGCGCTGCGAATAGATTCTGAATACTCGCTTAGGCTCCTTCAGAATGACGCTGTTCGTTTAGCGTTCTCTCCCCGTCATTCCCGCGAACCTAGGTGAGACTGGGAATCTACTCACCGTAAACTCGATCGAAAATGAGTAGCACGAACAAACAAAAGGTGAAACAAGGTTGCAAGCACCTAACCCAACATTCAACCACCAATCCCACCTAACCTTCGCTTATATCAAACTCTTAAGATCTCAGCATTCCGAGTGCAGGTGGCAAGTTTTACAGTCACAGATAATTCAATTCACTCCACTGGCATCACAACGCGCTGCGAATAGATTCTGAATACTCGCTTAGGCTCTTTCAGAATGACGCTCTTCGTTTAGCACTCTCTTTCCGTCATTCCCGCGAACCTAGGTGAGACTGGGAATCTACTCACCGTAAACTCGATCGAAAATGATTAGCACGAATAAACAAAGGGTGAAACAAGGTTGCAAGCCCCTTACCCAACATTCAACCTCAAACTAGCAACCCCACCTAACCTCCCCTTGTATCAAACTCCGAAGCTCTCAACACGCAGAGCTCAAAAGGGAGGAACTGGTTCTGTGCTCGCGGATAATTCAATTCACAACGCAACATAACAACACACTGAAAGTAGATTCTGAATACTCGCTTAGGCTCCTTCAGAATGACGCTGCTCGTTTAGCTCTCTTTCCGTCATTCCCGCGAACCTAGGTGAGACTCGGAATCTACTCACCGTAAACTCGATCGAAAATGAGTAGCACGAACAAACAAAAGGTGAAACAAGGTTGCAAGCACCTTACCCAACATTCAACCAGCAACCCCACCTAACCTCCCCTTGTATCAAACTCCGAAGCTCTCAACACGCAGAGCTCAAAAGGGAGGAACTGGTTCTGTGCTCGCGGATAGTTCAATTCACAACGCAACATAACAACACACTGAAAGTAGATTCTGAATACTCGCTTAGGCTCTTTCAGAATGACGCTCTTCGTTTAGCACTCTCTTTCCGTCATTCCCGCGAACCTAGGTGAGGCTGGGAATCTACTCACCACAAACTCGATCGAAAATGATTAGCAAGAACACGAACAAACAAAAGGTGAGACAAGGTTGCAAGCCCCTAACCCAGCTCTCAGATTCAAAGCACCAAACCCACCGAATCTCTCAATGTATCCAGATCCAAAGATATCAACCCTAAAAAATTTTAAAAAAGCCCTTTACCTCAACTTTACTTGAGGTTTTAGCATATTCATCGTTGGCTAGAAAATGACAAAAAGGAGCACATCATGATCCAACTAGAACATATTAACTTAGTCGTGAAAGATATCCCTGAAATGCTGAAGTTTTACCAAACTGCATTTCCACATTGGTACGTGCGTGATGAAGGTAAAGGCGAATGGAGTGGCAAGCCAAGAAACTGGCTACATTTTGGCGACGAGTATCAATACATAGCCATGAGTGACCATGGCGAAGGAGAAAACCGCGAGTTGAGCGGGCACCAAGTTGGGCTAGCGCATTTTGCTTATGTGACCAACAACGTCGATGCAATCATCAAAAGACTAACCGATGCAGGTTATCTGATTGCCCAACCTGGTGCTGATGAACCATACCGCAAAAATGTGTATTTTGTTGACCCTGCCGGTTTTGAGATTGAATTTGTTGAATACCTGGCGGATGACCCAAAACTTCGTAACCTGACAAGCTAAAAGAGATGTAAATAATAAAACGCCAGCAGATAGTGACTGCTGGCGTTTTATTTTTTATCTATCGGGCTTCTTTATCGCATTAGCGCTGTTTGGCAAAAACCTGAGTCCAGTAATACCCGTAGCGTGCAGAGTGATTTTCGACAAGCGACGCGCCCATCTGATCAAAATCCGCACTCATGATATTAAGGCAGTGGCCTTCACTCGATAACCAAGCATTAACGACGGCGTTAATGCTGCTTTGCCCTACTGCGACATTCTCACCAATGGCGCTCCAAGCATAGCCCGTTGCGTTAACTCGATCTGACATTTTGCTGCCATCAGAGCCTGTGTGGCTCATGAAATCGCTGTTCGCCATGTCGCTTGAATGTCGATAAGCGGCGCTTTCCAAATCGTAGCTCCAAGTCAGGGCCCCAACAGGTGGCATGGTGGTTGCACCACACTGTTGTGTAGTAGAGCGGGCGCTGTTGACCGCTGCAAGCATCTGCTCGGCAAATGTGCCTTGTGACGATGTGGAACCTGTGTTTTGTGAGCCGCTTTCTGCTGGGGCTGACGACTCCCCGTCGCCGCCACATGCGCTGAGAAGTAGGGCCAAAGCAGGCACTAAGATCTTAGTTGGCATTGTCTTTCCTTTATGAGTGACGAAGAGCAAACTGCGCTTTTCGATAATAACGCCCAATAAACTAACAAAAACCAATAAAAGCGCCATATAGCTTAGGGGGTTTTAACCAAAGACTCACATGAAGTTTTCAATCGCCTTGGTTCGGTCGATAAATCGGCAACGTTTCAGCCCAAGTATGGAATGGCGTTTCATCCATATCCTGTATTGCTTGAGTGATAAAATCGATGAACACCCTAACTCGTGCAGGCACATATTCCCGGTTGGCATAGAGAAGATACACGCCATTTCCTGCTTGGCGCATGCTCGGAAATATCGGCACTAAACGCCCCGATTTAAGCCAGTCTCTCGCGATAAAATGAGGGATCTGAGTTAATCCTAAGCCTTCTGCGCAAAGCTCTGCCATGGATTCACCGTCATTTACAATATAGTTTCTTTCGGGGTCATATTCACTCGCACCGTCTGGTTCTGGCATCCGAATCGGCAACAGTTTCCCCGTTTGTTTAAAACGAAAACGAACCCAAGAATGGTCATTGAATACATCCGGGCCACTCGGAACACCATGGCGCGCTAAGTAATCCTGACTGGCACAAATGATAAAATCGATAGGGCTCAGCTGACGCACAATCAATTGACTATCGTGAACGACACCAGAGCGAATCGACACATCAATACCTTGCTCAATAATATCAACGTAGGCGTCATCGTAATGAATATCGATAGTGATGTTAGGGTAGCGGCGACAAAACTCTTTTAATAAAGGACGAATATAGAGGCGACCGTACGAGACTGGCACATTAATCTTAAGCTGCCCTGAAAGCGCATCATTGTGACTTTTTAATGAATCCTCACATGCCGCCAGCTCTTCCAGTACAAACCTAGCAGTATTTGCGTACCGACGACCAGCTTCTGTCAGGCGGCTCTGTCGCGTAGAACGTTGAAAAAGCTGTATACCCAAATCGCTTTCAAGACGATGTATGGCTTTACTCACGGTCGAAGGGTCAGTGCCATACACTTTGGCAGCCGCAGCAAAACTACCGCCATCTAAAGTGGCAATAAAAAATCGTAGGGACCGTATCTTATCCATATAACCAATGAACTCTATTCATGAATTTTATTCACTTTAGTAAAGACCAAGTGGCTCTTCAATCACTAATTAGCCTAAATATAATGAACCTCAATAACTTGATGCTCTGTTAACGAGGAAAAAACCATGGGTAAAAACGGATTGAAGAATGCACTACAACTATTGATAGCGACACTAGTCCTATTCTTTGGGATGCTTCAAGCAGCACATGCCGCAGATAAACGAATTGGTATTCTGGTTTACGATGGCGTACTGACCTCTGATGTTACTGCGCCTTTAGAGGTCTTTGGCGTCGCAAGTCGTCTCACTTGGTTTAGTGATTATGACGTGCTCACCATTTCCGTCTCAGATCAGAAAACCATCACCACTGAAGAAGGATTAAAAATTGGTGTGGATGCTTGGATTGGTGATCTGCCGGAACTCGACGTATTGGTTTTAACATCCAGCTATGACATGGATGCACTAATCGAAAATAAAGATCTCATTCACTTTATTAAAACGACATCAAAGGCGGCAGATTGGATGGCAAGTAATTGCTCTGGCGCGTATTTGTTAGCCGAAGCTGGCCTTTTAAACGGCAAAAAAGCAACAACTTGGGCCGGAGGTGAAAACGGCTTTCAAAGAGATTACCCTGCAGTCAAAGTACAAGTCGACCAGAATTTTGTCATTGATGATGGCGTTATCACTTCGAACGGTAGCCTAGTTAGCTATCAAGCTGCTCTTAAGCTACTTCACCTTATGACTTCAGAGTCTAAAGCTCAGGAAGTCGCAGATGCTATCCAGTACTCACGTTTTTCCAACCAACCATTTTAAGCGTGTAAGAAAGTAATCAGAGCCACCCTTCGATATTTCGAAGGTTAACTCTTCGAATTTATCTTCCTAATCGAACAACCCTTTTTATCACTGTAAAAGCGATAAAAAGGGTTGTCGTTCATCTGGCAGACACAACGTGCTCTCCAGACTTTTTATCTTAATGCTATGGAAAAACATAAACGTTACGAAGCACTGACGAAAGATCGATACCAAGAGATTTACCGTCTCGCGTATTGGTTATGCAAAGATCACCACCTTGCTCAAGATTTAGCGCAAGAAACCTTTCTGAAAGCGTGGCGATTCTTTGATAATTTAAATGACCCCAACGCCGCGAAGTCTTGGCTCATTACTATTTTGCGTCGTGAGAATGCTCGGCGCTTTGATAGAAAACAGTACGATTTTGTCGACATTGATGAGTGTGCAATACAGACAAAAACCTACCCTGGCAGTGACTACGACATGGCCCAAGATTGGCTTCAAAAACAAATGATGATTCTCGAACCCAAATACCGAGAGCCGTTGCTCTTGAGCTTAGTGGCTGGGTTGAATCATGATGAAATTGCCCAAGCCTTGAGGCTCAACCACAACACAGTGGCGACTCGATTATTCAGAGCGCGTAATCAGATCATCGCACAGAAGGAGAGTCATTAAGACACAAAAAGTAGTCAATCATGTAAACTAACTGGCTATGCTCCGGTCTATTTCATAAGTCGTTACACAACTCGACGCTTTAACGCTTTACATCAAGCGCGACTAGATGAACACTTCTTGTCAAAGTACAATAACAGCCGACATAGAGTAGAGTCAGTAAAACATTATGAGTAACACGACGGCGAAAAAGCCGAATCCCTTATTTGAAATCCTTTTCAACGTATTTATCCCTTCCTTCATTTTGATGAAGTTTAGTGGCGATGAGCATCTAGGGACAGCAATGGCGCTGGTTGTCGCTTTGCTATTTCCTATCATTTATGGCGGTATGGACCTTGTCCGTAACAAGAAATTTAACTTTATTTCTGCTCTGGGCTTTATCAGTGTTCTACTAACTGGTGGCATCGGCTTGTTAGAGCTTGATACACGCTGGTTAGCACTAAAAGAAGCCCTGATTCCTGGCCTGATCGGTTTAGCGGTTTTGGGTTCAACGTTTACCCGCTACCCACTGATGCAGAAGTTAGTACTGAATGACACAGTGTTGAATCTCGCGTTGATTAACCAACGTTTAAAAGAAAATGGTAAAACCGATGCGTTCGAACGTTGCCTTATGTCTTCTAACTACCTGTTTGCAAGTACTTTTGCGTTCTCATCTGCAATGAACTACTTCCTTGCGACTTGGATTGTGACTAGCCCTTCTGGTACTGCTGCCTTTAACGAAGAGTTAGGAAAAATGACGCTGTACAGTTACCCAATGATTGCCATCCCAAGTATGTTGATGATGTTCGGTATTTTTTATTACATTTGGCGTCAAGTACGTGCGATGACATCGCTCGAAACAGAGCAAATCTTCCATCTAAAATAGCCCTATCATTACAAATAAACCCATAAAAAAGGGAGGATTTTATCCTCCCTTTTCTCAACAGGCCCACTGTAATTCACAGCGTCAAAATGATTTTTCCTGACACTGCTGACGAGCGTCGCTCAACCATTTCAATCGCTGTTTGAAAGTCCTCTAACGACAGATCATATGCAACGTTTAACTTTATGTCGCTGCTAATAAAGTGTTCTAACATTTCAGCGAACACCGTCTTTCTCCCGCCTTTACCTACCGATTCTTCCCAATACCGCAAAAAGAATGTACTAAAGTCGATGTTGTTGGCCTTCATCGATTCAAAAAACTCAGGCGTATAAGGCGTTAACGACAATGTTCCGTAGTTGATGTATTGGCCGTTTTCTTTCAAGGTACGAATGAGATCCGTGCCAGCCTCACCACCTATCGCGTCCAAAGCGACCGTTGGTTGTGGCAGTTGGCGCGTTTGCAGCTGCGCGTGTAAGTCTTGTTTTGCGTCCAACACTGGAATCGTATCGTACGGATACTTTTCTGGCTTTGAAGTCACAGCAATCAGTGTAAAACCCAGTGAGTGAGCAAGCTGGGCGAATATCTTACCGATCGCTGACCCTGCCGCATTGATGATCACCACATCGCCTTTGTTCAACTTCGCCACTTTAGTGGTGATCACCCACGCGGTTAGCGCGTTGATGTACAATTGGCAGGCATAGCCGTTCTCCAAACTCTCAGGTAGCGGAAAAAGATTCTCAGGCGAAGCATCTATGTAGTATTGCCAAGTACCACTCATCGCCACCAACACCTTTTGCCCAACTTGAAGGTCAGTTTGACCAACTGCATTGACTTCCACCACACGCCCAACCGCTTCAAATCCCGGCACGCGAGGTGGTACGTGAACGCGGCGGTATTGCCCAACACCATGAATGGAAAGCAAGTCACTTGGGTTAATATTGGTGGCTTCCAGTCGCACCCGAACCTTGCCCTGAACAAGCGGTTTGAGGGGCTCTTTTTCCAACGACAGCGACGTTTGGGGCTGACCAAAACAGAATTGATTCACTCGAGTATTTATCGTTGGTGCCATTGTTATTCATACCATGTAATTGAAATTCAAAAAGGAAGTTTCGCGACTTCTACTCAAAAGCATTAAGTGAAGTCGAAGCTCTGTATTTCTACCTGCGCGATGCGCCGTTCACTCTAAACTGTTGTGGCGTCATATCAAAATAGGCTTTAAATGCTTTGATGTAGGATGAGTCATTTTGATAACCCACTAGGTCTGCAATGGCTTGGATTGGCAACGATTCATCTAACAAAGAAAGCGAGTAAATTAGCCGAATTTGTTGCCGCCAAAGTAGAAATGAAGTGTTGAATTCCTTGGCGAACAGCCGTGATAAAGTACGCTCAGACGCCCCAATTTTCTCCCCCCACTCTTTTAGCGAACAGCTCAACGCTGGCTCGTCAGTCAGTCGCTCGAAAATCAGTTTTAGTCGTCTGTCTTGTGGCAGCAATAACTGAAATGTCTGCACGTTGCGTTTCAAAATTTGATCATGCAGCACCGCCAGTAAATGCAACACTTCTTCGTGGCTTGTCTCACCTTCACACAGTCTGCGGATCTCTTGTAAAAGCTCATTTAAAAACGACGTTAAAGCAATGGTTCTCACTTGTGGCTCGTACGTCGCACCAAACTCAGGGTTGAGGTAAATGCCAACAAATATCGTATTGCTTAGAGCAATCGACTCGTGTTGAACACCCGCAGGAACAAATAACGCAGAGGTGTGCGGAACCAAGTGCTGATAATGCTCCGTTTGTGTTTGCAATAACCCTTTGATAGGAAAGATGATTTGATGCCAAGTGTGTTGATGCAGCGCATCAATGTAACCTTTTGGCATGTCGATGGTTTTCACTAAAACAGGAGAATGGGGATTCGCGGCCATCATCTCATTGGAGGTGACGACGCCTGACTTCGAATCAATTTGGCGAGTTAGCATTGTTAGTTGTCTTTTCATCCCTATACCGACACAAGTTTACTAGGCTATCATGCTCCGCATCGCGAATGAAGGTAAACACTTTATCTCTCATTCAAATAATAAGGAGGTTATATGAAGAAAATCGGCGTCGTAAAAGCTGTGCTAGCAGGGAAAACCGTCCCTTATGCTCATGGAGCGCAAAGCGCAATCAACAAACAAGTGCTACCTGAGCGCCAGCACGCAACAGAGCTTGGTTTTACCAGTGATGAGCAAGGTGATCCGCGCTTTCATGGTGGCATTCAAAAAGCGCTTCATATTTACCCAAGCGAGCACTACCCAATCTGGCAACAAGAATTAGGCAAAAGACCAATTTTCCAATCCGCCGGCGGCTTTGGCGAAAACATCAGCTCCAAAGGCGTCACCGAATCCACGATTTGCTTGAAAGATAAAATTCGCATCGGCTCAACACTACTGGAAGTGTCGCAAGGTCGCATGCCTTGTTGGAAACTTAACGTACGTTTTGACCAACACGACATGGCGAGAAGACTGCAAGATACGCTTCGAACAGGCTGGTATTTCCGAGTGTTGGAAGAAGGCGATATCGGTGCTGGTGACGAGATTATTCTGTGCGAAAGACCTTATCCAGAATGGCCACTGGCTCGCATCATGGGCGCGGTTTTCACTGGCTGTTTAGATAGAAAAGAACTCACTAAGCTGTCTGAGCTGCCGTTAGTCGAGTCTTGGGGCAAGTTGGTCGAGCGCCGCCTAGAAACTGGCGAAGTTGAAGATTGGGAAATGCGCTTGGTTGGCCCAACTGTGGGTTAACACCCCAAAGTAAAATTTAAGCCACGCTCTGAACCGACTATGCCGTCAGAGCGTGTTTTTTTTGGTTTACTTCGCACTCGGGGCTGGGCGTTTCGACTTACCTTGGAACTGCTTAATGCTCTTCTTAGCATTAGTTCGGCGGTTGGCTTTTTTATCGCGTGGCGCGCGTTTGCTCTCGCCAGTTGATGGCTTATCCGTTACTGGAAAACCTGCCAGATCTTGCACTGGTAATACACGTTGAGTCAGGTGACGAATCGCGCTTAGTGCGTCCATTTCACCATGACAAACCAATGACATCGCGACACCTTGTTCGCCTGCGCGAGCGGTACGTCCTACTCGGTGAACATAGGTTTCTGCATACATTGGCAGTTCAAAGTTGATCACTACAGGTAATTGCTCAATGTGAATGCCACGCGCTAGTAGATCGGTGGCAATCAACACCTGAATTTGCCCAGATTTAAACTGCGCCAGTGCTTCTTCTCGCTCATCTTGACTCTTATTGCCATGCAACGCATTGGTTGAGATGCCCGCTTTATTCAGCTTCTTCGCTAAGCCATCGGCGTTCTCTTTCGCACCAATAAAGACTAATGCCTTAGTCCACGCGTTTTTTTGAATCAGTTCAATCAATGCCTTGGTTTTACTGCCTTTGTTGACGAGGTACAGCGTTTCAGCAATATCTTGGTTGGTGCTGTTTTCTTGATGCGCTGCAACTTGCTTTGGTGCCTGCATAAGCAGCTTCGCTTTACCCTTCAACTCATCTGAAAACGTTGCCGAGAACATTGCCGTTTGACGCTGGTTTGAAATCAGCCCCGCAATATTTTGCACGTCAGGCCAAAAGCCCATATCCAACAAACGATCCGCCTCATCCAGCACTAGGTAGTGGATATTGCTTAAGTCTAAACCGTCTTTTGCCAGATCAACCAAACGACCTGTCGTCGCGACAAGGATATGAGGATTTGTCGCTAGCGCCTGCTGTTGTTGCTCTTTATCAACGCCGCCACACAAACACACTGCGTTGAGTTCAAGAACTTGACCAACTTGGTTAATTGCTTCACTCACTTGCATTGCCAGCTCACGAGTTGGCACAAGAATCAGCGCTTTTTGCTCTGGATTGACACCCAGCTTTTCCAACAAAGGCAAACCATAAGCAAGGGTTTTGCCGCTGCCTGTATTTGCCAAAGCCAATAGATCTTGACCAGCCAACAGCTCAGGAATGGCCAACGCTTGAATATCGGTCGGTTTCTTGAAGTCTTTTGGCAGTGCGTGAATCAGCTCAGAACTCAATGAGAGAGTAGAAAATGGCATTAACGAAAACCTTGTACTTTGGGTTGAAGAAGCAATAAAAATAATGAAGATGCGGTAAAACGCAGGCGCGGACTTTACCACAATCTGCTAGGTGAACCATCCTATTTTAGGCGCTTAAACCAAGCGTCGCCTACGCAAATCGTCAGAAAACTAAAAAGCGCAAAAAAGCCGTTAGTCTGTACTGCCACAGAGCTAACGGCTAAAAACCCTTGAAGAGAACGCTTCGTCAGCCTTTCACTGCGGCTGAAAAGAAATGTGCAGTTTATTAAAGCACAGCTTTACGATTCGGTAAGAACACTTCACCCAACATGCAACGAACCGAACCACCACCAATAGATTCTATGGTAGAAACGTCGAATGGCAGCAATTTACCGTGCGTTGCCAATTGGTTTCTTTGTGCTGGTGAAAATGCATCGTACGCCGATTGCGACATCGCAATCACCTTGTCGCCGTTGATCGTTTCTAGTTGCAGAATGTTACCGCAGAACTGGTTCATCTGCTCAAGCGAAATTGAGATGACTTGCTTGTCTTTGGCGAGTGACTTCATTACAAAACGACGCTCAAATTCTGGGATCACTTCGTCACAAATCACGCAAAACTGTTCGCCAACCGCCATCATCACATTGGTGTGATAAATCGGCGCACCAGACGGCAAACGAGTTTGGAAAGAAATCACTCGTTCATAGCCAATACGATCGGCGTAATCTTCTAAAACCAGACGATCACAACGTTGTGAGAGTGCGGCATAGACCGTTTTATTTAGGTGGTCAAACACCATCACACCCGTGCTTTCTAAATACGCTTGCTCGTCAAGATATTCAGTTAGACTGCTGCGTCGATGAACTTCTCGCCCTGCTTGCGCTAGTGCTGCCACAAGTGCATCGGGACGTACTTCTTTTTGACGGTTTTCACAGGCCATTGGAAAGGTGTACAACGTGCCATCTGGCGTAGTGCTAAACCAATTGTTTGGAAATACCGCGTCTGGCGTCGCAACATCTGAAGTTGGATAATCAAACTCAACAACTTGAACGCCCTCTTGACGCAGCGTTGCAACCATACTCGCGAACTCGGCCATTACTCGACGTGAGACTTCTTCTTGGCTGAGTGACACTTTATGTTGGAACTCATTATCTTGTGCGGTTTCTTCATTAAAACGAAACTCTTTCGGTGGCACCATCACTACGCAGTTTGCGGTTTGGCGCTGAGCACTTTGCGTGCTTTCTTCTTTCCCATTAGCAAATTGGGTCACTGATTCGTGTAATAGCATCCAATATATTCCTTATCACTAGAATGAGGAGATTGTAAATTTATTGTTAACTTCAGTTTTGCTGTTTTGACAATTAATTTAATTGCACAAAAGTGTTTTTTGCTGCATTAAGTTTATTTTTCCCTAAATTTTATTGTCACTTTGCAGGTTTAAGATTTTATGGCACCGTGATGAACATGATAAGAATTCATCATAAGAATCAGAACCATAGACAATCACACTCATAACCAACTAGTTACATTTAAGACACAATCGGTTAGACTATTTTTTCGCCCCTCTCGTCAATCGGTCTGCTTTATCGAGGAGCAGGCAAAAAACTCTCATACACGCGGTTTCGTCCAAAGCAGCGTGAATCGATGGATTTAGCCACCCCAAATGGCACTGTTTTAACTTTAGGATGAGTTATGTTTAAACGATTTGAAGGCTTTACAGAGCCGTTCCCCAAATCTACACCGGATCAGCCTCCTTCAGGGATGTTCGCTTTTCTGCGTTATTACACTCGTGGTTATGAAAAGCCTTTGATCATCATGTCTTTGATGGCCACAATTGTGGCTGTTGTTGAGGTAATGTTGTTTGGCGCCATGGGACAATTGGTTGATTGGTTGTCTACCAGCAATCCAGAAACGTTCTTACAAGACAACAAATCGGATTTGATTTTCTACGGAGCCTTATTGCTGGTTGTCATGCCTATATTGGTGATCTTGTACTCGTTGCTCGTTCATCAAACGTTATTGGGCAACTACCCAATGTCTATCCGCTGGCTTGCACACCGGTATTTGCTCAATCAAAGCTTGAACTTCTATCAAGATGATTTTGCAGGTCGAGTCGCAACGAAAGTCATGCAAACCTCATTAGCTGTGCGCGAAACCGTAATGAAAGCTATGGATGTGTTTGTTTACGTTACGGTTTACTTTACCAGCATGATCATTATGTTAGCGACGGCAGACTGGCGTTTGATGATCCCAATGATCGTCTGGCTACTCGCTTACATCGCTATCCAAATCTATTTTGTCCCTAAGCTCAAAGACGTCGCTTCAGCGCAGGCCGATGCACGTTCGACAATGACAGGGCGTATCGTCGACAGTTATACCAATATTCAAACCGTCAAACTGTTTTCTCATAGCCAGCGCGAAACCCAATATGCCGAGCAAGGCATGAAAGGATTTTTAAATACGGTCTATCGTCAAATGCGCCTAGTGACCGGCTTCGACGTCGCTGTAGAGATCTCAAACTATATTTTGGTATTTTCCGTTGCTGCTTTATCGATTTACTTGTGGTTGGATAGTGCCATTAGCGTTGGCGCGATTGCGATTGCTGTTAGTCTTGCATTGCGCGTAAACGGTATGTCTATGTGGATAATGTGGGAAGTTGGCGCCCTCTTTGAAAACATGGGAACCGTTGTCGATGGAATGAAAACGCTCTCTAAGCCTATTGATATTAAAGATAAACCAGGCGCAAAAGACTTGGTTGTCACTGAAGGAGGCATTCACTTTGATAACGTCAGCTTCCATTACGGTGAGAACAAAGGCGTGATTAGCCATCTCGACCTCAACATCAAACCAGGAGAGAAAGTAGGCTTGGTCGGGCGCTCCGGCGCCGGAAAATCGACTTTGGTGAACTTGTTACTTCGCTTCCACGATGTCGAAGACGGCAGCATTAAGATCGATGGACAGAACATCTCAGAAGTCACACAAGACTCTTTACGCTCAAAGATCGGTATGGTGACCCAAGATACTTCTCTGTTACACCGTTCAATTCGAGACAATATTTTGTATGGCAATCCAGATGCGACAGAAGAAGATTTGCTGAAAGCCACTAAGCAAGCGCATGCCCATGAGTTTATCGAAACTCTGACCGACCCATTTGGTAATGTCGGATACGATGCGCAAGTTGGTGAACGTGGTGTAAAACTGTCTGGCGGCCAACGTCAGCGTATCGCAATATCTCGTGTGCTACTCAAAGACGCACCATTGCTGGTACTGGATGAAGCCACATCGGCTCTGGATTCAGAAGTCGAAGCAGCGATTCAGGAAAGCTTGAATGAATTAATGCAAGGGAAAACGGTTATTGCTATCGCTCACCGATTATCGACCATCGCACAAATGGATCGCCTCATCGTGCTAGATAAAGGCAGCATCGTTGAACAAGGTTCTCATCAAGAACTCATTGCGAATAACGGCATTTACGCCCAGCTTTGGGCGCATCAAACTGGCGGATTTATCGCTGAAGAACTAGACAATCAACATGCTTCTTAACGAGTGATAAGCTCAATAAAAACGGCGCTTTAAGCGCCGTTTTTTATTTTAATCCATGGCTAGACGCTCATATAGCCATTGTGGTTTCTCATATATGAAACACTCTCCATGATAAAGCTCACACTTTTTCTGCTAATATACCGCCTCGTTGCGTATCCATTGCAATGAACACAATACAGAGTATTGAGCCGTCTTCATTTGTCATTTCACTTTTTGAGAAACAGCTATACTCAATAGATGGCTTAGTTATTATATTAACAATAAGGTAATTAGCTTATGTGTAAATGTGGTTCAATGCAGATCGTACAACTCAAACCAAGTTGGGCTGACAAGCTATTTGGCTACTCAGAAAGATGGAAATGCCAACTTTGTTGTAAGATCTACCGCATCTAAAATTAAAAATAGAATCTTAGTTTTTCTAAGAAAAAGCAGTGGCCCGACAATGATTGTCGGGTTTTGTTTTTCCGAGCATTCATTTTTTTCCCTTCGCTACAAGACTACTCATCACGGCAAAATCTAGCATCTTAATGTGACTTAGGTATAGAATCAGGCCCACTTATTTATTCCGATATTCACATATAACTGGTCACTATGAACAAAAGTTTGCTAACGAATGTCCTTGCTATCGCTTTGATGGCTGGAGGTCATCAATTACAAAACGACTATCTTTGGTATGCAGGGCTGTTTGCGTTCTCAGGCGCCATCACCAACTGGCTTGCCATCCATATGCTGTTTGAGAAAGTGCCTGGATTATACGGTTCTGGCGTGATCCCCGCGCGATTTGAAGAGTTTAAACTGGCTATCAAAAACCTGATGATGGAACAGTTTTTTACTGAAGCGAACATTGACCGATTCTTAAATAAAGAAATGGCGGGCGGTGTGAACATCGATCTTCAACCAGTAATTGAGAAAGTAAATTTAAATCCAGCATTTGATTCCCTAGTGGAAGTAATTGAAGGCTCTCAGTTTGGTGGCATGCTAGCGATGTTTGGCGGCTCGGAAGCGCTACAACCCATGCGCCAACCTTTCGTCGAAAAGATGCAAGAATCCATCATTGAGTTGAGCAAGAGCGATAACATCAAAGAAGCACTGAAAGAGCAATTCGAATCTCCTGCAATGATGGATGAGATAAAGCAGAACATCGAAGGTATCATCGATCAACGTTTAAGCGAATTAACACCGGCATTAGTTAAAGAAATGGTGCAAAAGATGATTAAACAACACCTTGGCTGGCTAGTCGTTTGGGGCGGTGTTTTTGGTGGTTTAATTGGCGTTATCAGCACCTTTATCGGGGCATAATCGCTCACCGATTTATTAAAAAGGAGCTTCGGCTCCTTTTTTAATCGTGAAAAAGTAATATACCAAGCCACGCTAAATAAGAAGGATCAACACATGCCTCGCCTAACCAAGGAGCTCAGGGTTCACGCCAAATCCCGTTTTATGTTCTTCTATGACCACTTCACTACGAGTTTGAATCACGCCCGGAAGCGTGCCTAACTTACTCGACATAAACTCCTGATACGCTTTCATGCTCTTAACACGAACTTTTATCATGGTATCGAAATCTCCAGAGAGCGAGTAGCACTCTTCAATTTCAGGCATCAATTCCACCGCTTTCGCAAACTTTTCAAAAATAGAAAAACTGGTTTGGTCTAAACGAATATGGATGAATACTTGCACATCCAGCCCCAACTTTTCCGCATTCAACTCTGCATGGTAACCATTGATATACCCTTCTTTTTCTAGCCGCTTTACACGGTCAGAACATGGAGAAGTCGTTAAGTTAATCAGCTTTGCTAGTTCTACAACTGGAATTCTGCCTCTCGAATGAAGCACTCTCAAAATATGTAAATCAATCCGGTCCAATTGATAACTCATTAACCCACTTCCTTGTAACCACTTAGAAAGCATCACATTAATCGTTGCTCAAACAATTGCAAACCATCAAATGCACAGCATGTGAAATTCAGCAGAGAATAACCAGAAAACAACGAAGGAGGGAAAGAGCTATGATTATTGCCGCTCACTTAGTAACCGTGATATGAAGAGAAAAAGCAACCTAGCGGCTCCCGCGGAGTCGCAAATTTGAAAGCGCATGACACGCCTGTATAGATATGTCGTTCGGGCAACGCCGCCCTATTTAGCCATTAATCATGGCTATCACTCAGAGTTAGAGTGCGGCCGATGTATGCCGTGCAGGATGTGGAACAACCTCTCCAATTGCACGATGATTACAACAACGGCAGTAGTATTGAGGCTCCATCTCGTAATAATGTTCACCTGATACAAATTTCGCCATCAGCTGTGTAAAACTCACCATTTTGCCTGTTAACGAGTCAACAGACTGAGGCTCGCAACGCTTCATAATCACTTTATGTTGCGTTGATTTTCTACAAGCTGCGCAATATATATCCGGCATTTCTCTTCTCCCTACTTTTTCGTCCTACTGACAATTGACATATTTTGTTCAAAATAATTCCACAATTAAAAAGCTCCTTTAATTTTTTGTGCCCTATCTTCAAAAAATTGAACGAAAGTATCAAAAAACTGAGACATTGGTCAGACCTCAACTTTTGTACCATCAATATGAGCAAACGTGCTTATGTGTGTAATGATACGACACATTACACATAAGCAATTGTTCGGGCTTATTATTTAGTAAGGCGCATGACAACTTTACAGCTGGCTAGATCGAGCTTTCGAGACGCCTTGTTATCTTGATTTACCCCGCAAACCAGTTGCTAGCAGCTATAGCCGTCTCATCAAGGAAGAAATGCATGACGATACAACCGATTCTCACTACCGAAAGACTCGTCCTCCGGCCATTCAATATCGATGACTGCCAACAAGTGGCTTTACTCGCTGGAGATAAGCGAATTGCCGACATGACAGCAAACATCCCTCATCCTTATGAGCGACCGATGGCGCAAGCATGGATAGATAGGCACGATCCGATGTATCAGCAGCATCAAGGCGTGGCGTACGCTATTACCTTGCGAAACACTGAGGAGTTACTTGGTGCGGTGAGTTTACCGCGTATAGAAGAGGGATATGTCGGATGATCATCCATGAAACTTCACAAAATCTGCCCAAGAACAACCCTTTCTTGCTAGGAACTGTATTGTTGTCGCTGTTCTATTTTTCCTACCTAGCAGACAAGATCGTCGAGTTTGGACTCGTAGCACTCACAATAATAGGATTGAAACTGCTCTCAACGTACTTCACGCGCCGCGCGTTCAATCCTAAAACGCTAGATATCGATGCAAGCACCAACACCTTGAAGTACCGCCAGGGCTCAACGGTTTACTTCCGTCTACCTCTTGATGACATTGTCAAAGTCCAAATACAGAAAGAGTTCTTCTCTAGCAAAAGTTTGATGCTCTACACAGTCAACGACGCTTACCAAGTGCCGAATTCAGACAATTTCGATTCTCTACAGTTAAAGGATTTAATGAAACAACTTGAAGAGAGAATTGATGATCAATCTCGCTAAAACGAAAAGAGAAGACATTCTAGAATGTTGCCAATTTGGTCTCTAAATAGAAAGACAAAAAAGCCAGCAATAACGCTGGCTTTTCTCTGTATTAGTCTTGTGCGACTTTCACGCGAATTTTGCTTTTTTCTACGTTCGTCAAATTCAGTGCTTCAAGAGCAGAAATGGCTTCTGCTTCGTCCGGCATGATGACAAAACCGAAGCCTTTCGACAAACCCGTGTCTTGATCAAGCACTAGCGAACACAGTTCTACTTTGCCGTACGCTGAGAATAATTTGCGGATATCTTGCTCGGTCATGTGACGAGCCAAGTTTCTTACTAAAAGTTTCATAATGAACCTAGTTGGTTTGATAACGGTTCGATTCTCTCAGTTTCTCTCTGGCAAACCAAGTGAATAATATGACGGCGTTGACTAGATCATTCTAAGTACATCTGTTTAAATGATTTTCCGTTCATTTTTCACCCATAGGAGAGTCGGCATGGAAACGAAACGTCTCAAACTCATCCCTGCTTGTTTAGAACGAGCCGAAGAGGCGCATCAAGCTGTCGTTCGCAGCCAAAAGACTCTCGAAGTCTATCTGCCGTGGGTGCCTCATGTGCTGACATTAGAAGCGATGATAGAAGGGACAGAGAAAGCCATCGCAAACTTTGAAAACTTCGAAGAAGAGCTGCGTTACTACATGATTGAAAAGGAAAGTGATCGCTTACTGGGTGCGGTCGGTTTGATGATTCGAGATCCCGACGTACCATCCTTTGAGATAGGTTATTGGTTAGATGATGCTGCCGTTGGCAATGGTTATGTTGCTGAGGCTGTGCTCGAAGTTGAGCGCTATGCGTTTGATGACTTGGGTGCCAAGAGAATCGCAATTCATGCTGATAGCACCAACCAAAAGAGCCGAGCTGTAGCCGAGCGCTGTGGTTATGAGTTCGAAGGAGAGCTCAGAAACGAACGTCTGACTACATCGGGAGAGCTGAGTAACACCGTTATTTACGCCAAAATTCATCGCGACTAACACTCCAATCTAACCGAGCAATGCTAAGCTTTGATCTCAAGCTACCACCATTAACGCTAATTAAGTTTCAGATAAAACAAAGCCCGCTAAAATAGCGGGCTTTGTGTTCATATACGGGAAGTTACTAGTCTAGTTCAACCAGTTTTTTCTCGAACGACTGGTGTTGGTCTAACACGTCTTGCGCAGCACCGCCCGTTGCTTTACTTACCACAATGATAGCAAGCGTAGAGAAGATGATGCCCGGTACGATTTCGTACACATCAAACCAACCGCCAGTTAGCTGCTTCCAAACCACGATAGTGATACCACCAACAAGAATACCTGCTAACGCGCCGTTACGGTTCATACCGCTCCAGTAAAGGCTAAGTACAACCGCAGGACCAAATGCCGCACCAAAACCAGCCCAAGCGTAAGATACAAGACCAAGTACTGAGCTATCAGGCGTCATCGCTAGGAATAGCGCAACAAGCGAAATAACGATAACACCGATACGACCAATCATTACGATTTCTTCAGAAGACGCTTCTGGCTTGAATACTTGCTTGTAGAAATCTTCTGCAAGCGCTGAAGATGAAACAAGGAGCTGTGAGTCAGCGGTACTCATTACCGCCGCTAGGATTGCTGCTAACAACATACCCGCAACGACAGGGTGGAATACTGCGTTAACCAATAGCATGAAGATCTTCTCGCCGTCTTCTAGTTGAGTACCCGGATGACCCGTAACCCAAACCAGACCAACAAGACCAACAAGCATTGCACCAACCATAGATAGTGCCGTCCAAATCACTGCGATACGACGTGCAGTTGTTAGATCTTTGTTTGAACGAGACGCTTTAAAACGCGCTAGGATGTGTGGCTGACCAAAGTAACCAAGGCCCCACGCCGCTAGAGAGATAATGGCAATCGCAGACAATGGTTCGCCTTTCGCGTCATTCCATAGCGTTGCAAGTTCTGGGTTGATGTCATGTAGATCAGAACTTAGCTGACCTAAACCACCGTCCATTACCGCTATAGGAACAATCATTAGCGCAGCCGCCATTAGCAGACCTTGCACTAAGTCAGTCCAAGATACCGCTAGGAAACCACCGAATAGTGTGTAAGAAACGACACACACCGTACCGATGATAACAGCGTAGGTGTAATCTAGACCGAATACCGTCTCAAACAGTTTGCCCCCTGCGACCAAACCTGAGCTGGTGTAGAAAAGGAAAAATAGAAGAATGAAAAACGCAGAGATTGTCTGAATCAGTTTCGACTTATCGTTGAAGCGACGTGACAGGAACTCTGGCAACGTTAGCGCGTCAGTTTGGATACTGTAGGTACGGAGGCGTTTTGCACTGATGAGCCAGTTTGCCCATGTACCAAGAAGTAGACCGCCGGCTAACCAGAAGGCCTCGATACCCGCAGCGTACGCATAGCCAGGCAAGCCTAGCAGCAACCAACCACTCATGTCTGAAGCACCTGCAGATAATGCAGCAGGCCACGGACCTAGGCTACGGCCACCTAGGAAGTAGTCAGATGAATTGGAAGTCCTCTTATACGCGTAAACGCCAATAGCAACCATAATCAGTAAATACGCCACAAAAGTGGACGTGATAGCAAAGCTATTTTCTATCATTAGATAGTCCTCGTTATAATTATTTCCTTCCTTGCCTGCCCTGATATTTTACCGTCTCAGCAATACATCAGAGTATAAAAAACCAATCTGGACCGGCTCTCAGTCCAGTTACTCCAGATTGGCATTACAAGTCAGGTTAGTGAGTTTCGTTCCCCAACTCGAGTAGAGTTGCGTTACCACCCACCGCGGTAATATTTATCGTTCGAGTGCGCTCAGTAATGAAGCGCAACGAGAGATGAGGATCATGAGCCAATTTCGGTGACTCTAAATCCGTTTCAGAAACTAAGCCGACGATTGCACCGTCACGCTTAGCTAGTTGAAGATTGAGCGCATGCTCAATCTGTGAACGCCCAACATAACCCACACTACGTACATCGCTCTCAAGCAACGGGGCAGACGCATCGTACGCAACAACCTGGACTAAGTTAGATGGGAAGTTTGCCAACGCTACAGCTTGCTTAACCAATTGGTTTAGCTCTGCATTGTCACTGCAAACGACCACACTGTTGCCTGCAATTAAGGCACAGGTGATCATCGCAAAAGCACTGTATAACGCATTATCAGCAGGCTCGATGTTGTTTTCACAAATCACCAAAGCCACACCGCGTCCTGCGGCATACAGTTCGTTAGTTTCCCCTGTAGGGCCAACTAACTGGTGAGTTTCTGCAAGAAGAGCTGATGCTTGTTGCAAGTGGTAAGAAACCACTTTGGCAACGGTAGACTGCTGCCCTTCTAGTGCAGATTTAAATGCCAGAACATGCTCGCATTTGTAATCAAAATCAGTCAGATTCCACTGCTCCCACGCAGAGAATGCATCTTTAAAATAGGTGATCTGATGAACCATAATGCGACTCCTTATGCGTTTTCTGCTTGAGCAAGAAGATGTTGAGTAAATCGGAATAGGTAGTGTGGACCACCAGCTTTCGGGCCAGTACCTGACAAGCCTTGACCACCAAACGGCTGTACACCAACCACAGCACCAACTTGGTCTCGGTTGATGTAGCAGTTACCTACTCGAGCATGCTTCTCAATCCAACGGTACGTGGTTTCGTTACGGCTATGGATACCCATCGTCAAGCCAAAACCCGTTTTGTTGATCTGCGCAACCACGTTCGGTAATTCAGACGCTTTAAAGCGAACAATGTGCAAGATTGGACCAAATTGTTCTTCTTTCAGCACATCGATGCCCGAGATTTCAAACGCACTTGGTGAGACAAAGTCACCATGCTGGCACGATTCATCCAGCTGTAGCTGAGCGACTTTAGTCTGTGTTTTGCTCATTTGCTCAAGGTGAGCGAGGAGTTTTTGTTTTGCATTGCTGTCGATAACCGGACCAACATCTGTTTTGTGTAGGTAAGGTAAACCAACATGCAGTTCATTCATCGCACCCTGAATCAGGTTGATCATACGGTCTGCTACATCTTCTTGTACAAATAGAACACGAAGGGCAGAACAACGCTGACCAGCAGATGCAAACGCCGAACGAATCACATCACGCACCACCTGCTCTGGCAATGCAGTACTGTCCACAATCATTGCGTTTTGGCCACCTGTTTCCGCAATAAACGGAACCGGTTTCGCGCTGCGCTCCGCAAGCGTAACGTTAATGCGTTGCGCCGTTGCCGTTGAGCCAGTGAATGCCACACCAGCAATAGCATCATGAGAAGTCAGTGCATGACCAATCTCAGCGCCGCGACCAGTAAGTAACTGAATCACACCTGCAGGGAAACCAGCATCCAGCATTAGTTCAATAGCGCGAGCGGCAATTAAGCTTGTTTGCTCAGCAGGTTTTGCAACCACTGTGTTACCCGCAATCAGTGCTGCCGTCACCTGACCAAGGAAGATAGCCAACGGGAAGTTCCAAGGGCTGATACACACAAACACACCAAGACCTTCACGGCTAGAAATGCGTTTCACACCATCAAAGCCTTCTAGCTCAAATGGCTGTAGGTTTTGCGCTTGTTTCGCGTAATAACGACAGAAATCCACCGCTTCACGAACTTCATCAATGCTATCGTGAATCGTTTTACCCGCTTCTTTGTGACAAATCGCCACCAGCTCAGCCAGGTTTTCTTCCATTAAGTCAGCAAGCTTTTCTAAACAAGCCGCTTTTTGCTCAACAGGAACGGTTTTCCAATCAGAGAAAGCAGTTTGCGCCGCATCAATTGCAGCGGAAACGTGATCAAGAGTTGCAAATGCCACTTTGCCGACTTCAATTCGGCGATCGTATGGTGCGGTGATGATCTCAGCCGCATTTTCCTTGATCATGCTTTCGGCAAAGCGTTCACCATTGATCATCGGGCCTGCAACCCACTGGTTGTCCATGAAGCTTTCGACCTGAGCTTCAAATGGCTTCGCTTCACTGTCGATGTCGATGTTGACGCCATATGAGTTCTTACGCTCAGGGAAAATGTCGGCAGGCAATGGAATTTTGTCGTTGTGTAGCGTGTCAAACCCCGTCAACACATCCACAGGGTGATGGGTCAACTCATAAATCGGACAACGCGCATCAACTAGACGGTGTACAAACGAGCTGTTCGCACCATTTTCAAGCAGACGACGAACCAAGTACGGAAGAAGATCAGCATGGCTACCGACAGGAGCATAAATACGTACTGGCTGACCGTACATTTTCATAACATGGTTATACAGTGAATCACCCATACCATGCAGGCGCTGGAACTCGTATTCTTTGTGCTCCGCCATGACAGCAATTGCCGTAACTGTGTGAGCATTGTGGCTTGCAAATTGTGGGTAGATATTACCGCGAACACCTTCGCTAAGTAGGAAACGAGCACAAGCTAGGTATGCAACGTCCGTCGCTTCTTTGCGAGTGTATACTGGGTAATTTGCATAACCCGCTTGTTGAGACCACTTGATTTCGCTGTCCCAGTACGCGCCTTTAACCAAACGCAGAGGAATAACGTCACCTTGCTCTTTTGCGAGTGCATTTAGCCACACCAAGACTGGTAGCGCACGTTTTGAGTAAGCTTGAATAACCAAACCAAACTTGCCCCAACCTTTCACAAGATCGCTACGGTACACTTTCTCAAATAGCTTCAGAGAAAGCTCAAGGCGATCCGCCTCTTCTGCATCGATTGTGATTGCAACGTCGACTTCAATTGCACGTTTCAATAGCTGCATTAGTGAGTCATACAACTCTGTCATTACACGTTCTTCATTTGCGACTTCGTAGCGCGGGTGTAATGCAGAAAGCTTGATGGAAATCGAAGGCGCAGGGCTGGTGTCGTTACCGTAAGTCTCGCGACCCACCGCTTCGATCGCCATTAGGTAATCTTTGAAGTACTTGTTCGCGTCCGCTGTAGTTAACGCCGCCTCACCCAACATATCAAACGAGTAGGTGAAACCTTTGTCGCGCATTGGACGACCGTTCTTCTGCGCTTCTTCGATCGTACGACCACGAACAAACTGGTGACCCATGATCTTCATTGCCTGATACATGGCTTTACGAATCACAGGCTCAGAGAATTTATTTACCAGACGGTTTACAGCCTGACCTGGGCTCTGGGTGCCTTGCTCACCAAGACCAACCACTTTACCTGTTAGCATGAGGCCCCATGTTGATGCGTTAACAAACACAGAGTCAGAGTTTTTCAGGTGAGATTTCCAGTCTGCGACACTCAACTTATCTTTAATCAAAGAATCTGCTGTCGCGGCATCTGGGATGCGCATTAATGCTTCTGCAAGACACATCAGCAAGATACCTTCTTGAGTATCTAAGCTGTATTCCAGCAATAAAGCATCAATCATCTGGATTGACTTCTTATCGGCACGAATGGCTTCGATAAGGTGGGTAGTTTGGGTAGTGATCGCCGATTTTTCGTCCTCTGTCGGCGTCGCTAGTGGCAATAGTTGCTCTAGCCATTGAGACTCGTCCACCATATATAATGGCGAGATCAGTGACCACAACTTATCAAGCGGCTGCCCGATAAATTCCGGTGTCAACACGTTCGTAGCTGTAAACATGTGTGTTCCTCAATCTCACTCCTCGAAAACCGCTTCGAGGATTATCAATGGCTGGCAGTGTATTTTGAGGCCGATAAGAATACTTGTCAAAAACTACGACATTTTTGCCAAAAACTCGCTTTTATAACAAAACATCCACATAGTCACATTCAAATAGGTAATATTTTGTGTTGTAAATTTTAATTTTTTCATTGCATTCACAACAAAATATTAAGAATATCAATAAGATTTTTGTGAAGAGCTCGTTCTAAGAGAAAATGTAGGATCAAGTGGCATATCAGCCACTGCAAAGAACAGAGAATTTAAAAAAACGAGAGATAGGTCACGTGAATAAAACATAAAAAAACCATGCATAGTGCATGGCTTTATTCTAATTGATGATTATGTGACCTAAAAAAACGCGTTGTTATCCAACTTGTTTTTTATAACGGGAAGGTGATATTCCCTGTAAGCGAGTAAAAGTATGAGTAAAAGTACTCTGGCTTGAGAAGCCAGTAAACTCGGCAATTTGCCCTAAAGAAAGGTGCCCTTGCTCGATTAATTCACGAGCCATGTCGATACGCTTTCCGAGAACATATTGATGAGGTGTAATCCCCATCTGCTCTTTAAACAAGCAATGGAACTGACTTTCCCCAAGAAACACTCGCCCGGCCAATTGAGCCACACTAATCTTATGACTCAGGTGCTGCTCAATGTAACGATCAATCGCCTCCAAATCAAAGCGCGACTCTTTGCGACTGGTCTCAAATGCCGAGATATGGCGCTGCATTAATGCAATCACAGTGTCGTTACACGCACGACTTAACAGCAGGTCATCCGGATGGTTTCGCATTTCCTGAACCAACATCTGTATCAGCTTCTGAATTTGACTATCTAACTGGAAGTAGACATGCTCTCTCTCCAGGTTATTGATTTTTTGAAGCATTTCGGGATCATCATTTGTCGGTTTGGGCATATTCAGCACCAAAATATCCGATTGATTGATGACGCCACCGAAAGCATGATCAGAGCATGCGGTAACCACACAACCTTGACCAGGGCCGACAAGATTACCTCGCCCGCGCACTTCAAATTCGGCTTGCCCTTTTAAACCAATCACGATCTGCGTATAAGAATGATCGTGGCAATCCATATAAGACGGAAGTGTGATCAGCTCCGCCGGCTTTGGCAGCATAATCTCTTGATATGAAAGGATTTTTTGGTTATCTGAGTCACTCATTTTAAACAGTCGTCTTTACACGGTCAGCTTACGTCTTCGCATCATATACCTTCTTTGTTGGGTTGCAACTTTTACCCAACTCAATCGACAAGATCAAATCAGCATGATCAAGTTCATTTACATGATCATAGTTCCGGAACGATGATCATGCGAGGTTAATTTACGGTCAGTGAGCAACCAATTTTATTAACAAAAACGGATAGATAGGCAACACCTTACGTATACATAATCAATCAATGTAAAGATCCTTATTACCGAACAATCTGTTATTTTGTAAAACACCGTGCTCCATATTAGATAACTCGTCCCTGAAACGGATCGAAACCCACTCTTAAACTCAACATAGAGGGATTTCCCCCCTTACTAATATGCTTCTGATTCAATACATTAGTTATCGAGCTTTAAGATGCATACGATCTAAAGCTCTCGGTATCTCATTGATACCTCTAACTTACTTAGCAGACCCTCGCTAAGTAATTTAGAACCTCTTCTACACGTCGACAAGATTATATCTTGTGTTGCCAGCCCGTCTTCAGGCTGGCTTTTTTTTTCGCTTCTCAACAATGAAAACAATGGCATAAGCTGATATCATAGCGTTTGTCTCACTGTCCCTCTCATATGCTTAGGTGCTGCTCTTTCGCTCACAAGTGATATGAACGTCAACCACATTACAACTGAGTTGTAGGAAGCATGATCAAGGACGATACGAGTTGTAAGCCGAACATTGGCGGACATCCGTGAGCGCACATATCTGTAATGAAACAGACCATTTTCCCAATTAAACTCTTCGTTCCATTTCGTCGTTGTCTATGACTACCTGACGAAAACATCGAACACCACGAATTTAATTGGATTGAGCGCCAATCAACGAACGTGTTCTAGCAACGTAACTGCCTACTTGGCAACATCAATACGAGCCATGTAACACGGACGTCTCTGTATTGGTAAAAGCAGTATGTAGTGAGTCCTTTTGTGAATATTTCAGTCGATACCATAGAACAATCCCTCCTTAAACAGCTACCAGGTTGTTGGGGATGCAAAGATAAAGATTCGGTATTCCTATACGTAAACCAGGAATACGCAGAACTGTTAGGGCACACGTCGCCCGAGGAGTGCTTGGGTAAAACTGATTTTGATATGGCCAGCCCAACCACTGAATGCGCGCAAGAATTTCAACGCCAAGATAAACACGTTCTCGAAACTGGCGAGTCACTAAAAATTCTGGATATCCACCCTTATCCAGATGGCCGCTGGCGAGCACATATATTTACTAAAACACCGTGGCGAGATGACAAAGGCGACATCGTAGGCACCATTTTCTACGGAAGGGAACTCACCGACACCGCCGTGATTGAAGTCGGGTATTGGGTTTGTCGTGCAATCAGTACCAACCCAAATCAACAATCCATCTTTCGTTTCTCTGACTTACAACCAAAACCAGAGAAGCTCACATGCCGCGAGCAAGAAACGCTTTTCCTCTTGCTCTATGGCAAAAAGCCTCAATTTATCTCTCAGGTCATGGGCATATCAACAAAAACCGTTGAAGGTCACGTCGCACGCTTACGTAATAAGTTTGCAGCGAACAGCAAGAACGAGCTAATAGATAAAGCAATGGAAGCAGGCTACGGCTCTGTTGTACCCAAAACGCTGCTTAAGCATCAATTATCGGTTGTGTTGAATGGAGAGCGATAATTCGCATCGCTTCTACCTACAAAAACACCGCCCCAATTCGGCGGTGTTTGTTTATTCATGAGGGACCATAAGCCTATGGCGCTAGACGATCAATGTCCCAACTTCCATCATGCTGGGAGAAAAGAAAACGATCGTGAAGGCGATGTTCGCCACCTTGCCAAAATTCGATGCTATTTGGTTTTACTCGAAAGCCACCCCAAAAGGTTGGTACTGGTATTTCCCCCTTAGCAAACTTCTGTTTTAGCTCTAAAAACTTACCTTCCAACACACCTCTGGCAGAAATACGGCTACTTTGTTTGCTCGCGATTGCGGCCAACTGGCTCTCTTTAGGACGAGAAGTAAAGTATTTCATATTCTCTACGGCGGTAAGCTTTTCAGCCACACCAGTAATATGAACTTGGCGCTCTAACGGGTGCCAAGGGAAGTGCAAACTAATATTGCTGTTATGCTCTAGCTGCTGGGCCTTGCGACTGCCTAGGTTGGTGTAAAACACAAAACCATCTTTGTCGACGTTTTTCAATAGAACAATGCGTTGAAACGGCATGCCATTTTCATCAACCGTTGCAACTGTCATCGCAGTCGGGTCCGTTAAACCCGCTTCAACTGCTTGCTCTAGCCACAGATTAAATTGATCAATAGGATCAGCTTTCAAATCTTTACGACGCAGCCCACCTTTGGTGTACTCACGACGAATATCAGCAAGTTCCATCTTTACTCCTTCACTCGTTTTTGTCGATTGTGCTCCCGATACTGAGGAAATACAAGGACATCATTGTGCTTGTTATCGTTGCCGCTCACAGCATCACAGTGCGTCATTTGATACCATGACACAAAAAACCAGTGAGCCGATCGTGAACTTACTCAACCCCAAAGCCCTACGTCATTTTTTACTGCTACTGTGTGCCGTTGGCATTTCAGGGCTTGCGCTTACTCATCATTACGCAACTCAATACCAACATGATCAATGGCAACAAAAGCTAGAGAGACAAGCCGCGCAAGTATCACAAGAAGTGGACTACGAACTGGCAAAGTTTGAACAGATACCAAACCTATTAAGTCACGACCCAAGACTACTCAAAGCAGTCGAGCGCGGAACGCCCTCTCAAGAGCTCAACCTACTGTTATCAGATTGGTTGAAGCAAAGTTTGGCCGATACGATTTACGTTCATGACCGTACCGGGTTAGTCATAGCCTCAAGTAACTTTCAGCAAGAAGATACGTTTGTTGGCTCTAGCTTTAGCTATCGCCCCTATTTTAAAAATGCGCGACGCGGTGAGCCCGCTCAATACGTTGGATTAGGCGTACGCTCGAATAAACGTGGGTACTTCTTCTCATCTCCGCTGTGGGTAAATGAGGAAGTCGTTGGCGTGATCACAGTAAAAGTGAATTTGGAGCAATTAGAACAGCGCCTTTCGCAAACCACGACTGACGTACTCATTACAGATAAACACAATGTCGTGTTTATGAGCAATTTACCAGACTGGCGCTATCGTGCACTTTTCCCACTGTCATCGAGTGCAATAAATGAACTTACCGAAACGCGTCAATATGGCGATACCTTACCCGAATATTTTGGTGAGTTAACGGCACACAGTGGTGTCACGGAGTTTGATGACAATCAATTGCTTCTATCACCGAATTACCTCGCATACGCAACACACTTATTGGATAAAGGGTTTCGCGTCGTTGCCTTAATTAACCACAACAGCGTTCTTGCCGCCGTTTTACAGGCCGATATCGTCTTCCTGATCTTATATGCGCTCATTGCTCTAATTGCGTTAGCGTGGTTCCAAACCCTAGTTAACAAAGCACGCCTTGCCCATCTCAATGTGAGCCTAGAAGAAAAAGTAGTGCAACGAACACTAGTTCTGAGTGAAGCCAACCAAAAACTACAACAGACCATCCGCCAATATGAGCAAAGCCAACAAGAGCTTAAACAAACACAACAAGAGCTGACGCAAGCCGCGAAATTGGCACTGTTGGGCGAGCTATCAGCCAGTATTAATCATGAGATAAATCAGCCACTTTCCGCACTAAGAACCTATACCGAAAACTCGCAGCGTTTGTTGGCAATGGAAAAATACCCAATAGTCGCTGACAATTTGGGCAAAATGCTGACACTCAATGACACCATTTCGGAAGTCATTGCCCGCTTAAAAGTCTTTACTCGGAAAGCCACACACGATTCACACAATGAAATCTCAGTACTGCACGACGCGGTACATACTGCCACCAGCATTTTGAGCAACAAGCTTATTAAGCAAGGAGTAACACTAAAAGTTCCGGCCATCGACTATGATGTGAAGCTGGCCATTCACAGCGTTGAATTAGAACAAGTGCTGATAAACCTCTTCCACAACGCCGCACAAGCGATGGAAAACCACTGTATCGATCCGCAAATATCCATTGCTGTTCAGTGTCATGATGACAGTTGCGACATTCTTGTTTCCGATAACGGACCAGGGATGTCAGACGAAGCCCTAGCAAAAGTGTTCGACCCATTTTTTACGACTAAGCCGGAGGGTCTTGGATTAGGTTTAACAATCTCCAAGCGGATTATAGAGAGCTATCACGGCTCCCTCTGTGCCTATAAACATCAGAACACAGAACAACAAGCAGGAGGGATGACCTTTATCGTGACGCTACCAATAGTCAATCAGAATAAACGTACCCCAGAAGTGGAAAACGACCATGAATAACCCAGTTTTCTTTGTTGATGACGAACCACACATTCGTGATGCCGTGTCTCAAGCCCTGCTGATTGAAGGGATAGACGTCACCTGCTTACCAAACGCAGTAGAAGCCTTACGCGTAATCGACTCAAATACGCCTGCGATTATCATTACCGATATCCATATGCCCGTGATGGATGGCTTGGAGTTTATGCGAACTTTGCGAAGCAAAAACGATCACTTTCAATTCATCGTACTTACTGGACATGGAGATGTGAAAACCGCGGTAGATGCGATGAAAAGCGGCGCGTACGACTTTCTAGAAAAACCGTTTTCAACGGAACAGCTCATGAAATCGCTCAACAATGCCAGCGATAAACTGAACTTGTTGCAAGAAAACATCTGGCTTAAGAAAGAGCTCGACATGCAAACTCATGTTGGTCCGAAAATGATTGGTCACAGTAAGGCCATGGTTAGTATTCGTCGCGCCTTGATCAGTGCGCCCACAAGCCAGCCGCTCATTTTTGTAGGTCAAGATGGTACGGGTCGGCGACTCGCTGCACAATTTGCCCACGACATACATGCAACACCGGATAGTGAGCTAATCGCCGCTTCTGGTGAAGACCTCTATGAGCTTTCATTAGAAGCGCTCGACAAAGCCATACACCGCTTAAGTGAAGGAAAACGCCACTGCAGTTTGTACTTACATAGCGCAGAGCATGTATCATTTGAGCAATGGGAATACTTATTCAAGCACCCAAAACTTGAACGTGTTTTTGGCGCGACCACCCAAGCCGAGCCGCCTCTAAAATCCCTGGCGACTCTAATTCACTTACCGACGCTCGATGAGAGAAAGGAAGATATAGGGCCTTTATACAAGCACTTTGTGCGCCACACCGCGAGCCGATATCAGTTACAGCCGCCACATATCAGCCTAGAAGAGGTCAAACACCTCACCAGTCTCGAATGGCCAGAAAACGTTAAGCAGCTACGCCAATTTGCTGAACTTCGTGCCCTCAAGCCAGATACTTTTAGAATGGAAGATTGGAACAGTGAGAAAAGTCTTGAAATTCAGAGTATGACTCAGCGCACAGAATACTTTGAATATTGCTTGTTATTCGATGCATTGCAAAGACATCGCGGCAGACTCAAAGAGGTTCAACTAGAATTACAGGTATCACGCAAAACCTTGTACGACAAACTAAAAAAACATCAGTTGGATAAAGCCAAGTTCAAGGCGTAATAGCTATACTCCGGCGCTAATTATGCTTTTGTTTGATTTAGAAAGTGTAAGAAAGCTCATTTGAAGAGAGAATAACCCTCTTCTCATATTTTGTTAGCCGAGCATGCTGACATGATCGGTTAATAATAATAAGATCAAAAAGATAATCCGTAATTATATAAGCAGGGACTGTGATGAGCCGAGATAACTACAACAAACTCAACGATGAAGAGTTGGATTTTGTTGATGACAAAACTGCAGCATTGCTCCTCAATACCCCCAACAGCGCGCGTTTTATGCTCTGGGTTATGGTGCTATTTTTCATTGCAGCAATAGGTTGGGCATCTTGGGCTGAAATCGACAAAGTCACGGTTGGTCAAGGCAAAGTGATTCCCTCCTCACAGGTACAAGTAGTCCAAAACTTAGAAGGTGGCTTAGTCAAAGAAATCTTGGTCAAAGAAGGTCAGTTGGTTGAAAAAGGCCAACAGTTACTGCTTATCGACGACACCCGCTTTCGCTCAGATTTTCGTGAACGTGAGCAACAAGTTGCCAACCTTACCGCATCTGTGCTGCAACTATCCGCTTCTATTAACAGTGTTGCCGTTAATCGTGATTTTGAAACGGAAAACTGGCGTCAAAGTGTACTACTTGATTACGGTAAACTGACCTTCCCACCAACCTTGGAAGAGACTCGACCTCAACTCACACAGCGTCAAAAAGCAGAATATCGCGAAGATCTAGATAATTTGCGCAACCAACTTTCTGTTATTGACCAACAAGTGCAGCAAAAGCAGCAGGACTTGGTAGAGATCCAAGCGCGAGTAAGGAACTTGCGTCAAAGCTACCAATACGCGAAAAAAGAACTCGATATCACCAAACCTTTGGCAGACGAGGGCGTTGTTCCTCGTATTGAACTGCTCAAATTACAGCGCCAAGTCAACGATACCCGTCGTGAAATGACGTCCAGTGAGCTCAAGATTCCCGTATTGCAATCAGCGATTCGAGAATCCATGCTCAACCGTATTGATGTTGCACTCAAATTCCGCTCTGAACAGCAAGAGAAACTCAACAGCGCCCAAGACCAGTTATCTGCTTTGGTTGAATCAGCGGTGGGCTTGGAAGATAGAGTAAACCGAACGGTTGTGAATTCGCCAGTAACAGGCAAAATCAAAACACTGAACATCAATACTGTCGGTGGTGTTATCCAACCTGGTATGGATATCGTCGAGATCGTACCAACAGAAGACACACTATTGGTAGAGGCGAAAATTGCGCCAAAAGACATCGCATTTTTACGCCCAGATCTTCATGCTATCGTGAAATTTACAGCTTACGACTTCACAAAGTACGGCGGTTTAGAGGGAGAGTTGGAACATATCAGCGCGGATACCACTCAAGATGAAGAAGGCAACAGCTTCTACATTGTTCGTGTACGCACCGAAAAAACAAACTTTGGTCAAGATGCAGATTTACCAATCATTCCAGGAATGACAGCATCGGTCGATATCATCACAGGGAAGCGAACCGTTTTGGAATATCTACTTAAACCGATTTTAAGTGCCAAAACGAACGCCTTGAAGGAGTAAACCACATTAAGATACTCGCGATAGGGAGTATTGAGCGATAAGTGATTAAATAAAAAGCACTTATTTCTCACTGACGAACTCTCTAGAAGAGTATACTTGTGATACGAGTCGAATATGCGATCCAATTTGCAGCGTAAAGTTACATTATTAATCAGCTTAAGTTGTTTGTCGTTCCAACTTGGTGCGCTGAACAGTAAAGAACAACGATGGGTCAATACGGTCACAGCGGTGTACGGCGAACGTGCGGGATTGCGCGTAAATACATGGCGAAAGAACCTCGACTTATTTAAACAATTAGAGACTCATGAACAGCTCGCTGGCGTTAACGACTTTTTTAATCAGCTGTATTTCGTTGACGACATAAAACTGTGGGGAAAGACAGATTATTGGGCTACGCCACTCGAATTTTTAGGGAGTAACGCAGGAGACTGTGAAGATTTCACTATTGCTAAGTACTTCTCTTTACTCGAGCTAGGAATACCAGATTCAAAGATGCGGTTAATATACGTAAAAGCCATCGAACTGAATCAGTTTCACATGGTATTAGCTTACTACCCTACCCCAAGTTCTGAGCCGCTCATTCTCGATAATATCAATCCTGACATTGTCCGAGCCTCTAAGCGTAGCGACTTGCTACCGATATACAGTTTTAATGGTACAAACCTGTGGTTGATGAAGTCATCTGCTAGCACTGGAGAGCTGGCAGGGAAAGCATCACGGTTGAGCCTTTGGAATGACTTACGCTCGCGCGAACGTAAGTTGCAGTTAAATAAACCTAAAATTAACTATGACGAGTGAGAAACATGACCCTATATAAGAAGCTTGTGGTGGGGATGGTTACGGTCTTTATACTCTTGTTGGCATCAGTATTCGTAATCCAATTCAACACGACTCGAGACAGCTTGGAGCAACAGCAACGTTCAGAGGTCAACAACACTATTAACACCGTAGGTTTGGCATTGGCTCCTTACCTAAAGGACAAAGATAAAGTCGCGGTTGAGTCCGTGATTAATGCTCTATTTGACGGCAGCACCTACTCAGTTGTTCGTCTTACAGCATTAGATTCTGACTACCAGATCGTGCGTACTTACCCAGTTAAACCAAGTACGGTGCCACAATGGTTTATCGACATGAATCTATTTAAAGCGATTCACGATAAGCGTGTTGTGACCAGTGGTTGGATGCAGCTCGCCGAAGTAGAAATCATTAGCCACCCAGGCGCAGCTTACGAGCAGCTCTGGCAAGGTTTTATTGGCTTGCTGTCTGTATTCAGTGTTATTTTTCTAGCTGGTTTAGTGGCAATTTCATACATCCTACGTCGCTCGCTAAAACCATTAACGGCCATCGTAAATAAAATGCATGAAATCGCGAATAACCAATTTGGTGAACCGCTTGCTCGTCCAAGAACCAAAGATCTTATCGCGGTGGTAGATGGCATTAACATGATGTCTGCTCAAATCGAGCTATCATTCAAAGAGCAAGCCAAAGAGGCGCAACGTCTGCGTGCTCAGGCTTACCTCGATCCTATATCTAAATTGGGTAACCGCTCATTCTACATCAACCAAATCGACCAATGGCTTGCAGAGCAAACGCAAGGGGGTATCGCGCTACTCCATGCTGAATACATTGGGGACATTTACGAGACCAAAGATTACCAACGCGCAGATGCCCACGTTAAAGAACTGTCTCAACGTTTGAAAAACACCATTGATGTACCGGGTGCCACTATTGCTCGCTTGTCTAGTGATGAGTTCGGCTTGCTTTTCCCTCATATGGATGAGAGCGAGTTACGCATTTTATCGGACAGCATCGTCAATTGTGTGAACGGCCTAAATACTGACCCAACAGGCTTAGCAAAACCTAAAGCGTCACTAGGGGTTGCACACAGCAAAGATCAGAAAACGCGCTCTGAAATCCTCTCGATGGTGGACAACGCACTATCGAAAGCCAAAGCGCAACCAGACAAGCCATACGGCTTCATTGGCAGTGATACACCTTCTAGTTTGATGGGTAAACAGCAATGGAAAGCGTTGGTTGAAGAAGCCATTCATAGTGATTGGGTTAAATTCCGTTTCCAAGCTGCGAAAAACACATGGGGTAAAGTATTCCACAACGAAGTATTTTCAAGCATCGAAAAAGATGGTGAAACGTATCGTGCGAATCAATACCTATTCGCACTAGAACAGTTAGACGCCACCAACATCTTTGACCAGTATGTCATTGAATCAATGATTAAGATGCTAGAAAGTGGTGAACTTAATGACCCAGTCGCGATTAACATCGCGCAAAGTAGCTTGTCTCAACCATCGTTTATTCGCTGGACAACTAGCATGCTGGAAAAACACGCCAAAGTGGCCTCTAAGCTACACTTTGAAATTCCAGAGGAATGCTTTATCGATCAGCCTCACCACACAGCACTGTTATGTAATGCCATTCGCCAATCAGGTGCTGAGTTCGGCGTAGATAACTACGGACGTAACTTCCAATCTTTGGAATACATCCAAGAGTTCCGCCCGAACTATGTGAAGCTCGATTACCTATTCACACACAACTTGCACGACGAAAAACAAAAATTCACGCTAACGTCGATCTCTCGTACTGCCCACAACCTTGGTATTACGACTATCGCATCGCGTATCGAAACTCAAATCCAGTTGGATTTCCTCACTGAACACTTTGTTGAGGTATTCCAAGGATTCATCGTCGACAAGGAATAAAAAGGTTTATCAACGATGAAAGACCCTTTACTGAATTCGCTCATCTACGTTAGCCGTTACTATGGGTTAGCTAACTCGCCAGAAGCGCTAGTCAACGGACTACCGCTATCTGACGGTAAACTGACCCCATTTTTGCTACCAAGAGCAGCGGAAAGGGCCGGATTGGTTGCCAAGGAAAACCGCGCAGAGCTGGAGAGCATCTCCAGCCTAATTCTGCCGGCAATCTTAGTTCTTAAAGGCGGTGACTCTTGCGTTCTCAACAGCATCAATATGGAGAAACGCGAGGCCGAAGTCACCACCCTAGAAAGTGGAATGGTGCCGATCTCTATTCCATTAGAAGACCTACTTGAGCAATACACTGGTCGGTACTTTTTAGTTAAAAAGCAATTCCGTTTCGATGAGCGCTCTCCCGAAGTGCTCAAAACCAACGAAGGCCACTGGTTCTGGTCCACCTTGTGGCAGTCAAAACGCATCTACCGTGATGTTTTAATCGCATCACTTCTCATCAACCTCTTTGCGGTTGCCGCTCCGCTATTCACTCGCTTGGTGTACGACAAAGTGGTTCCGAATCTTGCGTTTGAAACCCTATGGGTACTAGCAAGTGGCATCTTTGTCGTGTTCCTGTTCGACTTCATTCTCAAGTCGCTGAGAAATTACTTCATTGATGTGGCGGGCAAGAAGTCTGACATTCTGATTTCATCCAAACTGTTCAGCAAAGTGATGGGGATTAGAATGGAATCGAAGCCGCCTTCGGTCGGTGCCTTCGCTCGCCATTTACAAGAATTCGAATCTATTCGAGAGTTTTTTACTTCAGCGACCGTCAGTGCTCTCATTGATTTGCCTTTTGCCATTCTGTTCTTAGTGATTATATGGCTAATGGCTGGCGATCTTGTGTATGTTCCAATGGTGGGCGTGGTCATTTTGATTATTCATTCGCTACTGATACAAGGGCCGCTGCGCCGATCCATTGAGGAGGGTTCACGCCTAGCATCGCAAAAATATGCCAATTTGATAGAGAGCTTGGCTGGGTTAGAAACCGTAAAAATGCTCAGTGCGCAAAGCCAATTCCAATACCGCTGGGAAGAGGCAGTTGCACACATGGCGAACTGGAATATAAAAAGCCGCCGAATTACGGATAGCATTCAAAACGCAGCAGGTTTTGTGCAGCAAAGTAGTAACGTAGGGATGATCATCCTAGGCGTTTACTTAATTGCAGAAGGCGACTTAACCATGGGTGGTTTGATTGCCGCAACCATGCTTAGCGGCCGCGCGATTGGTCCTTTGGTTCAGTTATCCTTACTCTCTACGCGCTACAACCAAGCGAAGTCTTCTATGACAATTATCAATCAAGTCATGGAAATGCCGGATGAACAAGAAGAAGGTAAACGTTACATTCACCGTCCGATAGTACAAGGCAAAATTGAACTTGAACGCGTGACCTTCCACTACCCAGATTCACCGGTGGCGTCGATTCGAGATTTGAGCTTGACCATTAACCCAGGCGAAAAAGTAGCGATCATAGGCCGTATCGGTTCGGGTAAAACCACGTTAGAACGTCTCATCATGGGCTTGTATCAGCCGACGGAAGGTCATGTTCGCATTGATGATACCGACATCGCACAGCTGCATCATGTCGACATTCGCCGTAATATTGGTTGTGTGCCGCAAGATTCGAATCTGTTCTTTGGCTCTATCCGCGACAACATTACGCTAGGTCGCCCATTAACCGATGACCGTGACGTACTAGACGCCGCGAATCGTGCCGGTGTTACTGCGTTTACGCAATCTGACCCAGCGGGCTTAGAACGCCAAGTTGGTGAAGGTGGTGCAATGCTTTCGGGGGGTCAACGTCAAGCAGTCACGATCGCTCGTGCATTTTTGGGTCGTCCTCCTGTTCTACTCATGGATGAACCAACCAGTGCGATGGATAATCGCTCAGAGATGCACATTAAACATCAATTAGCACAGTTGAAACCTAGTGAAACGCTGATTCTGATTACGCACAAAACGTCTATGCTCGACATCGTTGATCGCGTAATTGTGATGGAGAAAGGCAGCATCATCGCAGATGGCCCTAAAGCGCAAGTGCTGAACGATTTGAAACAAGGCAAAGTGCGTGCGGTTAGCTAGCCTGAATTCACATTGATAAAAGACAAAGGCCCCGTTTAACTTGTGTTTAACGGGGCTTATTTTATTGGGAGCCCGAGATAATTAAGTTCTTCAAGCGCGACCCAAACGAGTACAAGGCCAACAATCACGAATAAAATCATAATCGCCTTTTCATCTTCTTCCATTTTTCAACGCCCTAAAAGCTATTTCAATTAATACACCTTAGGTTATCAGGACAAAAGTCATATTCAGCTCGTTTATAAGGAACTAGCGTCATAGAATGTCGGATATGGGATACAGCTCAAAGATTGCTCTCTTCAAAATCACGTCAGCTTTGATTGAATATAAGTAATGAAGCCAAAGAGTTCGTAATTCTCACTAAGTCTTTGATTAACTTATACAGTACTCTGTGGTACCTCAACACAGAGACAAATGGTGTAAAGAAAAATTGTGATTACTTACAGCAAAAAATCAGCTATAAAAGCCGCTTTCTAGATATCGTCGAGATGAAGAAATGAATGATTGGATCCAATTAGAGCAAGTGAGCCAGTATTTCACTACGGGCTCCCTCGGTTACAAACTAATGATGGGCATTTTTGTCCTGATCGCGTATCGCATCCTGAAGAGGATTGTAAATAGAGCCATCCTAAATTTGGCAACAACGAAAGGTGTAAAAAAGGCTCGTTTGAGTTTTATTCAGCGCTGTTTCAATGTCGCGCTGCTATTTTTGACCGCCTCTATTTTTGCCATTATCACAGGTATTGGCTATGGCGATGTGTCTTTGTTCCTATCGTCCATTTTTGCCGTATTAGGTGTGGCGTTTATTGCGCAGTGGTCAATTCTGAGCAACATCACTGCCAGCTTTTTGATCTTTTTTGTCTTCCCGTACCGAGTGGGTGACCGAATTAAAGTCGTAGACAAAGATGAAGACATCTGCGGTGAGATTCAAGAAATCAGTATGTTTCACGTGTTAATTAAGCACGACAACGGAAACTTAATCACTTACCCAAACAACCAGATTTTGCAAAAAGCAGTGCTAAAGCTGGCGAAAAACAAGCCAGAGCCAAGTAAAGTAAAATCTCGGATTTATACTCGCAGAAAGAAATAACCCACTAAAAAGCCGATGTATCTACATCGGCTTTTTTAATACACTTCTTTTTAAGTTTTAGTGTTGACCTCAACTTAGCTTGAGGTTTTAGCCTTAGTCGCACGATTAAAAATCAACAATGAAAAAAGGAACCATTGTGTCCAAAATTGCGATTATTTATTTCTCTAAAACCGACGTTACTGGTCAGCTTGCTCGCGCGATTGCCGCAGGCGTTGAACAACAAGGCATTAAGCAGCAAGATGAATGTGAAATCCTCTCTCACCGAATTGAAGGCAGTGAGATTATTGAGGGACGTTTTGTGAACCCTAAACTAATGGATGAACTTGCTGAGTGTGATGCGATTATCTTTGGCTCACCGACCTATATGGGCGGTGTAGCAGCGCAGTTTAAAGCATTTGCAGATGCAAGCAGTGAATCTTGGTATTACCAAAAATGGGCGAGCAAAATCGCGGCTGGCTTTACCAGTGGTGGGGCAATGAATGGCGACCAATCTTGCACATTACAATATCTACAAACGCTCGCTAACCAACACGGCATGATGTGGGTCGGGTTGGATAAGATCAGCAATTCTGGTGAGCAAAACCTGAATCGTTATGGTGTACAAGGTGGTATTGTTGCACAAGGTGGTGAAGGTGGTCAGTTGCATACTTCTGATGTTGGAACAGCGGAGTATCTTGGCAAACGAGTCGCTATGCTCGTGAACAAGCTCTCCACTCGCTAACAATAAAAAGAAGCCCCGTAAGATACATCTTCGGGGCTTCATATTTATCGCTTGTTTTGAGCGCTACTTCTTGATGTAGAGATCTTTCGAGTAGATACGACCTTCTACGTTGTTCTTGGCAAAACCGCCAACCGTAGGACGAACCAAACGCGCTTGCATGTAGTAGTAAATCGGTGCGATTGGCATATCCGCCGCCAACAATTGCTCGGCTTGATCATAGAAACCTTGGCGCGCTTTCTCATCGGTTGCGGCCAATGCACTGTTCATCGCGTTGTCGTACGCTTCATTGCTGTAACGTGCAAAGTTACCCGAAGAACCTGAGCGAAGTAAGCTCAGGAAAGTAGACGCTTCATTGTAATCACCACACCAGGAAGCGCGCATCACATCGAAATTGCCTTGTTTACGCGCCACTAAGTATGACTTCCACTCTTGGTTTTCTAACTCCACGTGTGCACCGAGATTTTTTTGTAGCATCGACGCTATCGCAACCGCGATCGATTTGTTTGCCTCACTGGTGTTGTACAGCAATTTAAAATCGAGCGGCTTGTCTTGGCTGTAACCCGCTTCTTTTAACAACTGACGCGCTTTCTCGTCACGTTGTTGCTGACTCCACTTACTGTATTCAGGCGGCGTCGCATCAAACCCTGCGGTGTACTGATGCGCAAAAGTATAAGCAGGAAGGTTACCCACTTGCGTGACACCATTCGTAATCACATCGCGCATGATGGAGTACGACACCGCTTGACGCACTCGCACATCATCAAATGGCGGACGAGTGGTATTGAACGCGTAGTAATACGTACACAATAATGGCACCACCGTGTAAGCCTGCTTGTAATCATGTTTAAGCTTCTGCGCCATATGAGTCGGCACATCTGACGTGATATCCAGCTCTCCTGCCGCATAGCGATTGATAGACGCGTTTTGGTTTTCAAACGGAATGTAAGTCACTCTGTTTAGATGCGTATCTGCGCTGTCCCAGTAACTTGGACTCTTAACCAGTTCAATGCGCTCATTCACGACCCACTTATCCAATGTGAATGCACCGTTGCTAACAAATTGGTCTGGATCGCTCCACGGCTTGTCGCGGTTTTCCACTGTCGCTTGATGCACTGGCATCATGGACGTGTGCCCAGTCATAGCAACAAAGTACGGCACTTGACTGTCCAACTCAAAACGTAGGGTGTATTTATCCACTGCCTTGATACCGAGATCGTCCAAAGGCTTTTTGCCCTCTGCTACATCGGCGATGTTTTTGATCTTGGTGAGTTTGAGATACCAAACATTTGGAGAAGCGGTCTTCGGGTCCACCGCTCGGCGCAGTGAATAGACAAAATCATCCGCTGTCACAGGCTCGCCATTCGACCATTTCGCGTCTTTGCGCAAGTGAAAAGTAAAGGTTTGGTTGTCGTTGGTTTCCCATGATTCTGCCACACCGGGAATAATGTTTCCGTCACGATCTTGAATCACAAGCCCTTCAAATAAGTCACGAATCACATGCATTTCTGGCAGACCTTCGGCTTTCGCTGGGTCAAGCGTCGCCGCCTCTGCGTCATTCGCACGTACTACATGCTGTTCTGCGGCAAGTTGAATGCCTTTAGGTAAGGTCTCCGCAGCAACTGATGTAGCAAGAAAAGGGGTGAATAAAGAGGAAATCAGCAACGCCGTTGAATGTTTTTTAAAATCCATATCGTTTTTCGTTCTCCTAACGCGTCTTGTGAAGCAAGTGCCACAATTAACATTTCAACCGTTGACGAGTTTAAACGGTTCAGTTTAGCTAGGTGTAATTAGCTTAGATATTGATACTACCTCATCAATCAGGAGATTACGGTGAGTCTAATTCCAAGAACGGAAAGAGCGGCATTTTTAATTCGGCCAACATCATACGGTCAATCCGTGCTTGGTGCGCCATTACTGTATTTTCCGGCTCAAGTCGAAAGTGCTTCGCGAGGTTTGATTTTGGCAGGCACTCACGGGGACGAGACGGCCTCGATTGCAGGTTTGTCCTGCGCGCTAAGAAGCTTGCCTGCAGAAAACTTACGACATGATGTGATTCTGTCAATGAATCCGGACGGCAACCAGCTAGGCACACGCGCAAATGCAAACCAAGTGGATCTCAATCGCGCGTTTCCAACCCAAAATTGGACTGAGCATGGCACCGTGTATCGATGGAGCTCTCACACACCCATTCGAGACGTAAAGGTGAAAACAGGCTCTAAAAACCAGCTAGAGCCAGAAGTTGGCGCATTAATTAACTTGATTGAACTGCGCAGGCCAAAGTTTGTGGTGTCGTTTCATGAACCGCTTGCGTTTGTGGATGATCCCAAACATTCCAACCTCGCCAAATGGCTCGGCGAGCAGTTTCAACTGCCAATCGTTGACGATGTCGACTACGAAACACCCGGCTCATTCGGCACTTGGTGTAGTGAACGTGATTTACCTTGCATCACGTTGGAATTACCCGCGATTTCTGCCGATCTCACCATTGAAAAACATCTCTCTGATTTTATTGCTTTGCTGAGGCACGATCCGGATCTCTAGTCCGCTGTTAAACAAGCGATCATGTGAGGATCTGTTTGATGTCGGTACTAATATCGCTGATCAACTGACGGGCACTGTCGTCTCTTTGCTGAACCAAGATGATAAACAGCAAATCGGTGATCACGTTTTGCGCGGTACGCGAAGCAATGGATGAGCTGCGATGTTCCGTTTCATTGGCAATCGTATCAAACGTAATATCGGCAATACCGCGCAAGCGACTTCTTCCAGGCGCAGATAACGCAATCACCTTCGCGCCCTGCTCTTTTGCCGCTTCTGCCGCGACGAGAATTTCTTTGCGCTCACCCGAAAACGAGATTGCGATCTGAACATCTTCTGGAGAGAGCGTGCGGGCAACAGCAATCTGCACGTGGCTGTCTTGTTCAGAAAGCGCCGTAATACCAAGTTTAAGCAGTTTAAAGCTTAAATCCTTCGCGGTCAGTGCAGAGCCCCCAATCCCGACCACTTGCACTCGACGCGCTTCACTCAACCATTTCACCGCTTGGTGACACGCTTCGTAAGACAGCGTATTGGTAGTTTGAAACATAGCGTCGGTTTTCGCTTTCACCAGTTTCTGTGAAATTACCGCAATGGGGTCGTCAGCCAAAATATCACTGTGCAGCGGTGTCGACTGCATCGCATGCTTACGGCCAATCTCTTCATTCAGAGCTAACTTAAACTCGCTGTAACCTTTAAAGCCGATACGCTGAGTAAATTTCACAATGCTCGATTGACTCACTTTTACTTGCGCCGCAAGTTCTTGGCTGGTGAGCAGCGCCGCCTTTTCTGCGTTTTCAACAATCCAATCGCCAACCAAACGACCGCTTTGCGAAAGCTGAGTACGCCTCGCTACTATCCTATTGATAACTGACACAACAAAAACCTCAAAAATTTTAAATAAATTATTCCAAAACAGAAATAATAGGCGTTTGATTTAACCCCCTGATTATTCTAACCAAGACAGTTAATCCCGGATGTAATAGACGTATATTTTCTCTCATTATTCCAAATTTCTCCTGCATAAAGAATAACCTCAAGTGTGATTTTTATCACCAAACCTGAATATTTTATTCCATAAAATCGCCCTCAGATTGAACATTACAAAGAGTGCAAAACATGAAAATTGATTTAAGCAGATTGGTGACAGAAAGCCGTAACCCAGCCAGTGCCGAGATCGATACGCTTTCGACAATCGAGATGCTGCAAGTCATTAATGAAGAGGATCAAAAAGTCCCGCTCGCGGTAAAAGCGGTGCTACCACAAATTGCAGAGACAGTTGACGCAATTACCCAAGCTTTTGCAAATGGTGGCCGTTTAATTTACATGGGAGCTGGTACGTCAGGTCGCTTAGGCATTCTTGATGCAAGCGAGTGTCCTCCTACCTACGGCACGCATCCAGATATGGTGATTGGCTTAATTGCTGGTGGACACCAAGCGATTTTGAAAGCGGTAGAAAACGCAGAAGACAACGCGAAAATGGGTCAAGACGACTTAAAAGCGCTTCACCTCACCAAACATGACGTGGTTGTAGGCATTGCAGCGAGTGGCCGTACACCTTATGTACTAGGTGGTTTGGACTACGCTAAATCCATCGGATCTACGACCGCATCTATCGCCTGTAATCCGGAATGTGCCATGGCAAAAGCGGCCGACATCGCGATTCTGCCGATAGTTGGCGCAGAGGTTGTCACTGGCTCTTCTCGCATGAAAGCCGGCACCGCACAAAAACTGGTGTTAAACATGCTCACGACAGGTGCAATGATTCGTAGCGGTAAGGTATTTGGCAACTTAATGGTGGATGTAGAGGCCACCAACGCCAAGCTCATCCAACGCCAAACCAACATTGTTGTAGAAGCAACTGGCGCATCAAAAGAAGAATCAGAGCGAGCATTAAATGCCTGCGATCGCCACTGCAAAACTGCCATCTTAATGATTTTGGCCGATTTGGATGCCGAACAAGCCAAATCACGCCTCGCCGCGCACAACGGTTTTATTCGCGCAGCACTAAATAATAACTAAATAATCCGAGTTCTGAAGGATAGACCCTATGGCAAAAATAACTTCAAACACAGTATCGCAGTTGCTGTCCGCAGTGGGTGGCAGCAGCAACGTAAGCAAATGTGGTAACTGTATGACGCGTTTGCGTTTATCGCTCGCCAACAATGGTTTGGCTGATCAGTCAGTTATCAAGCAAATTCCCGGCGTAATGGGTGTGGTGGAAAGCGATGAGCAGTTTCAGATCATTCTCGGTCCCGGAAAAGCTCAACAAGCGGCTGAGATGATGAATCAATTGATCGACAGCTTAACCTCTGGTGACAGTGAAGAACCAGATATGCCGCAACAAGATCTTTCTGCCGTCGCGGCCGAGCAAAAAAAGCAGATGAAGAGCAAACAAACCAGTGCGGTTCAGCGTTTTTTAAGCAAGTTTGCTACCATCTTTACGCCGTTGATCCCTGGTTTTATTGCCGCTGGTTTGTTGCTAGGTTTTGCGACGTTATTGGAACAGATGTTTGTTCTCGACCAGACACCAAGCCAGTTTATGCTGGATTTGATCGCCTACATGAAAGTCTTTGGTAAGGGTCTGTTTGCTTTCCTAAGTATTCTGATTGGTTACAACGCGCAGCAAGCATTTGGCGGCTCTGGTGTTAATGGTGCCATTCTCGCCTCTTTGTTTGTGCTGGGTTACAACCCAGAGGCGACATCCGGCATTTACTCTGGCATGAACGAGTTTTTCGGCTTTGCGATTGATCCGCGCGGCAACATTATCGGCGTACTTTTGGCAGCGATCATCGGTGCGCAAGTCGAGCGTAAGGTTCGTCAATACATGCCTGATGATCTGGACATGATCTTAACGTCCGTTATAACTCTATTGATCATGGGTGCGGTAACCTTCTTGATCATCATGCCGATCGGCGGCGAGTTATTTAAAGGGATGTCTTGGTTGTTCCTCAACTTAAACGATAACCCATTAGGCGCTGCAATCTTGGCAGGTTTGTTCTTAATTTCTGTGGTGTTTGGCATCCACCAGGGTTTTGTTCCAGTGTACTTCGCATTGATGGAAGCACAGGGTTTTAACTCGCTGTTTCCTATCCTGGCGATGGCTGGTGGCGGTCAGGTTGGCGCGTCAATGGCGCTGTATTTCAAAGCAAAAAAAGACGCTCTACTGCGCACTCAAGTTAAAGGCGCTATTATTCCGGGTCTTCTAGGCATTGGCGAACCATTGATTTACGGCGTGACATTACCACGCGTAAAACCATTCGTTACCGCTTGTATTGGTGGTGCTGCGGGCGGCTTCTTTATCGGTTTAGTTTCTTACCTTGGCTTACCAGTTGGTCTTAATACGGTGTTTGGCCCATCCGGTATCGTGGCGATTCCTCTCATGACATCTGAAAATGGCATCTTCCCGGGCATGATGGTGTTTGTTGCCGGCCTGCTTATCTCTTACATCGTCGGCTTCCTCGCGACTTACTTCTTTGGCTGCAAAGACGTCGATTTAAGCTAAATCATTCTTCCCCTATAGGAATGGACTAGCTCGCGCCCTTGGCAAACAAGGGCGCACCCTCTCTCTACTTCACGACAATTTTTCTTATTCCGTTACTCGGAAGGGGCTTTGTTGTACCTAAAACAATAGAAATGAAAGGTCGTTAATCATGAAAAAACACATTTTGACTCTACTTCTCCCTACATTGATGGCATCAAACGCAATGGCAGCGCAGCTGTATCAAGCGGAAGATGGGTCAGTTTTAAATATTTACTCTCGTCTTGGTTTCAATGTCACCAGTAAAAATGATGAGCACGGCGATGCAAATGGCGAGTTTGATGGCCGTATTGGTTTAAACGGTTCACAAACCATCAACGAGTACGCGTCGATCATCGGCCAAGCGCAATACCAAGTGGGTGCCGCTGAATACGCAAACCAAGTAAACGACAAACCGTCTCTGACCGCACGTTATGTATGGGCGGGTATTGATGCGAAAGATTATGGTCGCATTGCTGGTGGTCGCGTGGCATCTGGGTTGATTATGTTTACCGACATTGGTGATGTGTTCGCCTCTTCCGATGTTTCTATGGCGCGCCAAGCGAATAAAGTCGACAAAACCGCGACGCAAGTTTTCCGTCAAGATGGCACGCTGCAATACCAAAACAACCTAGGTAATTTCGACTTTTCTGTCGCGTACATTTTAGGAAACAACACTTCTGAGCTCGACTACGGTTACAACGCTGCACTGCGTTATACGCTAGACATGGGGAATTTGGGTACCTTGGCGCCAGTGGTGGCGATGCAGAAAAATAAAGGTGATGAACGTGAAAGCAACGACACCGATTACACATTCTGGGGCGCAGGTACGCGTTACTACCTAGGTGATTTGATGTTGGGTGCGTTGTACTCGGAAGATGAACTTGAGGGCTATTACTCACAAACTAGTACCGACAAAGTGATGGAATTGACGGCGGTTTACAGTGTAAATGACAAATGGGCACTGCGTGCTGGTTATCGTTCTTTAGAAAACAGTGAGGGTGACGAGCTAGAGCTGAAAGATACAACGCTAGAAGTGCAATACAAACTGACGCCTCGTTCTTCTATCTACACAAACTACGTTGATCGTAACGGTTCGCGTGGCTACAGCAATGGACAAGAAGTCTCGTTTGGCGGTGCGCACGCAGACGAAAGCTACTACCACTTAGGTTTGCGTTACGAGCTGTAAGCACGATACTTAATGTAAGTTAGCTGAATCCATGAGCTTCTTCTGTGTCCGGTCAGTAGTTATTGCCTTTAATGCTGATTTGAAGAAGCTCACCCTCGTAATATGTTTTCTTCGTTACCTGTTTTGACCAACACGCCTGCATCAGGAAAGCTGGTGACAGTCGCTAACAATTTTCCATCGACAAAGTGCAATGCCGCATAATCGTGAATACCATAACAAGTGATGCTCGGTTGAGAACGAGCAAAGGCTTGGAAAACCTCAAACTTCTCACCAACATGGGAAAAATGCGCCGCAGCCAAACCGTCAATTAATCCAAGACAACGCATAACTTGGTATGCTTCGGGATCACTGTCTTTCACCGCAAACTCAAACCAACAAATTGCACCAGCGCTCATGCCACAAATGATGATGCCTTGTTCATAACACTGCTTGAGTATTCTATCGATTCCCCATTCGCGCCAAATGGCCAACATCGAACGCGTATTACCGCCACCGACGTAAATGATGTCTTGTTCAAATAGCGTTTCTTTCCAACCAGCATCAAACTTAAACAACGGAAAATGGGTTACGTTTTCACTAAGCTTCGCATTGTAAAAACGTTCAATAACTTCATCGGCGTCTCCCGTGGCTGTCGGTAGAAAACAAATGTTTGGATTCTCCTTACCAGACAAAGACAAAATGTATTGATCGAGCGGGCTCGGATTCTCTCCCATCATCCAGCCACCACCACCAATCGCAATACAGTGTTTTCGCATTCCTTTGCTTCCTCTATTGTCACTAAGTTTGCTGTTGCTACTCGCCGACAGAATATATGTTCCTAAAGTGTTCGATGAACGCTCGCGTTCTTCTTGGTAAGTGCTCACGTTTTGGGTAAAGCAGATAAAGCGGCAAAATCGCATCCGTTTGCCATTCTGGTAGTAAGATCACGAGTTGTTCTTTTTGTACAGGTTCGAGTTTAGCCAGTGCAAATTCATCTAGCATGGCTACACCACAGCCCGCCAAAGTAGCATCCAACATGGACTGGACAAGATTAAAACTCAGCGTACTTTCTAACTCAATGCTGCACTGCTGTTGAGTTTGCTTATGCGTAAACGCCCATTTATCTAACACCAAGTCGCGACTTTTATAAAGGATGTGCTCTAAGTCACCAAGCTCCTCTGGCGTACTTACATTTGGTTTATCAGCTAAATACGAGCGATGAGCGATCGGTTTACAGTGTAAAGTGCGTAGCTGATGGCCGACGTATCCCTCTGGGGGAGTATCGGTAAAGTAGAATGCGATATCAAACCCAGCCTCAATCAAGTCGAGAGGTGTCTCTGTGAAGATCACTTCGACGCTCACTTGTGGATGTTGCAATCGAAACTCGATCAATGTTTGGCTGAGTAACGCAGCTCCGAAAGAAGCGGACGCCGCTATTCTCAATTTTCCCGATACGATCTCGTTTGCCATGACTTGCTCATTGATCTGCTCAGCGCCTTCGAGCAGTTTCTTTACCTGCTGATAAAACCGCAAACCATCGTAGGTCAAATTAAACTGGCGCGTAGTTCGCTGAATAAGCTGCACCGACAATATGTCTTCAAGCTGTTTAAGTTGCCGACTTACATGCGCATTCGAACAATTCAGGCGCTTTGCTGCGCCAGCAATACTTCGCTCCTCGCACAAAGCGACGTAAAGTGGTACGTAGCTGAGCCATTTTATTTCCATACAGTAATTCTGAATCTCTAAAATCAAACTACTGGAAATAATAGAAAGCCTCTAAACTCTGTACAACCTAAATTTGAAAGGATGAGTTATGAGTGTTTTCGACACGTGGTTAAAAGGTCAAGTCATTAAAGATCACATCACTAATCCCAATATCATCGTTGGCGATTACAGCTATTACTCGGGCTTCTATCATCAAAAAAGCTTCGAAGAGCAAGCAGTGCGCTACTTGTTGGGTGACCCCGTCACACTTCAAGAATGGCAAAGTAGAGAACCCAATAGCATCGACAAATTAATCATTGGCAAGTTTTGTTCCATCGCTTCTGGAGCCACCTTCATGATGGCAGGAAACCAAGGTCATCGCATTGACTGGATTTCGACCTTCCCCTTCTCTCCTGAAGAATTTGGAGAAGGCGTACAAGACGGTTTCGAGCGTGCCGGAGACACGGTGGTGGGGAACGATGTTTGGATTGGCAGCGAGGCGATGATCATGCCCGGAGTAAACATCGGCGATGGAGCCGTCATCGGAACACGCACCGTAGTGACGAAAGACGTGCAACCTTATTCGGTAGTGGTTGGAAACAACCAAGTCGTACGTCAACGATTTAGCGATAAAGAGATTGAAACTCTACTCAATATCCAATGGTGGAACTGGCCAATAGAACACATTAAACAAGCAATGAAAGTAATGTGTAGCAGCCAAGTCGGTGCGCTTGCGGACTACTATCAAGAGCACATTGTCGATTTGTAGATAAACAAAAGCCCACATATCTTGTTGCGACGTGTGGGCTCAGTGAATAAGAAAGCTTAAACCGCAGCGACGTCCTCTTCTTCCAAGTTCGCCGAGACTTTAATTTCGTATTGATTGAAACGGAACGAACAACCGCCATGAGTACGCTTTGTCGTTACTTGCTCGTCGCCAAACTGCACCGTCACGCGAGTGAAGACACGCTCTTTGGCTTCGACAATATTTTCTTCTAACGCGACTTCAAAGTCATGTTCCGTTTGTTCTAGCTTTTGCTTTATCGCTTCAAGCTGCTCGTTGTTTTGTGTTTTCATCACATCAATCTGAGCTTGTTCTTCGTCGGTACGTTCGGCTTTAGGACGTTTCTTAAATTCGAGCTCTTTACGAATCACATCCATCGTGCCTTCTTGAGCGCGTTTGTATTGATCTTTGAGCTCTGCTAATCGCTCCTTAAATGCAGAATAGCGCGCGAACGCTTCTACCTTAGTGGCGGTGTCGCCTTCTACGCCCAATTGTAAGCACACCACTTTGTCACCGACTTTTGCATCTCCGCCGCTGAGCGTACCGTTCCTACCGTTCGCATCCAGCACCGTCAGATTGCGCCCACAAACAATATCGTTATTCATGCTGTGCACCGCCAATTCAATATCTTCTCCGGCTTGCAAATCACAATATTGGGCGTAGCTTGCGCGAATCGAACCTTTGGCTTTGACGTGACAACTCTTTGGCTGGCCATCACTCACGGTGTGGCCAATGATCCCTTTACCAACTTGGATGTCGTCTTGCGCTTGTACGTCAGCCGATTCAATGAAGCCGCCTACAGTAATAGAACCCGTCGCTTTAACAATCATGCCAGATTCAATGTTGCCACCGATAATCACATTCCCTTTGAATTTCACGTGGCCTGTATTCACGCCAACGCTATTGAGGCAGAGTGCGTTATCAACTTCGATGGTTTTGTCTTTAATCAGAGGCGTACCGGATACCGATGCAATCAATAGGTTTGGGTCTTGCTTGCTTATCTCGGTGCCCTTGCCTGGCTTCATTGGGCTGTCTTTTCCGGCTTGTGGAGGAATCACTCGCCCTTGAACAGTAAAACCAGGCGTACCTTTGGTCGCAGGCGTGCGGCGCATCACCTCATCGCCTACGTCAACCGCGATAGTTTCACCGAGGTTACGTAAATCAATTTTGTCGCTAGCAGATTGGCCGTCTTTGGGTTTGAGGATGCGTTTGGTGATGTCTTTAACAAGAGGAGTAAAAAGAGCGTCTTTGCCTTTGATAGGTTGCTTACCAACCGCTACAGGTTGAGAAAAAGTTTCGCCGGGTTTGAGCTGAGTGCTGACAACCAACACTTTCTTCAAAGCCAGTTTGTTGATGCCTTTCGAAACTCGCGCTTGAGCAAGGGCTTGAACAATCTCGGGGCCACGTAAACCTCGGCCTCCGTACGCGCCGACAACGTTCATACTGGCGAGCATGTCATTATTCGATAATTCAACCTCAACTTGCGCGTTGCGTTTTTCCGCAATGACGATGCCTTCGTAGGCCTCGGCTTTACGTTCTTTGGCGCAGTTAATGAATCTCACGACTTCCCCCTCAACAACAAACATCTTTTCAGCGTTCATTGCGACGAGCTGCTCGTTTAATTCATTTTGATTTAGCTCACCACCGAGGTCCACTTCTCCCGGAAGACGGGCTATCACCTTGGTCTTATCTTCAGATAACTCAAGACACAGCTTCCACATACCCTTACCACTTTGCTTCCCATCAACACTTTCAGTCTACCCAAATCCGTTTTCTGAACAAACCTCGCATTTCTTATTATAGGGCTCACGTCACTAAAGAAAGTAATCCATCAATAACGGTTAAACAGATATTAAGAGAGCATTTCGATTTAACCTAAAGCTCAATCAAAATACACGCCGAAATAAAAAGGAGCTGGATTTACAGTGTAAAATCAGCTCCTAATAATTTCATTTACAGTGTAAATTTCCCTTTAGTGTTTACAGTGTAAATCGTTCCAAATGTGTCTTACTTCGTCCCTTAACTGCTGCTCAACTTGCCTTCTTCCAGGTAAACCAAATTGCTGAGCACATTCAGTCCAACTACGGTTAAGAAAAAGCTTACTGATCATCAAGTCGGAAGCGGAGTTCAAACCTAAGTTAAGTAACCACTGCTGAAGCCAAGCAGACACGGACTCATAACTGTTACCACCATCAGCATAGCATTCAATTAGTAATAACTTAGCGGGATGAAGTGGACTCATTCCCAAAGGTTGCGGTAATAGAGCTCGAAAAATAGAGGCTTCTAATTTTGGATAGACGTCAGCCACATTGTTAGACAACATTTCTTCAAATAGCGCCTGAGATTGGTCGACCCAAGCCGTCTGTTGGGAATCACAAGGTTTGACCATCAAGACTGAATAACAACCGCTAGCAGCATCGCGCATTGACCCTAAACGAATTGCACGGAAGTTCGATTGTAGCCAGAAATAGAGCAACTCTTCCGTCGCACCGAAACTCGTGGATAAGTAAGCAATGTGTTTAGCCGCCATTTGATCAAGTTGCTGCAGCATTTTTTGACCGATGCCTCTTCCTTGCAATTCCGGATGAACAGCAATTCTCATGACTCGCAGCGTCGATAGATTCGCGACATTCGGAAATCCTAGGTGGTTTGCAATCGTAATGGGCGCTAAGTGTCCTTTAGGACGACGCTTACCAAGCTGGATTTCTTCAACCAATTCATCGTCAAGGCCCCCCTCTTCGACCGTTAATATCACCCCCACAACCGCATTATCTTGCTTAGCAAAATAGAGCTGACTGTTGTCGTCTTGCAAAAGGTGAATCAAATCATTCGGCGAGGTCTGGTAATGAGCATTCACCAAAAGAGCAAAGCACTCGCGCAGCAAACTAGGCTGCGATATTAAATCGTCCTTATCAGCTTTAGAAAGGGAAGTTGAGTCGACCTGGTTAAGTTGATGGTGCGTTAACTCCGCATCCAACAAAAACGCGTCATAGAGCCATGATTCGAGCGCATCATTCATGCTCCAGCGGATGGGCTGTGTCATGTGCCATGTTTTCATTCCCGAACGCTGTTTCTGAAGCCAATCAACAAATTTAATCGTAAAGCCCCGGCCACAACCTTCATAACCGTGAATAGTCGTAGAAAAAACGAGTCGATGATAATGTTCGGTAATGCTTTTGAGCATAGGAACTGGAATTGCAGCCGCTTCATCGACAAGTAACAAATCACATTCAGGTCTGCTCGATAGAAGTTCGTCAGGAGCAATGAATTGAATGGCTCCCTGCCCTGATTCTAATCTGTCCTTCCTAATACGCTGCGCATTAGGAAGTAGCCGCAAAGCATGTTGGTAAACAGGCTCAACGGCTTTTATAGATGGTGCCGTAATTAAGATTCTAAGCGGCTTCTGCTTTAATAAGTTCGCACACGCAATGCCGAGGGCACTTGTTTTTCCACGCCCACGATCAGCGGTCAAAATTAATGGTCGCTTTCGATGTCCTGTCACCACCTTTTCAATTAGAGAAATGGCATGTTCTTGTTCCCTGTAGTGGCTTTCTTTTTCTGCTTGCTTGATGTCTGGAGCCGTTGGCAATGGTTTGTCTTGCTCAATAACAACGAGCTTCTCCCATTGTTTGTGCATCCATTGCTGAGAAAAATTCGCAGTTTGTCGCAGCTCAGTAATGACAATAAGAAAACCGCCGCCAACCAATGAGCCAAGCGCGGCGGTAAAACTATTGGCGTCAAAGCCATTTCGAGCATCAAACAATAGAACGTCACACTCTCTGCCTAGCAACATGTGCCCTTGTTTAGACGAAACACTGGATACGTTTTTCAAACCAAAATCACCAACAGAAAACCAACGTTGATGGCGCTGCGTTTTATGGAACTCTGACATCAACGCATTTTGCCAAGAAGCCTCGCCTTGAATGACAACACCAATCCTTTGGAAAGATTGGTGAGCTTGATGTTGAAGTGATGAAAGGAAATCAGATTGTGTCTGCATTTTGTCTATCCAACGTTGAACTGACGCAATGGTATCACATCTTTAATTTGACGCTTCTCAGATATAAAAAAACCGCCCGGAGGCGGTTGATTCAATCATCATTTGTTATTGCAGTTTGGTTTGTACAAACGCAAGAATCTCTTCCATTAAGCTGTCGTCAACTTTCTTCAAGTTCAACGCCAGGCTGCTACCTTTTCGGCTATAGCTTGCTCGACCTTTAACTAAGTCGACTTTTTCCGTCTTCTTACCAGGTTTTGCTGGTGCAAGTTCAGTAATCCAATTTTCGATGCTTTCCGTGACTTCTTTTGTCAGACGAGCAACGCCTTGAGCTGTGCTTCGCTGCCATAAAAACCCTTCGCTAGAGCGACATTTATCTAACAGCTCTTGCTGCTGCTCTGGCGTTAGCATTGAAAACTGTTTGTGCAGTTTCACGATTGTTGGGCGACCGAGATCGCCAACATTCGGATACGCTTGAAGCAGTTCTAACGGTAATGCTGCGGCTTTTAAAGCGCCACTTACCAACGCTTCACTGCACTGGAACATTTTTGCCAATGCTTTCTGATCCTCAGCTTCACCACTATCAAGCTTAGCCTGCATCTCTTTCCCTTTTTCATATAAAGAGAGCGGCTTGTGAGCATTTGCCACATCAGACAAAAACTTAGCATGGTCAGTATTAATGTTGTCAGCAACATAAACCAAAAAGTCTTGTTCAGCGAGGATACAAGACATGCGACGACGGCTACCATCTAAAACTTCAATCTTGCCATCTTCAGTTCTACGACCCACTGCTGGATATTGTTGGCCACGCTCTTTGAGTGTGACTAAAACATCAGATAAAGCATGTTCGTTTAAGAACGATTGCTCACGAGCGTTATCAACAAATACTGTTGTTTCTGTCGCAACTTTATTTGCAGGAATACGCACAAGTTCAAACTGAACAATATTTTCACCTGCAACTGCTAGTTCAATCGTTTGAGCTTTCTCTTTTGCCGCAGTTTGCGCCTCTTGCGGAGTCACAACACGACGCTTATTCGTTTTGCCAAATAATTTCGCGTTTAATTCAGACGTTTTCAAAGCCATTTACTTATTACCCCTGATTCAATGACGGCCAATTAGAGTGCAGCACACGCTCTAATTCCAGTGCGCTTTTATGAACAGCGTCTTGCGCGGTAGCTAGTGTCTTCTTACCGCCTTCAAAATCGCTTACTGTCAGATCAAATACTGTGCTGTAGGTATCGGCACAGGTTTCAAACGCACGGCTACGAGGAATAGTAGCCATCATAACTTGGTCACCTAGAAGATAGTTCATTTCAGTTAAAACAGAAACTTGCTTCTTATTGTCGTCCTCAAACATGGTTGGCATCAAGCGAACAAACTCAAGACCATTCCAGTCCTCCGGGAACATTTCATATACCGTAGGCAAATGCTGGAAGAAGTTTACTGTTGAAGCCCAGTCCAGACGCTTAGCCGCACAAGGAATTAGCAAGGCATTTGATGCATACATCGCATTCCATACTAATGGGTCAACGTGTGGACCGGTATCAATCATAATGATATCGAAGTCATCAGCAATTTTATCAATCAGTTGCTCTTTCAGCAGACGGACGATATCGAGTGATGGGTCTTCAGATAGCGTTTGCCATGCTTCCGCATTAAACATCGCGTCTTCTGGAAACGCTGAAATCGACTTTAAGTTCGGATATTGCGTTGGCAGCAATACGTTTTTACGTAAAAATTCACTGTCAATTTCCACACCATCAGGCACGTTACCCAACATAATGTCTACCGCAGAATAGATATTATCATGCTCTGCCATGCTGATTTGCGGGTTGAGGAATAAACGTAGCGAGCCTTGTGGGTCTAAGTCGATTAAACAAATACGGTATCGTTTATCCAAATTTAGCGCTAAACATGCCGCTAAATGAACCGCGGTCATTGATTTACCTGTACCGCCCTTTTGGTTCTGCACATTAATAATCCAAGGTTTGTTACCTGAATTCTTTTTACGCTCATGAAATTTAGGCACTTCAGCCGCATCCATGAGCATGTGTGCTTCTTCTAACGTAATTGAATAATGATTCGCGTTGTTTTTAGTAAATTGATGCCCAGCGGCTTCCATTTTACCAATCGCGTCGTCGAGCTTACGGCGAGTTAGACCAGAACGGGTTTCCATCATCGCTTTCGACATTGGTGGGAAGTAGTTATCGCTTCGCTCTTCTAAAACAATTTCAATACGGTCAGCTTGAACCTGCTGAGTCAGCTCCGCTAACTCAAGAAGGTTTTCAATCGTTTTTTCTCTTTTCATGCCAAATTCCGTTGGAAGGATTTATAATTGCAATTGTACAGCAGTAAAGACCAAAAACAACAAAAAGGTGCACGAACATTTTGAATTACCATCACATAAAAAAACACCCAAATCGACGCTTTTATGATTTATGGTCAAAAAGATAACTATTTTTAATCAAATAATCTTCTCATAAGTGGACACCTAAACTTAAAAATAAAAAGTGTTACAGCGTCACTCATTTACAATGTAAATCAATTTTCTACCGGAACGATTATAATCTTAAGCTAAATTACGGATTATGTTAGACCAACCTAATTTAAACGAAAAATAGTAAGTAATATCGGAGCAATAAAGACCTGAACACCTTGATCATGTCTCCGAGCAAAATAGGGCAGTTCCAGCTAAACATCTATGGAAGTATGATCAAGGTATACTTATGATCATGCTTCCGTGTTAATAAACAAATCCGAAAGCATGATCATGGAAAAATTGAGCAGAGTACGGTGTAAACACGCAAATAAAATAAGATCCATTAATCGGAAATATGATCAAGCCTTAGAATCTCTCGGAAGCATGAGTTTTCTTCTCTGATTTACGGTTGAGTGCAGACAGAATGGGGGATTGAGCAGAAATTGACGGTATAGAAGCCGGAACAATGAAATTGCTCAAGTTGCTATGATAAATCAAGCTCTCATGATCATGCTTCCTGTAAATAAGCAGAGACTAGTATTTACTTCTAAATATGAGCGACTTGAATGTATTTTAATCAGATGAGTGATATCTCATCAATATGGGCGCCAGAACGATAGATATATTGGCTCTTGATCATCGATCCGAGTATAAATAACATCACCAATGCACAATATAATCATCGTGAAGATCATTATTAAATACTGCATCTGTGGATAACCTGTAAAAACATCATGATCATCGTTTCAAGACTCTTTTGATCATCTTTTCATAACCTTAATGATCATGCTTACGAATAAATATGATCATGCTTTCAGGTTATTGTTGATCATACTTTCAGACTTCTTATGATCATAGTTCCGAAATACATGAAAATAATAGCCTTATAGAACAAAAGCTTAGCGAGAAATTTCAAGCCAGATCATTAGATCATATAATCAATTAAGATCAGATTAATCAAAAAGATCAGTTATTTAAAAAACAATCTTTTTCCTTTATTTATGATCTGTTTTTCTTTATTCTTCGGAACCATAGCACAACTACGGCTAGTGTGATCTGGATCTAAAATGACGGCTGATGAAAAAATTCTGATTAAAGCACCGAGAAGCCACAAAGATGGCCATCTTTTTGAGGTACATGAATCCTCTGCGGATTGGGTAGAGCAGTACCAACATTTCAAAGGGGTGACCAAAAGCATCTTAGAGTTGCTTAATCTGATCTCATTACGAGGCTTCAGCAGCAAGGATGGTCTGGTTTCAACCACAGAGATTGTGGAAGCAACAGATGGGCAACTCACACGTGCAGCTCTGCAACAACGTTTGCGCGCGGCAGTAAATATTGGTTTATTTACTCAAACTCCAGTGCGTTTTGAAGAGGGACTTGCTGGTAAAACGATGCTACATAAATTTGTGAATCCCAATCAGCTTATATCTGTGTTGGGAGCAACAAGTCTTGTTACCGACAAAGTTCGCCAGAACGAGAAACAAAAACGTTCGAAAGCATTGGCTCAGACTCAAGTAAACAAACGTTTGTTGAATGAGCACGGGTTAAACACACCTCCCACGATGAAAGATGAAGCCGATCAATTTGTTGTATCTCCAACAAATTGGGCTGGGATCATTGACCAAGCACTTGCGCCACCAAGAACTCGAAAAAGTTATCAGAAATCCATGGTGTCGATCTCTGGCACAAAAGCCGTTATTGAGACGCGATCATCCAAAAATATCATGACTGTGGATGATCTCATGACCCTGTTCGCTCTCTTCACGTTAACGGTTCAGTATCATGATCATCACAAAGATCAGTATCAGCTTGATGCTGCTCACGTACCAAACAAAACGCCGCTATACATCACTGATATTTTGTCGCTCAGAGGCAAAAAAGACAGTGGCCCAGCTCGTGATTCCATTCGCGATAGCATTGATCGCATTGAATTCACTGATTTTCAGCTCCATGAACTTACTGGACGTTGGCTAAGTGAAAACATGCCAGAGGGCTTCAAAAGTGATCGTTTTCGTTTTCTTGCACGAACCATCACAGCCTCTGAAGAGGCACCTGTGGAGGGAAGCGATGGTGAAATTCGTATCAAGCCAAACTTATATATTTTAGTTTGGGAACCTTCGTTTTATGAAGAGCTGTTAACACGCGATTATTTCTTCTTGTTTCCGCCAGAGATCTTGAAACAACATACGTTGGTGTTTCAACTGTACTCTTTCTTCCGTAGTCGCATGGTTCGTCGTCACACGGATTGCATGCTACTGAGTGAGTTAAATCAGAAGCTTGCACGTAACATTGAATGGCGTCGGTTCTCCATGGATCTGATCCGTGAGCTGAAACGCTTGTCAGACGGCAAAGGGACAGACGATCTTTTTGTGGTGAACTTATGGGGCTATCACTTAACGATCGAAACTATGATCGAGAATGATAAAGTGATGGATTACCAGATCGACATCAAATGTGACGTCGAAGAGGTGCTGCGTTACTCACGTGCTCGTACAACCAACGCAGGCAAGCGCAACATGGCGCCTACGCTGCCAAACCCGCTTCGTAATGAGATGGTAACCCGACAGCAGCTTGAGGAGCTCTCAGGCATCATAGACGGCGAATTTGAGCCCATTCAACGCAAAGCACCGTCTCCAAGAGGAAATTTAGGGCGACGCGTGAAGCAAAGAAAACATTTGGTAGAGATCAATGCTGATGAGATCACCATTACTCTATCTAAATATACCTCACCAGAGGCTCTAGAACGCAGTATAACGGCTTTGTCTGCGATGACAGGGCACTCCTATGCCTCAATCAAAGAAGAGTGCTCAGATTACATAGAGAAGCTCGATTGGCTAAGGGTAGGGGATGAGCCGATTCCTTATGAGACATTAAGTAAAACCGTCGAGCTGTTTAACACCCAGAACGATGTTAAGCATCTTACCATCGAGCGCTTGATTGCGGGGTTAGCGGTGCGTCGGAAAGTTTGTCGTCAAATCTTCGATGGTCACATGGATGAAATGGTATTTCGTGCCTTGGATGAAATGGCGATTTAAAAGTGTCGCTTGATGTGTATCAAGCTATAGGTGTGATGTATCGGTTTGAAATGTAACAATGTCTTTCGATGATAAAAAACAGACTTAACTCTTACAAACCACTGACATTAGAAGCCAAGCCTAATACTACTATTTATCCCGAATAGACAACCTTTTGTCCTTTCTGATGATTAATAGATTGGCTCATATTGTTACATTCATTCTGAATAGACTTCGCGAGTTTCTCCTCAGGAAACTCGCTTTTTTTTGCCTAAAATTCCGCTAATTAAGCCTTGATCATTTTTCCGGACTAATGAGGTAAACCTTGATCATGCTTCTTGGGTTCATTCCAATGTAATGAACGCATCAACGCAACATGTGATTCGATTAAGCTATGGGCTTGTTCCTGCCACTTGTTTTGATCACACTGCTGATTACAAAACTCTAACGCCACAACGGTGAGATGCTGAAGTCGTCTCAAACACCAATCTTTGATCAGAATATCAGTCGAGACTTGGCATGCTGCTTGTTCAAGCTTTGCACTCGTATAAAGCAAGGTTTGATATGCTTTCTGAGGGTCTTGGTAGCTTGCATGTTGAAACACGCGTAAACATCCATCCAACCAGCAAGCAATCGCTTTACTTTGAAGATCACTCAATTCGGGTCCAAACACGTCATCAGGCACCTGATATAAGATCGTTTCCAATTTTTCTACTTGATCATGTTTCCGCTGTTCGTACCACATGGCGATTTGATCTTGCCAAGTACTCAAATCCATTACGCTGCCTCAGTCCATTGTTTTACATAGTGATTTGGCCCTATTTGATCAAATTCGTCGACAATTATGCTGCTACGTTGACGAATTTCATCGGCATCTATCGAATAGTTTGGCTCATTTTTCACTAAGTTACCAAAAGGTAAGTCAGGATCAGGAACGGCAGAAATCAACAGCTTAGTATAAGGATGCTGCGGATTCTTAAGTATTGAATGAGTGTCGCCCCATTCAACGATTTGCCCTTTGTACATTACTGCGGTTTCTTCCGCGATGTAGTGCGCAGTCGCCAGATCATGTGTGATGTATAAAAAACCAATTCCCAGTTCTTGCTTCATTCGTTGCATTAAATTCAACACTCCCAAGCGAATAGAAACATCCAGCATAGACGTAGGCTCATCCGCAAGAATGATTTGCGAACCTACCGCTAAAGCCCTTGCTAAGTTTACTCGCTGACGTTGCCCACCACTGAGTTCGTGAGGGAACTTATTCAATGTCTCTTCAGGTAGTTCCACCAGCTTTAGAAGCTCTTCCAAGCGGGCTGGGATGTCGCGCTCGTTTTTGACTTGTTTATGAATTTTTAAAGGACGTGTTAGGTGATGGCGAATGGTATGAGTTGGATTGAGAGAGCCAAACGGATCTTGAAACACCATTTGTACTTTACTGCGATATTCTTGTAGAGCCGATCGTGACGTGATCTCATTTATGTCAGTGCCATTGAAAAGGATCTCGCCTTGCGTTGCTGGATAGACTTTGGTTATTAAACGAGCGCAAGTACTCTTACCGCAGCCTGACTCTCCAACCAAAGCCAAGGTTTTTCCTGCGTACAGATCAAAAGTCACTCCTTGAAGCGCACGAAAGGTTTCCTCTTTCGCTAAACCACCGCCCACTTTGAATTCTTTAATCACATTTTTCATTTGGATGATAGGCTGGCTCATGGTTACGCTCCTTGTAACTCTGGTTGTTTGTGGACGTCATGGATGTTTGGGAAAGAAGCCCATAGCTTTTGCGTGTAGGGGTGTTGAGGATGATTGCGTATATCGTATGCTCGATTGACTTCGACGATTTCTCCGTGACGCATGATTGCAATTCGATCACATAGTTGGCTCATGAGTGCCAGGTCATGAGTGATAAAGAGGACTGAAAAACCGAACTCATCTCTAAGCTGATAAATTTGCTGTAAAATTTCTCTCTGTACCACAACATCTAATGCTGTTGTGGGTTCATCCATAATGATCAGTTTTGGATTTAGAGACAAAGCAATGGCTATCACCAAGCGCTGACGCATTCCTCCTGAAAATTGATGAGGATATTCTGCTAAGCGTTCTCGAGGAATATTGACCAAGTCCAACAACTTTTCTGCTCTATCTTTTGCTTGAGCGTTAGTGAGGCCTTGATGGTGTCGTAACACATCTGCAAATTGCTCTTGTATCGTTAAGACAGGGTTGAGTGAGTTCATCGCGCTCTGGAACACCATGGCGATTTCACTCCACCTTAGAGCGGTCAGTTCAGAGTCTGAGATACTAAGGATATCTTTGCCATCAAACCATATTTTACCGCCAGAAATGAACGCTGGCGGCTTATGAAGACGATTTATTGAGAATGCGATTGTGCTTTTACCACATCCAGATTCACCGGCAAGACCAAATACTTCGCCTTTGCCGATATCAAAGCTGACGGACTTTACCGCATTAAAATCACCATTATCAGTGATGTAATCGACGCACAAATCTCGGATCTGGATGACCGGGTCATTGTGGTATGCATGACTTAAGTTAATACCATCCATATAAACACCTTATCAATCTAAAGGATAATTATTATCATTATCAGGTGTGGCGGTTTTTAGAAAGTATCAAGCTATGAATCAGTGAAGTGACTCGAAAGTTAGGTTAAACAGGAAGTGGTGTAATGCGTCGTTGATAAAACTAAAGAAGAGCAGAATTGAGAGCTAGATCAGCACACTTTTCGTAGGGGGAATTACTCAAATTTAATCGTAAATTTGTCCCTTGGCAAAACTTAAATGATGAATCTATTAAGGAGTTAACGAAAGGGCGGGAGGGGTCACATTTCCCTACAGTTTTTCTTACCACCTTGTTCCGGTTTTGCTATAGATTACGCATCGAAAACATGGTGTGTTCGGAGGAAATATGTCCATTAATTCTATCGACCATGACGAGATGACCAACATCGCTCACAAATGGGAATTACCTGATGAGGAAACCGTTGTGAAGCCAGAGAAAAGAGTGAAATCAGCAGAAGCCAGAAGACGCATTGAAGCGTTACGTGAGATCCGTGAAAGTGGGTTGACCATTGAAGAAGCAAGGGAGCTTGGCTTGATACACTGATCGCCTCAGGTTGGTTTAGCAACCCATAGGGTAGTCGACGGACTGCCCTTTTTATTTTTTCACTCTATTACTCTCTTATTCAAAACCTCCATTTACCTGTCTTGCGCCTCAAAAGCACGAGTTTCACACTCACGTCCCGTCCCGAAGAAGTTTGACAATCTGACCTTGTGTTACTAGATATATCAGTAGCGATATGCTTTTTGTTGATTATCGCAACCACAAAGCAAGGAGCGCAAGTATGGTTGATCAAATCCTTTTTTATGAGCCCGATGAGCCCCACGGTTTTCTCTCAAATTTTTGCCATGCCCCAGTCAATATCTCCTCCCAAACTTGGCCCACCAGCGAACATTATTACCAAGCCCAAAAGTTTCTCGATGCTCAGTTGCAAAGTAAAATTCAGCACGCAAGCACCCCTGATGAAGCGTTTGCTTTAAGCCGTAAATACGAACACTTTGTCAGAAGCGATTGGGACGATATAAAGTTGGCTGTTATGGCTTTCATCGTTAGGGAAAAGTTTCTACAAAATCCACCATTAGCGCAGCAATTAATGAGAACGGGTAACGCTTGCCTAACAGAGCATTCTCATAAAGATGCCTTTTGGGGAGACGGGGGAGATGGTAAAGGAGAAAATCATCTAGGAGAGATTCTGATGAATGTTCGAGCAGAGCTGAGACATGTTGAGCCTTACAATCTCGTGAAGTTTATCGATAAAGCCAAATTGCCCACCCAGTGGGGCACATTTATGATGTACGGCTTTATTGAAGCCGCGACAAATAAAGAGCATCTTGCTCTGGTCTATGGCGAGCCAACAAAAAGTGCAGCACCACTTATTCGGTTGCATTCGGAGTGTCTTACCGGAGATGCTCTATTTAGCACGCGTTGTGACTGTGGTTTTCAGCTTAATAGAGCGCTACAAAACATCGTCAAAGAGGGATGTGGCGTGCTGCTTTATTTACGTCAAGAAGGGCGTGGAATCGGCTTGATTAATAAAATTCGTGCCTATCACTTACAAGATGATGGCGCAGATACCGTGGAAGCAAATGAGCGTTTAGGTTTTGCCGCTGATATGCGTGATTACGCGTTCTGTAAAGGAATGCTAGAGCATTTGGGGATTGACGCTGTGCGTCTAATGACGAATAACCCACGCAAGCTCGCCGCCTTAAAAGCGGTTGATATTAACGTCATTGAACGAGTGCCATTACAAGAAGGGAATAACCCAAGTAATCAACATTACCTGCAAACCAAGGCGAGTAAATTGGGGCACATGTTTGATCCTAAGTTTGTTAACCACACTAAGTAAGTGCTACAGATTTCCCAGAAACAAAAACGCCAACGTATCATCGTTGGCGTTTTTGTTAATGAGGTGATTCATTGATACTTTTGAATGATTTCATCAATTTCTCCTGAGGCTTTTAATTCAACGAGTCGTGTATTGATGTAATTTTGAGTTTCTGGTTGCATTTGAGGAGAAAAAGCCAGGTAGATTGAGTAGTCAGGAATAACCGAGCTGAAAGGCTGTATCTGAAAATTCTCTAACGGCAAATTGAGTCGCTTTAAGTTGTATAGGACTCGGGATTCCATCTCGACAAAAGCCGTGTCTCCAGGGGTTCGGCTTATCACTCGGTATGCGGCGTTGTAGTCTTTTACTCGCATTTCATTGACACTGCCATTTTCAAAGAACGGTGTTAAATTTGGATAATCAAACCCCAGCAGTAACACAATAGAACGACCATGCATGGTATCCATATTTTTGAATTCTAAAGGCTTCTCGCTACTCGACACCAGTACATGTTTTACAGTGTAAATGGGCTCCTTAGATAAATTTTCCGATTGCACCTTGCCCCAGTTCGGGCTGCCATAAGTTAACCAGTTTGGCTCAGCGCCTTCTTCCAATATGGAAATCATACGTTTAAATGGATAAGTATGATAATTCACTTGGTAATCCGACTCCGCGAAGATAGCGCTGACGATATCGGTCACAATTCCGGAGTGCATTTGTCCCTGTTGTTCAATTTGAAATGGTCGAGCTTGTTCAGCAATGACGTAATAGTTCACTTGATTTGCGGTCACATGAGAACTTACAACAATTAAGCTAAAAGCCAATCTAAGTAGAAGTCTTTTCATCGTATCCTCGATTATTATTTGTGCGTAGCTATATTTAGAGTAGCGCAAGTTTATCGGAGCGGTTTCATATGGATGAAAAAGAGCGATCTCAACGTCGTTTTAGTATCGGCAACCAACTTATGTTGGCGGTATTAACGTTGAGTTTAATCTTTACGGTCATCATTTCTACAGTGAGCTTATATCGAGTTTTTCACGAAGATTTAGCCCATTTAGATGTTGAATTAAAGCAGGTTGAGTCTAGCTATTTATCGAGCTTTTCTGCGAGTTTATGGGTAGAGGATAGGGAGCTGTTGCTGACACAAGCTCAAGGTGCAATGCGTATGCCCTCGGTGGACTACTTACGTATTGCTAGTGAAGACGAAGTTATCATTGAATTAGGTTCGGCGCTTTCTGAGGATGTTGTCGAGAGAAGCTGGCCGATGCAGTATCGGGTCGGCGATAAAACGTATGATCTCGCGATATTAACGGTTCAATCGGATCTTAGCGCGATATATGAAGATCTTTGGCAGCAGTTCTTTTTTCTACTTACGACAGAAGCGATCAAAATTCTTGTCCTCATCATTGGTGTTCTTTGGGTGGCGTTTCGCTTGTTGGTCAATCCGTTACAATTGCTGTCTGGTGCGGTGAGCGATTTTCGTGGCGGTACAGTGCCGAGTAAAGTGACTCTCCCTAAACGATGGTGCTTTGATGAAGTGAGTGTTTTGGCAGAGAAATACAACCGAAGTGTTGAGAAAGTGAAAGAGCACCAGACTGAGTTAGAGGCTGAACGCGATAGGGCAGAAGTCGCTAATCGTAAGAAAAGTGAGTTTCTTGCCACTATGAGTCATGAGATCCGCACACCGATGAATGGCATTATTGGTGTGTCGTCGTTGCTCAATGACACCGACCTCGATCCCCAGCAAAAAGAGTTTGTAGAGATCATTGACAGTTCTTCTCACTCACTAATGACGATCATCGACGACATTTTGGACTTCTCTAAAGTTGAAGCTGGCAAAGTAGAGCTGGAATACACGAGCTATGATCTTCGCGAGCTACTTGACGATGTCATCAGTTTACATAGTGTCAAAGCCAAGCAGAAAAACTTACAGCTGCTCAGCGATATTGATCCTCACTTGCCAATGGAAGTGCAAGGTGATGCCACACGATTGAAACAAGTTCTGAACAATTTGTTGAGCAACGCGATTAAATTTACCGAGCGCGGCCATGTGAAGCTTCTTGTAGCGTTATCTCGACTTGATGGAGAGACCGCTCATATCCGGTTTCGAGTTGTGGATTCTGGTATTGGTATTGCGAAAGAGCACCAACAAGCAATCTTCGAACGCTTCCAACAAGCTGATGGTAGTACCACCAGAAAGTATGGTGGGACAGGGCTTGGTTTGGCGATAGCTGCACAGTTGGTTAACTTGATGGGAGGGGAAATACAACTAACAAGTGAGCTTGGGCTGGGAAGCTGTTTTGAATTTTCGATTCCTGTTGCTGTAATAAATGCGCAATCGACCTATACCGACCAACTTAATGTATTAGATTTCCCGAAAGCGGAAGACAACGAAATCAGCCCTCAAGATAACGATAAACCTTGGGTATTGGTTGTTGAAGATACCATCGTCAATCAGAAGGTAGTTCGCATCATGTTAGAAAAACTGGGTGTGCGAGTGAGTGTCGCCAACCATGGCGAAGAAGCATTGCAGCTGTGTGATCAGCAGCCTTTCGATTTGATTTTTATGGACTGTCAAATGCCTGTGATGGATGGGTTTATTGCTACGGAGCGAATTCGAAAAATGGGAGAGTGGGGGAAACACGTTCCAATTATTGCGCTAAGTGCCAATGTCATTAAAGAGGATCAGCAACATTGCTTCGATGTTGGGATGAACGAGTTCGTGGCTAAACCCGTTACCAAGACTCGATTACAACAAATATTCGAACAGCATTTACCAAAAGCACTGAAAATCAGCGCTGTGCCTAAATAGTTAACTTGAAATCGATCAAGTTAAGTGCGTTTCTATTCTGTAATTGTAACTCTGTGTGATATAGTGCCCGGCTAGTATTTAAAGTACCTTGAGGCTGTGAATGTCGTTTAATCTATCCCTATTGCCGCCTGACGAAAAAAACAAAATCGAACTGGATAAGCAGGCGTCGTTTTTGGTTTGGAAGCTCAGAGAGGCCAAATCTGGTCCTGAAGCAATAGAAGAACAGTTGTCCAAGATTAACGATGCTGATGAAAAGGCGTTTTTCCAGCAATCGGTCGAAAAGTACAAACGAGTAATGGGTGTCGCTTAACGCGAACCGTGGCAATGGTTCAATCCAATGCGACGAATGAGGTAACCTCCCTATTCCTTTGCTAAGCGAAATTGAAAAGGTTTCGCTTTTTGCTAAAATCCTTCGCATTAAATTTGAATTTAGAGAGACATCCCGATGGGAAGAAGTTTTGAAGTGCGCAAAGCCTCTATGGCGAAAACTGCAGGCGCGAAAATTAAAGTTTATTCCAAATACGGTAAAGAAATTTACATGTGCGCGAAAAACGGTGGTGGTGATCCAGACATGAACTTGTCTTTGAAGCACCTGATCGCAAAAGCGAAAAAAGACCAAGTTCCTGCGCACGTTATCGATAAAGCGATCGACAAAGCGAACGGTGGCGGTGGTGAAGACTACACTCCAGCACGTTACGAAGGCTTCGGTCCTGGCGGTACTAGCGTTATCGTTGACTGTCTAACAGACAACGGCAACCGTACTTTCCAAGATGTACGCCAATGCTTTGTGAAAGTCGGTGCGAAAATTGGTGTAGAGGGCTCGGTTTCTCACATGTTCGATCACCAAGCGGTATTTCAGTTCAAAGGCGACGATGATGAAATCATCCTAGAAACGCTAATGATGGAAGACGTAGACGTTACTGACGTTGAGCTAGAAGACGGTGTTATCACTGTATTCGCACCTCACACTGAATTCTTCAAAACAAAAACTGCGCTTAACGGTGCATTCCCAGATCTAACGATCGATGTTGAAGAAATCACATTCGTTCCGCAAACTCATACGCCTGTATCGGGTGAAGATGCTGAGAAGTTCCAGAAATTCCTAGATCTTCTAGATGACTGTGATGATGTTCAGCAGGTTTACCACAACGCAGAGCTGTAATTAATTCGCTCATATCGTTGTAAAAAGGCTTCCTCAGGGAAGCCTTTTTTTGATCGCTTTTTCTCAAGCAGAGCTATGCGTTACGATATTTGGAATAACACAGCGACATGATTACACCAAAACAGATACCTTGAGTTAGCATCGCCGTGCCGCCATAGCTAAAGAAGGGAAGTGGGCTACCCATTACTGGCAACAAGCCACTCACCATGCCCGTATTGATAAAAGCATACAGAAAAAAGCTCATCGCTAATGCGCCACTTACCAGCCGACTAAAAAAGTGGTCAGACTGACATGCAAGCAACATAACGCGTGCAGTAATAAACAAGTACAATGCGAGTAAGACTAAACTGCCAACAAAGCCCCATTCTTCCGCATAGGTCGAAAAAATAAAGTCCGTATGACTTTCTGGAATAAAGCCAAGTGTTCCCTGCGTTGCATTCATCCAACCTTTGCCTTTCATACCGCCTGAGCCAATCGCAATCAAAGATTGGATTATTTGGTAGCCCGACCCCAGTGGATCGGACTCAGGGTGCAAGAACTGTGTTACACGGCTCTTTTGATAGGTTTCCATAACGAAGAACCATAAAATAGGTGCTAACGTTAAAATGCTCGCAATAAACCCGCAGATTATTTTCCAGCTCATGCCAGCCAAAAACAAAACGAACAATGCATAAATGATGGTAAAAACTGCACCGTCTAAATCCGGTTGTAGCGCGATTAACCCGGCAGGAATCATTGTAATAAGTAAGCAAAACGCAATTTTCCGACTGTCAGGTCGACCTCCTTCAATATGCAGCATCCAGGCGATCATGATTGGAATGGAAAGTTTGATTAGCTCAGACGGTTGAAAGCGGAAGAAGCCGATATCGAGCCAACGTTGAGAGCCATTGGTGCTATCACCAAATAAAGCGACAGCAAGTAGCAGAGCAACCGCAATAATGTAGAGATATGGAGCTGAGCGCTGATAGCTGGACGCTGGAATCGAGGACATGACCAAGATACAAACTAATGTCAGTCCGCAGCGCGCCAAATGTTTGAAGAGCATCGCCTCATTAAAGCTACTGGCACTCCAGAGCGTGAGCGAACTTAACAGCATGATCGGAATGATCGCCATGAGTAGTGGCAAATCAACTCTTGGGAAATAACGCTTATTCATTTTCAACGACCTAATAACGCACCTATTTTGAGTGCGAAAACAACTAAAACTCGAAGAGTTCAAACTATTCCGATGCTAAGAATCTCGATTTCGAAACAACAGACACCATGCAAAGGTGTGTAAGAAAGGAGAGTGCGCACTGTCTGTTATGGGTAGTTGTGGGATGGATAAATACACTAGCCTCAGATTTTAAGCCAGTGTTTTTATTGTGACTGCCGTAAAAATGTAGCGTTACGAATGAACGGAATTGTATTTTCTGTTTAAGTGAATGTCATTCATCCTCTCTCAATACCATTCACTCCACATAACTGCCATTGGTCGCATGCAAAAGCAGCGTGCGATTTTCTCCCTTAATCTGAAACCATCAAATCACGTTCAACTAAGGACAGTACATGATGGTTTCTCAATCTCGCTCAATTAAAGCTCTTAAACTGGCAAGTACGTTTATCGCCGCATTTGCACTCAGCAGCAATTTGGCTCTGGCTAATCCAAGCGAGCGCACACTCAGTCAATTCAACCAAGCTGCGCAGGGTGACTCTGGCTTAGTTGATACCGTTTACGGCGAATTATCCAAACAACTCGAAGAGCAGGGCGCAACGCCGGTGACCTTGGTTTACTTAGGCAGTGCGGAGACGTTGCAAGGTCGTGAGGCGTTTATGCCTTGGAACAAGATGAAGTTCACCGAGCGCGGTCTTGCCACAATCCAAAAAGGTTTGGATTTAATGGCGAATCAGCCAGTACCACTGCAAGAGCAACAACGCTTACAAGGCTTACCTGAATACCAACTGGCCACTGCCATGGCAGCCACTACCTTTACCTCTCTGCCAGATATGTTCAATCACTTTGAGAGCGGCTACGAGCTGTACCTTTCATTGCTCGATGAGCCGAGTTTTAGTCAACAACCTTTCGCGGCTACTTCGTGGATTTATCGCTACGCCATTGAAGCGGCACTGCGTGCTGAAGACGTTCAACAAGCCAAAACATGGTTAGCGCAAATGGAGCAGTTGGGTGACAGCAATCTAGAAACGCAAACCGCGAAAGCGTTGCTAGCCAAGTATTAGGGAGGCGTCATGATCGTTTTTAATCAACTCAGTCGCGATTACGCCCTTGGCAGCCAAACCGTACGTGCATTGCGAGACGTGTCTGGTGAAGTATTGGTCGGCGAAATGGTGGCATTGTGCGGGCCGTCTGGTTCTGGCAAAAGCACCTTACTTAACGTGCTTGGCATGCTGGATACTCAATACCAAGGTCAGGTGACATTTGCGGGCAGCCCATACCCAACTGGGCAAATGCAGGCGGCGAAAATGCGCCGTGAAAAGCTTGGCTTTGTGTTCCAAAAATTCAACCTTGTCCCCGTGATGACGGCACTAGAGAACGTGGCGTATCCGCTACATCTCAATGGCTTTTCAAAAGTAGAACAAACCGAGCTCGCCACACAAATGTTAGAGCACGTTGGCTTAGGCGAGTTTATTCATCACATGCCCGATAACCTATCAGGCGGCCAGCAGCAGCGTGTGGCAATTGCACGCGCCTTAGTGCACAAACCGGCATTGGTGATTGCCGATGAGCCAACCGCAAGTCTTGATAGCCAAACTGCCAACAAGGTCATCGACATTATGAAAGGGCTCGGACACGAGCTTGGCACCACTTTTATCGTCGCTACACACGACCCTCGTATGGCATCTCGCTGCGATCGAACCATTGAGTTGGTGGATGGCAAAATCACCCAAACGCACGCGAGTGTGGAGGAGGTTTCATGGGCAAGCTAATTCCTGTTTCGGTTCGCCTTGCTTGGTTGAATCTGCAACGCAATCGCCGCCGCAGTTTATTGTCGATGCTGATCATCGCCATTGCGGTGTTTGCGTTAACCAGTGCGGGTGGTTTTGGTCTTTACACCTACGACAGTTTGAAAGAATCGACAGCACGTGACACGGGGCATCTGACGTTAACCACGCCGGGTTATTTCGCCAAAGAAGAAGAGATGCCGCTGAGTAACGGTTTAACTCATGCCGACGACATCACCAAGCAATTGATTGGGTTGAATGAAGTGCGAGGCGTGCAGCCACGAGTTGAATTCAGTGGTTTGATTTCCAACGGCAACAAGTCATCGATCTTTATCGGCATTGGCGTGAACGAGCGCGAATTCGATATGAAAGGGCCGTTTTTGGATGTGCGTGAAGGGCAGACGCTGTCAAACATTCATGCATCGCGTTATGACCCTGCAGAGCCAGAAGTGATGCTCGGCGTTGATTTGGCGAACAACCTAAGCGTGCACGTTGGCGATTGGATTACCTTGCTGGCGACCACTACCGATGGCGCATTGAATGCGTATGACTTCAAAGTACGTGGCATCTATTCAACAGGCGTACCAGAGCTTGATAAACGCCAGCTGTACGTGCACATCAACAGCGCGCAATCGCTGCTCGGTTCAGACAAAGTCAGTGCGTTATCTGTCTTCCTGTTCGACACCAGTTTAACTAACCAAGTCGAGCAACAAGTGGCTTCGGTTCTGAGTAAGCAAAAGCAGAACTTTGGTGATCAAGATATTGAGATTACGCCTTGGCAAGAACGCGCGTTCTTCTATCTCAAAGTGAAAGATTTGTACGACCGTATCTTCGGCATCATGGGGGCAGTAATGGCACTGGTGGTATTTGTCGCCCTGTTTAACACCATGACCATGTCGGTAACGGAACGCACCCGTGAAATTGGCACCTTGTCAGCACTTGGTAGCTACCCTCGCGAAATTATTGCTGGGTTCTTGCGCGAAGCAGGGTTACTTGCCGTGATTGGCAGCTTAATCGGTGCTTTGTTTACGGCGCTAGTCACCGTCTTACTGATGGTCGTGGATGTGCAAATGCCGCCACCGCCAGGACGCACAGAAGGTTACCCATTAACGATTTACTTCTCTTGGGAGCTGGTGGCTATAGCTGGACTCGCAGTATTGATGATTTGTTTGGTTGCGGCATTTTTCTCGGCACGCAAAGGGGTGAACAAGCCAATTACGGAGGCACTGATTTATGTTTAATTTCAAATCACTATTACCAATTTCACTGTTGATGGTAAGCAGCGTTGGATGCATGAATGCCAGTGCGAATGAAATAGCGCTAGATGCACAGCAAGTCGCGCAATTGATTGAAAAAGCCGATAGCTACCGCTTGCAAGATGATTCCTCCAAAGTGGTGTCATTAGTGCGCCTATATCAAGACCAAGAATTATATAAAACCCGTCTCTACCACGTGTACACGCGTCCAAATCGTGAATCGTTGGTGGTGTTCAAATCGGCAGTCGAAGCCGGGCAAAAGATGTTGATGATGGGCGACAACTACTGGCTGCAAATGCCAAAGAGCCGCCGTCCGATTCGCATTACGCCGATGCAAAAGCTGCTTGGGGAAGCGTCTATCGGCGACATCTCAACCCTGACGTGGAGCCAAGATTATCAAGGTGAATGGAAAGCGACAGAAACCGTTTCGGTGAACGGAGAAAGTGTCGCGGCTTATCATCTTGCTCTAACCGCGAAGACCAAAGGGGCGAGCTATCAGAAGATCGATTTGTGGTTGTCTGAGCAAGATGCGTTTCCAATCAAAGCCGATCTCTACTTGCGCTCGGGCAAACTCGCCAAGCAAGCGCAATACGGACGTGCAAGCGACAACGGTGAAGACTACGTCAGTGAGATGACCTTGCTTGATAGCATTCAGCCGAGCAAAAAGACCGTTATCGAGTACCAAGAAATCGTGCCTTGGCAACTGGATAACAAGTTCTACAACCCAAGCTATCTGCCTAAAGCCAATACGACTCAGCTTTAGCGTGAATTCCGTAAATAGAACCAAGAAAACGAGCAAGGAAGTCACATGAAACCGCACCAGCCTAACCTTAACAAAAGCACCAGTCTGTTGATTGCTGCCTCATTGTGTGTGGGCGCAGCAGCCCCAGTTTTTGCCAATGATGAGCTGAGTTTTGAGTGGGATTGGGCTGTCAGTTACGAAACTGCCAAGCAGCGTGACAGCGCATTTATGCAGGCGCAGGGCAGTTCTCGTGATTCACTTAATGCACTGTTGGATGTGCAGGTGAATTATCAGAACTTCAGTGGTTTGTTCGCTCTGTACAGCCAAGGTTTGTACCTCAATCAACAAGGAGAGAGTGAGTGGTGGAGTGAAGCTGATAACCAGTTGCTGATTCGTGAGCTGGCTTGGCTAGGGGAGTGGCAAGTCGGTGATACCACTCTTGATGTGAGCTTAGGTAAGTTGCGCGTGGATTGGGGCGTGGGTTATGGCTACCGACCTTTGGATCTGTTTAAGCCTTATCGACAAAACCCGGTTGGCTTAGTCGCAGAAGAGGGCGCGGGTGTGTTTTCACTTTCACACTACGATATGGCAGGCGAGTGGACGGTGATTGCAACGGACTCAAGCTGGGGACAACAGGACCAAAGTGCACTTGATCAAGCCGCAGAGCAACAAGGTATTGGTATTCGTCGTTATGCGCTGGTGGGTGACACTGAGTATCAACTTATTGGTTATTACGATGATGTGCGCCGAGGTTTGCTTGGAGCTAGTGCCATTGCGGTCTGGGATGAATCCATCGCCATGCACGGTTCCATGCTGTGGCAAAAGCAAAGTGTCGGCTATCAGTTTCAGCAGGGGGATCTTTACCGACCCGTTTTGGTTGAGGAGCAGGGCAGTGCATTTCAAGCCTTAATTGGATTGAACTGGGCAAACCAAGCCGGACACAACGTGATTGCTGAATATTGGTACGACAGTCGTGCATGGTCGAAAAGCGAATGGCAGCAAGCAATAGAGCGTGGCGAATTACTCTCTCAGCTCCCTGAACCTAACAACTCTCTGTTGGCTAGCAGCGCTCTACTTGCGACAAGCTACGCCCAAGGGTTTCAGCACGCCAATATCGTTCAGCATAACGTAATGCTGCACTGGAGTTGGGATTTGGAAGCGTGGGCTGCATGGAACGGTAAAGCGGATATGGGCTGGCTAAGTGATGTAACCCCTACGTTGGATGTGATGTTGGCGCCACAAGATGGTGGTGTGATTGTCACGCAGTGGCTTAACTACCAATGGATTGATACCGGCGATCAAAGTGTAGAAGTGGAAGTTGCCGCACGCTTTTTAACCGGAGACGACCAATCTGCTTACGTACAAATCAATGATAAGCATATGATTGTTTTTAACATCAAAGGGAAATTCTAAATGTGTTCAGCAAAATCAGTGGTGAAAAGTGGATGGTCGCGTAGCTTATTAGTGACCACGGCATTTTGTCTCTTTATCGCAGCAATGACGCTTTCTGTTTGGGGGGGCTCATTCTACGTTCATGTTATGGTGAGTTTTGGATTTGGCTATTCGGCTATCTTCTTCTCATGGCTTGTCGACCGCCTGTTTCCTACCATTCCTCGTTTGGCGGAAGTGGCTATCTCGCTGACGGCTTGCTTATTGTTCGGTGTGGTAAACGCCCAGTTTTGGCTCGGAGAATATTTCGGCATCTCAGGTATGCTATCGGTTGGACTCATGGGGTTGTTATTCAGTGCCATGTGCTTTTTCTATTTCTATTCACGCGAGCAACATGCAATCGCTCAACGAGAGTTGGAAGCCATCAAACGCGAGAAAGCAGAGCAAGATCGTGCGCTGTTGCTGAGTCAGCTTAAGCAGATGCAAAGCCAGATTGAACCGCATTTCTTATTCAATACCTTGGCAAATATCAGTGCGCTCATGTCGCAAGATGTTGATAAAGCTAAGCTGATGCTAGAACAGTTAACCGCGCTGCTGCGTGCAACGCTCAAAAGCTCACGTGAAGAGCAAACTACCATAGACAATGAAACGGCGTTAATTGAGGCTTACTTAGGCATTCAGCAAACCCGTTTAGGTGACCGACTCAGTTACAAAATTGAGGTAGAAGAGGGACTAGGTAGAACCGAGTTACCGCCGATGATGCTTCAACCCTTAATCGAAAACGCCATCATCCATGGTATTGAGCCGAAGCGAGAAGGCGGTGAAGTCCGTTTGCTGATTAAGCGCGAACAACAGAACTTGCTGATTGAAGTCAGAGACACAGGTGTTGGCTTAAATCACGTGAGTGGGCACATGGGGTCAGGCGTCGGTTTAAGTAATCTTAAGCAGCGAGTTGAAGCTTTGTTCGCCGGGCAAGGAGAGGTTTCTATCAGTGAGTCTGCTCAGGGTGGCGTATGTGTTCGCCTGAGCTGGCCAATGGAATCGTAATCAAGGAAGAAAGGAATGAATACAGGGTTTACTGCCATTATTGCTGATGATGAACCGCTATTGAGGCGTCATCTTGATAAAAGCCTAGCTGAAGTGTGGCCAGAGCTAGAGGTAATAGCCAAAGTTGCCGATGGTGAACAAGCGTTGCAAGTCATTGAGCAAAACCAGCCTGACATTGCGTTTCTTGATATTCGTATGCCAGTTCTGGATGGCATGACACTAGCGCAAAAACTCAATCAACTCGCCAATCCACCTTTGATTGTGTTTGTCACTGCGTACGATGATTACGCCATCAAAGCCTTTGAACAAAATGCCGCCGATTATTTGCTCAAGCCTATCTCGGATGAGCGCCTCCTGACGACGTGTGAAAGAGTGAAAGCACGCCTTGCTAAGCGAGAACAAGAAAGCAGTAATGTGCAGATGAGCAGTCTGTTAGAACAGTTGCAGCAATTATCCGCGCCACAAACGCCGCAATATCTTCAGTGGATCAAAGCGACGCAAGGGGAAGATATTCATCTGATTGCTACGTCTGATGTGTTGTATTTCAAAGCGGAAGAAAAATACGTTTCTGTATATGCCCAACAAGGACAAGGCAAAGTGCAGGAGTATTTGATTCGTACATCGTTGAAAGAGTTGATAGGGCAGCTTAACCCAGAACAGTTCTGGCAAGTGCACCGTTCAAGCGTGGTGCAAGTGTGCAAAATTAGCAAAGTAAACAAAGACTTTGCTGGCAGAATGTTTGTTCACGTTGGAGAAACTAAACTCGCTGTGAGCCGTGCATCTCAAAGTTTGTTCAAAGGGATGTAATCGCTAGAACTGCTCACTCTTTACACTGTAAACTCGCTGCTCTTAACCCACATTATCAAGGAAGATAAATGAGTTATCGCGTAACCCTGTTAAATGCGACGGGAGAACTGTCTCCAATCTCTGAGTATTTGCATCAGAAACTTGATGATCTGAGCTCACCACTTTCTAGTTACTTTGATTTAAGTAACATTGACCTCACCATTAGCCCGTTTGATCGCAATGACGTACCGCAGACGGGGATTGGTGGCTATTGCTTAAGCGCCTATCGTGTAGAGATTCTGCTTGATACTCAACGTGCTGATATTAAAAACGTTATTGAGAAAGAACTAGCTGCGGTGTTAGCGCATGAGTTGCATCACCTGTTCCGTATGCGAGCCGGAGAGAATGGCGTTGCACTTGGTGATGTGCTGATTATGGAAGGGTTAGCTTGTCACTTCGAACGTAAGGTGAATGGCGGCGTCACTCCGAGCTTGTTTGAGCAAATCAAAGATCAAGATTGGCGCCCTTTCTACGCTGAGATGAAAGATAAGTTGACCAGCCTAGATTACAACTTCGACGCTTACTTTCTTGGCAGCGATGAAAGCCGCTGGCCGAAATACATGGGGTATTGGGTTGGGTACAACCTTGTTGCTGAATATCTGGCTGACTTTCAAGGCTCTGAACTGGATTTGGTTGGAGCCAAAGCTGAGCTTTTCTATCAATAACTTCGTTATAAGCCCAACTAATCGGCCGAGTTATAAAAACAAAAAGCGCCTAGGTCATCAGACGTTAGGCGCTTTCTTCGTTTATAGCGACGATTTCTCTGCAGAGGCGAATGGGTTTATTCGCTGATCGTCACTTTCTCGATAATGATTGGATCGCATGGCACATCATCGTGACCAAGCTTAGAGGTCGTTTTTACTTTCGCGATGCGATTTACGACATCCATACCCGCGGTCACTTTACCAAACACGGCATAGCCCCAGCCTAGGTTGGTGGTTGCGGTGTGGTCTAGGAAATCATTGTCTTCCAAGTTAATGAAGAACTGTGCTGTTGCAGAGTGCGGAGCATCGGTACGCGCCATTGCGATAGTGCCAACAAGGTTCTTAAGACCACGGTTTGCTTCGTTCGCGATTGGTGCGCGCGTTGGCTTTTCTGCCATGTCTTCGGTGTGACCGCCACCTTGAATCATAAAGCCATCGATAACGCGGTGGAAAATGGTGCCGTTGTAGAAGCCATCTTCACAGTATTTTTTGAAGTTCTTTGAGCTAACTGGCGCTCGTTCTAGGTTCAGTTCAATCTCGATGTCACCGAAATTGGTGGTCATAATAATCATCTGGTTTTGCCCTTGTAGGTGCTAAGTTGGCGGCATTATAGCTAAGTCGTATGAGGATAGCAGAAATAAAAACAGCGACGTTTTGGCGTCGCTGTTTGCATGGTGAATGGGTGAGGAAAGCTTTAAACCGTAAAGCGGCCGACCAAGTCGTACAGCTCGTTAGCTTTGTGGTTAAGGTTGCCACTGCCTGCTCGGTTTTGGTTGGCAAGGTGCGCCGATTGGCTGCTTTGTTGAGAGATGACTTCGATGCGTTGTGAAATCTCTTGCCCAACTTGGCTTTGCTCTTCAGTTGCCGTTGCGATCAGGGTGTTCATGTCCATGATGTTAGCAATCGCGGCTTGGATTTCTTGCAGTGCGGCAGAGGCTGCTCGTGCTTCCTCAACGGTTGCTTCACCACGCGCTTGGCTTGAACCCATGGCTTTCACTGCTGCATCCGAGCCAGACTTCAACTGCTCAATCATTTGGTGAATTTCGCCTGTGCTGTCTTGAGTGCGACTCGCCAGTTTACGGACCTCATCGGCAACGACTGCGAAGCCGCGACCTTGTTCGCCTGCACGGGCTGCTTCAATGGCTGCGTTTAGTGCCAATAGGTTGGTTTGCTCGGCGATGTCTTGAATCACTTCTAGCGAAGAAGAGATGTTTTGTACATCGCTCTCTAAACGAGAAATCACTGTGCTGGCTTCCGATACTTCTAGAGCGAGCGCTTCGACAGAGTTTGCTGCTGAATCAACAATGTGTTTTGCTTGTTGTGAGTTTTCATCGGCGTCTCTGGCTGATTGCGCTGCTTGGTTAGCGTTGTTTGAAATCTCGTGCGCCGTTGCTGTCATCTCGGTCATTGCCGCAGCGACCTGTTCGGTTTCTTCACGTTGACCTGAAGCTAACTCATCCACTTGCGATGCACGCTGTGACATCTCGTTGGTCTCTGAAACCACTTCTTGTCCGACATGGCTAACACTCTTGATGATGCCTTGCAGGCTTTCAACGAAGATATTGAAGTTACGGCTAAGTTGGGTGAACTCCGGCACGCTCGATTCTTCCATGCGCGCGGTTAAATCTGCATCGCCTTGCGCGAAAGAGTGAATTGAAGCATCAAACTGCTCAATAGGCTTCATGATGCTGCGGTTAACAAACACGGCAAAGACTGCAACTATCGCTGTAATCGAGGCACAAAACAGGGCTATCGCAGTTAGTGTGGTGTTGAGATCTTCGTGTGCGGCTTTTTCCATGTCTGCCACAATGGCGTCGATATCGTCCGTGTAGAAACCCGTTCCTAACATCAAGTCCCATTCAGGAATAAAGACTGAGTAGCTGAGTTTCGGTAGTGCTTCACTCTGACCGAGTTTCGGGAAGTAATAAGTCGTGAACTCACCAGTTTTGGCATTTTTTAGCAAATCCTGAATCAGGTAATTGCCTTTCTTGTCCTGCAAGTTATAGAAGTTTTCCCCGATGCCTTTGGTGTTTTTACCCACCACGACGCGAACGCCTTTTGAATCATAACCAAAGATGTAGCCGGATTGACCAAACTCTAGTTGTTTCAAGATAGGCAGAGCCTCTTCCAGTGGGGCATTTTGTGCGAGTAGCGGCTCGACAGCGGAACGCGCCATTTGTACGTAACTTTTGAGTTCGGCTTTTTTCATCTCCATCATTCGACTTCGAGTTTGCTCAATCTCGTGCTCGTTGTAGGCCGTGGTTTGTACGTAGGTGAACCACATCATGCCTATTGCCATAGTTAGAATTGGAATTATTGAAAGGATATATAGTCGTTTTCTGATCGTCAGATTCATAGAGACGTCCTTCTCTCGGCGCAGCGTTACAAGTGACAAGCTGAATAAGCTTGCCTGATAAAAGTGTTAATACTTATTGTTGTAATGCTTAGAGATTAACCGAGTTACTCAATCAGAAGTACTGGAAATTTGTAAATCTAGACGAAGGTCGTAGCATTTTTAAGCGGGATCACAATTAACGTGAACACGACCCACTATTGCAACGAGAAGTCCCCGTTAACCAATATGAGACGCGATACCTATTCTTTGCGAATTTCAGGTAAAGCCAGTCAGCAACAGGTTTAACGAGGCGCCAACGCAGTGGAGCGTAGAGCCAACCGCGACCAACTAATTGCCACGCACGATGAGTCACGTCCAACCCAAGCAGAAGCTCCCCCTTTTCGTTGAGGGCGTGCAAAATGGTGTTGGCTTGTTCAGGATCGATCTGAGGATAATCTGCGAATGCATCACTATAGATATCGACGGTTTTGATTTGCTGCTTGGCATCGCGTTGTTTTAGCGCCTTCATCTCTTTGGCACAAAGCGGGCAGGTTCCGTCATAAAATATGGTGAGTTTTGTCATTGCGGTTTTCTTGTTTGAGATTTTCTAATCGCTTTTACGTGGCGAATTTTCTTTTGGTTCATTGTTTTGCAAGTAATGCAGCCAATTGTCGCGAATGTTGCCGTAATTGAATTGGCAGAACTCTTTGCGATCACGCAGGTAGTCTTTTTCTACTTCATCGAGTAAGGCTTTGTATTGCTCAGGATCACTACCGTACACCAGACATAACGTTGAAAAGTAACGCTGCAAATCAAAGCTGTGTTCGTCAATGTACTCGCCAAAATCGTAGTAGTCCGGTCTGTCGTCGGATTCGAATGCGAACATGTCGGCGGCGCTAATGGCCATATCTGCGCCATCTTCTAGGAAGTCAATCATTAAAATAGTGGCAAAATTATCGACCGCATCTTCTTCTTTTCCGAGAACAGGGATGCTTTGATCTTCGATGTAAGCATGTCCAGCTTCATGAAGTAAAGTGTGCAATAACGTATCTAGCGCCCCTGTTTTTGGGGATTTTCCGAAGCGTTCTTCATACTGATTATTGGAGAAGTAATTGAGCGACTCCAAATAAAAAGTGTAAGGAACGTATATTGTGTGTGTATCAGGGTCATACATTGGACCATCTTCTCCGCCGTAAACCAGCGTGAGAGCTTTATCAAATGGAAAGTAGGCCTGAGATAGCTCAGCAAAGATGGTGTTTACATCGCTGCTTTGAATAGATTGTTGGGCTATTTTTTCATGAGTTGTCTCTACGGGAGAATATTGAATACGAATGTTTTCAGCTGCTGTAGCTGATGAGGCTATGCTGAGTAATAGCGCAGGGCAAAGCGAATGAATGTTCATGTGGGACTCTTGTTATTGAATAACTTGTATAAAAAATTATACATGTTTTTGTCTGATGCATAGTTGGGGTTGTACTCATTAGCCAAAGTCGGGACGTCGGTCTCGAAAAGCAATCATGATAACATCGCATATTTCGGCTGCTTGGTTCTCTAGGGCGTTTATCAAGACCTCTTGGATAAGAACGGCGGTGAAGTTATTAGCTATGCATCGTATTCTAAGAAGCTTACTGAGTAACTGTGCTTCGATCTTTATCTGTGAAAATGATAATAGGCAGTTAATCATTGCAAGGTTTAACCATGGGGTTGGTGAATGTCACTGAATTGAAGAAAATTATCAGCGATATGTTATAATCCTGCTCCGTTGTGACGAAAACGTTTGTTGCAGCCTGAGAGTTTCCTTGGATTCGGCTCGTTTATACACCATGAGCCAGAGTTGAAAAGCTACGACAGGAACAGGCAAACCCAATTGTTTTGAACGCGCTCTCGGCGTTTAGCGGTTACAACGGGAAGGAACTTTGTTTGATAGTAATTGACACATTCTGTTTAAGTAAGGGAGCCCGAAGTGGTTCAGAAAGTGTCACCCAGAATTTACTCACAACACGACACCCCAAGCGATAACGCACAGGTATTGCGAGGGGCCATTTGAAGGAGCTGTATCAGCTCCTTTCACATTTAAGGGCTTGCTAACAGCGTAAAAACTGACACATCGCTTAAGGAGCGCCCCTTAAACTAGCCTAAGGCGCATCTACACCAACTTTTTGAGTATTTTCGAAACAATAAAGCGAGAAAATTTGCTATTGAACGAAGGTTAAACTAACACTCATTCATTACGGAGAATGAAGAGAACAATAATAAGAGGCGATATGAATCATTTAATATCTGTAGGTGCACTGGAGTCCTTCTTGGTCGCAATCAGTGTGCTTTTCCTGGGGCATTTTATTAATGCTAAGCTACCGATTTTAAAGAAATTCAACATACCTGAGCCGATTGTAGGTGGTCTTATTGTAGCCTGCATGATTACTGCTCTTCATTTCAACGGCATCGATTTAGAGTTCGACTTGCCATTACAAAATACGTTTATGTTAATGTTTTTTGCGACAGTTGGTTTGGCCGCAAATTACACTCAGTTGATGAAAGGAGGTGCGAAGGTTTTTATCTTCTTAGCTGTCGCATCGTTTTACATCATCATACAAAACGGCGTTGGCGTTTCACTTGCGGCGGCGCTCGGTTTAGATCCTTTGATGGGGTTAATTGCTGGCTCGATTACTCTGTCAGGTGGTCATGGTACAGGTGCTGCGTGGTCACAAACCTTTCAAGACGTGTATGGATTGGATAACGTCTTAGAAATTGCAATGGCATCAGCGACTTTTGGTTTGATCATCGGCGGTATCATTGGTAGCCCTGTAGCGCAGCGCCTCGTAGAAAAAAACAGCATTGAATCGGAGTATGGTCGTGGTGGTCGAGATGCCAAAACTCACGAAAAATTCCCTGAGTTGGTGACCTACAACGAATATGAAGAAGATAAAGTAACGGCGAAAAAAGTGGTGGAGAAACTCTTCTTCCTACTGATCTGTGTTACTGGGGCGAAGTATGTTGAGCAATGGGTTAGCACGTATGAAATCTCATGGTTGATGATTCCAGACTTTGTATATGCGCTGTTCATTGGTGTGATCATCACGAACTTCTTGGAGGTGACCAAGCTTCGTAAGTTAGATGCAGAAACCGTCGATATGCTCGGTACCGTTTCTTTGTCATTGTTCTTGGCGATGGCATTAATGAGCTTGAAGTTATGGAATATCTTTGACTTAGCGATTCCATTCTTGGTCATTTTAGCTGTGCAGTCTGTGGTCTTAGCTATCTTCACTTACTACGTTACGTTCAAAGTGATGGGAAGCAACTATGACGCTGCGGTTATTGCGGGTGGTCACTGTGGTTTTGGCTTGGGGGCAACCCCAACAGCCGTGATGAACATGGGCTCTATCGTTAACCGATTTGGCCCGTCGCCGCAGGCATTTATGGTGGTGCCAATTGTGGGGGCTTTCTTTATCGACATCGTCAACTTAATTATCTTGCAAGGCTACATTTCATTCCTTGGTTAAAGTTAAGTGGATGAGCTCCTAGAGGCGAAATAAAAACGGTCACAACACTGGTTGTGACCGTTTTTTTATGACTTGGTTTGGTCGTTTATTGAACGAAAAATTATTGGATAGTTCGGCTGAACTTGAGGCTAGCTGTCCAACCAAGAATACCAATGAAGGCGTAAATGCCGACGTTTAACCAACCCGCTTGAGGAATGGCATTGAATGGGTTTGGTGTAATAATGGCGTGCAGCGGAAGGTAAAGCACTTCGGAGAAAAACTGATCTAGTCCGTAGAAACCAAAAAGTGCGATAGGCATCCAACGCAGCGCATAAATGGCGATAAACAAAATGACCAGTGGTGAGTTCACTTTTTGTGAAATAGCCATCGCAGTTAATGCCAGCGGTAACAGCAGAATACCGGCGAACAACATTCTGATTAAAAACTCTCCCCAATGCAGCAGCACGTAACCTAACGAGGCTTGGCGGTACAATAAAGCCAATTGGTGATCAGTAGAGATGTTCAGCAACCACAACATTAAATTTGCAGCGAGTACGAGCACCGAGCAGACGAGCGGAATCACCAATAAGCCAAATCCTAGCTTCACTAAATGGGTTTTTATGTCACTGACAGGCATACTGCGCCAAAACATAATGCTGCCTTCCGCCCGTTCTTTGCGTAGCGTTCTTGGGAAGTACTGAACGGCTAACAAGATAGACAGCAGCCCTGCTCCTCCGGTAATCAACATATTGACATCATCACCAAGCTCTTTGTGAATGTCACTGACATCGCCACCAAAGCTCATTTGGAAAAACATATTGTGTTGTAGAGTGTCGTTACTCATCAAACTCACAAAGAGAATAACTCCACACGCCAACACAAACAGTGGAATACGTAAAACAAGAGGGTTTTCTAACCACTCTTTTTGCAACATCGCGACAACTGAACGCATTACTCTGCCTCCTTCTGCAATGCTAAAAATAGATCCGCTAACTTCACCCCATGGATGGAACCCATTGTTTCTGCTTGTTGGGCATACTGGGCTTTGAGTAACCATTTCGTTGAACCGAGGCCTTTTTGTGACGAGAGTGGGTTCATCGCTTCAATTTGTGTGCGGTGCTCGTCGTTGGCTTCAAGAATGAAATAGTCTTCACTGATACTGTCCATCGAGGTTTGCAGAACGGGGCGACCATGCTTAAGAATCAGAACATCTGTCAGCAAGTGCTCAATCTCTGATACTTCATGACTGGCGATGATCAACACGCGCTCGCCGTCGTGAAACCATTCCAATAAGTGACGATAAAACGTCTCGCGATACACGAGATCTAACCCGAGTGTCGGTTCATCCAATATGAGGATTTGGGTGTTGGTCGCGATCACAATCGCGAGGTGTAATTGCACCTTCATCCCTTTGGATAAAGATTTGATACGCGCACGAGGTTTGATGTCCGTTTGACGAAGCAGTGTATCTGCTTGGGCGCGATTGAACCCTGGGTGCACACCCTCGGTATAGTGAAGCAGTTGAGCAACGGTCATCCAATCTGGCAGAACGTTGACATCCGAGATGTAGGATAAGCTCTGCATTATCTTGTCGCGTTGCATAATGGGTTCAAATCCGTTGATACGAATAGTGCCCTGATATTCATGTGCACCGAGTAGGGCATTAATAAGCGTTGATTTACCTGCGCCATTATGGCCGAGTAAGCCAAGTACTTGTCCTGCATGTAGGTCGAAACTCACTTCATGCAGTGCTTCTCCTTGTTGCTGATATTGCTTGGAGACGTTGTTTACACTGACTAATGCGCTCATTGGTCACCTTTCAAGTGTGGTTTTAGTTGTTGAATGAATTCGTCGAGTGACATATCCAGACGCTGTATTGTGTCGGCTATCTGTGGAATTTGTTGCTGAAGAAAACGTGCCCTCTCGTCTGCGAGTAATTTGAGCTTTGCTCCTGAAGCGACAAACATACCTTGACCGCGTTTTTTCTCCACTAGCCCGTCATCAACAAGCAATTGATAGCCTTTCATAACGGTGAGGTGGTTAATTTTCATATCTGCAGAGATGCTACGGACGGAGGGCAGAGCATCGCCTTCTTGCCAGACACCTTGCAGTATTTGCTGCGTGATCTGGTCTGCCAACTGTCGAAATATCGGTTGGCGATCATGCCAATTAGTCATGAGTGAATCTCTTGGTTGAGATGGTGTTATATATATGTATAACACCTAGTGCATTAGAGAGAAAGTAATAATTTAAAACCTAGTGTATCCGCCTGTCTCATTCGCTCTAAATATCCACCTATGTGGTCGTTGTTTTGAGGTTTTGTTTAATATGGAAATTAAACGCTTCTCATAAGTTGAGAAGTGTTGTTTTTCTCTTCCCATCAATACATTTATCGCCTGTTCTAAATGAATATTCTCATTAAATGATAATTAGCATAATTTTAGGTCTGCCTATTTCTTACTTGATGAGAATTGATGGTCAAAGAGGCCTAGAAAACAAAAGTTTCGAGAGGCAATCTGACTGGCTTAGGCACCTATCTCACGTTGAGCGCGTGCTCAATGAATGAGAAAGAGTAGAGTAAAGAGGTCTCATGAATCAGGTAATATCTATCGGCCCACAGGAGTCGTTCCTCGTCGCAATTTGCGTGTTGTTTTTAGGGCAGTTCATCAATACCAAGTTACCAACCTTAAAAAAATTTAATATTCCAGAGCCAATTGTTGGTGGTCTAGTGGTCGCTTGCGTCATCACGACGATGCACTTAAACGGTGTGGATGTTTCCTTTGATTTACCACTGCAAAACGTCTTTATGCTGATGTTTTTTGCAACCGTTGGCTTAGCGGCAAATTACACCCAACTGATTAAAGGCGGTGCGAAGGTTTTCATCTTCCTAGTTGTGGCATCGGTCTACATTCTTATCCAAAATGCGGTCGGCGTGTCCTTAGCAACAGCGTTGGGGTTAGATCCACTCATGGGGTTGATCGCCGGATCCATTACGCTTTCTGGCGGACATGGAACTGGAGCTGCGTGGTCGCAAACTTTTCAAGAAATGTATGGTTTGCATAATGTTCTAGAGGTGGCAATGGCTTCTGCTACATTTGGCTTGGTGATGGGCGGGATTATTGGCAGCCCTGTTGCACAAAAGCTACTAAACAAACACAACTTGGAATCGGAATACGGACGCACCAATCAAAGTCATCAGAGTTTCCCTGAACTGGTGACGTACAACGAACATGAGGAAGATCGTGTCACAGCGAAAAGAGTCGTTGAAAGCTTGTCCATCATTCTACTTTGCGTGACAGGCGCGAAGTATCTGGAGAGTTGGGTAAGCAGTTTTGACATCAAGTGGTTAATGATTCCCGATTTTGTTTATGCGCTGTTTATTGGTGTTGTTATCACTAACATCATGGAAGTGACGAAGGCGCGCAAGGTTGATTTAGAAACCGTTGATATTCTTGGCACGGTTGCACTATCTCTATTTCTTGCCATGGCCTTGATGAGTTTGAAATTGTGGAATATTTTCGATCTTGCGATCCCATTCCTTATTATTCTTGCTATTCAGTCGGCAGTGTTGGCGATGTTCACTTACTACGTAACATTCCGCATGATGGGAGGCAACTACGATGCGGCGGTGATCGCTAGCGGACACTGCGGTTTTGGGTTAGGTGCTACACCGACTGCGGTCATGAATATGGGCTCCATCGTGAGTCGATATGGTCCATCACCACAAGCATTTATGGTGGTTCCAATTGTCGGTGCATTCTTCATCGACATTGTGAATTTAGTGATTTTGCAAGGATGCATCGCTTTTATTAAATAACATTCGCTTTTTTACCGAAATAACAAAGCCAGCACCTATACGCTGGCTTTGCTATTTGTAACACGAAATCTTGTTTGCCTGACTTCAAGCCGTGAAATCAATGCGTTACTATGACGACATAGTGTTCAATTTTGCAGCAGCATGAGGTACCCACATGTCTGAAAAAATATCGACGTCGGCATTAGCGAAAATGCGCAAGGTAGAAGCTAAGCTGCTGTTTGCCGATCTCAAACGTGCAGGCTACATCGTTCGCCAAGATGAAAAGTGGATTTTGACCGAAGAGGGGGCAAAGTTTGGCGGTGAGTATGTGGATCACCCTAAATTTGGCCAGTTCATCGTCTGGCCGACCAACTTACATATTGAGCTGACTCCCAGCTCAGGGAAAACATTGAGCGCGACACAACTGGGTGAAAAGCTGAAATTGAATGCGAAGCGCATGAATCAGCTTTTGAGTGAACTGGGTTGGTTGACCAAATCCGAAGAGGGATGGAGTGTCACTGAAGCTGGTGTGCGCGCTGGTGGACAGCAAAGAACCGATAAAGAAACACAAAATACCTTTGTCGTATGGCACGATGTGGTGCTGCGTAACAAGCGTCTTAAGCAGTCTGTCATTGAGTTTTTAGGGCAAGACGCGGAGTCACATTCTACGGATAAATCGTACTCAAGCTTTCGCCAAAAATTTGAAGCCAAGCACCGAACATTAGATGGGCATTACGTGCGCTCTAAGGGGGAGTTGCTCATCGACAACTGGCTGTACTTGGCTGGTGTTGTGCACGCTTATGAGCGTCAGTTGCCGATTGACCAAGATGTCACTAGCGATTTTTACTTGCCAGGTGGCAAAGTCTATTTGCAATTTTGGGGAAGTGACGATGGGGAGATGGCTCAGGCCGACCGTGAGACCATTCGTACTGTTTATGAGCAGCATCATTTCAATCTTATCGAAGTCGAACCGAGTGAACTAGACAAGTTGGATGAAGTGCTTCCTAAGCGTCTTCGTCAGTTTGGTATTAAAGCTTATTGACGACTTAAGCCCGCTGTTCAGATAAGAAAAAACCCGTGTTCAACACGGGTTTTGTATTTTTAGTGTGTTTCTAGGCTGCCATCCTATGGGTTAAAAGCCTTTGATGTTTTCTGCTTCTAGCTCAGAGAAGTACTTCACTGTCTTCACTTTCAGTTCTTGTTGAGCTGGTTCGTCGCATACGATCACCGCTTTAGGGTGAAGTTGAAGAGCAGAAACTGTCCATAGGTGGTTTACACAACCTTCCACGGCTGCTTCAAGTGCCTGAGCTTTGTTATGGCCAGTGACCAAGATCATCACTTCTTCTGAGTCTAGAAGCGTACCAACACCGATAGTCAGCGCGTATTTAGGCACTTGGTTGATATCGCCGTCAAAGAAGCGAGAGTTCGCAATGCGAGTGTCTTCAGTGAGGGTCTTGATGCGAGTACGAGAAGAAAGAGATGACGCTGGCTCGTTGAACGCGATGTGACCGTCGTTACCCACGCCGCCCATGAACAGGTTGATCTTGCCGTAAGACTTAATTTTGTCTTCGTAACGCTTACATTCTGCGTCGTGATCGTCTGTGTTACCGTTCAGTAGGTTGATATTTTCTTCTTGAATATCAATGTGATTAAAGAAGTTGTTGTACATGAACGAGCGGTAAGATTCTGGGTGATCCGCAGGGATGCCAATGTACTCATCCATGTTAAAAGTCACGACGTTTTTGAAGCTCACTTCGCCGGCTTGGTAAAGCTCGATTAAGGCTTTGTAGGTTGCTAGAGGAGTGCCACCAGTTGGTAGACCCAGAACGAATGGACGCTCAGCAGTAGGTTTAAAGTCGTTGATACGCTTAGCGATATGCGCAGCTGCCCACTTACCTACTTGTGCTGCTCGAGTTAACGGGATAAGTCTCATTTTGTGCCCCTAGTTATTGGAATTGACGATGTACTGAAACATTAATTCGCATTATAAAATAAGTAATGGCGAACTGCTATTGTTTTAGGTCAAAATTTTGCTTTTTCTTTAACCAATGTTGGTTTTGTCGACGATTTTTATATCTAAATGCTTTTATAAGACGATTTTTTACAAAGAAATTGCATTATGAAACTGACGAATCAATAGATAAAATTTATGATCTAAATTAAGTTCTGCCTTCGCACTTAACCTTGTTTTTTAACAACCTACAGAGTGCGAAATCGCACACGAACTTCAAATATTATGGGTTAGATATGGCATGGCGCTCATTCTTTAACCATAATTGAAATGTGTAAACCAGTGAGGAATTCGGTATGAAAAATGAGTTAGATCCGAGCAAAGTACTACAGGCTTACGAATGTGTGATGAACAACGGTACGCCAACCGAATTTGGTAAAATGTATGAAGGTGTAGAAGCGTTTTCTGACTACGATGGGTACAACGTTTTCTTGAGAGGAAATGGTGTTGAGCTAAAAATTGGCTTCCACAACACCTATCACTTGGAATATGACCAAGAGCATTTGAAAGAGAGCTTTCTGAAAAAGATTGCGACGCTCGCCAAGTAAACGGTCATCACCCAAATATTAAAAAAGCCCTTGGGAGAATGCCCCCTTGGGCTTTAGGAGAAGAAATGAGCTTGTCTTGCTCGCTCAGTAAAGTCAAACGAGCTTTCGCCTACTGCTAGAAAAAGGCTAGAACTAGGTTATTGGTTATTAATCGTCTTCAACCAAACTCTCTTCAATGTATTCTTCTGTGGCGTCAGGCTTGTTACGACCATTTAGCGTATGGAAGCGCTTGCGACCACGAGCAAGTTGGGTGTACTTTAGCCACGTACGCTCAAGTTTTGTTTTTGCTTTGCCCGGGTTTTCTAACACCTTGATGAAGTGTTTCTCTTCGCTGTTTTCAGGTGTTAATTCGCCTGACTCTAAGCCAAGCATTGTATCCCCATAAATTGTTAGGATTTCCTCTTCTGAAAGAGTAAAATCGCCAGACTTTGCAAAGCCGCGTGGGAATTTTACGTTATCGTAAAAACGTTTTTTGCCATGACGGAATTCAGTGTCAGACATGTCAACAGCCTCTGTAACCGTTATTGATGAATGTAGTGAACTTACGGCGAAAATTAGGCTTAAATCTAACAAAAGAAAAACAAAACTTTTTTGTCGTCATGATTTTAATTAGTTGTTAATCTGGTTTTATATTAACCAGGAGATGGTTTATGGATGTAAAAGTCTTTCGAACATTTTTAGAGCTGGCAAGAGTTCGTCACTTTGGACGTGCTGCTGAGAACCTTTATATTACCCAAGCCGCTGTGAGCGCACGTATCAAACAATTGGAAAGTTACTTCGATACGCAATTGTTTATTCGTGATCGAAATAACATAAAGTTGACCTCTGCAGGTGAGCGCTTAATCAGCTATGCCGAGGTAATGGTCACTACATTGCAACAAGCGAAGCTAGAATTATCGCTTGAAGATGGCAAAGCGCTGCAACTAACGTTAGGTGGCACGCCAAACATTTGGGACGCTTATTTACAGAATTGTTTAAGTGTCGTCACAGATTCGTTTGGTGGTTATGGCTTCATGGCAGAAGTGATGGGACGTGAGATGCTCAGTCGTAGCTTGCTAGAGCGCACGTTAGATATGGCATTTGCGTTCGATCAGATCAAAGCTGATGAGCTTAACTGTAAAAAAGTGGCAGATGTTGTTCTCGTTCTGGTATCAACTGAGAAAGATTCTTTAGACACCGTTTTCGAAAACAAATATGTGTACGTTGACTGGGGGACGCGTTTCTCCTCAGAGCATTCTGAGCGTCACCCTAAGATTCCGGCTCCATATTTACGCACTTCAACAGCGCGTATCGCATTGGACTTTATTTTAGAGAAGGGTGGAGCCGCGTACTTACCAATCTCTCTCGTGGAGCCATTTATCGCTAATGGGCAGCTTCACAAGGTGTCTGGAGTAGAAGATTGGTGTCGCCCTATCTATTTGAGCTATCGTAAAGCTAGCTCGTCTGTAGACGCGATTAAGCAAGTGGAAGAAATTGTCAAAGAGATCGATCCACTGACCGCTTACAGTTTTCAGCAAATTGGTTCTGGCACTTCCGACGAATAGCGTTGAATGAAAAGTCAGAAAAACGAAAAAGCCGCCTTGAGAAATCAAGGCGGCTTTGTTTTTATCTCGATGAATCGATAGTTATGGTAAGTCAAACAACAGGGCTGTTGTGCTTTCGTTTGATGTATTGCGCAAAACAACCTTACTCTGGTGTTCAACCTTCGCGCCGTCGCCAGCCGTCAAAGTGGTATTGTCGACACTAAGGCTGCCTGTCACTTGATGGATGAATAGCTTTCGGCCCGACTCAATCTCAAAGTTTAGTTCGCTACTTGGCTCAAGAATTAACTGATGCAAAGTCGCATCTTGCTTAATAAGTAGCGTGCCGTTTTCTCCAGTTGGAGTTGCGATAGTCGTTAACCCAGGATTGCGCCCAAAATCTTTTTGCTGATAACCTGGTTTGGTTCCAAATGTGTTCGGTTGAATCCAAATCTGTAGAAACCGCAGCGTATCTTGGTTCGATGCATTGTACTCACTGTGGTAAATCCCTTTCCCTGCCGACATGAGTTGGAATTCACCTGCAGGTAGTGTTTTGACGTTACCTTCACTGTCTTTGTGTGCGATAACACCTTCCAACACATAGCTGATGATCTCCATATCACGGTGGCCATGTGTATCAAAACCCGCGCCAGGCTTGACTACATCGTCATTAATGACTCTCAGCTCAGAAAAGCCCATATGTTGAGGATCGTAGTAGCTACCAAAAGAAAACGTATGTTTGCTATCAAGCCAGCCAAAGTTTGCTCGACCTCGGTCTGCTGCATGTCTTACCGTAATCATAAGGCCTCCTTAAGAGAGCTTTTTGTTTAAAAAGTTATCTAACGCTGCTTTACCTGCGCCAGAGAACGCCAGAGAAACGCTTGCTGCCAGTAATGCTAAGCCAAACTCGTAACCGTTGTTTGCCATGAATAGGCCATTTTCAAAGTGGACAGAGAATATCGCTACCACCATCGTGAACGCCAAAGCAACCGCTGCTGGTCGAGTTAGCAGACCAAGTAAAATGAACAAGCCGCCAAAGAACTCTGCGCTGCCCGCAAGTAACGCCATGAGCACGCCAGGACCTAAACCGATAGATGCCATCCACTGACCTGTGCCTTCTAGCCCGTAGCCACCAAACCAGCCAAATAGTTTTTGTGCGCCGTGCGCCATAAAGATAATGCCGATTGGAACGCGAAGTGATAGTGCGCTGTAACCTGCGTTTGATGTGGTAATTTTCTGTAATAGTGCTTTCATGATTCTGTCCTCTGACTCTTTTCAATGAGTGGGAAGCGTGTGCTCCCGTGCTGTTGAGAACAGTTTAGGTAGAGGCGAACATAAAAATAACGGGAGGATTTTGATAAACTCGTTCTAAAAAATTGAATGATTGGTTTTTATTTATAAAAATCAATGCCTTGATTTTTATATTTGGGTGTTTATTTGCCGATTATTGTCTGTTTTAAATCAAGGTCTGTCATTATTTTCGATAAACATTTTTGCTGTTAAACAAAAAAAAAGAGCACATGTACTGTGCTCTATTGCTTTCGCTTTTAACAAGGGAGAAAGGTGTGTTAAAGAAAACCGTCAGAGGTTCATTAAGCTCTCTAATGACTCCTCTACATTGTTGTAGTGATAAGTTCGAATATTACGTCCATCCGTCGCATTAATCTGAATTTCTGAGATCTCGTTATCTGAGTCTCGTTCGATAATTCCAATAGAATGATCTACGGATTTACTGGTAATAACCTTTTGGTTTCTTAATACAATTACGCAAGTATGTAAGTCCATGCCAATTCCCTTTAGCCGACGTTGTTGTGATGTTCTGGATCTAACTTTAGTGTACAAAAGCGCTAATGCCAATAAATCTCAATATTGAGTTCCGAAAATGGCTAATTGTGGGCGCTTAAGCAAGCTACAATAACACTATATTGAACGATGCCTATGAACAATAAATGACAAAAGGCATGAGCAAGGAAAGCACTATGTTTATTCACCCCCATACCTCACTGACCTTCGAGCAGTGTCACAAGGCGCGAGTCGCGCGAGACAGTCGTTTTGATGGGCGATTTTATGTGGCGGTAAAAACAACGGGAATCTTTTGTCGTCCGATTTGCCCGGCAAATTTGCCTAAAGAAGAAAATGTTGAGTATTTCGCTGATAAGACGCAAGCCCTTCAAGCAGGGTACCGTCCGTGTTTACGCTGTCGACCTGATAGCGCGCCTGGATCTTGGGCATGGAAAGGTGTCGAGACGACCTTTCAACGAGCGATTTCGTTAATTGATAGAGGGGAGTTGCATCACCATTCGGTGTCTGAGTTGGCTGAGCGTGTTGGGATTTCTGACCGTTACTTACGTATGTTGTTTGAGCAGTATCTAGGTATGTCACCCAAGCAGTATGCGCAATATCAGCAACTAATGTTCGCCAAACAGTTGCTTCACTCCAGCTCTATGTCGGTCACCGACGTGGGGTTTGCATCAGGTTTTAACAGTACGCGCCGCTTTAACGATGCTTTTCAAAAGTTTCTCAAATTAACGCCTTCTCAAGTACGCCGTAAAGAGTTTGATGGTGCGGGTTGCAATCGAATTGCCTTACCTTATCGAGGTGAGTTGAATTGGTCGCACATGTTGGACTTCTATCGTTTGCGAGCGGTTGAGGGAGTTGAGCTAGTGAGTGATGAGAGTTATCAGCGCAACGTTTTTTTGGATAACAGCAAAGCCTGGTTTAAAGCGACAAAAGATGAAGGATACTTAGAACTGGCGTTTGAAATTGAAGACGTAACGAAGCTGCAAAACTTGGTGTCTGACATTCGTCGTATGTTCGATCTTGACGCTGATATTTGTACTGTTGAGCAGCATTTGGAGTATGTCGCGCCTGGGCTCGTGTCGAGTAAAGGTATTCGTATTCCTGGTGTATGGAATGCATGGGAAGCAGGGGTTAGAGCGATTTTAGGCCAGCAGGTGTCGGTTAAAGCGGCGATTGGTCAACTTAACTTATTGGTGGCCACACTTAGCGGAGAGTCAGAAAAACGTTTTTTCCCGACTCCCAGTGATATTGCGAACTCCGACGTGAGCTTTTTGCGCATGCCGCAAAGCCGTAAAGAGACGCTAGTGCGCTTCGCCCAGTTTATGCAGGACAACTCAGAAGCTGACCCCCAGCACTGGCTAGCTTTGAAAGGTATTGGACCTTGGACCGTCAGTTATGCTCAACTGCGAGGGCAATCTCAACCCGATTGCTTTCTAGATAAAGACTTAGTGGTGAAAAAGGCGATGCAGCGTTACCCATCACTGAATACGCACACTGCGGCCCCTTGGGGAAGCTACGCGACGTTTCACTTATGGAATCAATCATGAAAACATTTTATACCGAAATGCCGAGTCCACTAGGAACGGTGACTATCCAATCGAACGCTGAGGGCTTACTTGGCATTTGGTTTGAAACATGCACCACTAAGCCGAGTGAGCTGGGGGTGCGAGACGAGCAGCATCCGGTTTTGCGCCAAGCTGTCACCCAACTGGATGAATACTTTGCTGGTCTGCGCAACGAATTCGACTTGCCCCTTGCAGCGACAGGCACTGATTTTCAAAATCAAGTTTGGCAGGCACTAACGACCATTCCATATGGGGAAACGTGGAGCTATCAAGATCTCGCGAATGCGATAGGTAACCCTAAAGCTGTGCGTGCTGTTGGGTTAGCAAACGGGAAGAATCCGATTTCTATCGTGGTACCTTGTCATCGCGTTATTGGCAAAAGCGGAAAACTGACTGGGTATGCAGGTGGAGTGGAGCGCAAGCAACGTTTGCTCGCGCTGGAGCAAGGTACACCGCTTTAAGTGAGGCGATTCTCGTATTGGGATTAAGCGTGCTACACAGGGGTAACGATAGTGTAGAGTTTCATAATCGTTATACGAATAGAAGAAGGACAATAAGGACATGCCTTTCAAAACGGATTTTGATGCCTTCATGAGTGAGTGTTGGCAGCATCACGAGGAAAATCCCGAACAAGTTTATGCTAAGCTAGAAACGGCTCTGAGCGAGGTGGAAGACGTTACCCAAATCGAGCGAATATTCGCATTGATGCTGCATACCGCTATTGGGCATCTCCAGTGCCCAGAACAGTTTCTTACTTGTTTAGATCACTTTGATGAACGCAAGGTTGCCGAGAGTTTGGCATTTCAACGCAGTATTGCCGTTGCGCGCTATTTCGTAGATGGCACTGACAATATGGAATTATTGGAAGAGCAAGAACAACGCCGAGTTTACGCTTTGATTTCGAATGAACTTTCTGCACTTGTTCAGCTTGAACTGGCGAGTCAATGGTTGGTGAAGGCAGCGTTAGGAATGACGCCGAACGATGCAGAAGGGCCATTAGCGCGCGCTATCGCGATCACTGCGAACAACTTAGCATGTCAGTACGAAGCGCTGGCTGAGCGCACGTGCATGGAAAAATCGAAGATGTTAGAAGCAGCGACACTCGCGCTAGACTATTGGAAAGTGGCAGGGGGGTGGATGCAAGAAGAGCGCGCAGAGTATCGCTTAGCGATGAGCTTGCTTAAAGCGGATAAACCGCAAGAAGCCAAAGTGCATGCTGAGCGCTGTGAGGCTATTTGTCAGCAAAATGGTAGCGACGCGTTTGAGCTGTTCCACGCACATGACTTGTTGATGCAAGTACACTTCCATCTTAGCCAGAAATATAAAGCTAAATTGGATGAAGAGATGCAGCAGCACTGCAAAACGAGCTCGTTGACGTGATCTTAGCGTTGAATGAAAAAAGCCCCGAGCGACTGGCTGGGGGCTTTAGGGTTGTTGACTATGCAGCGATGATTATGCTGCTTGCGCTTTTGCTTGGTATCGTCCTGGTTTATGGTTCATCGCCAAAATCAAGTTCGTTGCGATGGCACCTAGAACAGATAGAGCGATAAGGTGCACATCTACAATGAACAGTGACATCACCACGATGGCACAATCTAACGCCATTTGAACTTTACCCGCTCGAACTCCAAAACGTTCCTGAAGGTACAACGCTAGAATGTTAAAGCCACCCAAACTCATTTTGTGACGGAAAATTACCAACATACCGATTCCAATCAGCCCACCACCCAAAAGTGCCGCATAGAAAGGTTCGATTCGTGAAATCTCAATCACATGATGCAGATGATCGACCGCAAAAGAGACAATCGAAACCGCAATAAAGGTATTGATAGTGAAGCGCCAACCCATGCGCATCACAGATAAAATATAAAAAGGGAGGTTAAGAGCGAAAAATATCTGACCAAAACTGAAGTCACTCACTTTGGTTAGGAAGATCGCCAAACCAGCCGTACCGCCAGTGAGCAATCCTACTTTGCTAAAAAATATCACCCCAAGTGACACCAACGCACTGCCGAGCGTCAGAGCCAAGAGGTTCTCTCTTAGGCTATGATCTTTGTCCATAAATTAATTTCCTTGGTTTAAAAACCGCGCCGGAGATAACACGTCTCACGGACGCGATAGACAGTCGCCAAAATAGCAACTAACAAATCGGCCAATAAAATGTCGCGAAAAGTGATGGATGTCGAGTTTTTGGACGAGATTATGATGATATTAACCTGTTTAACATAATGTACACAGATAGAAAAACAACAAGGAAAAGTTATGATTAAGAAAGTTGGCAACACCCAAATCAACACATTACATCGACTGAGTTGTCACTGTGGAAAAGTTGAGTTGGAACTGGCGTTACCCAATGGTATTGAGAAGCCGAGACGGTGTGACTGTTCTATGTGTCGACGTCGTGGCGCGATTGTCGCATCTGTACCTTTGAACGGTATTCGTATTGTGCAAGGCGAAGACGTCTTGAAGCAGTATCAATTTAATACACACACTGCGAAGCACTTTTTCTGTGGCGAGTGCGGTATTTATACGCACCATCAGCGTCGTTCTGACCCGAGTGAGTATGGCTATAATGTCGGCTGCTTAGAGGGCGTCAACCCATATGAGTTGGGAGCGATTGAAGTGATGGATGGCGTTAACCATCCATCTGACCGCTAGGTTATATTGCGATTTAAGTGCCTGATTATCGGTGCTTTTAAGTAAATAAGCCGCTATTCATCCACAAGTGTACCGCAATACTGGCGGCATAACCCAAGGCGATGACGGGAGCCCACTTTAGGTGGCCAAAGAAGGTGTATTGTCCACGCGCGGCTCCCATTAAAGCGACGCCTGCCGCGGAGCCAATGGAAAGCAAACTGCCACCGACACCTGCGGTTAATGTGACCAGTAGCCAGTTGCCCATCGACATACTTGGTTCCATGGTCAGTACAGCAAACATAACCGGAATGTTATCGACGATTGCAGATAGGACACCAACCATTACGTTTGCCCAGACTGGGTTCCATTGCGTGTACATGACGTTTGAAACCAGTTCGAGGTAGCCAAGTAAACTTAAACCGCCAACACACATTACAACACCGTAGAAGAACAACAAGGTGTCCCATTCGGCTCGAGACACACGATGAAACACATCAAACGGAACCACTGAGCCTAAGCGCTTCAATGCCTGATCATCGCCATTGGCAATTGCCATAGCTGCTTTTTTTGCGAGTGAGTGTTTGAGAGTTTGGCGCAAAAAATATCCGAAAAACTGTAAGTACGCCAAGCCCATCATCATGCCCATAACGGGTGGGAAGTGCAGCATAGCATGGAAAGAGACTGCGGTGGCAATCGTCAAAATGAACAACGCGACAATACGCCTTGCCCCGCGTTTTAGCTCAACGTGTTGGTGAATCGTATTCGGTTTTGTGTTTGGAACAAAAAGTGACATCAAAAATGCGGGAACCAAGTAGTTCACCAATGACGGTACAAACAACGGAATGAACTCAGCAAAGCTGACATGACCGGCCTGCCACACCATCAGGGTTGTAATATCTCCAAATGGGCTGAATGCACCGCCAGCGTTGGCTGCGATAACAATGTTGATACAAGCAAGATTGACGAACTTAGGATTATCACCAGAGACTTTCATCACTACAGCGCACATCAAAAGGGCTGTAGTTAAGTTATCGGCAATCGGTGAAATGACAAAAGCGAGAAACCCCGTCAGCCAGAACAACTTTTTGAATCCAAAACCTTTACCAACCATCCACGCCTGTAAGGCATCGAAGAGTTTGCGTTCTTCCATTGCGTTGATGTAAGTCATCGCCACGAGCAAAAACAGCAGCAACTCGGCATATTCCAACAAGTTGTGTTCTAGTGCGGATTTGGCGATTTCAGGCTGGTTGTGCTGAGCAAAGGTGTAGCCAATCAGAATCCAAATTAACCCTGCAGCGAGCAGCACTGGCTTGGATTTTCTCATTTTCAGATACTCTTCCAACATAACCAGTATGTAAGCGATCGAAAAGATAATCAGAGCCGCGTAACCGACCCCAGAATTAACAAGATTCAGTTCATTGGTTGATGCAGCAAAGGTGGCGCTAGAGAACAACAAACAGCAGAAAGCCACAATTGGATAGATTGGCATAGACATTTCTCCTTTGTCTGGTTGGAGAAATATTAGCCACAAATGAATGAGTTAGTTGTGAGAGAGCTCGAATTAACAGTAGGAGTTAGGAAATGATAGTGTGCGCCACTATTTTCTGAGTGACGCAATGCTTGCTGCGCCGAATAAAACCGCAGCGGCATATAAACCGTAAGTTAACCAGTGACTAATCTCTAAAAAAGGAACGAGTCCTTGACCTGCCCACATACAGCCTCCGTTTAATGAGCAATGTTGTAATAGTCGAGCCAATTTAAAGGAAATGAACAATGTTTTTTGTGAGTGAAAGCAAATTCTGAAGGATTAGAAAGTCAAAAATTGGTCAGTGAGAGAGAAATCTCATTTTTAACTGGCTAGCTCTAACCCTTTTGAGTTAAAGCTAGCTATATCTAGAGCTGAATGCATTTAGCGTAGGAGCCATTTTTTCAACGGTGAAGCGTCAATTGCTTTCACAAGCAGTATGGTTGCAACAATCGTTGCAGGATAAATAAACACATCTTTCGCGAGGTGTTGCAGCCCGATAAATCCAGCGACATTCATCATGACAATTATGATAAGCAGATGGCTAACATATATTCCTAACACGCTAGGAGATAGTTTGAAGACCCAAGGCATGTCGCCAAAATGAGGGTGAGCCAAAAGCCACATAAAGACACCTACAGCCCAGATAACGGTACCGAATAGGAAGTCGTGCGAGTTGAAAGCGATGTCATGTTGCATCAGCCAGTAAGCTTCACCAAAATGCAGTGCCATACCAAGAATAATGCATCGAACCGTATTGTTTCTCGACCACCGCCACTGCGCTTCTCGTGCGAAATAACCTAGAGCAACTAGCAACGTGCTGAAAAAAGGCCCGTTACGAGTAAAGAAAGGCGCTGGCAGGTCGGTAATGGTCGCGTAACTGCCAGCAAAGACCCCGTATATGTATAGCAATACTGCAGTTGGCAGTATCAGTTGCACCATATTGATATGCACGAGAAAGGCAATTAACGCTACGGCAATGACCAGAGCCGGAATAAACCACAGATGAACGAGTCCGCCTTCGATGAGTGAATTGATCGGGGTTGACATTAAGTACCCCCAATAACCTTGCCTTTCGGCGAGATACCCTGCCTCAGCGACCGTCTGCCATTGGAATGGCATCAGTAAACTGATCATGCTCCAAATGAGCCAAACCTTCATTAACGGTTTGGGGTAGTTCTTAAGAGTATCGATAGGTGAGTGACTCAACTTCGGCTGGATTAGATAACCCGAGATGAGAAAGAACAGCGGAACAGCAAAACGAGCCAGTTGGTTGAGCATATAGCCAACCCATGGTATCCCATTCCACTGCCAGTACGTCAGTGCCATCTGGCAATGCAAACCCACAATCGCAAGCATCGCAATGATACGTGCAAACTCTAAGCTGGCTATTTTTTGTTTCTTTGCCATTACATTGTTTACCTAAATAAAAAACTTAGGTGAAAATAGCAGGTTGTTACTGAAGTAATACGTGAAAAAGTCAACAGACTTGCGTTTACATTGAAGCTGTTTTGAAAATTAAGACTTACTTCAAACTTCTTAATTATTAACCTATTAACGCAATCAATACCTGATTCGTGAGTCGAAAATAGCACTGAATAATGGTTAGACCAGTTAACTCGAGATTGCAAAAAAGAACGATCGTGCTAAAAATAAGACTATGCAAAAAGGAAAAGTGACAAAAGAGTTTATTCTGCAGCGGGCTTTTGAGATCGCCAGCGAAGACGGATTAGAAAGTCTTACGATTGGAGAGTTAGCCAAGCAATGCGGTATGTCGAAAAGTGGTCTGTTTGCCCACTTTAATTCGAAGTTGAATTTACAGCTATCGGTGCTTGATCACGCCAATAAAGTGTTCGCTGATCGGGTTATTGAGCCTGCTCGAGAACTCGGGGATGGCAATATCGAGCGTAAAATTAGAGGGTTGCTCGACTCTTGGATGACTTGGAATCACGCATTCCAAGGAAGTTGTATGTTTCTTGACGCTTGGAATGATACGGCAGATAAAGATTGCCCGCTTCAGGCCGGACTGCGTAAATCCATAGACACTTGGCTGAGCTATTTGGAGATCCAAATAACGAAAGGCAAAGAGAAGCAAGAATTTGCAGCAGACTTAGATACACGCCAAGCAACGTTTGATTTGTACGGTCTCTATTTGAGTGCGCATGTTTTTTACTCAATTAAAGGTGAGCAAGAAAGCTTGCGTCTGTTTTGGCAAGGGATCGACAACTTATTTTCTCGCTGGAAAGGCTAATATCGGTTATTCGCTTCCCAGATTCGTAGACATAAAATCACAAAGAGCGGCTGAGTTCGCTCTTTCTTATCAGCGTAAAAAGCACGACCGTTCTATTTTGTGCAAAGCTGATAGTTAAGGACATGATTATGAGTGAAAAAATTTACTTTAATACATCGCAACGTTTCAGTATTAAGCGCAGTTTGGTGAACATTAGTACTCGGTTACACCATACACTGGCCCCGTCACATGCAAAGAAGACCGCGCGCAAGCTTCTTCTGACACCGGCTCGTACGCAACCTAAAAATATTGAACCTCAAGGGCTTATCAAAGGTGAAATTAAAGGGCATGCAGGCATCATCAAAACCTATACTTTGGGCTCTGGACCTATTTGGGTGCTAACTCATGGTTGGTCTGGCACGGCAAGTCAGTTTTATCCACTGATGGAACATATTGCGTCGAAAGGGTTTACTGCTTTGGCGTACGATCATCCGGCACATGGTGAGAGTGAGGGGCAGTATGGGCACATTCCGGGGTTTGTCAGAGGATTGGAAGATGTGTTGGATACGGTCGAGGATATTGTTGGCCTAGTTGGGCACAGCATGGGCACCGCTTCTGCTCTTGAGTGCCGACACAGCAAATTAGAAAACAAGCCTTTGCTGCTTATTGCTCCGGTATTAAATTACGTAGAGAACTTATTCGGTAGCATTGCGCGTTCCGGTTACTCGATGAAGCTTTTTAATGCTGTGGTTTCAGAAGTTGAAGACCAATTTGGTTATCCTTTACAGTCCATTGATCCGATGAAGCGTTTGTCTGAGCGTCCGTCTCACACCATTATTATTCATGATGAGCAAGATAAGTTCACCAAATACAGTGTCTCGGCAAAAGCGGCTGAAGAGATTAAAAACGTTGAGTTAGTGACAACACAAGGTCAGGGGCATGGTCGAGTGATGAAGTGTGAGCAAGTCTTCAGTAGTTTTGACCGTTTGCTCGATAGTGCTTGGTAACCCTTACTTTTACTGATTGATTCGCTCCGTTTTGCGCTAATTCGATTTGAAAGTAACACCTCAGACTTTTTCGTCTCTGGTGTTGCTCTTCTCGTTAAGAGGTTAAATCCAAAAAGGACAGCCGAAGCTGTCCTTTGTTTATTTAGCAGAACGTCTGCAAGGCTGAAGTTAGTTACAGTTAGCTACGCCAACTTCTTTCCAAACGCCCCATTCGCCAGATTGGCTAGGATCGTCACCCTGAGTCCACCATTTCGCTTCCCACGTTTTACCTGCGTGAGTCACTTGGTTACCACCTGTGTACACTGCGCTCGCATCCCATGCGTTGTCACAAGTACCAGGGTTCGGATCGGTTGCGTGCTGTGCAACAACCACTGTCGCGCTTGCCGATGAAGACGCTTTACCGTCGCTCACACTTACAGTGAAGCTTAAGCTTGTGTCTTGCGGGTATTCCGCAGCAGTGAACGTGACTTTAGAGCCTTCAACCGTTGCATTCAGACCTTGAGGTAGAGTCCAGTTGAATGTCAGGGTATCGTTGTCTGCATCGCTAGACGCAGATGCATCTACAACCACAACGTCACCAGCGTTTGCTGTTGCTGGAGCAACAACTTGCGCTACTGGTGCGTTGTTCACTGGGTCAACAACACCTGCTGGTTTCACTGTTACTACAACGAGGTCAGATGCCGTTGCACCTTCGTTATCAGACACCGTCAGCTTGAAAGTTAATTGCTCTTCAACAGTAACTTCTGCTGCATCAAAGCTTGCTTTCGCTGAGTTTGCACCTGTTAGTACCACTGCTGTGCCAGATACTTGTTCCCAAGCGTAGCTTGCGATGGTGCCGTCAGAGTCGTTTGACAGGCTGCCATCTAGAACCACATTTGCAGGACCTGTTACCGATTGATCTGCGCCAGCGGCTGCGGTTGGCTTACGGTTTGGTTGAGGAACCACACCACCAGCCATACCTTCGTGCATCGCGTTTAGAATGTCACCGTTATCCGCGTCAATTTCCCAAGAGAATAGACCAGCAAGACCAAGAGACTTCGCGTAGCTACCTTTTGCTAGCACTGAACGGTGGTCATCAAATGTGATCAACTCGCCCGTAGTACGGTTCCATACCCATGGTGCTTCTGCTTGTGCATCGTAGCCGTACTCGAAGCCGTTAATACCAGTGTTGTTTGCACCTAGCATGAATGACTTAATGCCTTTGTAGTCAATTACGCCATCTTCCCAAACACCTTGCGCTGTGCTGCCCTTCAGTTTACCTGTAGCAGTACCTGTCATTGGGTCGTTTGGATCGGTTAGCGTATCTGGAGTTACGCCTTCCCAGCCACGACCGTACATTGCTGTACCAAGTACTAGCTTGTTCGCAGGAACGCCTTGAGCAAGAAGAAGTTGGATGCCGTTATCTGTTGTGTAAGCAGGACCTTTGTATGGTTCGCCGTTCTCATCAACGCCACTACCGTCACACTGACCAGGACGCATGAATGAACCACAGTAAAGCGCAGTCTGGTGACCAGGAACGTTGTTCCAACCGCCGTAGAAGTCGTAAGTCATTGCGAAGATGTAATCCATGTACTGCACCGCATCTGCGTAGTCTACGTCTTCAATCTTGTCGTAACCGACACCGATAGCGGACGTTAGCTCGTAAGTACGGCCTGTCTCAGCTTCTAATTCATCAAGCATTACGCGCAGTTCACGCATCAGTGCGATGTATGCTGGGCCATCGTTTACAGGGTCGCCCTTATCGGCTGCTGCACCGCCGCCGCCAGGGAATTCCCAGTCGATGTCAACACCGTCGTAGAATTTCCAAGTTTTCAGGAACTTCTTAACTGATGCGACGAATGTGTCACGGTTTTTCTTGTCCACGAAATCGAAGAATGGGTCAGACAGTGTCCAACCACCGATCGATGGGATGATTTTTAGATCAGGGTTACGTTGTTTCAATGCCATTAGCATTGCGTAGTTACCCTTGATAGGCGTGCTGTATTCATGACCAGCTTGTGGGAAGCTCTTCTGATAAGCAGCCCAAGGGTCATGGATAACGACTTCATAATCAGGCACACCTGTACAAGCAGTTTGTAGCGCGTTGAAACTGTTGCCGCCAACAGACTTCACAGACTCATTTGGGCCACAAATTGGGATAAAACCGTAAAGGATGTGAGTCAAGTTGTCGACCGGCATATTATCGACTGTGTAGTCACGGCCATAGATGCCCCATTCAACAAAATACGTACCCATCACGACGCTTGGATCGGTATTGTAGGTTTTGTTGTTTGGATCAACATTCATCGTTAGTGGCTTCAGGTGAGAACCATCGGTATCTGCAATTGTGATTTCAGCTGGTGCGCTTTTCGCACAACCTGTCGCATCACATGCTTCGATTTCCATTTGGTATAAGCCACCTTGGCCGTATTCAAACGAAGCTGTCGTTTGGCTACCAGTGATAGGGCCGCTTGCTACTTTTACACCATCAAAATAGACGTTGTAAGTGTCACCAGGTGTGCCACTCCACTGGTTAAATTTAACAGTAATCTTCGCTTGCTCATGGTATTTCACCATGTCGTAGTAGCCTGACGTGGTTTCCATCGCGAGTTCAATTTTAGAAAACTGAAGGTTGTTGGAACCGTACATATCGATACTTGGTGCGGTTGGAGCCGCAACTGCAGCGCCTGATAGCGCTAAAGCAACTCCAGCTGCACATAGGTTAAATCGAATCATAACTTCTCTCTCAATCCTTGGATTCATGTTCTACCTAGAACATAGGCTGCTCTTGCACCAGATAAGATGATTGGATTTACTCCACGTGCAAAAGCATCACACTCAGCATTTCAGAGAGTTTTTTTTCGTCAAAAAAAATTAAGACGGTTTTCGAGGCACTTGAGAGAACTTAACTAAAACTCGCACTCTGTTACACAGAAAGTGTCAGACTGAGTCAATAATTTATAAAATCTCAGCAGAAACTAAAATTATTGTTTACTCAGTAACGAGTTAGTTAAATGCGATGAAGGCCTTATTTTGTTGTTTATTAAGGTTTTGTTTCATTGATATAGAAAGAGAATTGAAAGGAAAAATAGCCGTGAAGACGTATTAGTCACGGCTGAAGTGTTCACTCAACGCGGCGCGACGTTTAGAGGCTGCACCGGTTTCAGAGCCCTGAACGGTATGCTCAAATCCTTTACGAATGAATCGCTGATCTGGAATAAGAGGCTCAATACGGCGTATTTGAGGTGAAAGATGAGAGCCCGAGATCTGATACGATGTCTTTCCTAATCCGGTATTCAACGTGATGACCTTGCCATCGAATTCAAATTCCGTCGTAATAAGTCGATGGTTTCGGTATACCCCATCTTCAGTGAAAACGAGACGTTCTGTTTGGTAGGGTGGCGCGCCAATCTCAATCCATTCGCCGTACACCTTTTCCGGATCAATGTGGTCTTGATAGGAGAGGTGGATTTGATAGCCAAAAAACGTCAACAGACCCATCCCGAAGCAGACAAATGTACTCTTGAGGATTTTGGATTGGTGGCGAGCCAAAAATGAAAGTTTTGGTTCTTGTCGTGCTTTTCGCCTTCGGCGAGTCGAGTCCGTCATAGATCTAATTTTCTCCACTTTTTTAACATGGTGGAAACCTTCCTTTTTAAAAACAAACAATCCCGCCATTGAGACGACGAAACTATGATCTAATGTCCACTTTTACATTCAGATACACATCTTATTGATAGTTTTGTTGTTTGCTCACATTCATTACTTCGCAGGTTTTCTTGCTCGGTTTAGGTCGCCTGATTAATCCTCGCGAAAAGAGGTTCTCGCTCAGTAGCAAAGGATGTGCGTTATTACGTTGAGTTTAATGGCTTTCAAAGCTTGAGTAACGGAAAGAAACAAGGTAAAAAAGAGCGGACTTTTGATAAGGAAACCAATAATGAATATTAAGGAAAATAGCTATTTTGCTGGTAGTGTAAAATCACTAGGCTTTAACCAGAAAGATCAGGATGTTAGCGTTGGTGTGATGCTTCCTGGTGAGTACACGTTTGGTACTCAAGCACCAGAGCGTATGACGGTTGTAAAAGGTGCGCTTGTGGTCAAGCGTGTTGGCGAGAGCGATTGGACGACTTATCAAAGTGGTGAGTTTTTTGAAGTGGAAGGTAATTCTTCATTTGAGCTTCAAGTGAAAGAAGCGACTGCGTATTTATGTGAGTACTTCTAGCGTTCATTTGTTGCTCGTCATAAAACCACCTTCGGGTGGTTTTTTCGTCTATGTGCTTCACTTATAACGCATCTTTTTGGTTATTTGGGTATATACTTAATAAAAATGTACCCATCGACCAGGGAGGAAGTGATGGCAGTACAACGCAAGCATTCTGATCTCCCTCCTCGTTACGAGGATAAAGATCTCACCAATGAGCAAAGACAGCGCTTTACCGAAGTTGCCAACGCCGCTCATAAGAGACGTGAATTTTATCGACGTGCTCTAGGGAAGAGCTTAATGGGCAAAATGAAGGGCCGTGCGTTTAAAGATCAACCCACTCGTCAGCAAGACAAGCCGAACAGAACGTTGCAAGTAGTGTGGTTAATCGTATTCCTCGTTGTGGGGCTTTGGGTGATGCATGTGTTCGCTTAGTCATTAGCAAGCTTCTGGTACCGCTGGTGCATCAGATGTTGACTGTTCTTCCGTATTGCAGTGCTCATAAAAGGCGTACTGGTTTTTACCAGTATGTTTAGCTGCGTACATTGCTTTATCTGCACATCGAGTCAATTCAGACAAATCCTTTGCATCTTGCTTATAGATAGCAGCACCTACACTCATCGTTAACTCGTTAATCATATCGTAGCTTCGGTAACCTGTCGGAAACAGATTTACGATCCGTTTTAGGATGCTGTCGAGGTCATCTTTACTTTTTACATCGTAAAGCATGATTACAAACTCGTCGCCCGCAAATCGAGCGATGGAGTAGTCGTGTTTATCTGTTTTTCTGTCTTTGTTGCGAATGTTATTTTTTAATCGAGTGGCGAAGGCTTGAAGTACTTGGTCACCAATATCGTGCCCGTAGGTGTCGTTGATGTGCTTGAAGTTATCGATATCGAGAAAAACCAAGGCGGTGATGCTGTCATCAGATGAGTGCTTGATTTCATCGAGCTTTGCGCGCGCCCAAGTCTCAAAGCTCCAGCGATTGGCAAGCCCAGTGAGCTGGTCAAAATATGCTAACTCCTCAATCCCCTCGCGATACAGTGTTTGAATGTAATTGAGGACTTTCGTGTAGTAATACGAGAACGTGTGACACACAAACGCGGTCGCTATCAGGGTCAGCATCAATCTCCGCTCTATGATTTCTGTGGCTGCTGGCAGTCGATCTAAAAAAGCGACCCCAAAAAAGATCAGTAAAATGTAGGTGCCACTGAACAACAGACCGACCTTAAACTCATTAATTAATACCAGAGTGGCGACAATAGGATATAGCCATAACATTTTGCCTGACGGAGCGTCGTTATACAGAAGTAACAATAACCCTTCGAACATTAAGACAGCACTTAGCCATAAGTCGGCGTATTGATGGTGCCGCTGGACTTTTATTACATAACTGATTGCTAAGCATGCCAAGGCACACAAAGCATGGAAAAAGCTTAAACCCCAGTTATTCTCAAGTGATTGAGCAATGGAACCATAAGTTAAACAGGCAGCGGCGATACTGGAGCATAAAAAGACAATTTTCTTTTTTCTTGTTGAGCGGATGTCCGCCATTTCTTCTAAGCGCGCCCCAGCCAATGTCGACATTACGTATCCTTGCTTAATTAACGTGTACGCTTATTCTAGGCGGTATTTTCGCGATAAATAGAACAACAAAGTTTCCAAATGTGATATCAGTCATTTTTAGTGCAAAGCCATCAGTGTGATTTGGTGCGAGTGTTCAAAGAGGAATGGTGGCGCATGCAGGTTTTCATGACGGTTCTTCATGGCTCTATATGGTTGGACTGATAATTCAAAGTAATGCATTTAGTTAGACATATTTCTATTGATTATCCTGATTCTGTTCGGTGCTCGTTGATTGAGAGTATTGTTCACCAATCTCTGCTCTACGTATCGTCAAGGCATATGTCGTTTCGAAAATGCATTAGAAATATTTTTCCGAAACAGGGCGAAATATTGTTGTCGTTATGACCAATATGCGACTAGAATCCGCGCTAAATCACAACCTCATATCGAGCTTCGTTCGAGTCACTATTTTTAAACTGCTTCACAAATATTGTGAGGCAGTTTTTAGTTGTAGGAAAGGTTACAAGCATGCCTAAAAGCCAAAACATCAACCAACGAATGTCCATCGTGGCATTAGCTTGGCCAATTCTTGTCGAAATTTTGCTACGGACGGCTTTAGGAACCAGTGACGTGTTCATGCTGAGTGGCTACTCAGACAAAGCCGTATCCGCTGTTGGTGTGATCACGCAGATTACCTTCTTTTTAATCATCGTTTCGACCTTTGTCAGTAGCGGTACGGGGATTTTGATTGCCCAATACAATGGCGCTGGGCGCGAGCAAGAGTCAGTGAGCGTTGGTGTTGCGAGTATTGCGTTGTCTGTGCTCGTCGGTGTGCTATTGAGTGTGATTGCCGTGCTTGGTGCGATATATCTACTCCCGTATTACGGCTTGGAAGCGCAAGTTGAGCAGTACGCTCATGAATATCTGCTGATAAGTGGTGCGATGACGTTTAACGTTACGATTGGCGTTGTTTTTACAACTATTCTGCGTAGTCATGGCTATTCACGTTCCCCAATGGTGGTGAATTTGATCTCGGGTGTGTTCAACATCATTGGTAACTATATTGCGCTTTACCAGCCATTCGGTTTACCTGTGTATGGTGTGCAAGGTGTAGCAATAGCAACCGTCGTCAGCCAAGTCATCGGTACGTTAATGTTATGGTTTATTCTCGCTCGCAGCAGCATTGAACTACCGATGTCGACCATGAAACAAGTGCCCGCAGAGATTTACAAAAAGATCTTAAAAATCGGCGGCATGAACGCGGGTGAGGTGCTGTCTTACAACGTGGCGCAAATCTGCATTGTGTATTTTGTGGTGCAAATGGGGACGGCATCGTTAGCGGCTTTCACTTATGCGCAAAACATTGCCCGTTTCTCGTTTGCTTTCGCGCTGGCAATTGGTCAGGCAGCGCAAATTCAGACTGGTTACTACATCGGTAAAGGTTGGGTGAGCAGCATTTTAAAACGCGTACAAATCTACTTCTTAGTAGGATTTGTGGCATCAACGGCGGCAACCACACTGATTTACCTGTTTAGAGAAGAGATTCTGCGCGTATTTACCGATCAACCAGAGATACTCGCATTGGCAGGTTCGTTAGTCATGGGCTCAATTTTGCTCGAGGCCGGACGTGTGTTTAACCTGATTTTTATCGCGGGGCTCAAAGGCGCGGGTGACATCAAGTTCCCAGTGCAAATGGGGATTTTGAGTATGTGGGGACTAGGCGTGCTTTTCTCTTACATCTTTGGCATCCACTTGGGTTATGGCGTTTTAGGGGCTTGGATGGCAATCGCACTCGATGAATGGGTACGTGGTATCATCATGGCAAGACGTTGGCGCTCTCAGGTGTGGACCAAGTTTAAGGTGAGCTAACGGTTTTCGGTATCGCGCATCACGCTTATTCTGGTGTTAGAAAAAAAAGGCACTGATAGTCAGTGCCTTTTTGTTATTTAAACTCGGGAAGACGTTAGAATTCGCACTCAGCTTTGAACACCATGCGCTCTTTGCTGTATGGATGATCCAGCTCTAGCATCTCAGCATGCAGGTGTAAGCGATTCGCTTTTTCGCCGTATAAACCATCACCAACCATCGGCATGTTTAACCCCATGTGATGGGCACTGTGTACACGTAGTTGGTGAGTTCGCCCGGTTTTCGGATACATGTATACCTTGCTGCGTCCACCTTTGACTTCAATCAGTTGCCAGTAGGTTTCTGCATGTTTCCCGTGTTCAAAACACACCAGTTGACGTGGGCGGTCGTCGGGGTCACCACGCATTGGCAGTGAGATTTCCCCTTCTGGCGCGGTCAATACGCCTTCGAGCAGTGCCATATAACGTTTTTGTACGTCGCGAGCCATAAACTGTTTTTGCAGACTTTTGTTCGCGCGCTTGGTTAAGGCAAACACCAAAATGCCAGAGGTCGCCATGTCGAGGCGATGAATCACAAACGGCCCTTCCACATCAGGGTACATCGCTTGTAGGCGTGTATAAGCAGAGTCCTTGATAGTTTTACCTGGCACTGAAAGTAAGCCCGAGGGCTTGTTGACGACGACCATAGCGTCGTCTTGGTAGATTATCTCTAGCTCTTTGTCTTCTGCCCAATTCTCCGCCAATGGGTTAGGTTCGACATCCAGCCCTTGCATCATATGGCCTAAAATCGGCTGACATTTGCTGTTGCACGATGGGTAGAATTTTTTGTGTTGGCGAACCTCAGACTTTGGCGACACACCCCACCAAAATTCTGCCAACGCCAGCGGTTTGAATCCGTATTTAAACGCGTATTGGAGCAGTTTTGGCGCAGCACATTCCCCTGCACCTGCTGGTGGTACTGGGTTTGTGGTGTCCGCAAAAATGTCCACCAAGTCGCGTGTTTCGCCATGGCTGTTTAGAAAGCGGTACTGTTTATGCAGTTTGTGCTGTAAAGCGTTGGAGAGTGTTTTGCGCTGCTCTTTCAGATGAGCAAGTTGCTGCTCTAACTCGGCCAAGCGCGCTTCTTTGATTGCAAGCTTTTCATCCCACGCTTGCTTTAAGTATTTGAGAACGTTTTTCTCGGCGACACTTTGCTTACCCAACTCATCCAACAAGATTTTGAGATCATCGGCATTGAGTGTTTGCTCGCCCTGTTGACGCTGTCGTTTGCGAGCGGCGCGGCCGTCAATCATCACTTGGCGCTGTGTTTGCTCTTCTTGTTGATAAGCGGCTCGGTCGGCTTGTATTTGCGCTTTAAGATCTGCCAATTCCGGATTCGCGGCACAGGTTTTGTACTCCGCATTGGCGGCGTTGATGGCATCCGTTTCTGCGCGGAAGAAGCCTTCATCGGTCAGCATGTCGTACACAGGAGGGACAAATCCTGGAATCAAGTTTTGGTCAGCAATTTTGCCAGAAAACGCACTTAAAAAGCCGAGCTCGCCTTGAGGGCTTTTTACCAGCAATACGCCAAACATTTTGCCTCGCCCCGTTTCTTCATTAACCAAACCAAAATCGTGTTCGAAGTCGGTTTGCGCTAATAAATGCTGTTGCAATTGCTTTGCGGCTATAACGCAAAGAGGATGCGGCGTGTAGTAGAACGGAAACGTAAACTGCGTTGGTAATTCATAATCAGAAGTGTCAGCAGTAAAACGAGTAAAACAATGTTCAGGCGAGTGCATGGTGGGTATCCGCGCGAGTAAAAATTCGAGCGAGGATTGTACCTGTTTGAGTCAGGATTGCCATGTCGGTGTTGGCAATCGCTCTTGGATTAAGGACAAGAGCGAGTGGGGAAGATTTTATTGCAGTTTTCGTAATGCAAGCTTCCACTGTGCCGGTTTGTCGTAGTAGGTCGAGTGCGGCAAGGTCAAGTACTCGCCATTTACTTCTGCAATCAGGGTTGGATAACCACCAACGTGTAACTGTCGCATCAATTGTCGGCTAGAGCGAATTCTCTCATCTAGTTCGGCTTCGCTTAACGCCATGTTTTGCTCCCACGCATCACTTGTTAAACCTAGCGATTCTGCAATGGCTTTGAGCGTCGATGCTTCATTCACTTTTAACCCGAGCTGATAATGCGCAGATTGGATGGCCTTTAGCATGTGCCATGGATTCAGGCCCATTTTCTCCGCACTCAAGATCGCTTGTGTGGGTAGATAAGAATCAAGAACAAACGCATCTTCGCTTTTCACGCGTTGCAGATATGCTTCACCGAACGTCGCTCCGGTTTCGGTTGCGATACGAGCGTCACTGTTGATGATGTGCTGACGAAATTCAGGCTCAATCGCGCGTTTCTCAATCATACCGCCGGGATGAAGCTCTACCTTAAATTGAGAGGTGTCCATCAAGGCTTCGATGAGTGGTGATGCCCCGTAGCACCAACCACACATGGGATCGAAGAAGTAATGCACGGTTACCATGACATTTCACCAGTATGCACTTTTGCACCGATTTCTAGCGCGATTGGCAATTGAGCTTCTGGGTATTTCGCTGACATGGTGTCAATGAGTTGAGCGCTGTTATTGCTGTGTTTTTTCGTTTGCTGAAAATCCTGCAAGTATTGTTGCGAGTAGCGAATGGTGTCTGCGTTCAGCTTTGTGCCTGCTTTCATGTGACCAGGAATGACCACTTGAGGTTTAAGCGCAAGCATCTCGCTAAGTTGCTGCTCCCAAGCATTGATGGCGGTTTGGTCTGCGGCATCTGCCATCCACAAATGTACGTTTGAGTACACGGCTACGTTACCCAGAATCGCTTTGTTATCTGGAATCCATAGGTAAGGGCGGTGTGCTGATGTGCCATGGTTACCACGGATTTCAATCTTATGACCTTCTAGCTCTAATGATGCTTTATCGTACGCGACAGGGATCACTGGTTTTACCGGTGCGTTTGCGCCAAGCTTTGGTCCCCAGTACGCCAGCTTTCCAGCCAATTTCTCTTTAATAATTTTTTGAACCGCAGGCGTTGTGATGATCTGCGCATCAGGGAACTGTTGGTGTAAGGCCTCTGCGCCAAAGTAGTAATCTGGGTCCGCTTGACTGATAAAAATGGTTTTAAGTGTTTTGCCTGAGTCCAGAACTTTAGCGGCAATGCGCATCGCGTCAGCTTTGGTGAATCCAGTGTCGATAACCATGGCGTCAGTCTCACCGTATACCAAGGTTGAGTTTACGTGGAAGCTGTTACCGTCGGCGTTGTAAACCTCAAGAGTAAGGGGAGAGTGGTTTGCCGCTAGAACAGGGCTTGCCATTAAAATGGATGCAGCAATCAAAGTGAATTTTTTCATAATAAGCTCCTAAAGAATTTGGGGCCAAGCGACCATGGCTTGGGAACGGGAGCTATATTAGGAAATTGATACGCTCGGAAAAATACACAATAATGTGCATCACTATTTCTTATTTCGAGCAAATGTATGGACAGAGTAACGGCAGCAAAAGTATTTGTGGATGTGGTGTATTCTGGCAGTTTTACCGCGACCGCAGAACGGTTAGACATGTCTCGGCCAATGGTGACTCGTTACGTAGAGGCGATGGAGAACTGGTTGCAAACTCGTTTGTTACACCGCACCACGCGCAAGGTGTCCCTCACCACCGCAGGGGAGCGCAGCTTGCCTCAGATTGAGCTCTGGTTAAAACAGGCCGATACATTAACGTCGAACATTGCCGCTGATGGTGAGCTGTCCGGAAAAATCCGTCTTGCGTCTAGTACTTCATTTGGATTCTCACAGTTGATCCCCGTAGTAAACAGTTTTATGCAAAAGCACCCCAAAGTGCATATCGACATAGATCTGCAAGATTCAGTGAGTGATCTAACCGAACAACGTATCGATCTGGCGATCCGAATTGCGTCAGATCCCGATCCTTCTTTGATTGGTAAGCCGATTGCGGTGTGCGAATCGGTGTTGGTAGCATCACCGCAATATTTACAAACTCACCACGCGATCGCGCATCCGCGAGATTTATCTTCACACGACTGTTTGGGATACAAAAACTTTGAGCGCCACGTGTGGCATTTGTCTCAGGGCGACCAGTTCGAATCGGTGGGAATTGAGTGTCGCCTAACCAGCAATGAGGCCACGGCGTTATTGCATGGCGCTTTACAAGGCATGGGTATTTCGATGTTGCCAACTTACTTGAGCAATATCTATCTCAAATCGGGTCAGCTTGAGTCGGTGTTGCCGGATTGGAAGCCAAATGATCTCAACATTTACGCGCTGTATTCATCACGTAAACACTTGTCTCCTGCGGTGAGAGCTTTCATCGATCACAGTGAAGGTTACTTTAAACAGCATCCTTGGTAATAGCGAAAGGCGTCGTCATCCCGACTTGAGATTCATACAAGATCCTGTACCTTACATGGATATATTTTCGCAGCGTCATTTAGAGTTTTAGTTAATGTCACAAGTTCGCATCAAATTTATTGCTTCCGATATGGATGGCACATTGCTTGACCAATACGGTCGTTTGGATCCGGAGTTTTTCGATCTGTTTTTGCAACTGGAAGAGCAAGGTATTTTGTTTTCCGCTGCGTCTGGTCGTCAGTATTACAGTCTGCGAGACACGTTCGCGCCAATCAAAGACAGACTGTTGTATGTGGCTGAAAACGGCACCTTGGTGATGTACCAAGACAAAGAGCTCTACAGTTGCACCATTCCTAAAGCGGAAGTGGCGGAGATTGTGAAAGCGGCTCGTGAAATTGACGGAGCGAACATCGTATTGTGTGGCAAGCGCTCGGCGTACATCGAAACGCATGATCAGCAATCGCTGGAAGAATTTCAAAAGTACTACCACCGCTGTGAATATGTGCCGGATTTGCTTGAGGTCGAAGACGAGTTTATTAAGGTAGCAATTTGTCACTTTGACGGTTCGGAAGAGCTCCTGTTCCCGACCATGAATACGAAGTTTGGCGCAACGCATAAAGTCGTAGTGAGCGCAAAAATTTGGCTGGATGTGATGAATGCCGAGGCGTCTAAAGGCGCGGCCATTCAGCACCTTCAAGAGACGATGAATTTTACTCCGGCAGAAACAATGACGTTTGGTGATTACCTCAATGACCTTGAAATGCTGCAAGTCAGTGAGCATTCGTACGCGGTTGCCAACGCGCACGAAGAGATTAAGAAAATTGCTCGTTATTCTGCGCCAAGCAACCAAGAGGCTGGGGTACTCAAAGTGATTAAAGAGAAAGTGTTAGCGAAGTAACGCTCATTTTTTCGATGTTATTTTCTTCTTCACGTAAAAAGCCCCGCATACACTGCGGGGCTTTGTTTTTTGGGGGGGAGTAATGTTCCCGTTTTTAGCGTACGTACTTGGCGGTTGCGCTGACTAAAAAGTGTTGCAATTTCCCGTCTGATTTTGGCACCCACAAGTCGTTATGATAATGGTAAATACGGCCATTGACGGTCACAGACAAGGTATTATCACCCGTTTGCTCCATGCGAATAAACTGATCCGAAGTGACCAAAAACGGCTCTTGCTCTTCAATGCTCTGGCCCGTTGCCAATACGAAGTAGCCGAATCGGTTGCCAGCATCCGGATCGGTTGAGTAGATTCGATGCCCAACTAGGCTATAGTCGTCGTTGAGTGCCTGCTCAAGCGTTTTTTGCCCGATGGTTTCGTGCGATGGAATAAATACCCAAGCCAACACACCTGCCGCAATGACTGCCAGTAGAAGCAGTACTTGCATGAACTTTCTCATCATATATACCGTTTAACGTTGAAATTTCATTTTGTACATGCGCTTATCCGCTATGCTGATAAGAAAGTCAACATTGTCACTGTCTTTAGGGTATTGCGCTAAGCCCATGCTCGTTGAAAGTGTTGAGACTTTATCGGAGTTTAATATTTGTGCATCAAAGACGGTATTTATCTGCTCACGTACGTTCTCTTCATTGAGATGTTCACCTTCAAGTATAACCGCGAACTCATCTCCTCCCATGCGATAAACAGTAAAATCATTGAGTGTCATAGAATTAAGCCGCCTAGCGATTTCCCGCAGTACAGTGTCGCCAACTTGGTGTCCGTGTGTGTCGTTGACTTCTTTAAAACCATTTAAATCTAGAATCCAGAGAGAAAAGGGCCTTTTTTCTTGAGTAAATTTGTTTAGGGTAATGAATAGTGCATTGCGGTTCCCTAGGTTCGTCAAAGGGTCGCTTAGCGCCAATTTTCTATGAAAATGGGATTCACGATAAAAGAAATAAGTTAGAGAGATAATCGACAAAACGAACGTCGCAAACAACATATATTGTGCTTGCATTAAGCGCTGGGTTTGACCTTTTTGTGCTTCATAAGCTTTACTACTTAGACGGAAGTTTTGATTAACGAAGTCTATTAAGCCTAAATATAGTGTTTGAGTTGAACGATAAAATGCAGCAGCAGCTTGGCTATCACCTGTTCTAGCTTCTACTAGTTGTTTTTCTAGCTCTTTGAACTCTTCAAAAAGGTTAATGAAGTAAAGGTGCATGTTGTTCCGAGAAAAGAACTTATTGGCTTTCGTGCTACTGGTCAATAAGTCAAAGCGACTCCACGCTAACTCGTATTGAAGCTCTGCACCATCAATATTCAATACGTTTTCATCTAACCGTCTGGCCTCGCCGACAAGTTCTGATAGTTCTTTGGAGAGTTGGAATAAAAACCAAGTCGCTTGTTTTTGTTCGTTATTAAAATTTTGTGAGAGTGAACGTGTTTGCTGTAAAAGCACGACATTCGCGAGAAGCAAAGAAACGGCAAACACCACCAGCAGCATTTTGCTGGTGGTAGAATATTGCAATATTCTTTGTTTCTTAGAATAGGGTTCTGATAACTTCATTCTTATTATTTTTCTTTTATTTCATTTACTTGCCATACCATTTGCGCATGATATTTATTGTAGTTTAGCTCTGGATAGAGATTGAGTGGATATATCACCCAGAAAGGGCCTTTATTCCTGACTTTTATGTAATTCTGATCTTGTTGATAAGCCAGTATTGGTTGATATCGAAGAATATCTTGTCGGGACAATGTCGAGTGATAGTTGTTTAAGCTGCTGATATCAACCTGCTCTGGTACCTTTCCGTAGACGTGTGTAAGAAGCGTGCTGAGTTTAACGCCTAAAAATTCTGACGAGGCAGGAAGCCAAGGTAATGTCATCGTGTAGCTAGTGGTAGGTAAAGCTTGGATCTCTTCCAGTTCCAGTATGACACTAGGCTGCTGGCTACTACTAAATACGATCGTATTTGCAGACAAGAATGGCGCAACAAAAAACAGACCTAGCGCGACTATCTTTTTCATCATATGCCCTTTTGAGTTTTATTCTTTTTTCTTAGCTAGGACAAAGGTGCTAGCGGTAATTTATTTATAATTATAGAGCCAACCGGATGAGATTTTATAATACGTTATGTTTCAAAAATAACTGTCGGTTTACGTCACGTCAAGGTTATTAAGTTGCTTCTTAATTAAAAGCTCAGAGTATTGGGATGATGGTAGAGTTTCGTAATGATTTCGCGGTATTTAATTACTTTTTAGTGCAACTTTGTATCATTTTTAATAAAGATACTGTGTCGGAAATGAGAATTTAATAAGGCGAGAAATGGGACGTCGAATTTGTTCTTAAGTTACATTATTTTACATATTTAAATCATCGATATTCAGATATGTATTTGTTAGTACGTGAAGAAAATAAAGTCACCTAGTTTTGGTGACTTTATTTTTTTATTTCATGAGCTTACTTAAATTAACTATGCAAACAAATATTTTGCATGGAAGTTGAGGTGCTCTTCAATAAAGCTTGAGATGAAGTAATAGCTATGGTCATAGCCTGGTTGCATTCTCAAGGTTAGGTTTGAATCGTGTATTTTTGCCGCAGCAATCAGCGCTTCCGGTCTAAGCTGCTCATTTAAGAAGCCATCAGCATCACCTTGATCAACCAAAATTGGTAATGGTGATTGTTGTTGTTTTAGAAGTTCACTTGCATCGTATTCCTTCCAGCTTTCAAGCTCCTTGCCTAAGTAAGCAGTAAAGGCTTTTTGTCCCCAAGGGCATTGCATTGGGTTACTGATTGGACTGAACGCTGAAATTGAACGGTACTGTTCTGAATTTTTCAGACCAATGGTGAGCGCTCCGTGGCCGCCCATACTGTGACCGGAAATTGACTTCACGTCAGAGACTGGGAAGTTACTTTCGATGATCGCAGGTAACTCCTCAGTCACATAGTCGTACATGCAGTAATGCAGTGACCAAGGTGCTTGCGTCGCATTAAGGTAAAAGCCAGCTCCTTTTCCTAGGTCATAGCTTTCGTCGTCAGCGATACCTTCGCCTCTCGGACTTGTGTCTGGTGCAATGATCGCAATGCCAAGCTCGGCCGCCATACGAAATGCGCCCGCTTTCTGCATAAAGTTCTCATCGGTACACGTTAAACCAGAGAGCCAGTATAGCGCGGGTACGGGATTTGATTTCGTTGCGTTAGGTGGCAAGAATATCGCGAAGCGCATGGTGCAGTTTAGGGCATTGGATTCGTGTGTATATTGCTTGTGCCAACCGCCAAACACTTTGGCTTGGCTTACATTTTCAATGGTCATGAATAAACTCTCTAATTAGCAGAAGGAATTCAGGCTCCCCAAAAGGAGAGCCTGAGGCAGCATTATTGATCCATATGGATAACCGTTCGGATGCTCTTACCTTCATGCATCAGATCAAACGCTTTGTTGACGTCTGCTAATCCCATTGTGTGGGTAATGAACTCCTGTAAGCCGAATTCACCAGCCATGTAACGGTTTACGATTTCTGGAAGCTCAGAGCGACCTTTAACGCCACCGAAAGCGCTGCCACGCCATACACGACCAGTTACCAGTTGGAATGGACGAGTTGAGATCTCTTGACCTGCACCAGCAACACCAATGATGACTGACTCACCCCAACCTTTGTGACAGCACTCAAGTGCTTGGCGCATCACGTTTACGTTACCGATACATTCGAATGAGTAGTCAACACCACCGTCTGTCATTTCAACAATCACTTCTTGAATTGGCTTGTCGAATTTTTGTGGGTTGATGCAATCAGTTGCACCAAGTTGTTTCGCTAGGTCGAATTTGCTTTCGTTGATGTCTACACCGATGATGCGGCTGGCACCAGCCATGCGAGCACCGATGATTGCAGAAAGACCGATACCCCCTAGACCAAAGATTGCCACTGTGTCGCCTTTTTCAACTTTAGCTGTGTTTAATACCGCACCCATACCAGTGGTTACGCCACAACCTAGAAGACAAACTTCTTCAAGTGGTGCTTCTTTGTTTACTTTCGCTAGTGAGATTTCTGGAAGAACCGTGTACTCAGAGAAAGTAGAACAACCCATGTAGTGGAAGATAGTTTCGCCGTTGATAGAGAATCGGCTTGTGCCATCTGGCATTAGGCCTTTACCTTGAGTTTCACGAACGGCCTGACATAGGTTCGTTTTGCCAGATTTACAGAACTTACACTCACCACATTCAGCAGTGTAAAGTGGGATAACGTGGTCGCCAACTTCAACGCTTGTTACGCCTTCGCCAACCATTTCAACGATACCGCCACCTTCGTGACCAAGGATTGAAGGGAAGATACCTTCTGGATCGTCACCTGATAGTGTGAATGCGTCAGTGTGACAAACCCCAGTTGCTACGATGCGTACTAGCACTTCGCCGGCTTTTGGAAGTTGTACATCAACTTCTTCCATTTTAAGCGGCTCACCTGCAGCCCAAGCGACCATTGCTTTTGATTTTATGTGAGTTTGACCAGGTTTGATTTCAAGCGACATTGGATGTTTCCTTTATATTTTCAGTATATGGAGTGACGTAATAAGCGTAGTTAAGGTTTGCTTACCGCGCTTCGTCGTTTTGTTGGTGCTCATTTTAGGTGTTTCAGTAAAAATGATAATCCGTCCATTTTGAAAATGATTTTTACATATGCGTAATAATGATAAGGTGAGCGTGTAAAAAGAGTGCGATGCCTCCTTAAAGCGGAAGGGAAATGGAAAAGGTGATTGACCTGAAGTTAGATAGAGGGGCTAAAGTAGAAAACTGTCAAACCATCAGCTAAGTAAGAGTGATTATGAATAAGACGGATCTGAGTGCCTATTTAACCAAGCTAGGCTTGCCTAGTGAATTGCCCGCCGATTTGGAGTCATTGCACAGAATTCACGTGGCGCAGCATCGTTGCCTGCCGTTTGAGAATTTTGACATCGCATTGCAGCGAGGCGTCTCTGTTGAGATTGAAGATATTATTCAAAAAACCGTGTACCACTCTCGCGGTGGTTACTGCTTTGAATTAAATGGTTTAATGCTTGATGTGCTCAACACTCTTGGGTTTGAAGCGCGAAGTTTGCTAGGGCGTGTACATGTGTCTGGTACACCAACAGGTCGTAGTCATCAAATCACGTTAGTGACGTTAGAGGAACAAACATGGATTGTCGATGTGGGTTTTGGCTCCAATACCCCTCGAGCGCCATTGCCATTTATCCTTGACCAAGTGATTCAGACGGATTTACAAACCTTCCGTTTTGTCAAAGATGCTCAGTTTGGTTATTTCCTCCAAGTGCTTTCAACCGATGGAACGGACACGTGGAACAATCTATACAGCTTTGACCTAGAGTTTGTGTTTGCTGGTGACATTGCATGTAGCAACTTCTTTACCTCGACTTCGCCTAATTCGCGTTTTACTAGCGCAAGAGTCGCTGCTAGAGCGACAGAAAGTGGGTTGGTGACGCTGCTTAACTACACACTCAGATGCGCCAATCATGAAGCGCTAACAGAAATAGAGCTAGAGCCTGGTCAAACCTACCTGGATGCGTTGAAAGAATATTTTGGCATTGAGCTTGATGCGCAATACGACGAACTTCGTCCGTTACCTGACGCGTAAAGTTTTCCCGTTTTCAAAGCGTAGCGCGACGAGAACAATGTAATCACTATTTGTCTAGAAGAGGTCGACAGGAATACAGCATGGCGAATTGGGAAGGAGTCAGCGAGTTTGTTGCCGTAGCGGAAACTAACAGCTTTACAGCTGCCGCGGCTAAACTGAAAACGTCAGTGGCACAAATCAGTCGCCGCGTATCGGCACTTGAAGAGCGCCTTGCGGTTAAGTTACTGCATCGCACGACGCGAAAAGTTTCTCTGTCTGAAGCTGGACAGCTTTATTATCAGCAGTGCAAACACTTGGTCGAAGGGCTAGAACTGGCTGAGCTTGCTGTAACGCAAATGCAAACCGAACCGCGAGGTTTGCTGCGTGTGACAGCGCCTGTGACCTATGGGGAAATGAACCTCGCACCGCTCTTGCATCAGTTTTTGGAGAAGTACCCGCGTGTGGACCTCGATTTAGTTCTGACCAATCAAAAACTGGATTTGATAGAGCAAGGGGTAGACGTGGCGATTCGTCTTGGCCGCCTGCAAGATTCCAGCATGATCGCAAAGCGTCTTTCGTCGCGTCAAAATTACGTGTGTGCTAGCCCTATGTATTTGGAGCGATTTGGCGAGCCTCACACATTATCCGAACTGGCTCGACATCAGTGCCTAGTTGGTTCGGTCGATTATTGGCATTTTAAGGAAAATAAACGCGATAAGTCTTTGCGCGTATCGGGGAGGATTAAATGCAATAGTGGTTTTGCGCTAATGGGCGCCGCCAAACGTGGTTTGGGTTTAGTGCAGTTGCCGGACTATTACGTTCAAGAAGCCCTAGATAACGGTGAGCTAGTCGAGGTGCTGACCGATTACCGAGACGACCGTGAAGGCATTTGGGCACTGTATCCACAAAGCCGAAATTTATCGCCCAAAGTGAGGTTGTTGATCGACTTTTTAGCGCAGGAACTAGCGGATTAGAGTTTTCATGAACTTTAATACAACTGAAGTTGCTAAAACGCCCGGTGATGCCGGGCGTTTTTATTAGGATGAGAGCTGGAATCGAAAAGACATGAATCACTATTGGTTGGATTCCGCGTCTTCACGTTTAATCACTTTGTGCCCATCTTCAGACACGCCTTTTTTCCAATAGCTGCTGATGTAGATATTCTCGCGATCGACTTCTTTCTCATTGCGGAAATATTGGCGCAGCGCGCGCATTGAATCGAACTCACACGCACACCATACCGAAGCGTTACCATCTAACCACTCGAGTTCGCGAACGCTATCAGCCAAGGCTTGCCCTTCGGTTAACCAAATCAACTCCATGCCTGCTGGCGCGTGTAGGGGTTGGATGTCGTCTGGAGACATCACGCTGATCACAGCGTAGCCTTTGGCCTCTTCTGGCAGCGTACGAATTTTCGCAGAAAGTGCTGGAAGTGCTGTCATATCGGCAGCCATGAAGAACCAATCCGCCTCAGTATTTAAGTTGGAGATGCTACCTGGCCCAACAATGCTGATCGTGTCGCCTTTTTGCGCGGCCATTGCCCAACGCGCTGCAAATCCGCATTGCAGATCTTGCGTTACGTGTCGGACGAAATCCACTTCGATTGAACTGGTTTCTGGATGAAAGCGTCGAATAGTGTAGGTGCGCATGATTGGTCGGTCGTCTTCTGACAGGATGCTCAGATCCGAGCCACCCATATCGTTAAACAGTAATTTGATGTAACTGCCTTCGCAGTCACGAGGAAAGTGGCTCAGCGCCTCACCTTGCAAGGTAATGCGCTGCATGTTTGGAGTGATGGTTTCTGTGTCTGTGACAACAAGCGTTTTAGGTTGAGGCTTCTTTTTCATTGTTACTTTACTCGATAATTATTCTCTTTCTCATTTAAAGATTATCAAGTTCCCTAACAAGAGGGTAGCGTCTTTAAACAAATTTACACTGTGAATTAACGCCAAAGCCTCAAGAAAAATATTACCTCTATCCTTTCTCTAACCACGTAAAGTGAGTCGTTTTTTAACCATAAATGGACTTATATCATTGGAATCGTAGACAAAAGCAACAGAGCGGCCATGCTGTAGTTGAACCCCTTAATGCGTTTATCGGTGGTCAACCAACGCTGCAATTGCATACCTGCCGCCGTCCAAAATGTCACCGATGGCAAGTTGGCTAAACAGAAGATACCGGCGATAAAAGTCAGTTCGAGCCAAGAACCGCCACTGGTGTATACCGTAATGGCCGTCAACGCCATCGACCAACCTTTTGGGTTCACCCATTGGAATGCCACCGCCCCTAAAAAAGACATTGGGCGAAAATCGTGTTTTGCTTCGGTTTTGTCGCTGGTGGCGATTTTGTACGTCAAGTACAGCAAATAACTCAAGCTCAACACTTTCAAAATGGAGTGTGTAATTGGATATGCGTGGAACAGGCTCATCAAGCCAATGCCCACCAAAATTAGCATGGCACCAAAGCCAAAGGTAATGCCCAACATATGTGGGATAGTGCGTTTAAAGCCGACATTTGCCCCTGAGGTCATCAACATAATGTTATTGGGACCCGGCGTAAAAGTGGAGACAAAAGCGAACAACGCCAAAGCGCCCAGTTGATGATATTCCATAGATTGTTCCTTGAATCAGTTCTCGATAAGTTGAGAACAACTATAAGTAGAACTGAGGTCAATATTGTGCTTTTATTTGATGATTAGAAACTAAATAAGCAATGAAACATCATCATGGATAGATTTGACGAAAGAATATTGCAAGTGCTCAAACGAGACGGAAGAATCTCCAATGTGGAGCTGTCGGAACGCGTTGGTTTATCTCCGTCTGCAACCTTACGCCGAGTGCAAGATTTAGAGCGTAAAGGCGTGATCAAAGGCTACCGAGCGGTACTGGATAATCAGCAACTTGGCGTGGGTTTTGTCGCTTATGTGTCGATTGGTTTGGCCTCGCACTCTAAGCAGGCGCAGTTGGGTTTCGAAGAGCATGTGCGTTTTGTAAACGAGGTGGTGGAATGTCACAACATCACTGGTGCGAACGAGTACTTGCTGCGTGTGGAAACGCAAGATCTCGCCGCTTATAAAGCGTTTCACGCTGATGTGTTGGGTGAGTGCGAACACGTCAAGTCGATCACAACGATGGTGGTGATGGACACACCAAAAGACGAGCGATAGCCAAACGAGAGTGACAGTTTTTGTGGCACATGAATTTGAAGTGACTCGAAAGAGTCAGTCGAGTATGAGAATGGTTCACAACAAATGCTGGAAAGCAGATGGCACTCTTACAATTTCCATATTTATTCTCACCTTCTAAATAATCCCATCCTGCTAGTTTTGCTTAAACCGCTTGTGTTTCAGAGCGGCGAGTCAGCAAAATTAAGGATGAACGATGAAATCACATGTAACACTTCCTCTTTTGAGCTTAAGCGCTGTTGCCGCATTGAGCTCATTTAACGTCAACGCCCACGGCTGGGTAGAGTTTCCAAGTGCTCGTCAAAATACGTGTTATTTAGACGGTGGCTTTTGGACCAACGAGATCCCTAACCAAGCGTGTAAAGCGGCTTTTGAAGAATCTGGTGCGTACCCGTTTGTGCAACGCAGCGAAATTGCAGCAAACGTACCAAATTACCGAGATATGGAGCATGTGAAAGCCGTGGTTCGCGACGGTGAGCTATGTTCTGCTGGCGATACAGCTAAGAAAGGCTTGAACATTCCTTCTCCAAACTGGCAGCGCACCAATGTTACGCCAGATGCAAATAACCAGATTGAATTGGTGTTTTACGGCAAAGCGCCGCACAACCCATCGTACTGGGAATTCTATCTCACCAAGCCAACTTATGATGATTCAAAACCTCTTACTTGGAGTGATTTAGAGCTGATCGACACCGCAGGTGATGTGTATGTTGATGCGGAAAAACGCTACCGTATTCAGGTGACTTTCCCTGCTGATCGTTCGGGCGATGCGGTACTTTACACTCGTTGGCAGCGTATTGATGTCGCTGGGGAAGGTTTCTACAACTGTAGTGACATTACGTTAAACGGAACAGGCACGACGCCACCGACTGACCCTGTTGATCCAACCGAACCGGGCAATAATCTGACATCTCTAGGCTACTTTGTTCAGCAAGGTTTCGGACCAGTAGAAGCGGGTGACACCATCCGTTTCCGTACGTTTAATGCGACAGGCAATGAAATTGTCGATATTTCACTACCAATCAGTGCGAACAATACGGCGACTTGGGCGGCAGAAATAGCAGATCAATTTAACGCGCAGCAAACGGGCGATTGGTATGTGGGCATTTGGCATCAAGAGATGAACCACTACATGTTCGATAGTAACAACGTGAATGCGAATCAAGTATTAGCGCCAAGCGCAGACTTCAGTTATGCGTTGTCACTGATCAAAGCGGATGTACCGCCACCAGTTGAACCAACCAACTTGTGGGACAAGACGGCCGTATACAACCAAGGTGATGTGGTGACGCACAACGGTAAAGAATGGACTGCCCAGTGGTGGACGTCTGGTGAGGAACCAGGCACAACGGGTCAATGGGGTGTATGGCGTTAAGCCAGTTATTCGGGCCCTGATCAATAAAACCCTTCTCATGTGAGAAGGGTTTGTTTTTTCAGTCTAAAACGACCACTTTGGTCGAGTGGTTGTCTTGAAAATCAGAGCATATATCGTTATTCGCTTGCTCTCCACTCGCTCCAGTTGAGCATCGCGTAGTCTGCCAGTTTGAGCATCGGAATGTCTTCGTGTGTATCACCGTAGGCATAAACAGACGCAAATTCGTCGAGCGAAAACGCCGCTTTCACGCGTGAGACTTTTCTTTCTAAACTGCAATCACCTTGCTGGTAAAAGCCACTCAGTTTTGGCTGTTCTGAGATCAGTTCACTGCACAGCAAGTGGTAACCGTTCGCCTCACACCAAGGCTTGAGATACGCATTGAGTGATGCCGACACCACTACGATGGTATCGCCTCGGTGTTGATGCCAAGCAAGCCTTTCCATCGCTTCTGGCCGTAAGTACAGCGGGATCACTTCATGGGCAAACTGAGTGCCAATCGCTTCAATTTTCTGCGTTTCTTTCCCTGAAAATGCAATAAAACTGCTGAGAGGGCGCATAACACGAGCGGGTAACACTCCGAGTTTGTACAGCGCATAAAATGGCATGATAGCGACCTTTCCTACTCGTTTGCGCAGGCCATAAGCAGAATAGTGGAGGAAAAGGCTAAACATATCCTCTCGGGTGATGGTGCCATCAAAATCAAACAGTGCCAGTGACGGCTTAGTAGTATCGAGCAAACTCAGCGCCTATTTTTTGGTTTAAGATCGTTTTGTGTTTATTGATAAAACACCGCCAACCAGATGGTTTCTTGCGTTGGGTCAGTCCAGCTCACTTTGTGTTTGGTATGAGCTGGAATCGTAACGTGATCGCCTGCCTCAAGTCGTTGCACGACACCTGATTCAAAAGTCAGCTCTCCTGCTCCTTTAAGAACCAAGACCCATTCATGTTCTTCTTGATCGTACCAGCCACTTTCGGGCGAGGTTTGCCCCGTTGAGACAATGCGTTCTATACGCAGGTTTTTGTGGGTCAGCAGGTCTTCGAACACTTCCTCGTCGAGGTTATTCGGTAAGTCTTTAAAAAGATTCATGGCCTTTCCTTAGAGAATGATCAGTCCAAAAGGCGCAAGCAATTGCTCTTGTTGCCAATCACAAATTTTAACACCAAACAGAGAAACGCGGCGAACATCCAGCCCGTCCAGTTCGACATGAGTCAGATCACACTGCTCAACGTTAAAGGTTCCCCATTGTTCTGGCGAGAATTCGCAGCGAGATAAATCCGAGCCTTTGAGAGTTGCCCCTGCGAGGTTCGCACCGTTCCAACGGTTTTCAAAGAGGTCACATTTTTCTAGTAACACTCGCTCGAAGTTACAGTAGGTGAGGTTGCAGCCAGTAATAAAAGCAGAACAGAAAAACATGGTGTTACTGACGCGATTAGCAAAGTTCGCACCTTGGAAGTTTGCCCCTTTGAGATCGCACTTACGCAGCTCCAAGCCCATACAATTTGCGCCGTTAAACAGGCTCATCGCCAACATACAGTTCGTGAAGCTGGCATCTTTTAAGTTCGCGAAGCGAAAACTACACCCTTCTAGCGCTTTGGATTCGATAAAGCGACAGTCGATGAACTTAGCATCGCGCAGATCGGCATGGTCGAAACTGCACATATAAAAGTGGCAGTTTTTAAAGGTAGCATTCTGAAAATCGTGATGAGAAAAGTTTTCTCGTTCAAAAATGAGATCGGTTTTTAACATGTCTTCTCCTTAGCTGCGAGCAGACTAGCACTCCAAGTAACTGATTTTCCAGAAAAATAACTTCTTGTATTTCAGTGTTTTACAAACCCCTCAAATCGCGATTTTAAGGGGTCAAACGAGCGTTTTAAGTGGGTTGTTTTTTGAAAATAGAAGACGTAGAGGAAGAAGAAAGTTTTTGCTGGCTACGAGCCTTAACGAGAGGATTCGCATTTATGGGTATGCATGGCAACTCACACGCACAGTTTGCATTACAGAATTGTATCCTATTTGCATAATTTGTTGATCGGTATGGCGTTTCTCCATACAAAAAACCTATATTTTTCACAAATTGATTTCCATCAAAATAGTAGGGTTTCTATGTGCTAGATTGCGCACAGCTCAAAAAGATATAGATACCCGTGTGCTTCGAGGCGCTGAGTTTACTTGAAATCTCAGATCAGTTAGCAGGCACCCCTTTGGGTACGACATAACGAAGCCCTACGAAAGGAAATAAAAATGAAAAAAACAATCTGCAGTCTAGCAGTGGTTGCTGCACTCGTGTCACCAAGTGTTTTCGCTCATAAACAAGGTGACTTCGTTCTTCGTGTTGGTGCGGCGTCTGTCGTTCCAAACGACAGCAGCGATAAGATTCTTGGTTCTCAAGAAGAATTGAAAGTGGATTCAAATACGCAGCTTGGTTTGACGTTTGGCTACATGTTTACAGACAACATCAGTTTAGAGCTTCTAGCAGCAACACCATTCAGCCACGATATTTCAACAGACTTGTTAGGTCTTGGTGATATCGCGGACACCAAACACCTTCCACCAACGCTTATGGTGCAGTACTACTTTGGCGAGCCACAAAGTAAGTTCCGTCCATACGTGGGTGCAGGTCTCAACTACACCATGTTCTTTGATGAGGGCTTCAATAGCACGGGTAAAGGCGCTGGTCTTTCAGATCTTAAGTTGGATGACTCATTCGGTCTAGCAGCGAATATTGGTGTGGACTACATGATCAACGATCAATGGTTCCTCAACGCTGCTGCGTGGTACGCAAACATTGAAACAGAAGCAACTTACAAAGCAGGTGGAGAGAAGCAAAAAACCGACGTCAAAATTAACCCTTGGGTATTTATGATCAGCGGCGGTTACAAGTTCTAAGAAAAACCAGTAGTTACACGCACATTACTATTATTGGCATGACTTTGGGGGCGGTTACGGGGACTGCCCCTCTTTTTTATCCTCGTTTTGATTGCACATCATTTACTCCACTTAGCAACATGCAAAATTGGATCTTTACCTTGCAGATCATTTTATTGTCGGAAGATCGAAAAGTCCTACACTGATCACATAATTGAACAAGTGGACAATATAAATGAGCGACGACATCGCAAAGCATTCCTCCTCCAGATCTAAGCTGGTAAAAACTCTTTTCTTTACTCTCTGTGTTATCGCATTTGGTGCGATGTATTGGTCTTGGCTGTATTCAGACAGTCACCCAAGCACGGAAGATGCCTACGTTAGGGCAAAAATTCTGTCGGTAGCGCCTCAGGTAAAAGGCCAAGTGGTTTCTGTGGATGTTAAAGATTTCCAATCCGTTAACAAAGGTGACCTACTGCTGAAGATAGATTCACGCCCATATTTGTTGGCAGTGAAGCAAGCAAAAGCGGCATACCAATTGGCGGTCCAGCAACATGACGTTGCCGATAAGCAGGTAACTGAAGCCGTTGCGGGCTTAGATGCGGCGCGCTCTAACCTGACAGAAGCGCAAGTAGAGTACAAACGTACGGATTCTCTAGTGAAACGCAAACTGGCGTCAGACCAAGATTTAGATACGGCGAAAAACAAACTAGCCAATGCTCAAGCGAGCCTAGAGCAAGCGCGCGCGACGGTAGAAAAAGCCATTGCGAACCGTGGTGAAGAAGGCGCAGAGGCTGCGGTTGTTCAACAAGCGGCGGCACAGTTAGCGCAAGCGGAGCTGAACTTGAGTTACACCGACATTACGTCACCAGTGGATGGCATTGCCGGTGAAATCAATACGCACGTAGGCTCGGTCGTTAGCGTGGGTCAAACGCTGTTCCCTGTGATTTTAAAAGACAGCTATTGGGTACGCGCGAATTTTAAAGAAACCGATCTTACTCATATTAAACCTGGCATGCATGCGGATGTGGTGATTGATATGTACCCAGACGTGGTGTGGAAAGCAACGGTAGAGCAACTGTCGCCTGCGAGTGGTACATCGTTCTCCTTGATGCCACCAGAAAACGCAACGGGTAACTGGGTTAAAATCAAACAGCGTTTCCCTGTACGTTTGGCATTAGAAGTACCGGCCGATGCGCCGCAACTTCGCGTGGGTGCGAGCTCAGAAGTCACCATTGATTTGCAAAGTAGCGTGCAATGAGCCATCAAATTACGGCAGACAAACGGGGGATTGCCACCGTCGCCGTGATGCTTTCTGCCATCATGGTGTTAATCGATATGACCGTTGCGAACGTGTCGCTATCGCACATGATGGGCGCGTTGGGCGCAACGGCAGACCAAATTACGTGGGTGTTGACGGGTTACAGCATGGCGGAAGCGATCTTCATTCCGATGACCAGTTTCTGGGTGTCGCGTTTTGGTGAACGCAAAGTCATGTTGGTTGCTGTGATCGGTTTTGTGATTGCCAGTGCGCTTTGTGGGCAAGCACAGTCTCTTGAAGAGATGGTGCTATTTCGCATTATCCAAGGCGCTTTCGGCGCGTCGGTGATTCCATTGGCGCAGTCGACGTTAGTGCAGATTTATCCGTATGAGCAAAAAGGCAAAGCGATGGCGATTTTCTCCATCGGCATTTTGCTTGGTCCTATTTTGGGCCCAGTTGTGGGTGGTGTGATCACCGACAACATTAACTGGCGCTGGATTTTTTACATCAACTTGCCATTCGGTTTGATCTGTACCTCTTTGATTTATCGCTATATCCATATCGACAACAAATCCAAACCTAACTTTGACTGGTGGATCATCGGTTACATGGCGTTAGGTGTGGGCGCGTTGCAGTTTGTGTTGGATAAAGGTAACGAAGAAGACTGGCTCAACTCACGCATGATCCAGACCGCGATATTGCTCGCAGTCATGGGATTGGTGATGTGGATATATCGCAGTTGGAAAACCAAAAGTCCAATAGCGCCATTGTGGCTACTGAAAGACCGAAACCTTATGGTCTCGTCATTGATGATTGCCGTGGTGTCGATGGCGATGTTTGGTCTGACGACTCAACAACCAATGCTGTTGGAAAGCTTGCTGGATTATCCGGTCTCAACCACTGGTTTATTAATGGCACCGCGTGGGTTGGCGTCAGCGGCGATGTTGATTTTGGTGATTAAGCTCAATCCGCAATTCGATCCCAGAATCAAAATAGTCTTTGGCTTGAGCTGCATCGGGATTGGTAGCTATTTGATGACGCAGTACTCACTGCAGATCGATACATTTTGGATTGTGATGCCGAGTATGATTCAGGGGATGGGGCTTGGTTTAACTTTCTCGACGCTATCCACCTTGGCGTATTTAACGATTCCGAAAGAGCAATCTGTTGCGGCGGCGAGTATTTACAATCTGTTCCGTACCATTGGTAGTTCGTTTGGTATCTCTATCGCAACCACGTTCCAATATCGTGATAGTCAGCAGCAATGGCATGCACTGGGAGAGGGTATTAATCCTTATAATCCTAACTTGCATGACTGGGCGGCCAATCAGGGGCTTTCTATTACCGACCCGGTTGCGTTAGACCAATACCAACAGATGTTGCAGCAGCAATCGCAAATGGTCGCGTTTGTGCACACCTTCCAGCTTGTGGGAGTGATGTTCGTGATCATGATGCCGATGCTGGTTTTCATTCGGTCGCGTGAATAACATGAAGTTCCGGTGAATAGTGTAAGAGAACGCCTCTCAAGTTGTGTCAGCTTGAGAGGCGTTTTTTATTGGACAGTGCCAGTGAAAGAAGGACGTTTACTCAAACGTCACTTCGTCAAAATGCGGATTGGTTTTGAGCGCGCGCATTGCGACTAATTGTTCAGTCGGGAAGGCGGTGTGCTCACCATCCATATCTAAAAACAAGCACTCTTGTCGCTGCATGTCGTAGCCTGTGTCGAACGCGTTGCCCTGATGAGTTTCACCATTTTTTAGTGTGATCTCGATAGGGAGCTTAAACATACAGGCGATTTCAATAAAATCGTATTGGCTGCAAGTCACCATAGTTTTCTCCTTTCAAACCGACGCAGTATTCAGAAGGTTTGAGAACTGCTTCCTTAATATAGAAAACGTTTGATTGAAACTGAATCTTCATCTTACACCTCATTTTGGTCACGAAATAGACATACACGCACGTTTTAATAAACCTACTGTTGAGCGTTCACAAGCGAGACAAAACTACGATATGTCTGAGACGATACTTAAGCGCACATACCTAACGAGTGAACAAAAGACACAAAAGCCAAGTTCACTGATTTCCCCTCAAACCTACCATGAGCAGTTGGCGCACCGTGTTCACCACTCGCCTCAATTTGAAAACGGCCGCGTTAAAAACGAGATGCCAAATGTCCCTAGCCCGCAATCATTCTGGCAGGTGTGTTGGAGCTATCTTGGTGGTAGAACGCCATTGAGTCCTAACGAACATCTGCCACATTTCCCAATTCAACCTACGCAGTTTGCGCAGCGAAGTGAATCGATGCGCGTTACTTGGCTGGGCCATTCCACCATGCTGGTGGAGGTCGATGGCATTCGAATTCTGACCGATCCGGTATTTGATTACGCTTCTCCGTTCATCGCAAAAGCGTGGTTTGAACGCAATATTCCCAATACCCATGCCAGAGATTGTTTGCCGATTCCTGAAATTATCGTGATTTCGCACGATCATTACGACCATTTAGAAGCATCGACCATACGTTTCTACGCCGATAAACCCGTGACGTTTTATGTACCCTTAGGGGTTGGCAAGCATCTGATAAAGTGGGGCGTTTGCGCAGACAACATCGTGGAATTCGATTGGTGGGATAGCGTGCACTATGCCGGAATCGAACTGATTTGTACGCCTGCTAACCATAATTCGGGTCGTACTTATTTCGATAAAAACTCGACCCTGTGGGCTTCTTGGGTCATCAAAGGCAAAGAAGAGACGCTCTATTTTAGTGGCGATTCAGCTTACGATTCGCACTTTTCCGAGATCGCACTGCGATGTGGACCAATCGACATTGCCTGTTTGGAAGTGGCTGCTGATGTGAAAGGCCAAGGTTATCCGGTCGAAAACTGGGGGCACATGCAGGCTCATCATACCGTGCAAGCGTTTCGCGATTTAAATGCGAAAAAACTGTTGCCCGTGCATTGGGCTACATACGAGCTATTTACTCACCGCTGGGACGAACCGATTTTAGATTTGCTTACCCATTGTCAAAAAGAACATATAACGCTGCTGACGCCAATGCCGGGGGAGAGTTTTTACGTTCATCAAGAACATATAAATAAACAATGGTGGCGAGAAAAAGAAAGAGGTGAGCCAGATATAATTTTGACTTAATAATATGTTCTTACTTCAATAATTATTTTAGAAGTTAACCTTGTTATTTTCAGAATATAACAAGGTTTTTTACTCGCTTACTCATCAATCACTTGAGGTTTTAACTCGACGACATTTCCTTCCGGATCATGTATATAGAGTGATCTACCGAACCCTTGTGCGCCATACCGCTTCGCAAACTCTTCGGTTTCAATGCCGCGCGCACGCAGATATTCCAGTAATTCATCCTCGGAAAAAGGCGCCAATTGCAGGCAAAAATGGTCAATATTACGACCATTTTGAACTGGTGGCTTACCGCCGAGTTGGCCCAATTCGCTGTCTACCGTCACTACATCAATCAATGCGTTACCTGCCCTAAGTTGAGTTAAACCAAGTTCCGTTACTTCGCGTTCGACAGGGCAGCCCAAAATGTCTCGATAGAAATGCAACATAGCATCGAGGTTACAGGTCCTTAAAACAACATGATCAAGCGCTTTGATGGCGATTGGATTTTTGGTGGGCATGCTTCACTCCTTTTTGCATTGTGTTGAGGTAAGTATAAAGTGACCTTAAAAGTGGTGAGAGAAATGATCAAATTCCAGATGTTTTTTTGCTAGAGCGAGTGCAGAAACACTGCAACTCAAAGCAAACAAAAAAGGCTAGCGTATTGCTAGCCTTTTGGGATATGGATGGGGCTATTACTCGTAATCAGAAGCGTAAGTTTCTTCGTAAGAGTGTGAGTAAAGCTCGAATAGGTTGCCGAATGGGTCTTCTAGGTAAACCATTTTCGCAGGCTTATTATCGTCTTCTGGGTGGTAACGCATGATGTCCATGCGAACTTTGCCACCTAGTGCTTCGGTGCGTTTGATAGCACCTTCAAAATCGTCTGTCTGTAAACAGAAATGGAAGATACCGATGCGAGAAAAATCCACTTCATGGCGCTCTTGACGTTCTTTCATTTCGAATAACTCAAGGCCGATGCCATCACTTGTCACAAGGTGCGCAATGTTGAAGCCTTTAAAGCCTTTCCCAAAGACCGCAATACACATTCTGCCAATTGCCGTTTCGCGTTCTTCAATCACTTTCGTGTTGCCCATAACGACTTTTAGACCTAGCGCTTGCGTGTAAAACTCAACCGCTTTGTCCATATCTCCGACCATAATACCGACATGATTCATTTTCATTTGTTTGCTCCCAACATGTGTGTTTGAACGTTGTCTTGTTTCGATGTGGGAGAGTATATGGCGTGATGTTGATTACATGAAATTATCATAAATTATAAAAATGATAATTTTATTTAATGCTATGCATGTTGGGATTGAGTTAGTGAGCTAAGGCCTCAACAGCTTGCCTCACCGAGGTGAAATGAATCTTGATAATACACCGTTGCGCGAGGCTGAATTCATGCGATTGGATTAATGACGTAACCTCTTCTACGGACAGCGTTCGTTCTTTTGGGTGTAAAAGAGTGGTGTTCGAACCATTGTTTTTCAATTCAAACGTGTTGCCATTTGAGTCAATAACGTAATCATCTTGCCCAAAAATGAGGGCTTCGCATTCAGAGTCTAAGTCGGACTGGGAATGCGTGTAGATCAGCTCATCGTCGCCGTCTAGTTTTAGCAAGCATGGCCAGCATACTGCGTGGTCTCTCATGGTTAACTCATTATTCATTGTTATTTAGAAACTTGACCCAGGTTGTTGCAAAAACGCTAACTCTTCGGGAGTGCTCTCTCTTCCCAGTATCGCATTGCGATGAGGATAGCGCCCAAACTGGTCGATGATGGCTTTGTGTTTTAGCTCAAAATCGTAGTTATTTTCAAGCCCTGATGCGCGGAACAATTTTTCAGCTTGGACATGAATGAGGCGAGATTCGCTGTGCATAAACGGCATGTACAAAAAGCTTAGCTGCTCAGGCGCTAATTCTTTGTCGTAACCTAACCGAATTGCCTCTTGAGCCAATGCTAATGCGAGTGGGTCTTGTGCAAACGCTTTTTGGGTGTTGCGATACACATTACGTGAAAACTGGTCGAGGACGATGATTTCGGCCAATCGTCCTTGTGCGCTGTTACGCCAATTAAACAGTTCACAACGAGCCGCTTGTTCTAATACCGAGGCAAATCGCGATGTAATACGCTTGTCCAGTTCTGGGTTGTTTTCAAACCAATTTTTGGGCGATAGCTCCTCGAACCAAAATTTGATGACTTCTTGGTACATGGATCTTCCTTCTTATTGCATTAGCTAAAGAATAAAAAGCCAGAAGGCGAGCTCCTGGCTTTCTGCGTGTTATCGACCGTAAGTCTCTACGATGTAACGTTCAAAATCGTCACACATTTGTTCGTCAGAGATGGCGTTGCTTGCCAGCTCTTTACTGCCGTCGACGACTTTAATCGCGGCGTTCAGTGAAGCGACTGATGCTCGCTCTCGCGTCGCAAGTGAGTCGATTTTCTTCTGCTGCACTTCCCATGCCTGTTCTGGCGACAGGTTACACACGTCTGCAAGGTATTTGGCATTGAAGCCTTCGCCAGTCAGGCTGACAATGGTTTCGTTGTGCGACAAGTGATTGCCTGCGTGCCAGTAGTGTTTTGCCAGCAGTGGGCCAATTTCTGGGTTATCCGTCAGGTAACCAAACTTCTCAAGGAAGTATGCACGGGTCTGATACACCGCCATGTGCGCGAGTAGATAACCTTGATACGCACAAGCTGCTTCGTCGGATAGCAAATGTGGAATCGCCATCAGTGGGCGAGGGCTGCATTTCAAACCAAGGATCTGTTTTTCACAATCGCGAGCGAGCTTAGTGATGCGCTCTGGCGTTAACTCGTCATCGCTCAACTGATACAACGCGCGCTCAAAATATGGCACAACCAAGATGCTACGTTCTTCATAAGCTTTGAATGGCTGACGGCTGTTGATCATCGCTTGAATGATCTCATCAGGAACCGGATTCCCTTCATCATCCAGTGCGTATTGTTTTAGCCAATCGGCATCGGTTAACAGGCTGTCACAGAACATCGACTGAGTTTCTGCATAAGCCATTGACGTCGGCGCAAACTCCTGCGAGAAACAAGGTGCGTTCATTTTTACGTTCGCAAAGTGTGCTGCGTGGCCACCTTCGTGGAACAGCGTGTTAATGCCATCGTAGCCGCTGCCCACTTGGTCTGGTTTGGCATTACTGGTGAAGTTCACCTGCGCTGCGACCCATTCGCCTTGATTATAGAAAGAAGGAATAGGGCCGTGGCAGAACCCATTCGGGTACTTACCTTTGCGATCTAGTAAATCCAGCGTTAGCGTCGCACCAGAGTAATCAATATTTAGGCGACCAAACGATTCTACCCAGCGTCTCAGAGATTTTGAGAACGGCACGTATGGGTCAAGGTCACGCATAACGTCACCCGCGAATGAGTAAACAAAGTTGTAGCTTGCTAGTGCGCTTGCGCCTTTCTCTTTCGCCAAGTTTTCTAAGCTGTTTAGATGCGCATCTCGCGTGCGTTGTTCGAAATCTTCCAAAATCTCGAATAGCTGTTCAGAGCTCATCTTTTCCGTTTTTTGCACGGAGTAATCAAAGAAAGTCGCATAACCGAGTGAGCGAGCGAACTGGTTGCGCAGTTTGATCAGCTCTATAAAGCCGTTTTGCAGTAGCCATTGTTCAAGGTTCAGCAACGCTTGATGAGCCGATTGGCGAACTTCTTCATGATTGCTGGTGCGAATGGTTGAGCTTAATACGGGTAGTGAACCTTCTACTTGCTCGCCGTTCTCATCGGTAAATGTTTGTACGTGGTTCTGTTTTTTCTCGAAGAGCTCAGCTTCAAAGGCAATGAGCTGATTTTTCAACGCTTGTGCTTTTTCGCCCTCGATAGCGTGAGATTCAAACATCGCCAGCCAACCAGATAGACCCGTAATGGTTTGTTGTTTCTCTTGTGGGTCGGTAATTGAGTCCGCGGCTTCAAGCTGTTGTTTGATGGCAGTAATTTGCTCGGCGTTGCTTAAAAAGCTTGTCCATGCCGTTTGTGCTTGCGTCGAGCCATCATGGTCATCGCTGATCCCCATGTAAGTTTCCCAAAAGAAATCTTCTTTGGTGCGGTGAATCGCAAGGTAACGTTGATTGAGGTCGTTGAGGTAATCCGTTGCGGTCATTTTGATCCTTCAAATGGTTTCGTTATGTAGACAGTTGATTATTGCACGCTTGGTCGCGAGAAAGGAACGCTAATCTCATTTGTCGATTTTGCATCGCGTAAAGGTGATTTTACTATTTGTTTACATTTGGGTGAGTTAATAGGAGTTATGAGCTTGCAGTGTTAAGACTGGTATGGAGTTTACAGTTTATTAAGTAATTAATCTGCGGTGCGCTATCGATGATCCTTATCAGGTGTAATAAGATTTCCATATCGTGGCGATACAGTTGGAAACGATATGATAAATAAGACAAAAGTTACGTTATTGGCGGTAGGTACGATTTTAGTTGGATGTTCCACAGTCGCGCCACCAAGAAATGATGCGGTTGAAAGCATTCAACAAAAGTGTTCTGTGATTTTAAGCAATGATGTTGCGGGCGATCAGCGCTGGCAGACGTACAACGGCTTGCTTGTAGAATATGCCGTGCATGGCGTTAAGAGTCAGGCGCAACTGGAACGTTTTGAAGCGTTTGTGCAGAGAGTGCAAGATGATGAGTCTGGACAGTTAGTTACAGAGTTGATTGAGGTCACCGACTGGGGATGCTCAAACGGCAATTATCTTGAAGAGATGAGCTTGTTTATTCAAGAAGTTCAAAAGTAAAAAAACCGAGCGTTAAGTCGCTCGGCTTTTCTGTTTGTGGAACGCTTTTGTACGCTGGTTCGCCAGGACGTTTACTCCTCTGGATACTCGCCCATACCTTGCGTTTTACCTTCCGCTTTCCAATGCTCTCCAGGAGCAAATGCTTCATCGCATAAATCTACGGTGTAGCCCATTTCTGTGATTTCCTTCAAAGTGAGGTTATCAGCAATATTTGCAACTTCCCCCGATTTATTCCGTAACTCCATGTTGATCTCTCCTCTGTAGGTAGACGAGTGGCATCAATGCACAGTGAAGAATGCATTGGTAACCTTTGTTCTAAGTATATAACCCGCTGCTAAAAATGAAGGTTTAATCCACTTTTTAAATATGGGTAATTGGATAATGCTTTGAGCTGCTTCCGTTATTTAGAACCGCAGCATCGCGATAGTTTGCCATTTGTGATTTATTGAGTGATTAAACGGTCAATTTGGAAACTCGAAATGGTGATTCTCGACCACGCTTTAGCACAACAAATTGTTGATCGAACCATGTCCATCATTGGTCAAAATGTGAATGTGATGAACTCGGCAGGCATCATCATTGGCAGTGGCGACCCTAAACGTGTTGGGCAAGTGCATGATGGCGCGGTACTGGCGCTGAATCATGGCGATTCGCTAGAGCTTAATGAGCAGCAATGTTTGACGTTGCAGGGTGTCAAACCCGGTATCAATATGTTGTTGAAATTACATGGCGACGTGGTCGGTATTGTTGGCGTCACAGGCGAGCCGGAGAAAATCCGAGATTTTGCAAAACTGGTTAAAATGACCGCTGAACTGACAATCGAGCAAGCCGCGCTGGTGGAAAAATTTCAGTGGGACAGACGTCATCGCGAAGAGTTTATTCTGGCTTGGATCAATGGGAAATTGACCGATGAAGAGCTGAAAGATTGGGCGATGCGTCTTTCTATCGATGTTACTCAACCACGGGTGGCAACGGTGATTGAAGTCTCGACGCCGTCCGCCTCGAAAAGCATGAAGAGTGTGCGCAATATTGTTGAGCTGCTTGAATACCCAGAGCGTAACAACCTAGTTGCGATTGTCTCAGTGAATGAAATTGTGGTGTTGAAACCGTGTCATTCCGCCAAGCAGTGGGATAGCCAAGTTGAAAGTGAGCGCATTGATAAGTTGATGTCGCGTTTAAGCGATCACGATTCGCATACGTTTCACATTGCGCTAGGGCAGCTGTTTAATGAGCCTAAAGATGTCGCGTTGTCATACCAAAGTGCGAAGCAGGTATTAGCTATTGGCAAGCAGTTCTACCCAGAGAAACGTAAGTACCTGTTCGATGAACTTCGTTTGCCTGTTTTGTTAGCGCCGTTGGTGGATATTTGGCAAGGTGAACAAATTATTGATGGTGTGAAACGGTTGAAAGAGAAAGACAAATCTGGGCAATTATTGAAAACCCTAGATGCACTGTTTGAATGCAATGGCAATGTAACAGAATGCTCTAAAATGCTGTTTATTCACCGGAACACTCTGCGCTATCGGTTAGAGAAAATCACCGAGATAACAGGGCTACCAACCACCAATTTTGTGGGGTTAGCGGAGCTTTATATTGCGACTCGGCTCTCAAAAATGTCGTGATGTTGTGCATTTGCACAATACGCGTTATTTTTTGACCACATCATTTGTCACTCCGCCTAAAGGAATTCGAAAGCAAACGATTAATAATTCATGCGTCCCTACATGTTGAGTGAGCCAACACTGACTCGCTCAGCAAAATAAGAATAAATGGAGTTATCATGAACCTTATATTAATCCTGCTTGGGGTGATCGCATTTATTGTGCTCACGACCACCAAATTCAAATTACATCCCTTTTTAGCGCTGATCATCGCGGCGTTCCTTGCGGCATTTGCTTACGGCTTACCGGCAGATAGCATTGCCAAAACCATTGCTTCTGGCTTTGGCGGCATCCTTGGTTACATTGGTTTGGTTATCGTTTTAGGTACCATCATCGGTGTTATTTTGGAAAAAAGTGGTGCAGCGATCACTATGGCCGATACGGTCATCAAAGTGTTGGGTGAGCGTTTCCCAACATTGACCATGAGCATCATCGGTTACATCGTTTCTGTTCCGGTATTTTGTGATTCAGGCTTTGTCATTCTGAACTCGCTCAAAGAATCACTCGCGAAGCGTTTAAAAACTTCAAGCGTTGCGATGAGTGTGGCGTTGGCAACTGGCCTATACGCAACGCACACGTTTGTGCCGCCAACTCCTGGACCGATTGCCGCTGCGGGTAACTTAGGCCTGGAATCTAACCTTGGTTTAGTGATTGGTGTGGGTGTGTTTGTTGCAGCGGTTGCGGCGTTAGCGGGGATGTTGTGGGCGAACCGATTCCAACATGTTGAACCAGATGGCATTGAAGCCGCAGAAGAAATTCAGCAAGACTGGCAAGCACTCAAAGCGTCTTACGGCAAATTGCCAACGGCGAGCCAAGCATTCGCTCCTATTTTTGTTCCTATCTTATTGATCTGTTTTGGCTCTATCGCGAAATTCCCAAGCCTACCGCTGGGCGAAGGTTTTGTGTTTGATGTTCTGACTTTCTTAGGACAGCCACTAACGGCATTGGTGATTGGCCTGTTCCTTTCTGTTCGTCTACTCAAGTCAGACAACAAGATTGAAGAATTTGGCGAGCGAATCAGCCAAGGTATTACGGCTGCTGCGCCTATTCTTTTGATTACCGGTGCGGGTGGTGCTTTTGGCGCGGTATTAAAAGCAACGCCGCTAGGTGAATACTTAGGTACGACGCTATCGGCGTTGGGCGTGGGTATTTTCATGCCATTTATCGTTGCGGCTGCGCTAAAGTCGGCGCAAGGTTCATCAACGGTTGCATTGGTGACCACATCGGCTTTGGTTGCGCCTATGCTTACGCAATTGGGGCTCGATTCAGAAATGGGCCGCGTATTAACGGTGATGGCGATCGGTGCTGGTGCGATGACGGTTTCTCATGCAAACGACAGTTTCTTCTGGGTAGTTTCGCAGTTTAGCCGCATGTCGGTGGGCTTAGCGTACCGCGCGCAAACCATGGCTACGCTCGTTCAAGGTGTCACGGCAATGGCATTGGTGTACATTTTGAGCCTCGTCCTCTTATAAGTCTCTGGAAATACGTATGAAAGTGGTAATTGCACCTGATTCATTTAAAGAAAGCTTAACCGCCAAACAAGTGAGCGAGGCGATCAAAACGGGTCTTGCTCGCGTATGGCATGATGCCGAGTTTGTTACGGTTCCGGTCGCAGACGGTGGCGAAGGCACGGTTCAATCTTTGATAGATGCAACTCAAGGCGAACAAGTCTTCACAACGGTGACCGCGCCATTAGGGAATGATGTTGAAGCGTTTTATGGCATCCTCGGCGACGGCGAAACCGCGGTTATTGAAATGGCGGAGGCCAGTGGTCTGCACCTTGTGCCGAGTGACGCTCGCGACCCAAAACTGACCAGTAGCATTGGTACTGGACAGCTGATCAAACACGCGCTAGATAGAGGTATTCAACGCTTAATCATTGGTTTGGGCGGCAGCGCTACCAATGATGGTGGCGTGGGCATGTTGACCGCGTTGGGGGTGGCGTTTCTTGATGAATCTGGTCATGCAATTACCCCAAATGGAGGCGGGTTAGCGGCGCTTGCGTCCATCGATATCTCTGGTCTTGACCCTCGTTTAGCAACTTGCGAAGTGTTGGTAGCGTGCGATGTTGATAACCCACTCTGTGGTGACAAAGGCGCGTCGGCTATCTTTGGCCCGCAAAAGGGAGCGACCGTATCAGACGTCACTCTGCTCGATAACGCATTGCGCAAGTTTGGCGAGTTGACGGAACAAGCGACGGGTAAGCATGTACTGACTCGTGAAGGGGCGGGTGCTGCTGGTGGTATGGGCGCGGCCTTGCTCGGGTATACGCCAGCACGTTTGCAACCGGGAATTGAGATTGTGCTTGATACGGTCAAACTTGCTCAGCGTGTTGCGGATGCGGATATCGTATTTACAGGCGAGGGTCGAATCGATTATCAAACCGCACATGGCAAAACGCCGATGGGCGTTGCTCAGGTGGCCAAGAAGTGTAATTTACCAGTCATTGCATTAGCAGGCTGTGTGGGCGACAACTATCAGGCGGTTTATGAGTGCGGCATTGATGCGGTGTTTGCTTGTGTACCAAGGGCGATGAGCTTACCTGAGGCCATGAAAGAGGCCGACGTCAACGTTGCTAATTTAGCCGAAAACGTCGCGAGAATGTGGCAAATTAAGTCGCACTGAAGGCGATGACGATATGAAAAACTCCACCTTTGCGTGGAGTTTTTTGTTGTTACCTGTTTGCGTGTGTCGGCATAAGTTCATTTAGTAAGAGCGAGTTAACAGGCATGCTTTGCTATCAATTTTGCCAGTGTTTGCATCGCGTGACTCCAATCGGTTTCATGACCAAAGTTTGCCACGCTGAGGCGTACGCAATGCCGATATTGCCCTTGAGTGCCAAATACGGTGCCGGGAAGTAGGCTGATTCTGTGCTTATTGCATGCTTGATACAACGCATAGCTGTCCGTGTCTTCGGGCAGTCGCAACCAAAGTAAGAACGAGCCTTGTACGGCGTTGATCTGGTATCGATTTTTTAGAGATTCGTGCTCATCTAAGTATTGATGAAGCATCTGGATAAATCGGCGCATGTTGTTTTGATACACCCGTCCCATTCGCGCAGTATGCGTTCGATACTTGCCTGATGTTAGAAACGTTGCCACGGCGGATTGCATCAGGTTCAAACTGCCCATGTTCTCACACAGTAGATATTGCTCAATTTGATCTCGATATCGCCCCGCCAACATCCAACCAATTCTCAAACGCGAATCGAGCGTTTTGGATAACGAATTCACGTAAATTACGCGTTGCTTGTCATCGAGCAATCTCAAGCTTGGTAACGGCTTGTCATAGCTTAACCCGCCAAACACATCGTCTTCGATAATAGGAATATTGCCAGATGCCAAGAGCAATCGCTGGCGCTTTTCTAGCGGCATCATGGCACCAGTAGGGTTGGTGAAGTTTGGCGTTACGATTATCGCTTTTATGTCCCATGTCGCCATTGCTTTTGCTAAGGCTTCGGGGCACATACCGTCGCGTGGGCAACTCGGAATTTCCACCACTTTGAGGCCGAGTGATTCTAGCATCAATAAGTTGCCAAAATAGCAAGGGGACTCCACCGCGACGATATCGCCTTTTTGTGTCGTTGCGCGCAGCGCTAGGCTAATGGCTTGTTGCGCGCCGTGCGTCACCATGATCTCATCCAACTTGGCTGGCGTGCCCAAATCTTGCGTGATTTTCGCTAGTTGTTTGATTAAGAGGTGATCACCGGGTGGTAATTGGTAATGGCTCGGTACATGCGTTTGCTGGCGGCTGTGGCGGCCGATCTCGGCGTACAAGCTTTTGATCGCGGGGGAGTCAATGTTTGGGTGGGCAGAACCGGTAGGCAAACGCTCTTGGTATTCAGGATAAGTAAGGATTTCTTTGCAGATCGAGAGCAAATCCACGCGAGTCGGATCTGGAATTGAGCGAGAGGTCGGCAAGGCGACTTTAACTCGATAACCCGATTTGGGAACCGAGTAAACCAAGTTTTGTGCTTCCAGCTCTTGATACGCACGAATCACGGTATTTTTACTGACGTTTAATTCTTGGCTCAACGAGCGAATGGAGGGCAGTCGATCATCCGCCTGATAAACGCCACCATTGATGGCTTGTTTGAGGTGTTTTTCCACCACGAGGTACTTATTCCCTTCACCGCTTTCCAATAAATCTGTACCCATAAAAACACTTCCATCTGTCACTTTTTGAAAACACTGTACCTAATTACATTAGCAGTATCTCAAAACATAAAACAAGCGTGAGTGAGGCGATCATGTTAATCCGAGCCATCCCTTTTGTATTTGTCATCCTTTGGGCTTCTGGATTCGTTGGTGCGCGTTTTGGTTTGCAATATGCCGAGCCAGCGACACTACTTTCTATCCGTATGGCATTCAATGTCTTATTGTTTCTGGTTCTTGTGGCGGTATTGCGTAGAAGGTTGCCGACAGGAAAAGATTTTTGGCACAGCTGTGTAGTTGGTGCGTTGATCCACGGTTTCTATCTGGGCGGTACTTATTTCGCTATCGCCTTGGGTATGCCTGCTGGGTTGAGTTCGTTGCTGGTGGGTATTCAACCGATTTTAACCGCGGCTTTACTGGTGGCGTTTGTTCGTGAGGAATTTAAACCCTCGCAATGGTTGGGTTTGGCTCTTGGTTTTGTCGGTATCGCTATGGTGTTGATGGGCAAAATGGAGTGGCAATCCGAGCAGCATAAAGTGTTGGCCATTGGTTTGTGTTTGTTGGCTTTGGTTGGTATCACGCTAGGGACGCTGTATCAGAAAAAACATTGCCAACAAGTGGATATGGTGGGTGGTGCGACGGTGCAATATTTGGCCGCGCTCGTCATGTTTCTGCCCGTTGCGATGCAGTTTGAAACCATGCAAGTGCAGTGGGAACTGGAGTTTATTTTGACTGTGTTGTGGTTGGTCGTCGTGCTCTCTTGTGTAGCTATTCTACTGCTGCTGTACATGGTTAAGAACGGTGCTGCATCGAGCGTAGCTTCTGTATTCTACCTAGTGCCGCCAACGACGGCGATTCAGGCTTGGCTCGCGTTTGGAGAGTCATTTGATTGGATGGGGATTTCTGGTTTCGTACTGGCAGCTACGGCGGTGTATTTGGTGGTTAAAAATCCGGATCTGACGATAAAGAAATCGATTCAAACAGAATATACCTAAATTGGCTAGGGACATTTGCGTATCAGTGGGTACAATCTGCTTCATCTTAATCCGTGGAGCAGAATGATGAAGGTAAAGCCAGATCGAATGACCGCCATGCGTAGCATCATCGAGCAAGTAAAAGCGGAACTACCAATTTATGAACCAGAAACGTTTGTATGTGGACCAGAAGGGCAGTGCATTGGCTGTCCGAAGAAATTGTTGGAAATGGTCGATTCAGAAGTCACTTATTGGGAGTCAGCCATGGAGCGCGGCATTGTTCCGCAGTTCGATGAGATTCGTCGTTTTGGCAAAATGTGCACGAATGTTCGTCGTGGTCTGGTGCGAAATAATGTGCCTTTACTCAGTAACTAGAGAGTAAAAACCGTCTAATATCTGACACATAGCGTCGTTTTGTTACACTGCTCTTTGGCTGCTGTTCTCAAGTTTGCGTGGTGTTTGTCTCTTCTTACCCCTTAAGCCTTTAATCGTAAGAAATTGGCGATATATTGGCTCGGTCTCACATGGATGTGGGGCTATTGTCTTGGGCTAGTTGAGATAAGAAACGTGAAATCAAAGGGATTTACGCTGATGGAAATCACCATAGTGCTTACCACTTTGGCTTTCATCGCATTAGCTGCTTTACCAGTACTACTCGATATTCATCGCCAAGCATACGCTGCGATGCTGCACAGTTCTCAGTCTTCTTTGGGTACGGCTCTCAAGTTCTTCCATGCTCAATCAGTGATTGATAACGCTTACGGCCAAGAGCACGTTCACTACATTGACCGACATGTCAAAACACGCAAAGGCATGCCAGAAGCGAGTGCCGATAGTATTCGAGCTTTGTTAGAAATCGATCTACCAGCCAGAGGTTATTCGAAAATTGACGTGCCGTGCAAAGGCAGTGATTTTTGCATCATCGGTCAGCAGCACCCAAACAGTGCTCATTTTGTCGCGATTCCTGATTATCAGTTCTTAGATAAATCGGGAGTTGATCGCGTTGTGTACATTTGGCCGCAAGGTTACACACTGGCAGAAGAGGCATGCTATTTCTACTACGTGAATCAAGCCTCTAACGATTCAATTGTTCGAGGGTATGTGACGCAAGGGTGTTAATCCCGAATAAGTGTTGCGAACAACGGTTATCGTGACTCTACAAATCGGGGTTTTTCGAAGGGCTTTGCGCTTTATACAATACCATTTTTTGACTCATCAAGACTTTACCATTTGGCAAGGTCACTTCCCCAAGTTCCCCCTGATGTTCAAATCCAAACCGTTCATACAAAGCAATCGCTGGTGTGTTGGTTGTGTATACGTAGAGTGCGATTTGGTCGTAACCAAATTCCCAACCACGTGCGATCGCGACTGCCAATAGTTTCCGCCCCAATCCTTTGCCTCGGTAGTTTTTGTCGATGTGAATACCAAGAATACCGACGCGAAGGCGTTGCCATCTTTCGTAACCGCACATCTCAGCTGGGTAGATTTCAACACTACCGATAAGTTTTTGGCGGTCAAACGCGACAAACTGAGGGATGGACTCGTTTTCCACACGTTGCAGGATTCTGCGAAGCGTTGCGTTATCGGGTGCAGGAGAAATCAAAAATTCCCCTTCGGAGTACACTCGATTCCACAGCGCGGTGAAGCGCGCGATATCGCTCACCTTGATGGATCTGATTTGCATTCATCTTCCTTGATTAGTGCAGGTTAGTAACGGTTAGGGGATAAGCTCAGATAAACAACGAATTTGGTTAGGAATGGCTTCGGCTGGTGCATCAGCGCCCGTTGGGTTAAACCAAATTGTGTTTACGCCCGCTTTCATCGCAGGGTAAATATCTTTGTGAGGTAAATCGCCAACCATGGTTATTCCACTCACGTTAACCCCTAACTGTTTTGCGATGGCGAGATAAAACTCAGGTAGGTTTTTAGCGATACCGAGGTTGGCAAAACAAAAATAGCCATTTAAGTATTGGTCTAAGTCGACGCGAACAAATGCACGCTGAACCTCTTCCATGTTGGAATCAGATGCACTGGTCGCAATGTAGATGGGATGATTTTGGGAAAGTATTGCCAGTGTTTCTCTGGCTTGAGGAACAGCTTCTACGTGTTCCCAATCGCACATTTTTCCTTGTGCGTGAGGGAAATCTACCATCAAGGTGTTCCCCCAATCGAAAAGATAAATCATGTTCGAATCTCCTTATCCGCACATCATATCGTCTTTTTCTAAAATCAGGGGGGTAAATTGCATCGATAAATGCGATTTAGGTGGGTTTAGTCGTGAAAAGCGCTTAATTGTCGTTATCGTTACAAATGTTTCAGCATAATGCGTGAGTTAGTTTTAAAACCTTGATTATCGTAAAAGCGCTGTGCTGGCTGATTGAATTCCATCACTTCCAATCGAACTTGTGTGGCATTGGCATCGCGCGCCCATTGCTCACAGGTTTGGAGCAGTTGGCGGCCGATTCCTTGCTGCTTTTGCGCTTCATCGACAACAATTGTTCCCACGCGACAAATTGGGTCTTTGATCAGAAAACTGACGGTGTCGTTTTGGGTGATCATCGCGGTTAAGAAGCCGAGAATTTGCTGTTCGCGTTCGGCAATCAAAAAGAGTCGCTCTTTGTTCTCTAGTGCTTGTGCAAGAAATTTACGGTCAGCTTCTGAAGGCGCAACAAAGGCTTCTGGCGCATTCGCAAAATGCAGTGAATTAATTTGAAAATTAAGCTGAAAAATTTCGTCTAAATCATCGGGAGTTGCTTGTCGGATATGGACTTGCATTCTATCTGCCCCCTGCAATATCGATAAATGATCCCGTGACATAAGAGGCTTCGTCACTTAATAGCCAAGCGATCGCATTTGCTACTTCTTCTACCGTGCCACCGCGTTTAAGAGGAATTTGAGGGCTGAGTCTATCTACTCGGTTTGGTTCTCCGCCGTCGGCATGCATATCAGTGTAAATGAAACCAGGTCGAACGCCATTGACGCGAATATTGCGCTCTGCCAACTCTAGCGAGAGCCCTTTAGTTAAGGTATCCATCGCGCCTTTTGATGTGGCGTAATCGACATACTCAAATGGCGCGCCTGAGCGCGACGCTCCAGAGGAGACATTCACAATTGCACCGCCTGCACTGAATCGCTTCGCCGCTTCTCGACAGCAGAGAAAACAGCTATTCACATTGGTGTTCATTACTTTCTGAAAGCGTTCCAAGCTGATTTCTGACAAAGGCGATTGAGTAAATAGGATGCCAACGTTGTTGACCAAGTGCGTCACTGCACCAAATTCACGTTCTGTTTCATCAAACAAGGAGAGCACTTGCTTCTCATCGGCTACGTCTGCGGCGATGGCAATCGCTTTGCCACCGTTTGCTTGTATTTCTGCCACAACTTGGTCGGCGGCCTCTTGCTGAGTGCGGTAATTAACGCAAACGCGATAGCCTTGCTCGGCCAGCTTTTTCGCCGTTGCGGCTCCAATGCCTCGGCTTGCGCCGGTAATGATGACTACTTTATTCAAAATACGTCCTTATTTTTGTAGTGAGTAGATTTTATCGGCGTAGGGTTTGCCACCAATTTGGTATGCGTCTGGAATGACCTCAATGAGTTCGAAACCACATTTTATCAGGACACGCTCTGACGCAATATTGCCTTCAGTGACCGTCGCGGAAAAGTGGTTGATGTTATGTGTCGAGGTTGCCCAATATAGAAGCGCTTGAAGAGTTTCTGTTCCAAACTGTTGGCCATGAAATTCCGGCAAAAGTAAGTAACCTACCTCTGCCTTACCGTTTTCAATAGCAAAGCCAGTGATGCCGATGGGTTGTTCAGATTGCTTATCGAGTATTACAAGGCAAAGCCAATGCTGGCTATTTGGGGTCCATGGTAATAATCGCGAAGCAAATTTTTCTCTTATTTCTGTTTCGCTGGGACGATCGAAACAGAGCGCAATAACCTCTTGTTCGGAGAGTAATCGTTGAAAGAGTTCCCAGTCACTGGCTTTGATGGGTCTTAATTGGCTTCTGTGCGTCTCGATATAAACTGACATGCGTGTCCTTACTGCATCAATGTGGAGATTCAGTCTCTCATCCTCTTATCTGTTTAATCAAATAGTTGCATTCAGAAAAGTGATTTATGTGGTGAATGGTTGGCTGGGTAATGGATTATTGCCATATATTCATCTTTGAGATGCAAATAACAAAATTTCATACTTGAGGCATACAGAGCAACACGGAAATGATGTGGATCAAGAGAGAACTACCCATAAAGTAGTAATTTGCGACCTATAATTACATTTTATTTGGAAGTGTTGCTAATTATGTCAATAAAAAAACGATATGTTGCACTGCTGGTTGCTGCCGGCATTGGTGTGGGCTGGTTAACTTTGGGGGGGAGTGCGGCAGTAATGCATTACACCTCAGATACTGAATTTTGTCTCTCGTGCCACTCTATGGAAACCCCTTACAAAGAGTACCAAGGCTCAGTGCACTTCAGTAATGCGAAAGGCATTCGCGCGGAATGTTCTGACTGTCATATTCCTCAAGAACCAATGGATTACCTGATCACCAAAATTCGCGCGTCGAAAGACATCTACCATGAATTTGTGACAGGTAAGATCGACACGCCAGAGAAATATGAAGCACATCGTAAAGATATGGCTGAAACGGTATGGGCTCAGTTCCGTGAAAATGATTCAGCGACGTGTCGTTCGTGTCATGATTTCGATGCAATGGAAGAGTTTGAGCAATCACGTGATGCGGCGAAGATGCACGCTTACGCGAAAGCAAACGATCAAACGTGTATCGATTGTCATAAAGGTGTGGCGCACTTTGCACCAGAAGCAGAGCTAGACAGCAAGGCATTTGAAACGTTGATGAGCTTCACCACAAAAACATCACCTGGTGCCAAAGTCGTTTACCCTGTGACTGAAATCGCAATGGGTGAGATGGGTAAAATTAACCCAACGACGAAGTTGGAAGTAATCAGCTCTGAAGGCGACAACCGCACTGTTAAGTTGAACGCATTCCAAATGAAAGGCGCAGAGCAAGTGCTTTACATGGGAGAAGGTCAACGTGCCATCGTAGCAACGCTAACAGAGCAAGGCCAACAAGCGCTTGAAACTGGTGAATTTGAGGCAGATGTTTACGGCAACGAATGGCGCGCGGTTTCTCTAACTGGCGCTATTGATTCTCCAGTTGTTGACACGCTTGAACCAGTATGGTCATACGCAGAAGAGTTGGACAACGTTTACTGTGCAACTTGTCACGCGAAAATTCCTTCAAATCACTTCACAGTGAATGCATGGGGACCGGTAGCGAAAAGTATGGGTGATCGAACTGATATTTCAGCCGAGAACCTAGAAATTCTAACCAAGTTCTTCCAGCACCACGCGAAAGATGTGGTTGGTCACTAACGATAAATAGAAGGATAAGATTATGACTAATATGACCCGTCGCGGATTTCTAAAAGGCACTGGTATGGCGGCTGGTGCAATGGCATTCACTTCATTTGCACCTATGTCTGTTGCGTCTTCAAACCAGCGTGGCAAGGGCATTTTGACAGCGGGCCGCATGGGCCCAATGTTATGTGAAGTGAAAGATGGTAAGTTGGTTTCGACTACTAATGCTCTTCCACAAACTGTACCAAATAGTCTACAAACTACTGGGCCTGACCAAGTGCATACCAAGGCGCGTGTGAAGTACCCAATGGTACGTAAAGGCTACTTGGCAAACCCATCGTCGCCAGAAGGTGTGCGCGGTAGTGATGAGTTTGTGCGTGTGTCTTGGGATGAGGCTTACAAGCTGATCCACGAACAGCACATGCGAATTCGCAAAGAATACGGCCCGGCTTCTGTGTTTGCAGGCTCTTACGGCTGGCGTTCAAGTGGCGTGCTGCACAAAGCACAAACCTTGCTGCAACGTTACATGAGCATGGCGGGCGGCTATTCAGGCCACTTGGGTGACTACTCAACGGGGGCTGCGCAGGTCATCATGCCGCACGTTGTGGGCTCTATCGAAGTGTACGAGCAACAAACTACGTACCCAGTGGTATTAGAGCACAGCGATGTGGTTGTGCTTTGGGGCTTAAACCCGATCAACACTCTAAAAATCGCGTGGAGCTCAACAGACTGTGCTGGTCTTGAGTTCTTCCATCAATTGAAAAAATCAGGCAAGACGGTCATTGCGATTGACCCTATTCGTTCTGAAACCATCGAGTTCTTTGGTGAGAATGCGGAGTGGATTGCTCCTCACCCAATGACCGACGTGGCAATGATGATGGGCATCGCACACACCTTAGTGAAACAAGGTAAGCACGATAAAGCCTTCCTCGATAAATACACCGCAGGTTACGACAAGTTTGAAGCGTACCTGATGGGCGAAGAAGACGGCGTAGAAAAATCAGCAGAATGGGCATCACAAATCTGTGGCGTACCTGCGAAGCAACTTGAGCTACTGGCTGACATCTTCAGTAAAAACCGCACCATGCTGATGGCGGGTTGGGGCATGCAGCGCCAACAATACGGTGAGCAGCGTCACTGGATGCTGGTTACACTGGCAACGATGTTGGGTCAAATCGGTTTACCGGGCGGTGGTTTTGGTTTCTCTTACCACTACTCAAACGGTGGTAGCCCTGCTCGTGATGCTGGCGTACTTCCTGCGATTTCGGCATCGCTGGGTGGCGGCTCTTCTGCGGGGAACGACTGGGCGGTGTCTGGCGCGGTGCAAAGCTTCCCTGTAGCGCGTATTGTCGAGGCGTTGGAAAACCCAGGTCAATCCTACCATCATAACGGTCATGAACTGACGTTTCCGGATATCAAGATGATTTGGTGGGCAGGTGGTGCGAACTTTACTCACCACCAAGACACCAACCGTTTGATTAAAGCGTGGCAAAAGCCTGAGCTGATCGTAATTTCAGAGCCTTACTGGACGGCGGCTGCGAAGCACGCGGACATCGTTCTGCCAATCACCACATCGTTCGAGCGTAACGACTTAACGATGACGGGTGACTACAGTAACCAACACTTGGTGCCAATGAAGCAAGTGGTTGAGCCGCAAGGTGAAGCGCGTAATGACTTCGATGTATTCGCGGACATGGCAGAGATGCTAGCTCCGGGTGGCCGTGACGTATACACCGAAGGCAAAACCGAAATGGAATGGCTGTACGGCTTCTACAAGGCGGCGCAACAAGGTGGCCGTGGCTCTCGCGTAGCAATGCCGAACTTCAGCAAGTTCTGGGAAGATAACCAACTGATCGAGATGAAGTGGAACGAGAAGAACGCACAGTTTGTTCGTTACGCAGATTTCCGTGAAGACCCGATCATGAATCCACTCGGTACACCAAGTGGTAAGATCGAAATCTTCTCGAAAACCATTGAAGGTTATCAGTTGGAAGACTGTCCTCCACATCCAACGTGGATGGCACCAACCGAGTACACGGGTACTGCGAAAGATGGCGAGTTGCAGCTAATGACCGCTCACGCAGCGCATCGTCTACACAGCCAATTCAACTACGCGAAGATTCGCGAAGAGTACGCAATTGCAAACCGTGAACCTATTTGGATTCACCCTGAAGATGCGAAAGCGCGTGGTATTAAAACGGGCGATCTAGTTCGTGCGTTTAACAATCGTGGCCAAGTATTGGTTGGTGCAGAAGTGACTGACCGAATCAAGCAAGGTTCAGTGTGTATTCATGAAGGCGGCTGGCCGGATCTGGATCCGAAAACCGGCATTTGTAAGAACGGCGGTTGTAACGTGTTAACGTTGGATATTCCGACCTCTCGACTTGCAAACGGCTGTGCGGCGAACTCGGCGCTGGTTCGTATTGAAAAATACACTGGCCCAGAATTAGAACTAACAGCGTTTGAACCACCAAGAAATGGTTAGAAAAAAGTAGCGTTTTAAAGCAAGAAGCCAGCGAATCGCTGGCTTCTTTTTTATCTAGTAATCGTTCACATTAGCGCGAAGCGAGAGAAACAAATGGCATCTGTTTCTTAATTTGAAATGTCGGGAGTAAAGTAAATACAATCGCGACAAACAAGACTGAGCCTATTAAATCTTCAGGGCGATGCATCCCCAGCCATAAGCGGCTATATGCGACGCTCATTCCCCACATCCATAATGACAGTGCAGAGATATAGCACTTGTTCTGTAAGAACAACCCGCCAAAGAAAGCCAAACAAATCGAAACGAAAATCGTATGGCCGGATGGGAAAGAATAGTCTTTCTCGCCTTGCCAATGGCGCGTTCGCCAATCACTGACGTGTTCAGAAATCTGGTTAATTACGTTGGCTTGCTGCTTTGTATCCAACTGATAAAACGCGTCTGGGTGCTCAATCAATTGTTCTGCTGCGAGCAATTCCGTGTAGGGACGCGGGCTTTCTGTCATCAGTTTTAGCCCCGTTTTGCTGGCAAAACCAATCACCAGTAACAACCCTAACATTGAGAGTTTTTGTATCCACTCAATGCGACTTGGTTTAAAGCGAAATAAAGAAAGCAGTAGCAGTGTTAACGTAATTAAAAAGCCTTTGCTACCAGCAGAATCTGTGAGCAAAGTAAAAGTAATCCCCAGACTTTCCGGCACCTGTGAAGTGAGATTGTGATAAGAGCCAAACAGCGACATTGGGATGATGCCAAGAACAAACAAGGCGAGCATCATCAATCCATATTTTTTGGTTTTCATTGAGAGCGTTTTGTTTTTATTGAGGGTTATTCAACCACGTGAAAATAAGGGGCTTATCTTACGTTATCTGGCGTGAAAAACTTATCAACGCTCTGTCAATTTGACGAGGGAATGAAGGTTGAGTGATGAATTGATGACATTTATCCGGAGGGTAAAGGCGCTCATCCTTAAGCGTTGGGGTCTTAATCCATCAGAGAAAGTAAGTACTCTGCTGCTTTGGTTGGGTTTTCTGCATGACAAATGGCAGAAACCAAAGCCAAACCGTGTACACCTGTCGCACTCAGGGCAGGAATGTTGGTTTCGTTAATGCCGCCAATGGCAACAATCGGCAGTGAAGTCGTCTCTAACGCCATTTTCAAACCATCAATACCCCAATGTTTTTTGGTGTTGGTTTTGGTCGGCGTCGCGAAGATGGCACTCAAGCCGATGTAATCAATGGGCAGAGACCCCGCCTCTGCCAACTGCTCTTCAGTCTCAATCGATAAGCCGAGAATCTTGTTTGGGCCAATCAATTGACGAGCGATCTCTGCTGGCATGTCTGACTGCCCGAGGTGAACACCATCGGCATCGACGGCAAGGGCAACATCAACACGATCATTGATGATTAACGGGACGCCAGTGCCTTCAAGGATCGTCTTCACGGCTTGAGCTCGTTCAATAAATGCACGAACGTCACCATGTTTTTCGCGCACCTGTACCATGGTGACCCCACCTTTCACGGCTTTTCTCACAACACGCTTTAGTGTGGCTAAATCTTGTTGGTCGTCGGTGACCAAATATAAACGATAGGCGTTCATTGTGTTTCCTTTGGGCCTCTCCTAGATGGAATGAGAGGCCGGTATTTATTAGAGCAAAGCTTAGCTCACTTGCAGCTTTAAGCGTTTTGCCAGCGTTTCTTCATCCAACTGGTAAAGCTCATCCAACAGGTTCATTTGCAGGCTACCTGGGCCGCGAGCTTGTTCCGCTGCAATCTCGCCAACAACGCCCAGTACCGCCGCTGCAGCAAGGCCGGTATCATCACCAACAGCAGCGAAAGCACCCGTCAGTGCCGTTAGTGTACAGCCCATTCCGGTTACGTAAGGCATCATCTCGTGACCATTATTCAACTGGACGGTTTGCTCTTTCGTGACGATGTAATCAGTCTCGCCAGAAATCACTACACTTGCACCATACTCTGCGACTAAGAAGTTGGCTGCGCCAAGTGCTGCGTCGCTGCTGTCTAACGCATCAACGCCTTTGCTTTGTGCTTGCTCGCCAGCGAGAGCGATGATTTCTGAAGCGTTACCACGAATGATCAACTTGTCTGCAAGGCGTGCGATTTCACGTGATGTCTCTGTACGTAGTGAGCTTGCTCCGCAACCGACAGGGTCGAGTACAACGATTTTACCATTGGCATTGGCTTGCTCTACGGCATAGCTCATACGTGGTGTCCAAACGCTGTCTAGGGTACCAATGTTGATAACCAGTGAACCCGCGAACGACATCATCTCTGCCATTTCCTGCTTGGAGTGCGCCATGATTGGAGAAGCGCCGATCGCTAATAGTGCGTTTGCTGTGTTATTCATCACCACGTAGTTAGTGATGTTGACGACTAATGGCTTTTGCTGGCGTACTGCGGTTAATGCTTGGGTGATTTGTTCAATTAACATGAGACTCTCCGATTAATCTTGCTGAGCGTTTAGACCTTGTTGCCAGAATGCCACTTCCATACGCGTTGCAGTTTTGAATACCTGAATCAGGTTTTGACCACGCTGACTATTGATATCGATTTCCGCCAATAACTGATTAAAGTGTTCTGCACCTTTTGCGACACCAGATTGGAATTCCTCACCACCGTAGAGGTTGATCCAACTTGCGTATGGGTTACCTTCGAGCACAGTGCTTTCGTCTTCAATCAGCATCTTACCGATTACGGCATAACCGATAGAGCATGGTGCTAGTGCCGCGTATAGATCAACAAGATCGCCCGTCATGCCAGCATCTAATACGTAACGGGTGTAAGCCACAGTGCCGAAATCTTCTGGCTCGTTTTCTAAGTCGGATTCTGTCAGTCCCCATTGCTCACAGTAAGTCACGTGGTGGGCGATTTCAGAATCGAGCAATGCGTGTACGCTTGGTAGGGCACGGCGCATGTCATCCAAAGTACGTGCTTTGTAGATCGCTAATGCGTAAGCTCGTGCGTACTGCTTTAGGAAAAGAAAATCCTGCTTTAGGTAATGCAGAAAACAAGGCTGAGCTAGAGTGCCTTGCGCCAATTGCTGCACGAAAGCATGCTCAGTGTATTCTTGCCAATCTTGGCGGCAAGCGTCGATCAAATCTTGGTATTTCATTATGGGTATCTCGTTATCAAAAGACCCTAGGCTTAGATCCTAAGGTCAGTAGAATTAGTCAAAGCTCGGTACGTAATCTTTCGCTTTTGGCAGTGTTTCGATGATTTTTTGTGAATACATGAATTGCGCATAATCATCGTAGCGTTTCAGATCCACTGCAGATGGACGAAGAGCGAAACGAGTTAGCGTGTCGTTCCAAGCGCGTTGGTTAAGCTCGTTGTTGAGTGTGTCTGGAGAATAAGCCACAAACTCTTTCCACGACTCTTTTGGATGGTTAACGATGTAAGTGGTCGCTTGCTCTAGTGCTTTGTTGAATGCCTTGATGGCTTCTTTGTCGTAGGTTTTTGCATTGGCTACGAAGACTAACTCGTCATACGCTGGTACTCCGTGTTCTTCAGGGAAGAAGGCTTTAGCTTTATAACCTTCTAGTGCCAGTTGGTTGGTTTCGAAGTTACGTAGACCACCCCAAATCGCATCCACTTTGCCAGATGCAAGAGACGAAGACAGCGCCCAACCTACGTTGATGATTTGTACGTCAGAAAACTTCACGTTCTCTTGCGCAAGCATGGTGCCGATTGTCGCTTCTTCGTTGCCTGCGATCGCAATACCGATCTTCTTACCTTTTAAGTCGCCAAGGTTTTCATTCTTACCGTTGTCCAACACCATCAGCGTGTTGAGTGGCGTAGCAATCAAAGTCGCAGAGCGGATTAGTGGCAAACCAGCCGCGACATCGATAGTTAGGCTCGGTTGGTATGAAATCGCCATGTCGACTTTACCCGCCGCGACCAACTTAGGTGGTGTACTTGGATCTGCAGGCTCTTGAATGTTGACCTTCAAACCTTGTTCTTTGAAGTAACCGCGCTCTTTGGCAATCACGATAGGACCATGGTTTGGATTGACGAACCAATCCAACATCAGTGTCATCTCTTTTTCAGCAGCGAGCACGTTGGTTGATACCACTGAAGCGAGTAGAGCAGCTGCGCTCATAAGTTTGTTTTTATTCATGGGGTTGTTCCTTTTCTTTCCCAATTTCCTTTGGTTGTTTTCTGCAATTACTTGCTTTCCCAAGGGATGGCTTTTTTCAATAATTTATCGGTGATGAAGTAGAGTGAGATAGACAGCACGGCGAGGATAAACAGCGCTGCAAACATCTCGTCAATGATCATGCGAGCGTTAGCTTGGAGCATCAGATAACCCAAGCCTTCACTTGAACCTACCCACTCACCGACCACTGCTCCAATCGGCGCAATAACGACGGCAACACGAATGCCTGAGGCTAAAGTTGGTAGGGCGGCTGGCAATTGAATATGACGAAGTAACTGCCATTTAGACGCGCCCATGGTCTTGGCAAGGTCGAGGTAACCTGTTGGTGTATTACGTAAGCCGTCGTAGCAACATGTGGTGACGGGGAAAAAGATGATGATCGCCGCCATGACGACTTTCGATGCAATGCCGTAACCCAGCCAAAGCATGAGTACTGGCGCGATGGCGAACACAGGGATCGCTTGGCTAGCAATCAGAATGGGCAGTAACCAACGCTTCAGCGGTTCGAACATCAGCATTTGCAATGCGAACAGCAAACCCATTGATAATCCAAGCGCCAAACCAAGTAAAATCTCTTGCGCGGTAACCCAAGTATGTTTGAGCAAGACATCGTAACGAGTGACCAATCTATCCAGCACTTCAATTGGTGAAGGTAAGATGAAGCTTGGCATGTCGAATACCACAACAATCAACTGCCACAATCCCAAGATCACCGCTGTGCTAATGACCAAGCGCAGAGCCGGATGGGTCACGCGTTCTTTTTTACTAATGCGTGCCGAAACGGAGTTGTACTGAGTCATATCACTCATAGTCTTTCTCCAGTTGATCCAAAATCGCTTGTTGTAACGCCGCGCACTCTCCATCGAGAACTCGGGGCGGCTTGGAGTCTGGAACGACCAAGTGCTGAGCTTGCGCAGGTGTGCCTTGCAACACATAGAGTTGGTGAGCTAATCGCACCGCTTCTTGTGGGTCGTGGGTAATCAGAACAACCGTCTTATCTTTCAGCAATTCGGCAGACAAGGTTTGCAACTTATGACGAGTAACCGCGTCCAGTGCAGAGAAAGGCTCATCCATCAGAACTAGAGGCTTGTCTTGCATCAGAGTGCGAGCAAGGGCAACACGTTGTCTCATGCCGCCAGAGAGCTGAGCTGGCTTAGCATCCGCGTAATCGGCGAGTCCCACTTGGCTTAGTAAAGTCAGTGCACGTTGTCTATTTTGCTCTGGTGCTTGCACTTGAGAAAATCGAGAACTGAGGCAGACGTTGTCTAACACATTCAACCACGGTAGCAATAAATCCTGCTGAGCCATGTAAGCGATACGGTCATGCAGTGCAGCGCCATCCGTTGTGATGAGTTCGCCATGCCAGTCAACTTGGTCATCCAGTAGGCCAGCTAAGTAACGCAATATTGTGGTTTTCCCGCAGCCACTGCGACCAAGTAACACTGTCCATTGATTAGCAGGAATAGTCATACTCAACCCTGCTAGCGTTGGTGTTTGGCTGTCTTTGTATCGCAGACTAGCATCGGAAAGCTGAATGCCAATCGCGTTAGCGAACATAAGTATGACCCGCAAAAAAGTGGTTCACAGGGCCATGGCCTTTACCTACATCCAATTCATCAGCGTGTGCGATAGCTTGGCTGATGTACTGCTTACCCAGGTGCACCGCTTTGTGTAGGTTGTTGCCTTGGCCAAGATAAGACGCAATGGCGGAAGAAAGTGTACAGCCTGTGCCATGAGTGTTTTTGGTTGGAAATCGCTTGGCGCTAATTAACTCGGCACTGTCTTGCATGATAAGCAGATCGTTGCTGTTTTCATTTTCTTCAAGGTGACCGCCTTTGAGCAGAATAGCTTTGGCGCCAAGCGCACGAAGGTCGGTAATCATATCGTTCATTTCAGATTCTGATTGAGGCATTGGCTTACCCGTCAATGCTGCGCCTTCGGGTAGGTTAGGGGTAATGATGTCTGCGAGCGGAATCAATTCTTCTTTTAAAGTGCTGATTGCCGACTGTTCCAGTAATAGATCGCCGCTGGTGGCCACCATCACAGGGTCAATCACGAGGTGTTTTGGCTGGTATTGTTTAATTTTGTCTGCAACGACTTTGATGATGTTGGAATCTGCCAGCATGCCCACTTTGACTGCAACGATGTTGAGGTCGGTAAATACTGCATCAAGTTGGCTCTCTACATGGTCGAGAGGAATGGGGAAAATCGCAGAAACGCCTTGGGTATTTTGCGAAGTAATCGCCGTGATTACCGAGCAAGCAAAACTGCCGGTTGCGGACATCGCTTTGATGTCGGCTTGAATACCTGCACCGCCACCACTGTCTGAGCCCGCGATGGTCAATACGATAGGGGTAGGCAAGGCTGGCGTGTGATGTGAATGAGGTTGTGATTGCTGCGTCATGGTCGCTCCTACTACAAGACGTATAGGAACTGACTTTGACCGTTGCAGATAGATCGATTTTTCGATCGCTATCGCTTACCTAAGAGGGGCGACGAAAGGCAAAGTGTGCATAGTTCCCTACGTCAGTGCTAACTGAATCAGGTTCAACGGGTCTCGAATTTCGATCTCAGCCAACACTTGTCGTGTGGCCCCCCGACTATTTCGTTCGGATGATAGCAGGACCATTGCGGAAGGGATACGTTTTTTGAGCGTAATTATAATGAGTATTCAATTATGCGAGGTGAGTGATAAAGTAAGCACCTAAATGGTTTGCTGGGTGGAATTTACTAGTGCAACGCTCTGGTGAATGAGTAGAACCTGGAATATTTAATAAATAATCGTGGTCTCGTTAAGCAAGGATTAGCACAAAACAAGGTTAAAAAACTGTTAAAATTTAACGTGTTGCCAATTTAACTTTGTTGAACTTTTTCACAGTTAATTAGGAAGGCTAAGACGATCATCGAGCAAGGAGACTTCATGCTTAATTCTGTAACAGCGAAGTCAGTGATCGATCATGCGCTCTTTTTGGGGGCTGATTTCGCTGAACTATTCGTTGAACATCACCAAACCAACACTGTCCAGATCGCATCTGGTGAAGTGGATAAGGTTAACTCGGGTATCGATTTTGGTATCGGTATTCGTCTTTTTTTCGGTCATAAGGTGCTTTACGGTTACACCAACAGCACAGATGAAGCCGAACTAAAGCGCGTAACCTCGCTGCTTGCTGCAAAAGACAAGCGTGAGCAAATCGCGTCAGCGGGTTCTTTGAATTTGAACCGCTACCCAATCCAACATGGTTGCCGCATGCCGCTAGGTAAGGATGCTAACCTAGATTCAAAAATCGCGTTTCTATTGAAAGTTGACCAAGCCGCACGTGCTGAGAGTGAACATATCAGCCAGTTTATTGGCAGCGTTCTTCAGCGCGAGCAACAAGTGTCTATCTTCAACTCAGAAGGTCTACACGTTGACGATACTCGCCACTACATTCGTGTTGCTGGTAACACTGTCGCGCAAAAAGGTAATGAGCAGTCTTCTGGTATGGAAGGTCCTGGCGCTCTTGCTGGTTGGGAATTCAGTGAACAGCTTGATGCCAAAGAGCTAGGTCAAACTATCGCGCAGCAAGCGTTAGTAAAACTTGGCGCGGATGCTTGTCCATCGGGTGAAATGCCGGTGGTGATTGGTAACGGCTTTGGCGGCGTTATCTTCCATGAAGCATGTGGTCACTTGCTAGAAACCACTTCAGTTGCGAAGAAAGCATCAGTCTTCCACGACAAGATGGGCGAAATGGTTGCTCACACCGCAGTGAATGCAGTCGATGATGGCACCATGACCAACGAATGGGGCTCGATTCACATTGATGATGAAGGTATGAAGACTCAGCGCACTCAACTGATCAAAGACGGTAAGCTAACCAGCTTCATGGTCGATAAAATGGGTGGCATGAAGACAGGTTATGAGCCTACGGGTTCTGGTCGTCGTCAAAACTACAAGTTCGCACCAACCTCGCGCATGCGTAACACCTTTATCGAAGAGGGCGAGCATTCACTTAATGACATGCTTGCAGGCATTGAACGTGGTATCTATGCGAAGAAGATGGGCGGCGGCTCGGTTCAACCGGGTACGGGTGAGTTCAACTTTGCCGTTCGTGAAGCTTATCTCATTGAAAATGGCAAAATCACCAAGCCTCTGAAAACAGCAACGCTGATCAGCACGGGTCCAAAAGTGTTGAAAGAAATCAGCATGGTCGGCAAAGATATGGCGCTTGCGCCGGGCATGTGTGGTTCCGTGAGTGGTTCAGTACCAACAACTGTCGGTCAGCCAACGCTGAAAGTCGATAACATTCTGGTAGGAGGCGGTAACTAATGAGCCAAGAACAACAACTTCTTAATGCGGTTGATTACGTCCTATCAGAAGCAAAACGCCAAGGTGCAGAAGCGGACGTCATTGTAAACCGTAACAGTAGCTTTTCTTTGAAAGCGAACCAAGGAAAGCTGGATGAGTACAAAGTAAGCTCAAGCCAAGTTCTGGGTGTTCGTGTTGTGAAAGATGCGCGTGTTGCAACAAGCTATTCTGAGTCGTTAGAACAACCAAGCTTAGATTTGATGCTGACTAATGCACTGCAAAGCGCTCGTTTTTCCAAGCAAGATGAACATCAGACCATTAGTTGTGTGAACAGCCAAATCACGACTGACGTGGCTGAGATTGCTCAAGAAGACACAACTTCGGTTGATGAAAAAATTGAACTGTCTCTCGCACTTGAGCAAGGCGTAGTGGCTCTGCCTCACGCTTCTAGCGCACCTTACAATGGTTACAGCGATGGCGAAACACAACTGATCATTGCCAATACTCAAGGCACATTGTGTCAACACTTCGAGCGCTCGTTCACTTGTTACGCGTATACCTTGTTTGAAAAAGACGGCAAACAGTCAATGGCGGGTAGAATGTCACTTGGTCGCCGTTTTGATGAGTTGAATCCAGCTTACTGTATCGAAGGTGGCTACAACCTTGCTCGTGATCTTCTGGAAGGTGCTCCGGTTGCGACAGGTAACTACCCTGCTATTTTCCACATTAATGCGCTAGCAAGTTTATTCGGTGCTTTCGGCAGTGCTTTCTCTGGCGTAAGCGCGATGAAAGGCATTACGCCACTGGGTGACAAGCTTGGTCAACGTGTTGCGAGTGACTTGATTACCTTTACCGATGCGGCTTACATGCCGAATGGTATGGCTATCGCAGGGTTTGATAGTGAAGGTTTTGCCACTCAAGACAATGTGTTGATCGCCAATGGCCAACTAAATACGCTATTGCACAATAGCCAAACAGCGAATTATTTGGGTGCAGTGTCGACGGCAAGTGCCGCTCGCGGTGCAAAATCGAGCTTAGACGTATCAGCGAATCACAAAGTGATTGCGACTGGCAACAGCAGTGCATCAGAAGTAAAAGCGGGAGAGTACCTAGAGTTAGTCGAGCTTCAAGGTGTCCATTCTGGTGCGGATGCAGTGAGTGGTGATTTCTCATTTGGTGCGAGTGGCTTCTTGTGCCGTGATGGAGAGCGCGTTCAGCCAGTTCGTGGGATCACGGTAGCGGGTAACTTCTACAAGATGCTGCAAGAAGTTGAGGCAGTGGGTGATACTCAGTTAATTAACGATAGCCGAACTTTCTTCTCGCCAGACGTTCGTTTTGCTCGTTTGAGAATTGGTGGTAAGTAAACTTAGCATCCCTATAGAAACAAAAAAGAGGACTCAATGGAGTCCTCTTTCATTGTCTAGCAACGTGTGCGTGAATAACTAGAATTCGCGTATGTCCAACTCATTGTGGATCAATACCACACACTGAGAAGCGAAAAGCATCTTAGGACCTAAGCTGATCTTCTCTGTGCCAAGGCGCTTTAAGCTGTTAAAAGACTTTTTCGGCATCGGTATATGGTCAGTTAGCAAGAAACATGGGTTTTCACCAATTTCTGCATCACGAATAAATTCGCCTTTTTTATCCAACATATATAGTTGGTGATCTTCTGCCAGTTCTTGCACTAGGCGTTCAAAACTGACGGTACGAACGGTGATACCAGGTTCGACTTCACGAAGTTGCTCTTTACCCATACCAACCGAAGCATCCAAAGCGCGAGCCACTGCTGCAATCAAAGTTGACTCATGGAAGCCGCCAATGTTGGTGATGTCGTTGGAGCGAATAGTAATGGTGCGTGAGAAATCTTTTGTGCTTTCCAAAACCAGGTGAACAACCACATCTTCACGGTGTGATTGAGCAACGAACATAGTGTTCATCATGGTATGAGCAAGAATCTCTGTATGCGCTTCATTACCAACACTTTCTAACAGTGCTTTGCTGGTGGTTGGCGCCGCGCGAGCTCGTAAAACAAAAGAGCGCATGAATTTAGCCTCTATATAGGAAGAGTGAATGCGCGGAAGTATATACCCAAGCAGGGAAGGGATGCGAGTTTAATAGCAAATGTGAACTTACTTACAAAGCTTCGATTGTCGTGCGGAGTGTGCTGGTTAGAATAGAGGCAACCTGTTAGGAGCGGTATATGGAAATCAAAAAAATAAACAAACAAGTCTATAGAAAGAAGGTCAACCTAGTGATTGGTGGCTTTGTTGCCTTGCTTGCTATCTCTTCTCTTGCTTTTAGTACGCTATTGATCGTTTTGTTCGGTAATACAGATGTAGTACCTGAACAGTCGACGGGGAACTTTCACTGGAACTTAATTGGTGTTGTGCTTGCCTTAGCTACTTCACTGTCTTTGTTGAACCAATTCAAAACACGCCCTTATATGGAAGAAGTGTTGTATGTCTGGAAGCTCAAGCAGCTGCACAACAAGATCTTTCGCAAACTGAAAAGCATTAAAGCCGCTTCTGTTGAGCACGATGTAAAAGCGCTGACGATACTTAAGTTCTACTATACGACTCAAAGTCAGGTGTTTGAGTTAGACAACAACACATTAACGATGAGCAGTGTAAATAAAGAATTAGAGGCAATTGAGCAAATCGAAGCGGCGAAGTCACTGGATCTTGATATCACAAGCTTTGAAGAGTCTTGGATTGACACATATTGATTGCCTATTTGCTACGTTAAGTTAACAACTAAGTGTTAAAAATAAGCGTTTGAGTGAGATTTCATCACTCGACGTTTTTTTTAAAGTTTTTTTCTAAAAAAGGGTTGCCAAGAAAAATCATCTCCCTATAATGCGCCTCCGTTGTCAGGGCAAAGCGGAAACGCAAAAGCGGTTGGCAAGAAGGCGAAAGAAAACTTCTAAAAATTAATTTAAAAAAGTGTTTGACACTGAAAATTAATTCCTTAGAATACGCCTCCGCTTCGATAGCAAAGCTTACGAAGCAAGCTCTTTAACAATATAGACCTATCAATCTGTGTGGGCACTCGTTGATGATAATCCAATTAGATATTTCTTTCTTAACGGAAAGCGGTATCAAATTAGGTTTCAATGAAACGAAGTGACCAATCAAGTCTTCGGACTTGGCACAGTCAATTCATTATCGTTCTGTTGGAACGATAATAGCTTTAAAATTACATTAGTAGTTTTGAAGTCAGTATTCATTGAGCCTCTCCCTATTTATTTAGGGAATCAAAAACTTTAAATTGAAGAGTTTGATCATGGCTCAGATTGAACGCTGGCGGCAGGCCTAACACATGCAAGTCGAGCGGAAACGAGTTATCTGAACCTTCGGGGAACGATAACGGCGTCGAGCGGCGGACGGGTGAGTAATGCCTAGGAAATTGCCCTGATGTGGGGGATAACCATTGGAAACGATGGCTAATACCGCATGATGCCTACGGGCCAAAGAGGGGGAC
>NZ_JAMZAN010000009.1:0-141665 GCF_024181865.1 Vibrio sp. Y58_MX_L22
TGTAAGACATCAAGAGAAGCAAGAGCGAGTAGAGCAGCAGCAATTGGCGCTGGACTAAACAAAGGCCCCCTTTTAGGGGGCTCACACAAAGCCACCTTCTTTAGAAGGTGGTAATTTACTTCAATTCTATTCAAACCCACTCATATTTCCTCTGCTATAGTTAAATCGATGTCTTTGCCTAACTCACTTGTTTAAAAGGAAAACTCTATGCGCGTATTGACTGTTATTGCCACTGTATTACTTCTTTCTGCATGCGGAAGTAGCCAATATCTGATGTCGACAAATGAAGGGAAAATTATTACCTCTTACGGTAAACCAGACCTGAACGAGGAAACGGGTATGTACGAATATGAAGACATGGATGGTAAAGAAATGAGTATTTCAAAAGAGCAAATTGTCCAGATTGTCGAACGTTAACGACAGGCCCTCTGTAAATTAGAGGGCTATGTTCTAGCCACCCTCTCTCTACATTTACCTCTTTTAGGCTTGTAATCGTTGTAGAAATTGACACAACTAATTCATAAGCCAAAACAATTAATAGTGTCTTTTATACTTCCGTATTATTTATTTAGCGAATATTTTACATCTTCACCTTAATCAGGTTGGAGTATTGTAAAATCTAGTCTTTAATTCGCTAACACCCTTTTATTTCTCAGGATAAAGTGGATAATACCGCCACAAAATAACATTACTAAGGTGAGTCCTTATGTCTATTGAAGCTACTCTGCTTGCGCGCTGCGAGTCAAAATGTGAACTGTGTTCTTCTGAATCTCAACTAACTGCATACGCTGTCCCACCTCACGGTAATGTGACGGTTGATACTGCCATCATGGTTTGTGATAAGTGTCTGGGTGAGATCGATGAGCCAAAAGACATTAACCACTGGCGTTGTCTAAACGAAAGTATGTGGAGCCAGGTTCCTGCTGTACAAGTGACTGCATGGCGCCAACTCACTCGCCTAAACACAGAAAGCTGGGCTCAAGATGCTCTTGACATGATGTACATGGAAGAAGAGCAAATGAACTGGGCAATGAAAGGGATGTCTGCTGACGATAAAACGGTTGACTGTAACGGCACTGAACTTAAGAAAGGTGACGATGTAACTGTAATTAAAGACCTACCAGTAAAAGGCACTAACCAAGTAATCAAACAAGGTACAGTGATTCGTGGCATTAGCCTTGGCGATGATCCAAAGCTAGTTTCGGGTAAGGCAAATGGTGGTCAGTCGATGTACGTGATCGCAGAATACTGCCGCAAGAAGTAATATCGCACTTCAGTCATGTCAAAACGGGGCACCAATGGTGCCCCGTTTTTCTATACAACACTTAATCTACTCTCATGTCTACCTCCTCTAGAGTGTTTCTTTTCTAGGGCGTAGGTTGAGTAGGCATGTTTTACAAATAAAAAAATACCGGCTCATAGGCCGGTATTTCTTACATTATTTCAATATTAACGGTACATACCGATGTCTTTTTGAATATGTGCTGACAAGTCTTCTGCGTAGTAACTGCGTGGCGCAGTGTTATCTACAAATAGAATGTCCAGTAAGTGAGCAATCAGTCCTTTGAAGTTAACCGCGTAGGTTTTCTTATCCATAGAGGTTGGTAAAGCTACATTTGTCATTTGCATTGCTTGTGCCATGATTGCCTCTCTTTAAAAGCAGTAGTCTGTTTAGTTGGTTGTATATTAGTCAGTTTCTTATTGTTTAAGAAATGACAAATTTTACCCATTCAAATTAGAATTTCTAATAAAACAAACTCATTACAAAACTCAAAAATACAAATGAATAATAACGGCATAAATAATCATAATTGCTGTAATTACATTGAATAACTGAACATTACCTGCATAATCGCCCCTTAAGAAACAACATATATTTAACAATATTTTTCGTTATTTCTTTTGATTTTAGTGCTTACTTTATATTTTTTGATTAGTAATATTAACGCTAGTTTGACGCTTCGCTTTATTTTTTAGGAGTGATGCCACCACTGCCGATGTCATCACAACAACTAAAAATGTGAGAGACCATGCTGTCGGAATCTCATATTCTGTTCCAACCAATAGCATTTTCACCCCGATAAACATCATGATTACTGATAATGCTGGTTTTAAGTACACAAACTTATCTAACATTGCTTGAAGAACAAAGTACAGCGATCGCAAACCCAATAATGCAAATACGTTCGCGGCTAAGACTAAAAATGGCTCTCGCGTTACCGCGAATATAGCTGGTATAGAATCCAATGCAAACATAACGTCCATTACTGCAATGACACCAACAACGATCAGCATCGGTGTTGCCACCCACTTACCAGCTTGCTTTAAGATTAAGTGATTTCCTTGGTAGTCATCTGTAACTGGCAATACCTTTCGAATCAACTGCTCCGGATATGGATTAACCTCTTGTGCTTCGCCTTTGTCGCGAGCTAGCTTAACACCTGTCCAAATAAGGAAAGCAGCAAATAAGTACAATACCCAGTGATACTGTGCAAGTAACTGAGCACCAACCGCAATCATGACAGCGCGTAAAACTAGCGCACCTATCACCCCCCAAAGCAATGCTCTCGGACGCAAATGCTCCGGCACACTGTATTGTGCAAAGATGATGGCAAACACAAACAAGTTATCAACGCTTAACGACTTCTCTAGTAAGTAACCAGTTAAGAATGAAATCGTTGCTTTGTCGTTCGTATAAGCGCTATGTGGCGCGTAAAAGTCCCAGAATAAATAAATAGAACCTGCAAAAACAAAGGCAAGCAAGAACCAAAAAACACTCCAAACGATGGCTTTTTTCATCGTGATAACGCCACCACGTGTTTGATAGATATCAAGCGTAACAAGAACAAGGGTAAATAAACCAAAAGCACCATACATCGCTAATGATTCTTGAAGAGGCACCGATTGGCTCAATTGGGTGGTACTTTCGATAAGAGACATATTTCCTCCCATGGCGGAAGGACTTCGTTTGGTGACCTTCCGCATACAATAACAACCAACAGCCACATAACGATTATGTGCTGCTAGTCAATGAATGCGTTGGTCTCGTTGAAGTGTTGATGTGAATAAACCACGTAACACCTTTACTTACCGGATAAGCTGATGCTTAACGAGATGACGATAAGTAAACTTGCGCTAACTACTCCCCAAACGCCGACATAATAACGCCGAGCGTCAGGCTTTCCAACAAAAAAACCTTGTCTTATCGAAATAAAATTCTTATCAAAAATCAGGAAGCACTATAAAAAGAAAGAAATGGATTCAACCACCTGAACTTTAGTAAACAGACAAAAAGCAGCAAATGGCTCAAGACAAACTCTTCATTGGTTAGAGCCCTAACGGGGAAGATAGATACAAAAAAGGAGCATTACTGCTCCCTTTTGTAACATCCACATTCTTAGCAATTCAAAAGCCGCTTAGAGGCACAAAGTAGACCAGTGTTGACCAAATTGCGATCCAGGCAACCACGACTGCCGTATCTGCCCAATCTTCATTCCACATACTGCCATCCTCATCAACCCATGTAGTAAGTGGAGAGCAGCAAAATGAATACCAGTATCTATTATCGACGTCGCTTTGTGTAAAGTTTGTGACTTTGATTCAAACAGTTTGGCTCATCGGTCAGGAGTTCAATAAAACAATCAGCCATGGACAAACTGGTCACACGCCCTTCTCCTTTCATCTCCTGCAATGCGTCGTACCCCTCTTTCCCTTTCATCGTATAGGCAGAAGAAGTCCCTCGATACCAAACATCATCTTGAACACCTACCCATTGTTTACCATCAAAAATCACTAATGATTGAACTCTTTCACCTTTTGGGGCTTCTGCGTGGTACTCGAAGTTTAAATTGTAAGTGTACGGATAACTGCCAGATCCAGTGCCTTCTACGCCATTGTTGAGTGCATTATTTATCGCGCCTTCAAGTGCACGGCGAATAGCGCTGCCTTTTACATCGTAAAAGCCGATAGGAACGGCAAAAGGCAACAGCCGTCCGGCAATGTCTGCCACTGTAATGTTGCCAGGGTTCAAAGAGGTTCGCACGCCACCCGCATTATGAATTGCAAATTGAACGTCATATCCACGTTTGTTTAAACAGTGCAGAAATGATCGGGCAACGGAGGAAGCCAACTCACTCTCACCAAATTCATCGGGAATTCTCACATGACGCTTTTTGGTGTCAACACTAGCAATGACTTGTGACTGTAACTGCCTGACCTGAGGAATATATTTATCGCTCAGGATCGCTTGAGTTTCCGGGTGTTTCTTACAAACCACGACATTCGGTTGACCATGGATGAAGTCGCACGCGGTTTCGAATACACCTTGGTCGAGCTGTTGGTTTAGCGTCGAGTCCCAAAAAATACGTCGACCAAGCAACAGTTCATTTTGTCCACTCAACATCGTTGCTTTACCGTGTTCATCAAACTCAATGACGCAGTGCCCCATTGTCAAAGCATGGAAACCCGCTTGCACCACATAGGTATCATTAATTTTGATACCGTAGGGATCGTCTTGTCCTAACCCTATTGATGAAAAATCACCTTGCAACCGGTGGCTGTGTCCACCAACAATTATACCAATACCTGCGACTTTCTCAGCTAACTCTAAATCACCTTCATAACCTAAGTGGCTCAGAAGAATAATATTTTTTATACCTGATGAATGGATTTGTTTTACGGTCGCCTTGGCGGTTTCAATTGCTGAGTGAAAAGGCGTGTCTGCATCAGGGTTTGCGATGTCGCTCATTTTATCTATGGATAATCCGAAAATCGCGACCCGCTCACCATGGAATTCTTTAACAATGTATTGAGCGCTCTGTGTATCCGGTTGGTAACTATATACATCCTTGCAATCACTGATACGGTGAGTTTTTTTAAGTGATTCATTGGATAAATCCCAGTTGCCAGCAAGCAATGGGAACTGAGTACGTTGGCAAAACAATGCAACTGGCTCATTCCCCATATCTAATTCATGATTGCCTAACGCCATTGCATCAATCTTTAATGCGTTCAATAAGTCGGCATTGGCTTTGCCTTTAAATAGTGAGAAATACAGCGTGCCTTGGAAGCAATCTCCGGCATGGAGGAACAACATCCCGTGACCTTGGCGCTGAGCATCATCTCTTAACTGCTCGACTCGGGTTGCAATACGAGAAAAGCCGCCAGCACTGACATAAGGCTCTAGCGTGAGTTCATTGTTTATCTTAAGCTTTAACTGTAATGACGTTGGTTCAAAGTAGGAATGTGTGTCATTGATGTGTGCCAGTTTGATTCTCACTGGCTTATGATTGTTATTCATCTTCATCTTCTCTTTTTTCATTCCTTATAATAATAAGAAGTGAATCATGACAGAATCATGAATTTTATGAAACTGCGATTTAGGATTTCATGTTTAAGTGATCACGATGCTGTCCCCCGGCTTTGAAAGCAAGCCTCGCTTGTAACGGTCTCTATTCAGTAAGAGGCTCTCGTAATTTTGTGAACTGAGCTTAACTCAAAAATTTCGAATTCATATATGCTTAGGAGTAGCAAAATAACTCTCGATAATTCAAATAATTGCAAGGAGGATTGAGATGAGACTAGAACGCATCGAAATCTCCGGGTTTAGAGGCATCAAACGCCTTTCACTCTCTTTTGACGAACTCACCACGCTTATCGGTGAAAACACGTGGGGCAAATCATCATTACTCGATGCCCTTTCCATCGCATTACCTGCCAATGGCTCATTGTATCAATTCAAACTGAAAGATTTTCACGTTGACTACTCAATTTCTCATCCACAAACACAACACTTACAGATCATTGTTTGTTTTAAAGCACAGGATAAAAACGAAGTAAAAGCGGGACGCTACAGACGCATAAAGCCTACATGGTGCACCAACGAAGATGGTGAGCAAGTCATTTACTATCGTATTAGTGCGTCTCGCGATGAGCACGGCATTAATACAGAGTACGCGTTTTTGGGTCATAACGGCAAACCCAAAAAACTTCACCACTCAGAGAAACTCGCTATTGAGTTAATGACACTTCATCCTGTAATCCGACTACGTGACTCCCGACGCTTCCCAGATTTAAACCATGTCAACGGCGATGGTAAAAATGCTCGGATTGAAAAACGAATCAACAATACCTGTCGACGCTTATTGGCTATGCCTGGCCATGTAAATAAAGGTGAGATTCGTAGTAGTCTCGACTCAATGCAAACGCTTGTTGAGCACTATTTTGCGTTCAGAAGTGTCAGTAAAGGTAACCCACGCAAACCTCGCGATGGTCTTTTCTATACAAGCCCTTCCTCTGATAAAGGTTTGAGTCAGTTCTTGAAAGAAACCAATGACAAACAAAGCCGCTTGCTTTTAATGGGGTTACTCAATGCCTATCTTCAAGCTAAGGGTCCCACCGATTTAAGGCGCTGCGCGAGACCAATACTGATTATTGAAGATCCAGAAGGTCGACTGCATCCAACTCATCTAGCGAGAGCGTGGTCCTTATTGCAATTGTTGCCAATGCAAAAGATATTAACCACCAACAGTGGCACGTTACTCGGTTCTGTTCCACTGTATTCAATTCGACGTTTAATTCGGCTATCAGACAGAACCATCGCTAAGAGTTTAAACTCAACAAAGTTTGGTCGAGATGAGTTGCGCCGAATTGGTTTCCATATTCGTTTTCATCGTTCAGGAGCATTATTTGCGCGGTGCTGGTTACTTGTTGAGGGCGAAACCGAAGTTTGGCTTTTTCATGAACTGGCTCGTCAATGCGGGTATGACTTGGCTGCCGAAGGGGTTCAAATCGTTGAGTTTGCTCAATCAGGTCTAAAATCACTCATCAAAGTAGCAAAAGAGTTTGGTATTGATTGGCATGTCGTTACCGATGGCGACCCAGCAGGGAAAAAGTACGCGCATGCAGTGCGAGCACAGCTCGACCATGATCAGGAAAGGCATCGACTTACGGAGTTACCCGACCGAGACATCGAGCACTTTCTGTACAACAATGGCTTTGAACTTTTCTTTAAGGACATCATCAAAGTTCCTCATGACCACCCTATCCCTGCTAAAAAAGTCGTAAATCGTGTTTTGAAAAAACATGCAAAACCGGACTTAGCTTTGGCTATTGTTTCTCATTGTGAAGAGAAAGGCATGGAGTGTATTCCTGTTCTTCTGCGCTGGACACTTAAACGCGTTGTTACCATGGCCAACGGCAATACATGAGTTAGACGTATTTTACACTCAGCGTATTGTCTTGTAATACAAAAAAAGCACACCAATTTGGTGTGCTTGTATCAAACATCATTAATTTTGATTAAGGGTATTGAGAGGGATAAAACTCAATACACAGTGGATACCAATAAGATCGGGGGTTCACTACTGTGCTTGCTCAGCAAGCGAAGAAGAAGTAGCGGTTGATTTCGTATGCAACCATAGCCCTGTCGCTTTCATTAGATAGCCAAACACACCACCTAGCAACAACGATGGAATGACAAGTTGCCAGTTTCCGTCAGCCGCAAATGTTGCGCATGAACCAATAAAAGTACCAGGGATGTACGCGAGCCAAGCCTGTTTAGCTTGAATACACATGAAGAATGCCACAATAGCGGTAATCACATAGCCAATAATTTCCAACCCCACGTAAGTGGAACCGTGAATAATTACCATTGCCCAGAATACGCCTGTCATATTGGTGATTAAGCTGATGCCTAGTCCTTTCAATCCGCTCGTTGGCGCTGCAAAGTAGCTCGTGCAACCTAAAAAACCAGCCCAAGAAAGCAAACCTAAAGAGATGGCGATCCAACCCCATACGCCAGATAAAATTCCAGTAGTGATAGAAATAGCTAAAAGTGTCGTCATGGTAGTCATACCTACTCGGCTATTATCGTACCTATATGGTTCAATAACTGCCTTCATACATTGAAATCAAGGACACATGTTAGATACATCAGCTCAGCTTATCGGTGACACTGATCACAATAAGATATTATTATTTTCACAATTTACATTAAAAGTTTGACGCAACCGATAAATCAACAGATTTGGGGAATAAACCCAACTCATCTCGTAGGCATGTTTAATCAACCTTTAAAGAACTGAAGGCTTCCCTTTCATCATTCGCAGCCCCTCTCTTTTAATGCAGTCGACTAATGGTTTTTCTGCCATATCTGAGCGCCATATAAATGAAAGCGTCCTTTCCATTTTTAACTCAGGTACATTTAATGCCACAAGATGACCTGCTTCTATATATCGCTCTACATCTAAATACGGTAAGCAAGTAAGGTACTGACCATTAGCAACTAAACTACGTAACACCGGAACGTGTTCATACTCGCGCCACACATCCAAATCTTCAATAAGGTGGTGAATGGAACTATCAAATGTTTTTCGTGTGCCAGAGCCATGCTCTCTTAGTACCCACTTCGCTTGCTCTAACTGCGCAAGGCTAACAGACTGATTACGCGCAAAAGGATGATGAGAAGCTGCGACAACAGTAAGATGATCACGACACCATACTTCTTGGTGTAAACGGTTATCATCACAGCGCCCTTCAATAATCCCTAAGTCATACTTGTAATCTAATACCCCATCAATCACCCCTTTTGTACTTTGTACACCGAGGGAAATACGCATTTCTGGAAAGTCATTATCAATGATACTGATAAGGTCGGGAACTAAGTGCTCTGCTGGGGTTTGACTCGCTCCCATACGAATCTCACCACTCAATAAATGTTGCTCATAGAAGCCCATTTCAATCTGCAATGCATCTTGTAGCAAGCGTTTTGCTTTTGGTCGTAACCACATCCCCCAATGGGTTAACGCCATTTGCTTGCCTTGCCTCTCAAACAACGGCCTGCCAAGCATCTTCTCTAATTGCGCAAGCGACATACTCGTCGCTGATTGTGTTAAAGCCAATTTTTCTGCGGCTTGGCTTACACTGCCGGTATCTGCAACTGCGTCGAAAACCGCTAATTGCTTAAGTGAGTAGCGCAAAGTGTCCTCCATTATTAGTGGGTATTTCCCAATCCCCACAATTGTTAAAGCATGCCCCAATAAGCAATAGAGTTCATTTTACCTAGCCCCGTAAAGTTATCAATTAATTTGATGAGGTTTCTAAATATTATCAATTTTACCTTACTAACCATTCTCCCTATTCTGAGTACGCGGTTCGGGAACACCGCAAGCCTCAATGGTTTTGAAACCGAAGTCATTGAGGCTCTTAATAAAAACAACAATTTCATTTTTGAGTTAATAACCAAGGATTTTTTATGCGATTACAAATTAAGGAGTCAATATGGCGGTGACCAGTTCTCAAAATCACCAGTATTTTTCTCCAAAAGAGATGATGGTTGAAGCGGAAAAATTTGCGTTAAGTAAGGCAAACAAAACCAGCAGTATGACATTAAGCCTCGCCATTATGGCCGGCGCGTTCATCGGGTTAGCATTCTTGTTTTACATCACGGTGACCACCGGCAGTACGGGCGCTGGTTGGGGCTTGAGCCGCCTAGCTGGTGGACTCGCATTTAGCATGGGATTGATCCTCATAGTGATCTGCGGTGGTGAATTATTTACCAGCTCCGTCCTATCCAGTATTTCTTGGGCCAATAAGCAAATCTCGTTCGGTAAGATGCTTTCGATCTGGGGCAAAGTTTACGTTGGTAACTTTATTGGTGCGATGTTCCTACTTGCGCTGGTTACTGCTGCTGGTCTTTATCAGATGGATGGCGGTCAATGGGGATTAAATGCGCTTAACATCGCACAACACAAACTTCACCACACTCTCATTCAAGCGTTTGCACTCGGTATTCTCTGTAACCTGTTGGTCTGCCTAGCGATTTGGCTGACATTTAGTTCTGCAAATGCAATGACAAAAGCAGCAATGACAATTTTGCCTGTGGCAATGTTTGTCAGCAGCGGTTTTGAGCACTGTGTTGCGAACATGTTTATGGTTCCACTTGGTATTGTTATCGCGAATTTTGCACCTGAATCTTTTTGGGCATCTGTCGGTGTGCCCGCGTCACAATACACAGACCTAAACATTAGCCACTTTATTACCGCTAACTTAATTCCTGTCACGCTTGGCAACATCGTCGGCGGAGCGGTATTAGTTGGCCTTTCAAACTGGTGTATTTTTCGCCGACCAGAACTAAAAGCAGCGAATATTTCTTCTATCACTACAACTACAACACTGTCGTCAGTTAAGGATTTCACCATGAAAAATGCCTCTTTTGTTAAAGACATTATGAACCAAAAACCAGTCACCATTCGTGCAGAAACGCCAATTGCAGCCGCGCTGGATGTGTTACTTGATAACAACGTAACTAGCGCACCTGTTGTAGACGTACAAAATCGATTAGTTGGCTTCTTCTCTGCTCACGATGTGATGGTAGAACTATGGTGTGAGGACTACATTCCGGTGAAAGACCAAAAAGTCGTCGACATCATGAGCCGAGATGTGGTCGCAATTGACGCTGGTGATCGCCTCGTTGATGTTGTGGAATTCCTATGTATCGATAAAGAGCAGTTGTACCCAGCGAGCAGTATGGGTATTGCCACTCGCTTGACGTCTTTGTCTCTCGAAGAACGCGCTAAAAGTATCAAAGTAAGTAAGCCACAAGTGCTTCCTGTGCTTGAAAAGGGGCAGATGGTCGGGGTGGTTACTCGTACTGAAGTATTAAAAGCACTACGCCCGATTTTTGGTGAGCGTTTAAACCTAGTGGAAAAAAGCGAGTTAGAAACAGCGTAAATCGCTAAACATTTACAACGTCTATTGGCTTTCAATCGCTATCACTGACGGGTTTATCGATGTTAGTGATGTGATTAAGATAATAAAAAAGCGCTCTCAAGTGAAGGAGCGCTTTTAGTGTATCTAAAAGGAACTAATTACTTCTTAATACCTTCGATATGAAGTTCCATATCGACGTAGCTTGAAGCACCCATTACTGGGATGTCAAAGTCAGCAAGCTCTAGGCGAGTGTTGCCAACAAAGCCAGCGCGCTCGCCGCCCCATGGGTCACTACCAGCACCAACGAATTCAGCCTCAATAGTAATAGGCTTAGTAACACCGTGTAGCGTTAGATCACCAGTTACATCTAGTTTGCCATTGCCTTTATCAACCACTTTTGTGCTAGTAAAGGTTGCTTCACTGTATTTGCCAGCATCGATGAAGTCACCACTACGAATGTGTTTGTCACGTTCAGCATGGTTTGAATCTAGGCTGGTTGTATCAACAACAACATTTACTTTTGAGTCAGCAATGTTGTTTTCATCAAAAGAAAAGTCACCAGAAAATGTATTGAAACGACCTTTGATGAAACTGTAACCCAAGTGGCTAACTTTAAAGTTGATTGAAGCGTGAGCACCTTTGGTATCGATGACATAATCTGCAGCTTGCGCACCAAATGGCAGTGCCATAGCGATAGCTAATCCTGTAGCGAAAAGTGACTTTTTCATTTTGAAGCTCCTAACATTTTTCTTAATGTGTTGTCTTTATCGATAAAGTGGTGTTTTAGTGCAGCAATAGCATGTAAGCCTGCAATCAGGATGACTGCCCAAGCTGCATAGAAGTGAATCTCACCTGCAATATCTGATTGGCCTGGGAATAACTCTCCCGCTCCTGGCACGGTGAACCAATTAAACACTTCGATGCCGCGTCCATCAGACGTTGAAATGAGGTAACCTGAAACAAAGATGGTGACCAATAGTAGGTACATGACACCATGCGCTGCTTTAGCAGCAAGCACTTCGTAACGTTTGCCTTCTACCTTTGGTGACGCCGTCACATGTTTCCATACTATGCGTACCAAAGTTAAAATAGCGAGTAAAATACCGACAGAGCGATGGTAATGCGGCGCAGTTCGATACCATTCGCTGTAATAGCTAAGGTCGACCATCCACAAACCCACTGCAAATAGACCAATAATGCACAGCGCTGATAACCAATGCATCACGCGTGCAGTAAGGTTGTAATTCTTTACCAGTGTATCCATCTCAAGTTCCTAGATATATTCCTAAGTTAATGCTGAGCAAGAAACACTACATTAACCTATTTACGTCATATGAAACAGATTATTTACCATCATTTACATCCAGCCAATGGTACCGTATCTATCAAGTTGTTCGAATTTTTTGAAGGAACTTTAAATCGTTTGTAAAACTGAAACTTACAGCTTAATTTCTTGTTCTATCTCATACAGCTCTTCGGAAACTTCTAACATTCTGCGTTCAACCAGTAACTTAGCATCTTCAACACCCTTGTTATAATAAATTGGTCCTAGTTTTTCTGTAATAAAATCAATTAGAAACTCACTATCGAACTGGCCAATTTCAACATCTAGCTCGTCTTGCATGTAATCTTGAATGGCGGTGGCCAACGCCTCTTTTTGTGCGCGTTCTAGCTTTATCATTTTTTCCCTTTCAAATTTTTGTTCAACTTCTGCTTCTTTCGTATTGCTCTATTAAAGATTAAACACGGTCATTTGTGAGAAATTTGGTGTTTAGATCAAGAAGTTGCCGAAGTAAATTAGTCTATTCTCAAAAGACTATGCTAACCTTTTGCAGTTCGTTTTGTAATTATTAAGGGATATTCTTTGCTACTCGACCTAGTTATTCAAAGTGTTAATGATTTTCAAGACGACTGTCTTAAGCTGTGTGAAAAGCATTACCCTGCGGTGCATAACCAAGGCATGAGTGAGCATCATCTTGGTCTCGCGTTTTCAAGAAGGATGGAACATACTTTTCGTCACTTTGGATACAACTGCGTGATAAAGCCAATCGAAGTGTTGGATTCTCCAGACCTTCCCCATCACTATCGAATTTCATCCGACATCGGCACTGTCTGGGTTCTGAGTCACCATATGGTCAGTGCCGGAAAATCTTGCCGGGAAAACTTACTCTCATCAATTACGGAATGGCAGAGTGAATATGGCTATGCCTTACAGCCTAATGACCTACTCTTTTTAGTTTGTGATCATTGGATAAGTCGCAGCAAAACGAGCCGAGAATTGCTTCATTGGTGGATGGGGGAACTACCCGATCAGATCAACGAATACACAGAACAAGGAATCACACTGTACACCAGCGAGTCGCAACTCACGCAATCGTTGGACACTCGATTCGGTATTAGCCCTTGTTACATTAAGTTTGGGCATCCTTTACGGCGTTCGAACAAACAGCAGTTAGTCAGAAAATATTTGCAGTTGTATGCCGTACTGCAATGGTAGCATCAAATTGAAGTGCTGAGATTATCAATTATTTCATCAATTTGTTTGATATCACTCGACAAAACTACCCATCCATTACCATCGTTCTTGCTTGAGTTAATGAGCACACTTAGATTCATTGCCAATGAAATAGAAAAATTAGCGCGATAACGCTGATGTTGAGACATTGATTTAGGTTGTGGTAACAATGATGAGCATCTCGCAACTACTTAGTTGCATCCGGAAAGAAGCCGACGGGCAGTATATTGCGAAATACGCGAACTTCACTCTCCGCAGTGTCTTTCAACCCATATATAAGAACGATATTTCCATCGTTGGCCTTGAAGCACTGGTAAGAATTAGCAATGCCAATGGCACCATGGTTAGGCCAGATCAGTTTTTCCAATCCAAAGCGACTCCCACTCAAGATTTGCTCAATGTTGAACGCTTAAGTCGCCTAGTCCATATCAAAAATTTCTCTCAGTCTCGCTTTCACACAAAACAATTGTTTCTCAATGTATTACCGGTAGCGGCAGAGATACTAGTCAAAGACATCACTTATAACCGACTGCTAAAACAAACCATTTATGAATCGCATTTGATGAATGAACAAATCGTCATGGAGTTACTTGAATTGAAGGTGGAGGATGAACTCTCTTTGTCTCAAGCTGCTCGGGAGTTAAGTCTTGAAGGATTTAAATTAGCGATTGACGATTATGGCGTCAATGCATCGACAACTGAGCGAGTGAGAAGCGTTTGCCCAGATATAATCAAGATGGATCGCTCTTTATTGCTAAGGTATGAAAACGGTGATTTTAAAGCGCTTAACGATGCATTATCACTCGCAAAAGCGTTATGCTCTAAAACCGTTATCGAAGGAATTGAAACCGAGCATCAACTTCGCTTAATGAAAAAGCTCGGTTTCGATATGTATCAAGGGTACCTACTTGCTATCCCCCAAACGTTAGACGTCTATGAAGAGGCAAAAACAGCCTGATTATGTAAGAACAAAAGTTTGCGCGGTTTAGCGAGAGCTACGTGATTTACCACGATTCTTATGAATCGCCAATTTTGCTTTTAGCTTACGCTTCTCTGATGAACGACTACGACGGCGCCCACCCCCATTTTGTTCAGGCTCAACTTCTTCTACAAGACTTGGTTCGAAACCTGCCAGCCATTCTTGGGGTAAGCGTTGATCAAGCAGGTTCTCGATAGCTTGCAACAAGTACTCCTCATCTCTACTCATCAGAGAAACCGCCAAACCTGACTTTCCTGCTCTTCCAGTGCGGCCAATTCGATGGACATAATCTTCTGCTTTGAATGGCATATCAAAGTTCACGACTTGTTCTAGCTCTTGAATATCTAACCCTCGTGCTGCCACATCGGTTGCAATCAAAGCACGTACCTTACCTTGTTTAAATTCATCCAAAGCTCTTTGGCGGGCACCCTGTGATTTATCACCGTTGATAGAAACCGCTTTGATGCCATCTAACTTGAGCTCTTTCGCTAACTCATCACTGCCTTGCTTCGTTTTTGTAAATACAAGCACTTGCTGCCAATTCCGCGAGCCAATTAAGTACGCTAGCAGTTCACGTTTCCGTTTTTTATCCACTGGATAAACCATTTGTGTTACCGTTTCAGCAGTCGTGTTTGCTGGTGAAACTTCGACTTCAACTGGCGATTCCATGAGTTTATACGCAATAGTTTTGATTCGCTTCTCAAATGTCGCAGAGAACAATAGGATCTGTTTCTCAGCAGGCAAACGTCGGAAGATGCGCTGCAAGTCAGGCCAAAATCCCATATCTAACATACGGTCGGCTTCGTCTAACACGAGCATACCGGTTTTAGAGATGTTTACGTTACTATTAAACAGGTGATCCAAAAGGCGGCCTGGCGTGGCAATCAAAATATCAGCGCCCTCTTCTAACTTTCTCTTTTGTACGCCAATGCTTGTACCACCATAAACACACACAATGCGAAGTTCTGTTTCTGCCGAGTACTGATTCAAATTATCAAATACCTGCTGTGCAAGCTCGCGTGTTGGAACCAAAATCAATGCTTGAGGTGTGCCGTTAAGTTTCTTTTGCTGAACGGTTTGTATGATAGGTAAACCAAACGCAGCCGTTTTTCCCGTACCAGTTTGTGCAGCAGCAAGTAAGTTTTTTCCTGCAAGGACGTGTGGAATTGACTTTTCTTGCACTGGTGTTGGCGTCACGATATTTAGATTGCCTAGCGTCTCGATTAGCTTTTGTTCGATGCCTAAATCAGCAAAATTAACAGACATGTGTAACCTCATTATTTTTGGAGCGCAGAGTTTACCAGAGCCCCTAAAGCCATACTACTTTTCTATCTCATTGAGTTGAGTCATTAAGCTGTTGCTGAAAGTCATACGACTGGCGCAAAACATCTCGATAAAGTGACGAGAACTTCTCTTCTAATTCGGTGTAATCACTTTCAATCACTTTAAATGTTGTGGTTAAGTCTGCCATTCTAGGGCTTCTTTGCGACATCCGATGTAGTGCAAATTCTATATTGTCTAGATCTTGATAGGATTGAAGCCATCGGCCATGCCACATTCTGCTGTGGAGCACCAAAAAACGTGGCGGCAAATGTTCATGAACCTCTCGGTTTACTCGCTCGTATGCCGTTTGGACAAAGTGTTCGAGAGGCACGGAATGAAAGTCGTTCCAGTGTTTTGCGAGGCAATGATCCCAAAACATATCCAAAGCGATAGGTGCAAAACGTCTCGCAATACCAGTGAAATGAGGCTTACATTCGTTGACGATTGGATGATGGTCAGTAATACGGTCAACAAATCTATGTAATCTGATACCATTTGAGATATCGCGATCATACAGCTTGCTTGGATCTCCTTTTACGAAGTCTCCAAGCAAGTTTCCCAATAAATGGCTGTTACTGTGATCTGCGATATGCAGGTGGGCTAGAAAGTTCATTCGACGCCAGTTTTGGCCTCTAGGGCTTGGTGTGACATGAACCTAGTATAACGTCAATTACGACGAGATGAGAGTGTTCCGCTATTCGGCTTCGTTGTCTGAGCCAACGTATTCCGACAAGATAATGCCAATTTCAAGCGCATCTAGCAGCTCTAGGCTCTCATCGTTTTGGTATTGGTCGCTCATTGTGACCTCCTTTATTTTAAGCTCTCTTGCTTTTACTTGCTGACGGCCTGACTCTTGCCATATCCACATCAGCAACTCCTTTTTATAGTCTTTATATGACACATTCATGACAGCGAGAAGTAAAGATTTAAAAACCTATGAGCATAATCAAAAGTAAACGATTGCAATTAGGTTTCATATCCGCTTAACACTTTAGAGAAATGACTCTTTTATCAACATTCATGTCAATTTAAAGATATAACATACTGTTATAGGCGTCCTTAGATCTCATTTCTTAAACTAAATTTAGTATTCGTTACATATTTTGCTGATTAACTTCGCATATTTTGTTTCGATATAGCAATAGATTTGGTCAATATCTTTTATCTCTAATGGAGCTTTAAATGAGAGAAGTTGAGTTTAGAACGATAGACAGGCTGTTTATCAAGATGTCTATCAACGACAAAATGTGGGTTATATTCCTACTGTTTTTAGTAGCCCTCACTTCAGTGGCTGGAAGCCGCTACTTCAATGAAATACAACAATTTGAGCAGCAAGCCATCTCGGCGAGCGAAGCGAAGCTTTCTGGTATCGTTGATGCTCAATCAAACCGCGCTACAGAAATTGACGGCGTATCGAAATCGAACCGCGTAAGCGAGAGTTCTTTTGTCGATGGGTCTGTGACCGCTTATGCCAAGTTGCATTCTGGGGAAGTGATTAAGCTGACTCAAAATGTGTCCACACAATACGAATCGTTAAAATCATCAGCTCTATCGTCACTATTACTCAGCTTCTTATGGGTTATTCCTTTTGCCCTATTCTCTTACTGGGTGGCAACGTTTATCGGAGGAGCTCTGTGGGTTTTATATACAACAACCGAAAAAATTGGTGACGGTGACTTAACCTCTCGTCTTGGTTTCCATCCAGGTCGAGATGAATTCGGTACCATCGGCTGTGCGCTAGACAAGTCTATGGATACCTTAAGTGAACTGGTTAATAGTGTTAAAAATAATGCAACGATGTTGAGCGAGACATCTTCTGCATTCGAAAAAGATATGCAGTTGAGTGAAACCCAGATATCTCATCAATATCAAACGCTTGATTCAGTCGCGACGGCAATGGAAGAAATGACAGCCTCTGCAAAGGAGGTATCAAGTATTTCTCAACAAGCAACGACGCAGTCAGACCAAGATGCCCAGAAGATCGAACTAAGCAGAAGCCGTGTACAAAACGTGATTGGCGAGATAGAGACGTTATCTAGCTATATTGAACAAGCCTCTACGTCAGTAACCAATTTAAACGAGAATACGACGCAGATTAATGACGTGATCACAACGATTAACGCCATTTCAGAACAAACTAATCTGTTGGCACTAAACGCAGCAATCGAAGCAGCCCGTGCTGGTGAACAAGGTCGTGGATTTGCAGTGGTTGCCGATGAAGTACGTACATTAGCAAGCAGAACTCAACAGGCAACAGTAGAGATCCAAGCCATGATTGAGAAGCTTCAAATTGAGAGCCAGAACATTGCTTCAATCACCAACCGAACCGTTCAGCAAGCTCAAACCAGCAGCCAGCTTATTGATGAAATCGGCCATGATGTTACCTCTATTGCCGAGTCAGCACGCTCATTAATGGACATGAGCATTCAGATTTCCACATCTGCTGAAGAACAAAGCGCAGTTGCTAACGATATTGCATCGGAACTTTCAGAAATTCGTAGTCAATCAAGCACAATCAGAGAAGTGGCGGAGCAATCTACCGCTGGCGTCGCTAATCTCACGCAAGCCTCCGTTTCTCTTGGTGAGATATTACAACGCTACCGCACCGCATAACATTGTGGAACTTATGATCAACAAGGGCTCCTTAAGGAGCCCTTTTCTTTAAACCGTGTTCAACTATTACCTTCGATATTTTCTACGACATCCAAGTGGATATTTGAAGTGAATCTCAAGTTCTCGCTGTACCCGATGAAATAATGTTCTTAAACAAAGCGTTCCGCTATGCTTGATCTTGCCAATTCCAATTTGCTGCTGGAAAACAATATGAATAATTACAAAGACACAAAAGACATAGAGAACCTGAACTGCCCACTCTGCCAAGGAGATGAATATCTCATTTCATCGGATGGCGAGAAATTCACATGCGCTGCTTGCGGATTTCATACAAAAAACTTCTCATCTATCCAATGTCTACATCAAACGCCTTACCTACAGTCTAAACTTAAGCACATCCACAGCTTGAGTCCGGTTTGCCATTAGTAGGTCAAACAGAGCAGCCACACAGCTGCTCTTTTAATTCATCTAAATGATGGATGCGAATTACACGCTCGTCATCAACAAGATTGATAGCTTCACCATTAAATAACTGCACCGTTTTGATACCGGCGTTTAGTCCCGCCTCAACTCCTTTAGGCGTGTCATCAATATAAAGACAGTCACTTGGTAAAAAGCCCATGCTCATAGCACTGTACATGATTAAATCGGGCTCAGGCTTCCAACTATTCGCATCGAATGCCGAGAACACTTTCCCTCGGAAAGCATCGAGCAAACCGGTTAACTCCAAAGCGTATTCAATTTTATCTTTAGGTCCATTAGACGCCACACAATATTCGATACTATGCGAATCCAAAAACTGAATTAATCGTTTTGCGCCATCCATCGGCTGTAAGTGACGCACAAAAAGAGACTGGACTTCTTCTCGGTATTGCGGCTCTAAAACATCAATTGGGACTTTGATATCTTTCAACTCTTTAGTATCTAAAAGGATGTCAGCGAGCTTTCCTCCTTTAAAGTGAGAAACGCACTCATCCATCGTTAACTCAGCCCCATGCTGGTTAAATACATTGACGAGCGCTTGGCAACACAGCCTTTCACTGTCGACCAACGTACCATCACAGTCAAATATCACGCACTTAATATTGGTAATTGCCATAGCCATCTCCAGACGTCTTACAGGCTCAAGCCCAAGCTGATTTTAAGAATGTTTGGATTAATCTTATTTGAGTTTGGGATTGTTGAAACGACGAGCTTGGCATTTCATGGAAATAGAAGGGAGCAATTACAGTTTTTCTAAGCAAGATCACCCAACGTCATCTTGCTTTACTTTTTATGCACATTGATGTGTAAGTTAGTTTTCGATAACCACTGAGTCTAACAGTTTTTGCTCGGTGCTTAGTTTTTTAGCCAGATCAGCCACAAACGAGCTTTTGTATTTTGATTCAGAAACAGCAATATCAGAGATGAGTGTATTTCCTTCGAGATGGCTAACAATAGCAGCACCAATTGGGACTCCAGATTTAAAACCAACATATAATTCAAAATCTGGCGTGAGGATAATCTGTGTCAGATATTCAATGATCATATCTTTATCATACTGCTGTTCCCAGCGCTGAGATTGCAAGATAGAGAACATAATGGTCAGTCGATGAAAATCGACCAGAAAAATATCGTCGGGGTTAAATTCAGAGTCACTTTCCAGTAGTGTGTCTTTGTCGACTACTTGATACGTTGCTTTTTCTAGCGTTTTGAAATAGACATCGCGCCCTTTCAAACTCTCTGGTGTCGGAAATTCAACTTCGACCAGATCATACAGCCATGTATTTTTACGCTCGATACTGGCTAACTGTTGTTCATTCATCTTGATACCTTCGTTTAGAGCAGTACATTAGCATGAAGCCCGCAACAAACCTAGCGCACATAGACCTTTCCGTGGCTAAATTTTGTTTTAGGTGCAAACCTCTGATAGATTTCATCAATATCTTTCCTAGTTAAGGACAAAAATAATGAAAAAGATGCTGTTAAGTGCATTGCTTGCTACTACTCTAGTTGGTTGTTCAGATAACGATGTTGCTGACGTGGGGCTCGGTTGGTTTACTTTGAAAGACATCAAAGTCGGTGAGTTGAAAGACGAGGTGGTAACAGGTGTCACATGTCACATCGCCTCTATCGAAGCGGATTTCAGCTTAGCAGATCCAAGTGATAGCTCAATATCATGTCGTCAGACTGGCGAAATCACACCGGAAATGATTGCAAAAATAGATAAGAGTAAGTCCGGTGAAATTGTATTTAAGAAGTCAAAAAGCATTTTCTTCAAAACAATGAAGGTTCGCCGTATTTATGATGCCGATAACCAAACCTTACTCTACTTGTCTTATACAACAAAAGAGACCGATGGTAGTTTTAAACATAGCCTTTCGACAGTCCCACTTTGGGGCACCAAGGCTTACGTTGAGCCAACTGAAGTGAAAAAGTAACGCGGGTAAATTTAGTTAGCGCGGAGCAGGCTCTTTCCGGGCGCTGCTGAGCAACAAGTTTAAAAAACAACCCATTGCAATACGACAAGCGTCATAAATTGCAGCTGCTTTGGTTGCTATTTACTCAGCTCGCTGATTTTTTCAGCGAGCAGACTTCTTTGTAATAAATCGCCACGATTTTCATTTTTTTGTGATACAATCCCGCCTCTTTTTTTTCTCACTCAAGAACAAGCATGAAGTTTCCTGGTCAGCGTAAATCTAAACACTACTTCCCAACTCACGCTCGAGATCCATTAGTAAACCAAATCCGACAGGCACCTAAGCTATATCGCCCAACTATTGTTGGTGTCGGTCAAACCATTGTAGATATCGAAGCACGTGTAGATGACGCGTTTTTAGAGAAATACAACCTGAGTAAAGGACATTCGCTCGTTCTTGAAGAAAGCAAAGCAGATGCTCTTTACGAAGAACTGGTTGAGCAAGGCCTGATCACACACCAATACCCAGGTGACACGATTGGCAATACTCTTCACAACTACTCAGTTTTAGCCGATAGCAAATCCGTTTTGCTCGGTGTGATGTCTAAGAACATTCAAGTCGGTTCTTTTGCTTACCGCTACCTTTGCCGTACGTCTTCACGCATGAACCTTAACCATTTACAAACGGTAGATGGCCCTATTGGTCGCTGCTACACCCTAATTTCTCAAGACGGTGAGCGTACATTTGCTATCAACGAAGGTCATATGAATCAACTACTTCCGGAAAGCATTCCTGAAGAGATCTTTGAGAAAGCATCAGCCCTGGTTGTTTCTTCTTACCTAATGCGTGGTAAAGAAGAAGATCCAATGCCTAAAGCGGTACAAAGAGCGATCGACTTTGCTAAGAAGCACGATGTCCCTGTTGTACTTACGTTAGGGACGAAGTACGTTATCGAAGGCAACGCACAGTGGTGGCAAGAATACATTCGCGAAAACATTTCTGTTGTCGCTATGAATGAAGAAGAAGGTGCGGCGCTAACAGGTGAAACAGAGCCGCTAGCTGCTGCTGATAAAGCACTTGAATGGGTTGATCTCGTACTGTGTACGGCAGGACCAAATGGTCTGTACATGGCTGGTTACACCGACGAGAAAGTAAAACGAGAAACCACACACGACATCCTTGAAAGCTCCCTCGAAGCCTTTAACCAGTACGAGTTTAGTCGTGCGATGCGTAAAGAAGACTGTCAAAACCCAATGAAGGTCTACTCTCACATCGGCCCTTACCTTGGTGGACCACTAGAGATTAAGAACACTAATGGTGCAGGTGATGCAGCCCTTTCAGCCTTACTGCATGACATGGCAGCAAACTCTTTCCACCAAAAAGAAGTGCCTAACTCAGAAAAGCACGAAGTACGATGCTTAACCTACTCCTCGCTTTCTCAGATCTGTAAATACGCAAACCGAGTAAGCTATGAAGTGTTGACGCAGCACTCTCCTCGCCTATCGCGAGCGCTTCCTGAACGAGAAGATAGCTTAGAAGAGACTTATTGGGATCGTTAAAACGACAGCTTTAAAGCTAAAAATATATCAAGGTCACCATTTGGTGGCCTTTTTGTTTTTATCTAGCACTATAACGAGTAGATTTCGTTAGTATGTCGCACAATACGAAGCAGTAAACTCTTTACAAGCCTAACCGAAACAGTACCATCACCAAGCAGACCTTTGCCTCACAATAATACTCGTTATAACTCAGGTAGTTTTTCAACGCTACCTGTGTGCCACTTTGGGGATTCTCCATGCAGTCAGATATCGAAATTTGCCGAAACACACCACTTTCTTCTATTGATGTTATCGCGGAAAAAGTAGGACTATTGCCCGAAGAGTATGACACTCACGGGAAGCACAAAGCCAAAGTCCACCCAAAATGTTTGGAACGACTCAAAGCAAATGATGACGGTAAACTTGTACTCGTCACTGCGATCACGCCGACTCCTCTTGGCGAAGGAAAAACCGTTACGACGATAGGACTGGCGCAAGGTTTAGCAAAGCTTAATCAATCTGTTATTGCATGTATAAGGCAACCTTCGATGGGACCCGTCTTCGGTATTAAAGGTGGCGCAGCGGGCGGTGGTTATTCTCAAGTAGCTCCAATGGAAGAGTTAAACTTACACCTTACTGGTGACATTCACGCAGTGACAGCGGCGCACAACCTTGCTTCAGCCGCTCTTGACGCTCGCTTGTTCCATGAGCAACGCGAGGGTTATGATGCCTTTGAATCACGCACCGGGTTAAGAGCACTTAAAATCGACACGGCAAGTATTACTTGGAAACGAGTGATGGACCATAATGATCGTGCACTACGTAAAGTCAAAATTGGCCTCAATGATGCAGGAAAAACCATCAATGGTTTCGAGCGTGACGAAGGGTTCGATATTTCAGCCGCTTCTGAGTTAATGGCTATCATTGCACTAGCCAAAGATTTAAAAGATTTACGTCAACGTATTGGGAAAATTGTCGTAGCGTACGATTTGAACGGAAACCCCGTCACTACGGAAGATCTACAAGTTGCAGGAGCAATGGCAGTAACACTAAAAGAGGCGATTGCACCAACACTGATGCAAACTCTAGAAGGTGTTCCTACGTTGATCCATGCAGGTCCATTTGCAAACATCGCCCATGGAAATTCATCCATTATCGCGGACGATATTGCGCTCAAACTGTCAGGTTACACGGTAACTGAAGCCGGTTTTGGTTCGGATATGGGATTTGAGAAAGCGTGTAACATTAAAGCTGCTGCCGCCAACAAAGCCCCGGACTGTGTAGTGATCGTAGCAACATTACGCGGCCTCAAAGCGAATTCCGGACACTACGATTTACGACCAGGTATGGCTATTCCAGATTCCATTTTTAATCCGGACCAAGCAGCATTGGAGGCTGGGTTTGAAAATTTAAAATGGCACATAAATAACGTTCATAAATACGGTTTACCTGCTGTCGTTGCCATTAACCAGTTTCCACAAGATTGTGTGAAAGAGCTTAAAGCTCTTGAAGATCTGATTCACCAATTTAATCCCGAAGTTAAAGTAGCCATCAGCACCGCTTTTTCGCAAGGCGGACAAGGCGCAACGGAACTAGCTCAACATGTTATTGATGCGTGTACCACGCCTGTAGAGTTTTGTCCGTTATACAACAAAGAGCAATCATTACTCGAAAAGCTCATGGCAGTATGTGAAGCGGGCTATGGAGCAACCAATATAGAAATGACTCCTATCGCGACTGAACAGCTCAAACATTTTGAGCAATTAGGCTTTAACAACTTAGCGGTTTGCATCGCGAAGACACCACTATCTATAACCACGGACTCCGCAGTCAAAGGGGCACCAACTGGTTTTACCGTCCCAATCCGCGAGCTGCGCTTGTGTGCGGGCGCAGGATTCGTTTATGCATTATCTGGTACCGTGATGACGATGCCAGGCTTACCTGATAAACCCGCATTTATGAACTTAGATCTTGATGATGAAGGAAATATCGTCGGTCTCTCTTAGTGCAGTGATAACGTATCGCTATCAGTGAAGTGAGCATATTCATTGAGTGAGTGGTCTACTTACCTATCCACTCACTCTCAACAACTGTGAAAAGAGTTGTCTCAGGCCTTCTACTCTTGAATTGTTGATACAAAGCTCTCCTGCCTTACATCAACGCGCCTGTTTTAGACCTTTAGAGTTAAAACGCTAACCCTAAGCCTTGTTTAGCCATAGTTATTAAGCTAGAAAACCCTATTTATCTTCTTGTTTTGTCGCCACTTTACATTGTAAATCCATACTTGTTGACTTCTCCTTTCTACAATTTTGCGCCAATTTGATGCACGGGCTATTTAGCGCTTCACTAATATGGTGCAGTTGTCTTACAGTGAAATTTTAACCTCCTTGATTTTTAAGGAGATATTCTATGGCTCGATTCTTGTAGTAGACTTTTCACTAATAAGCACATTAGCACATGCTTTTCAAAACCTCTGCGTTGCATACCACCTCCTTCAGGTTAGCACCGTTTTGATGCATGTCAGAAAAGGGAAAGGGAATACTATGGAAGACGCACTCGCCGTAATTTTAGCAGGAGGGATGGGGTCTAGACTCAGCCCACTCACCGATGACAGAACCAAGCCAGCCGTACCTTTTGGCGGAAAATATAGAATTATAGATTTCACACTAACCAATTGTTTACATTCGGGTTTACGCAAGATCCTTGTTTTAACCCAATATAAATCTCATTCACTTCAAAAACACTTACGAGACGGCTGGTCGATATTCAATCCAGAGCTAGGCGAGTACATTACTGCTGTTCCACCACAAATGCGCAAAGGTGGTGCATGGTATGAAGGAACCGCCGATGCAATTTATCACAACATGTGGTTGCTATCGCGAAATGATGCAAAGTATGTGGTTGTGTTATCCGGCGATCATATCTATCGAATGGACTACGCCGCAATGCTTGAAGAGCATAAAGAGAAAGGTGCTAAGCTCACCGTTGCCTGTATGGATGTTCCCGTAGAGGATGCTTCAGCATTCGGTGTAATGGGCACCACAGAAAGCGGGCTCGTTACTTCGTTTATAGAGAAACCTGAAACCCCACCTACCCTTCCTGGAAGCGCGACCAGAAGCCTTGTTTCTATGGGAATATATATCTTTGATATGGATGTTTTGAAAGAAGCGCTTGAAGAAGACTCAAAACTCGATTCATCAAGCCATGACTTCGGAAAAGACATCATACCTAAGCTGATTGATACCGAATCCGTTTACGCTTATCAATTCTGTGGCAGTAAAGGGCGCGTCGATAAAGATTGCTATTGGCGCGACGTGGGTACCATTGATTCCTTCTATGAAGCGAATATGGATCTACTAGAACCTGTGCCGCCAATGAACCTTTATCAGTCCAATTGGGCGATTCGTACTTACGAGCCGCAGTTTCCACCAGCTCGTACCGTTTCTTCTGCTACAGGCAATGAAGGTATTTTTATTAACTCCATCATTGCTACCGGTGTCATCAATTCTGGAGGCTCAGTACAGCATTCCATCATTTCCTATAACGTACGCATTCAAGACAGTGCAACGGTAGTCGATTCCATCATATTTGATGACGTGGAAGTCGGTGAAGGAAGTCAGTTGGTCAACTGCATAGTTGATAAACATGTTCGTATTCCGCCACATACTCAAATTGGCATCAACAAACTTGAAGATGCGAAGCGATTTAAAATCTCAGACAAAGGTATTGTCGTCATACCTGAAAGTTACCAATTCGATTAAACGACAAACTATCACAACAAAAAAGCGCACGATAATCATCGTGCGCTTTTGTTTAAGTGCCTGTAAACATTAGGCTATAACAAATAATCCATAATAATTAGATGTTACATACCGTTGACCAGCTACCATCTGTACCCGGTTCAGCCGCTGTCCACCAGTTCGCTTGGTAAACCACACCGTTGTGGATGATCTTATCGCCTTGGTTAGCGTGGCTTGGATTACCTGCCCAATCCGTTTGTGGCAGAGCTGGGTATGTCACTAAACCTGTCGTATCACACGTACCTGGTTCAGTGGTACCACCACCCGTGCCCGCATTGAGATCACCAATTGGTAGATCTGGCTGTTCAAACTTAAACGCAAACTCTTTACCACCAGAAATCACTGAGTAGTTAGCCGGACCAGAGATTGGTAGGTAGTAAACCATATCAAGCTCGTAAGTGCCGCCCGCTGGCAAGTCTTTCCATGCTGGTAGAGAGAACGACACACGGTGCATTACGCCATCTAAGCCACCGATGTTGTTTGCACGAGTATGTCCAGAAGCAATGACTTTCAAACCACCACCTGATTGGTCTTTCGCGTTGTCCGGCGCAGATACTGGGATATCGAATTGGAATTCAGTACCGCCAGGGATCGCTTGACCAGTGTTGTTCGTAAACGTGATTTTCGGGTTAATTGGGTAGTTTTGATCGCCAACTTTGAAGCCGCCAACACTAACAGTAATGTCTACTGCTTCAGTTGGTGTTGGACCAGTCGCTACTTTATTACCGTAAGGCGTCGCAGACTTAAACTTGTCGTAGATAGCTTTGGTCATAGTGTTACCCATGTGGTATTCACCATTACCTGCCGCACAAGCTTGTTCAGTGGCATCTACTGCCGTACGATTACCATTTGCATCCAGTACGTAACAGTTGTAGTCACCGGCTAGTTCCCAGAACATGATACCGCCGATCTCTTTATCGATAACGTAATCGGCTTTCACCTCGATAGAAGCTTTATCTTCCGTAGATAGGAATACGCTCTTCTCTGCGTTCCACAACCAAGGTGCCACAGCAACGCTATCGTAATGACGAGTATAAGTACCAACAAACTTATCTGAAGGATCGTTGACTGGGTCCAGACCGTAAGCAGCTGCGTAAGAGCCCCAAATACCGTTTTCTAGGTTCTTAGCATGCCACATTGGGTTAGAACCAGCGCCCATTTCGTTTCCTTTAGGGTCGGTATCATGCCACATGTTGTCGATACCAATAGCGCCGTGACCACAGTTGTTCTTCTCACCTTCACCTGTGCCCGGTTGGCACTCTGCTTGGTTTGGTAGTGCCGCTCGGCCCCATAGGCCATTTTCGCCACCAGTAACACCTTGCCAACCACGGGTGTAGTAAGGAACACCAATGTTGATACGACCTGCTGGCATAGAGCCACGGAAGTAATGGTAAGCCCAGTCTGTGTTCAAGTAACCGATACCACCGTATGCAGCAGTGCCGTATACGTTCCACTGCGCTAGCTCAGAGTCTTTACCTGTATCGAATAAAGCCGCGTTATGACCAACGTGATCATTCCAAGCCCCATGCAAGTCGTAAGACATGATGTTTACGTAGTCTAGGTACTTAGTTACATCGAAGGTTTCCATCCCACGTAGCAAGTAACCTGAAGATGGTGCTGCGATAGTCAGCATATAATGAATACCATCTTGCGCGGATGCCGCATCAAGTTTCTCACGCAATACTTTCATCAGCTCTTGGTAAGACGCCCATAAATACTGACGACGTGGTTCCATGAAGTCTTTGTCGTAAGGGTTACCAGCACCAGCCATTGACGTCGGGTATTCATAGTCGATATCCAGACCATCGAACTTGTACTGACGCATCATTTCAACGGCTGAAGTTGCGAACTTCTCAATACCAGCATGATTAATAGAACCGTCCGCATTCGTCGTCATGGTGTAGAAGCCACCATCAGCTACACGATCGCCGTTCGTATCGAAGTGACCGCCCGTTTCAGCCCAACCACCAATCGAGATTAGCGTTTTAACATCATGTTTTTGCTTGTAAGTTGCTAGTGCACCAAAATGACCTTTAAAACCAAGAGCGGGATCTACCTCAACGCCTGGCCAAGTTTTACCTGTAGCAGGGTTGTTAGGATCATTTACGTCGCCAACGTTTACTTTGCCGTCAGAACCAATGCTCACAAACGCGTAGTTAATGTGAGTAAGTTGTTCCCAAGGAATGTCTTTAACAAGGTAAGTCGATTGTGGGTCGTCACCTGATCGCCAACTGGTGAAGTAACCGATTACACGACGTGGGTGATCAGCCCCCATTTTCTCACGGCCTTCTTCGTCATAAATAGAACAGTAAGGAACATCTACACCCGTTGTTTGATAAAGACCATCAGGACGACAATTAGATGTCACTGCGCCGCCGTTTACTGTTAACGTCGCAATTGCAGAATCTGCTGTTGCGCCAGCATCATCGGTTGCTCTCGCATAAACACTTAATGAGCCAGCTTGTGAAGGGGTTACATCCAGCGTGTATGGCGCTGTTGTAGCAGTGCCAGCAAGCACACCTGCAACATAAAAATCAACTTTAGCAACGGTACCATCCGCATCCGTAGCATTTGCAGTCAGTGTTACGGAACCACCCAGGTCAATAGAGCTCGCAGAAAGCGCGACATCCACTGTCGGCGCTTCGTTACCAGGTTGCGCTGATGCCACAGTTAACGTCACAACACTTGCCGTACTAACGGCACCTGCATCGTCATAGGCCTTGGTAGAGAACTCGTGCTGTCCTTCAGTTGCTGTCCACGATGCAGCATACGGCGCAGACGTTGCCTGACCAACTAATACACCATCAACAAAGAACTCTACTTTGCTAACAGTCCCATCAGTATCTGCCGCATCTGCAGCTAGGCTAACAACATCACCCGCAGTCACAGAAGCCGACGCAGAAGGCGATGTCAGAGTAACCGTCGGGACTTCATTCTGAGGTGGATCAACCGGTCCAGTGCCATCACAAGCGCCAAGTGTTTCCCACTCGCCCCACTCACCAGATTGCGCTGGATTGTTGTTTTGCGTCCAGTAACGCGCTTTATAAGCATTACCTTCATGCTGAACTTGGTCGCCACCGTTATAAACTTTTGATGATTGCCAAGTTTCTAGAGGGGCACAGTCAACTGCTGCGTAGCTATTGAAGGCCATAAGACAAGAAGCGGTGAGTGTGCTTAGTGTGAACACGTTTTTCACTGCGTTGCCGTTTTTAAGGTGCATAATCGCTCTTCCTTAAGTTATTGTTAAAACAATACTAAATGCGCTAAACGAAGCGCATCTATACTTTTATTTCGACGTAAAATAACTTAAGTACAAGTTGGTGATTTCACACTATCTATTTACGAGTTTTCCACACCGCCTCGCAACAATCCACTAAATGATTGCAACAACGTACCTATTATTTGGCACCAGTAACTAATTTTATAACTTAAATAAATATGTCACTCGCAAATTAATAAAAAAGGTAAAAAAAGTCGCCATTTTGAAATAAAGATCACTAAGCCTTTGTTGACCTTGGCGTTTCATTAAAATGCCGCTTGTACTCGCGACTAAACTGTGATGGGCTCGTGTACCCAACCATTCTCGCTGCATCATTAACACGTCGCCCCTCTAACTGGATCAATTCGCGCGCTTTGTTAAGTCGAACTTTCTTAATATATTGCAACGGAGATTCAAGCGTGACATTGCGAAATGCTTGATGGAAAGCAGACACACTCATGTTGGCTTCTTCAGCCAATGCTTGTACGTTCAACTGTTCGTGATACGCTTGATGTACACGATTTAGTGCTTTAGCTACCCTCGCGTAAGAACCTTCTTGATGTGCTAGGTCAAATAAAACATACCCCTCTTTGCTCACCAAAGTACGATACACAATTTCCTCAAGAAGCAGCTCGCCAAGCATGATGACATCAAGCTCGTCACACATTGCTTTCATTAACCGCTTGCACGCATCCAACATACCTTCATTCATACGTACCGACTTAAGGCCGCAACGGGTAGCATCCAGACACTTATTACTGAATTTCTCACCCTCTAATTTTTTAACGAGTTTATGAAGAAGCGTTGGCGAAATATCTATCGAAATGCCAAGTAAAGGCTCATTGTTTGTCGCAAACGCTTCGCACTCTAGTGGCATGGGAACCCCGACAACAAGGTAATCATCGGGCCCATATTGCACTGGTGTATCACCAATATGAATGTTCTTATGCCCTTGACCCAATACGATGATGCCGGACTGATAGACAAACGGCTGGCGATGATTCCCTTTGCTACTGCGATAAAACCATACGCCATCTATCGCTGTTTTCTTAATACCTTCTAGGTCATGCAGCCCCTGCTTTTCAACATATTGCTGCATGATATCTGCGAGAGTGTGCATTAGAGCGCTCCATCAATGACCAACGAGTTTGGTCTCTATTATCGTTTCGAGCACTATACTTCCTCTCGACTTTAACTTTCTAGCTCAAGAGCATCAATTTTGTAGAAATAGGCAAATTATTTGCAGAAATCGACCTGTTAACCATCGTTAATCAGGACTAATATGCATGTATTCAATCTCCTTCACTGGAAGCAAGAGGGCTAATAATGAACTTTTCTTATGTAAACCCAACCAAGATTTTCTTTGGTCAAAAACAAATCGCAGCAATCAAAGAAGCTATCCCATCCGACCAAAAAGTTTTAGTGGTATACGGTGGTGGCTCCATCAAAAAAAATGGCGTGTACGACCAAGTAGCAGAAGCTCTTGAGGGACATGAATGGCTAGAGTTTTCAGGTGTTGAACCAAACCCAACCAAAGAAACACTCGATAAAGCAGTCGCAATGGTAAAAGAGCATGGCGTTGACTTTATTTTAGCGGTAGGTGGTGGTTCAGTCATCGATGGCTCCAAATACGTAGCAGCGGCATCAAAGTATGATGGTGATGGTTGGGATATCATGATTGGTAAGCACCAAGTCACTGAAGCGACGCCTCTAGCTGCAATTTTGACATTGCCAGCAACAGGCTCAGAGTCAAACATGGGCGCAGTTATCACTAAAAAAGAAACTCAAGACAAGCTTCCGTTCATGTCTCCAGCAGTGCAGCCAAAATTTGCCGTGTTAGACCCAGATGTAATGAAAACACTGCCAGAACGCCAGCTTATCAACGGCATTGTTGACGCATGGGTGCATGTATGTGAGCAATACTTGACGCTTCCTACCGGTGCAATGGTTCAAGATGGTTACGCAGAAACACTGCTGAAAACCTTAAAAACACTCGGAGAACAGTTTGCGGAACGAGACGACGATATGTGGCGCGCAAACTTAATGTGGTCTGCTAACCAAGCATTGAATGGGTTAATTGGTAGTGGCGTTCCACAAGACTGGGCGACACATATGATCGGCCATGAATTAACCGCTCTATGGGGCGTTGATCATGCGCGTTCTCTTGCAATTGTCCAACCGTCGTTACTTCGTAACCAAATGCAGTTTAAGCGCCCTAAGTTAGAACAAATGGGTCGCAACGTATTTGGTCTTGAAGCAGGTGAGGATTTAGCAGAGCGCACAATCGAATCTATCGAAGCGTTTTATCATCAACTTGATGTCGCAACTAAGCTCGAAAACTATGGTGAGAGCCGTGAACAAGCTATCGATGCCATCATTGATCAACTAAACAAACACGGCATGACTGTTTTAGGTGAAAACCAGGCGATCACACTTGAACGTAGCCGAGAAATCTTAGAGTTAGCTGTCTCATAACTGCAACAATTCTTCACTGCCCTTCCTAGGGTTTAACGGTATTGTGACTTAACAGTCACAATACCGTTTTTTTATGCTATTTTGTAAGCCGCATCACGTTCAAAACGAGGAGGCTTCTAAAAACAACGATTCCCTCCAGACAAAAAATCGGCCGTGTTGGTTAGTAAAGAGACAACTGTCCAGCTTTACACAAATAAAAATAATTGAGATCAAAGAACGAGTTAACTCGTTAATTAAGTTTTGATTTGTTGTAGTGATGTACTACATAATTTTGTCTGTTCGAGAAAACACTTTATGTGGCTAGTTGTTGTCGTATTAGCATTCATACATATCATCAGTATCCGTAAAGGCTCTAAATGGCTCTTTTACGTTTCTAAACCATTACCAGTGCTCTGTATGCTTGGTATTTTAATTCAGTCCCCGGCTTACCCAATGCCATATGCGCATTGGATTTTGATTGGCTTATCGCTCTCGTTGCTTGGTGACGTGTTATTAATGCTCCCTAGAGACAAGTTCATTACAGGATTAGTGCTCTTTTGCTCTGCCCATCTCTCCTATAGTTATGGTTTTGCCATCATGTCAGCGTGGCATTTTACACCTTGGCTCCCAATTGCCTTGTTCGGACTCGGTATATGCGTCTACTGGTTGTTCCGACCGGATCTCGGTAAAGAAAAACGGCCAGTTGCTAGTTATATATTGGTACTGATGACTATGTGCTGGGCTTCGATCGAGTATTATTTGAGTGGGAAAACACAATCCTCCTCTTTTGCAGTGCTCGGAAGCTTTATCTTTATTATCTCTGGCATCGTATTGGCTTTCGAACGCTTTGGAGGACGGTCAATATTTTCACGACAAGTTGTCATGGTGACCTACTATTCTGCACAGACACTAATGGTTATGTCTGTTGTTGCGATTGTTGTTCGTTATCCGTATCTCGTTGAACTGAGTTAGTCATACTCTAGACTGCACCAACATTAAAGAAACATGGATGTATCTTGTAAGCGATCTGAATAGAGTCTTAAAATCATCGCCTAAACATTAGCTTATTCTTAATGAAATTACGCGCACAACTTGCTATTGTAAAAGGATATTTTTCCGTTATAGCGTGCCCCTTTGAAAGAGAATACTCCCGTCGTTGAGTTTAGCGACGTAAATAAGTGGTATGGCGATTACCACGCTCTAAAAGACATCAACTTCTCCGTGCATTCTGGCGAGATCGTCGTGGTGTGTGGCCCTTCAGGTTCCGGAAAATCAACGCTCATTCGTTGCATCAATCATCTTGAATCGATTCAAGAAGGCCAGCTTCATGTGTTCGACCAGCCTTCTCACGCAAAATCTCTCAAGCCCGGTAAAATCGGCATGGTGTTCCAACACTTTCACCTTTTTCCTCATTTGACTGTACTGGAAAACCTCACCTTAGCGCCGATTCGCACACACAAATTATCAAAACAAGAAGCTGAAAAACGCGCAAGACATTACCTAAAGCGAGTCAATATTGAAGAGCAAGCGAGTAAGTATCCTATCCAGCTTTCTGGCGGTCAGCAGCAACGCGTCGCGATTGCCCGCTCCTTGTGTATGGAACCGGATTTACTCCTGTTTGACGAGCCAACTTCAGCGCTTGATCCGGAAATGATCAACGAAGTGTTGGATGTCATGGTTGAGCTGGCTCAAAGCGGAATGACGATGATTTGCGTCACGCATGAAATGGGATTTGCCAAAAAAGTAGCGAACCGCGTGGTATTTATGGATGAAGGCCAAATCGTGGAAATGAACTCTCCAGTCGCCTTATTTGAGACACCACAGCATCCACGAACCCAAGCATTTTTGAACCAAATTTTAAGTTACTGATGATAATTCGCGTAATCAAACCTGTCCTTCAAGCTTTACTGCAAATGACGCTCCTCTTCATCGCGATTGTGTGGGTGTTGGACTCTGGTGCCGACGCTATGGGCTATCAATGGCAATGGGAGCGCGTACCTGATTACATCGCTTTTTATGAAGATGGCGAATGGTGGCCGGCAGAACTTATTGATGGGCTATTGGTAACGCTTAACATCTCGGGTATTAGTCTATTCTTCACCTTAGTGTTGGGGTTGGTCACCGCGTTACTAAGGCTTAGCGATTCGAAAGTCGGCAATGTTATTGGCACCACTTATGTCGAGGTAATACGCAACACGCCGTTGTTGGTGCAAATCTATTTGCTCTACTTCGTGTTTGGCCCCGTGATTGGTTTGGACCGATTCAGTACCGCCGTTTTGGCATTGTCCCTTTTCCAAGGTGCTTACACTGCAGAAATATTCCGCGCAGGTTTAAACAGTATTCCTAAAGGGCAATTCGAAGCAGCACAAACACTCGGGTTATCACCGTTTTACACTTACAAAGACGTAATTTTGCCCCAGGTTTTACAGCGCACATTACCGCCATTGACCAATGAAGTGGTTTCTTTGATCAAAAACTCTTCCATTGTAAGCGTGATGGCGATTTTTGATTTAACAACACAGGCACGCAACATCGTCTCAGAGACGGCGATGCCGTTCGAAATTTGGTTTACCGTGGCAGCAATTTATCTTGCTCTCACTCTGTCACTTTCTGGCTTGTCTGCATGGCTAGAACACAAACTCGGAGCCAGTTGGCGCAAATTATAAGGAGATAACATGAAGTTATTCAAAGCGACCATTACTGCATTATTAGGGCTAGCCATAGCTATGCCTACAATCGCGAAAGAAGATGTCGCCACACCCAATGTAGATCAAATCAAAGAACGAGGAACTTTGCGCGTTGGTATGTCAACATTTGTACCTTGGGCAATGCGTAACAAGCAAGGTGAGTTAATCGGTTTTGAAATCGATGTTGCCAAACGCTTAGCACAAGATTCAGGTTTGAAAGTGGAATTCGTACCGACTGCGTGGGATGGCATTATTCCCGCACTACTGGCGAAAAAGTTCGACGTGATCATTGGTGGCATGTCTGTTACGCCTGAACGTTCCAAAAGCGTCTTGTTTACTGCGCCCTACTCGCACTCAGGCGTTCAAGTAGCAGCAAACAAAGAACTCGCCTCTGGTTTTAGCGAATTTTCGGATTTTGACTCACGACGCGTAAAAATTGCGGCTCGTCGCGGCGCATTCACCGTTCAAGTAGCCAGAGAAACCTTCCCGAAAGCGAAGATCCTGCAATTTGATGACGACGCGCAAGCGTTCCAAGAGGTGCTGAATGGTAACGCCCACGCGGTCATTGCTTCTAGCCCAAAACCAGAACATGAGACAGTGAAACACAGCGACAAACTATTCCTTCCATTCTCTGAGCGACTATCACAAGGTAACGAAGCCTTTGCAGTTCGCTTGGGGGAAGAAGATAAAAAGGCCTTTTTCAATAAATGGATTGAAGCAAGAACCCAAGATGGATGGTTAAAACAACGTTATGAATACTGGTTCTCGACATTAGATTGGCAAGATCAAGTCGCGCAAGGCCAGTAATCTAAATGGCTCGTGGACGCCGCGAGCCTATACTCTCCAATCATCCATTTTACTTTTCCATAACTTATCGGAGTCAAATTTTTGGGCGAACACACTACCACTCGCACAGCACCCGCGAAATCCAGCACAGGCTACCTTTTACCGCAATTAAACACACTAGACTGGGTACTACTTGTTATGTGCGGTATCGGTGGTGTTTGGCTGTACCATCGGTCCGCTGTTGGTGTGCATTATTTGTGGCAGTGGAAAGAGGCGCTTGAATTACTTTTCACGCCTAGAGCAGATGGTGGTTTGCCCTACTTCTTCCAAGGTTTGATTTCGACGTTAAGGCTCAGTATTTGGGGCATCAGCTTCGCATTAGTGTTTGGCACTTTGTTAGGCTTAGCACGCTTCTCTCGTTCCGTTTGGTTGCGCACACCTGCCAATGCGTTTATCCAGTTAGTGAGAAACATCCCTCCGTTGGTGTTTGTTTTTATTTTCTACTTTTTCATTTCTAACCAATTGATCCCGTTGCTCGGTTTGGAAGATCTTCTACGAAACTACAACGGCGAACCAAATGCGCTACAGCGCTTTCTGTTTGGGCCTTCTAACCTTTGGGAAAACCTTGCCTCTGGCGTGTTATGCGTCGGCTTACTCTCTTCTGCCTACATTGCAGAAGTTGTGCGCGGTGGTTTACAAAGTATCGACCAAGGTCAGTGGGAAGCGGCTGACTCATTGGGCTTGTCTCGATGGGTGAAATACCGATTTGTTATCGCGCCACAGGTGCTTAAATCAATAACACCTGCACTTGCCGGTCAAACCATCTCTTTGGTGAAAGACACCTCTATTGTTTCACTGATTTCGATACAAGAAATGACGTTTGTTGGGACAGAGATGGCAAATTCATCAGGGTATATATTTGAAATTTGGTTGATTGTCGGCCTTGCTTACTTCTTAATTTGTTTTGGTCTGTCACTTATTTTTCGCCATATTGAAGCAAAATCGGAAGCCATTTCAAATTAACTCAACCGCATATGTAATTAGGCACATTTGATTCTTCAAATCAGAATTGCACCCTGTTACATTGGCAAGATGCTAAATTTTCGGCGTTTTTCATGGAGTTAAAGAATCAATCCGACTACGAGCGATACATAAAACAAGATAATCTTGGTGAATATTACGTAGTTCTCAATCAATTCACTTTTCACAGTGTTTATCAGCCAATTTTTGATAGACGCCAACGTATTATTGGTATGGAAGCCTTACTGCGTATTCGTGGCATTGATGGTTCCCTAATTCGTCCTGACGTGTTTCTGGCCAATAATGGTCTTGATCCCTACTTTCGCTTATGTGTAGAGTTTTTATCCAGAGCAATGCACATTCGAAATTTTGCACGCTATTTCGCGGGGACGCCGATCAAACTGTTTCTTAACGTCATGCCTCAAACGCTACTCACACTAACCAAAGACATGGGCTTTAAAGATAACGGCCTGCTTTACAAACGCCTTTCCGAACTTGGTATGAGCCCATCAGACGTCGTTTTTGAAGTAGTCGAAGAGTCGTGCGGAAATACGGATTTATTAATCAAAGCCGTACAGTTAATGAAAGCAAATGGTTTTATCTTTGCTATCGATGATTTTGGCGCCCAACATTCTGATATCGCACGTGTTCAGCAGCTCTGCCCTGACATCATCAAAATCGATCGTTCCTATTTGCTAGACTACTGCGCCGGAGAAACCTTTTCCATACATAGCGCCGTTGATCTAGCGGATCATATGGGAGCAAAAGTCATTATAGAAGGGGTTGAAGAAGACGTGCAGCTACAAGCTATGTATCAACTTAATTTGGATTATTACCAAGGCTTTTACTTAGGAAAGCCTTGCGCCATTCATCACTGGACAGATAGCCTAAACATCGAGACGACTGTGCATTAACACTGCCCACTTACAGCACAGTGAAACCAAAAAAGCGCCGATATAATATGCTCGGCGCTTTTTAGTTTTACTCAGATGTCACTTATTTAGTTAAGCGTTCATTTCCCTAGAAAAAATCAATAGAATTACGACCGCTCTTCGGATCACGAGTGGCTTGCGGTTTGTCTTCTTTTTTGCCTTTCTTAGCAGACTGAGACAACGCTTCTTTCTGCGCTTTACGTTCTTTATGCGCTGCTTTTCGGCCTGTTGACTTAGGTCCAGAGCCTTTAGCTGGCTTGCTTTGGCGAGATTTCTCTTTACGTGCAGATTGCGCTTCTTTCTTCGCTTTCTTTTCTGCTTTTTGCTCTGCCGTTTCAGGTTCGGTTACTGGCGCATCGCAAACCACAACATAATATTCCTGGTTAAACTCAAAAAAGTCACCATCATACATCTTGCGGCGCTTACGTGTTTCTAGTTCACCATTCACCGCGACGTAGCCTTCCTCGATGATATGTTTTGCTTCGCCGCCACCGCTGACCAAGTTTGCGATTTTAAAAAGCTTGTACAGTTCGATTGGATGCGCATCAACATCGATGCCAATCGCTTCGATCTCAATCTCTTCGCCTTCTAAATACTCTTCGTGGTCGTAATCTTGGGTCATGTTACTTACTCTTACTATTTGATGCCCTGAAGTTTAAACGCAATGCTTAAAAATAGAAACCTCTGGCGATGTTCAATCACCGATTCACCTTGGCATTTGAGCACCTCTTAACCCATTTAGCTTGTCGCTCGTTAGCTTGTATCTCGATGCGTAGCTCAAACGAAGCTGCAATTACGCAACCTGAAGGTATATACTCTCTAAGTTATTGTTGAAAAGAGCGAATACTTTGTCTCAACCAAGTAGAATTACCTTTGTCACTGCGAACTTGTTTAATTTTGTCGCACCGCCTAACGCCTACTATGATTTCGAGAACATATACTCGTTAGAGCAATGGCGAGACAAACTTTCGTGGACGCAACGTCAAGTTGAAAAACTGGAAGGCGACGTGATTGGCTTACAAGAAGTGTTCAGTATCGAGAAGACCCAGGAATTTTTTTCAACCATCGGCTACCCCTACTTTGCGACCGTTGACACCCCACATGTTGAAGATGAGTACATTTACTCAAGCCCTGTTGTGGCAATCGCATCTCGGTTTCCAATAGAAAAAGTACAAGCGGTAGAGTTTGACTTAGCAACGCTTGAGCCTTTTGGAGTAAGTGTTGTTCCAGAGTTCAGTCGCAAACCTATCTATGCCCAAGTAATACATCCTGTACTTGGTCATATCGCCGTTTACGTAACGCACCTGAAATCTCAACGCCCGGCCGACTCAGAACAACCAGAAACGTCTAGCACGATTATTGGGCGCTGGTTATCCACCCAGCAAAGAGGCTGGGAAGCAGCGATGTTAAGAGACGCGATGCAAAAGAGGTATCGAAAAGAACCAATGCCGACAGTGTTAATGGGCGATATGAATCAACCTATCACTCCTATCAGCGTTAACAGCGCATTGGTATCCAACACTGGTGACAGTGTCACTGAATTACAACTCAAAGATGGTTGGATATTGCAAAGTGACGCTCAGAAGGATGAACGCCCCGCCACGCACTATCATTTTTCCACTGGGAACGTACTCGACTATATCTTGCTCTCACAAGAGTTTGACACCTTATCAGATATATCGGTTGCCGAGGTTGTTGACTATCAGGTGTCTAACCAACATCTGATCAACCCGATTTATGACAGAGATAAAAACGCCAGCGACCACGCATTTGTGGCGCTGACGGCTGAAGTAAAGCTTTGAGCAACCTATTTAGTTACTTAGTGACGTTTCACAATTTTACGCGGGATAAGTTCTACGCCAGGCTTGTAACGCTTAGCGGAAGCGTTGAGTGCTAACTCCATTGCGCTGTCCGCGATCAACTCAAACTGTTGAGGCAAAGAGTTGATTTTCACAGGCAAGAAGTCCAGCAGTCGATTATCACCAAATGTCGCTAAACGCACCTTTCCCATCAGTTCTGGTTTTTCTAGCATTACATCCAACACACCTTCTAACAGTGTGTATGACGTTGTAACAATGGCATCTGGCAATGCGTTCTCTGTTAACCAACTCTCTAAGACTTTCTTGCCTTCTTCCCGGGAGAAGTGTTGTCCATAACCCACTGTTGCCGTTTTACCACCTTGTTGAGAAGCAGATAGAAAACCGAGCTCACGCTCTTTTGAGACTTGAAGATCTTGCAATGCGCCGATTAAGCCAATGGACTTAATATCCTCTGACAGTACTGACTGAGTGAGTTCAAGTGCGGCATCAAAATCTTCGCTGATGACACAACAAAAGTGCTCATCATCCATTGGACGGTCTAGCGCGATAACTGGCGTACCAGAATTTTGCAACTTAAGGTAATACTCGTTTGCAGTGGGCATACCACTTGCCACAAACAACGCATCAATGCGACGACTGACTAATGCTTCCGCCACCTTTTGCTCTGTATCAGGATCATCATCAGAGCAGCCAATCAAAATTTGGTACCCCGCTTTCCGGGAGTTCTGCTCTATCAGCTTTGCAAGACGCGCATAACTGGTGTTCTCTAAGTCTGGGATGATAAGCCCAAATGAGCGTGAATTACCTGCCCGCAAGGAAGACGCCGCATGATCTGGCTTATAATTGTACTCATCTACAACGGCCATCACCTTTTTCTGAGTCTTCTCGCTGATGCGGTATTTCTGCGCTTTTCCGTTAATCACATAGCTTGCAGTTGTCTTAGAAACACCCGCTAATTTGGCTATTTCATCCAGTGTCATATTCTAAACCTTATTCTGTGCGCGCGATCATATTAATACATCAACGATCTTTCGATAAGTTGAATTATAAGCTGAACCGATTCAGTATAAAAGCTGAAAGGATTCAGCAAAACTTAAAAATTGACGTAAATCACCTGAATACACAACAAACCAATTTGTGAGCTAGGCTATAGGACAGCGGCAAAGGCTCGTTTGTTAACGTCAGTTTTTAAAACAGTTTTTCTGAGTCTTTTAAAAAATTTACCAACAAGCTGAATCGATTTAGCTTGAAATATAAAAGGTTTGAGGAGTGATAAGCGCTCAGAAGAAGCGGCGTTCAACTTCTCACACAGAATACATTTTTAAATTGATACCTTAAGGCTGGAGAAGCACCATGCTTAAGCTAAATAAGAACGACATTACCCTCTCGCAATCAGCGACAGATAAGTTTGAAGCAATAAAGAGTATTGCTCATAGCCTGACTGATAAAGGCCTAGTTGAGCAAGGTTACGTTGAAGGCATGCTAAACCGTGAAAACCAAAACTCTACGTTTTTGGGGAACGGTATTGCAATACCGCACGGTACAACCGACACTCGTGCAATGGTGAAAACAACGGGTGTTGCTGTGCACCACTTCCCACAAGGTGTCGACTGGGGTGATGGCAATACTGTGTTCGTCGCTATCGGTATCGCAGCTAAATCTGATGAGCACCTTGGCATTCTTAAACAGCTCACCAAAGTGCTAGGCGCAGATGGCGTAGAAGAACGTCTGCGTAATGCAAAAAATGAAGACGAAATCATCGCCCTACTGCACGGTGATGTTCAGCTTGAAGCAGACTTTGACGCTTCTTTAATTCAACTGATGTTCCCTGCGAGCGACATGCTACAGATGAGTGCTGTTGCTGGTGGTCTGTTGAAAAATACGGGATGTGCTGATAACGAATTCGTTGCAGATCTCGTTACCAAACAACCAACTCACTTAGGTAATGGCCTGTGGTTAATTGGCAGTGACAAACATGTCACTCGCACAGGTGTGTCATTTGTCTCGACGGCAAACGACTGCGAATATGAAGGTCAAAAAGTGCGTGCACTTGTCGCGTTCGCGGCATGTAACAATGCTCACCAACCTATCCTAAAAACGCTTTCTAATATTGTGTTTAACAATGAACACGGCAAGCTTTTAGATGCATCAGTAGAACAGATTCTTGCTTTGTTCAAAGGTGAAGAAGTCACAGCTGCATCTTCAGAAGAAGGCAATACCGCTGTATTTAAAATCAAAAACTCTCACGGCCTACATGCTCGTCCGGGGGCAATGTTAGTCGCAGAAGCGAAAAAGTTTGAATCCACTATACGTGTTTCCAACCTAGACGGAGATGGAAAAGCAGTAAACGCGAAGAGCCTAATGAAAGTCATCGCGCTGGGCGTTAAGCACGGTCACCAACTTCAATTTACAGCAGAAGGCCCTGATGCGCCGCAAGCCTTGGAGTCTATCGGAAATGCAATCGCTTCTGGCCTTGGTGAAGGTTAAGGATCCGATATGACAAACAAAACAAATAAGGTTGTCACTATTACGCTCAACCCGGCATTGGATTTAACAGGTTCAGTAAATGAACTAAACGTTGGTTCCGTGAGCTTAGTACAGCAAAGCAATCTCCACGCTGCAGGTAAAGGTGTCAACGTAGCAAAAGTGTTGAGCGATTTAGGCGCAGATGTCACGGTTACCGGCTTTCTTGGTAAAGATAACCCTGAGCTATTCCATCAGCTTTTCAATGACATCGGCGTTGAGAACGAGTTTGTAGAAGTACAAGGTGCAACTCGTATCAACGTCAAGCTCGTTGAGGCTAATGGAAACGTTAGTGACATTAACTTCCCTGGTGTTCAAGTTACGGCAGAAGAAATCGCGCGCTTTGAAGAAACCCTATTCCGCCTTGCTGAAACACACGATTACTTTGTATTGGCAGGCAGCCTACCGGGCGGTGTTACTGCAGAGCAATGCGCTGCATGGATAGAAGCACTGCATCAACAAGGCAAAAAGGTGTTGTTCGACAGTAGCAAAGCCGCATTGAAGTCAGGTATTGATGCTCACCCATGGTTAATTAAACCTAACGATGAAGAACTTGGTGATTTTGTTGGCGAACATCTAGCAACACCTGAACAGTGCCAAGCTGCAGCGCAAACACTGAGCGACAAAGGCATAGAAAACATCGTGGTTTCTATGGGACCTGACGGTGTTATGTGGCTCAACCAAGGCGAATGGCTTAGTGCAAAACCGCCTCGAATGCATGTCGTGAGCACCGTTGGCGCAGGCGATACGCTGGTCGCTGGCTTGTGTTGGGGCCACATGCAACTGATGCCTAAAAACGATTTATTGCGCTTCGCTACAGCACTTTCTGCTTTGGCAGTTAGTCAAGTTGGCGTAGGGCTAACCAGTCAGGAAGAACTGGAAAATATCAAGCGACAAACTGAAGTTAGCGCGCTTTACCCTATTACAAACTTAGAACAAAACTAAGGAACAGAAGGTTATCGTATGAATATTGCCATTATTACTGCCTGTCCGAGCGGTGTAGCAAATAGCATCCTTGCGGCAGGATTACTAGAACAAGCCGCCGCAAAATTAAACTGGAATGCCAAAATAGAATGTCAATCAAGTGTGGTTGAACCAACACTATTGACGGAAGCTGACGTTGAACAAGCAGAAGTCATTGTCATTGCGGCAAATACTAGCGTCGACACTTCTCGTTTTGTAGGAAAAAAGGTTTACCAAGCGGAAATTAGCGAAGTAGCAAAAGACGCAACTGCGTTTCTCCAGCAAGCGGTTGAAAACGCCACTTTACTTGAAAAAGCAACCACACTTGCAGCCCCTATCACTACAGATACAACATCAGCATCAAAGAAGGTTGTTGCAATCACGGCATGCCCTACTGGCGTTGCGCATACCTTTATGGCGGCAGAAGCTTTAGAAGAAGAAGGCAAGCGTCGTGGCCATCAAATCAAGGTGGAAACTCGTGGTTCAGTTGGCGCTAAAAACCAACTGACTGAGCAAGAAATTGCAGACGCCGATCTGGTGATCATTGCTGCGGATATTGAAGTGCCACTTGATCGCTTTAACGGCAAAAAGATGTACCGCACGAAAACAGGTCCAGCTCTGAAGAAAACAGCCGAAGAGATGGACAAAGCATTCGAGCAAGCCACGGTGTATCAACATTCTGGTTCAGCTAACTCTTCATCTTCCACCGAAGAGAAAAAAGGCGCTTACAAACACCTAATGACGGGTGTTTCGCACATGCTTCCTGTCGTCGTTGCAGGTGGTTTGATCATCGCTCTATCTTTCGTGTTCGGTATTGAAGCATTTAAAGAAGAAGGCACACTAGCAGCAGCCTTGATGAACATTGGTGGTGGCTCTGCATTCGCATTGATGATTCCTGTACTTGCTGGTTACATCGCGTTCTCAATTGCTGACCGTCCTGGTCTGGCTCCTGGTCTTGTTGGTGGTATGCTAGCAAGTTCAACGGGTGCTGGTTTCCTAGGTGGTATCGCAGCTGGCTTCATTGCCGGTTACGCAGCGAAACTCCTCGCAGATAAGGTGAAACTGCCACAATCGATGGAGGCGCTTAAACCGATTCTGATCATTCCATTTGTAGCAACATTGTTCACTGGCCTTGTCATGATCTACATCGTAGGCGGCCCAGTTTCAGGCATCATGAACGGCCTGACTGACTTCCTAAACAACATGGGATCTGACAGTGCAGTACTACTGGGTATTATCCTTGGCGCAATGATGTGTTTCGACCTAGGAGGCCCGGTAAACAAAGCCGCTTACGCATTTGGTGTTGGCCTTTTGGCTTCACAAACTTACGCACCAATGGCGGCAATCATGGCCGCAGGTATGGTTCCTGCGCTAGGTATGGGTTTAGCGACCTTCATTGCGAAGAACAAATTTGAACAAAATGAACGTGAGGCTGGTAAAGCATCATTTGTCTTGGGTCTGTGTTTCATCTCTGAAGGCGCAATTCCATTTGCTGCGAAAGATCCAATGCGCGTGATTCCATCTTGTATGGCAGGTGGCGCGCTTACTGGTGCCCTATCGATGCTATTCGGTGCGAAATTAATGGCACCACACGGCGGTCTATTCGTGCTGCTAATTCCTAACGCAATTTCACCAGTATTAATGTATTTAGTGGCTATTGCAGCGGGTACAGCGGTAACTGGCTTTACTTACGCATTCTTAAAAAGCAAAGCAGAAGCGAAGCAAGAAGTCGCAGCTTAATTAGAGCGACTCCGGTTAACAATGCCACCCTCGAATTTGGCATTTAGCACCTCCCTTTAATTCCGGTTAAGGGAGGTGTTTTTTATTCCGCAGCCGGAACGGCTACAATGTCTACTTCCCCACTGCTCATATCCACCGTTGCTTGATAAGCGCTATGCGGATCACCGTAGTGCTTGAAGGTAAAGTGGTAAACGTTAGCTGGCGTCCACAAGGTTTTTGACTCTGCGGGCAGAATGTCATAGCCGTCTTGCTGATAAAGCTCTGTCGCCATTACATTTGCGATTGCCGCCTGCTGGTTAGCGTCTCGATCCACCTTTGGCTCTAGTGACGGGTTACTTGGATAAGACTCACCGTTGTAACTCATGAGTCGATATGAGCCATTACTCCAAACGATAAAGTCCTGCCAACCATTACTGTAACTGTCGGCTAGTACAATAGGCGTGCGAGTTACCGACATTCGATTAATAACGTTTCCCTCATTATCAAACATATATGCAGAGCAGCCACCACTACCACAGAAATAGCGATCTTGAAGCAACACTATGTGTTCTGCCTTGCCGTCGCTGTTTAGGTCGGCGCTACCCGATAGATAACGTAGATTGTCTTGCTCGAGCGACAGCCCTTCAGGGGCTAAAACCTTACTATCAATCCAACTGGAAATGACTTCAGCACTAACACTGTTGACTTTAGGGGCAGGTTGTTTGGTTTCTGTCGGCATGCTATCCGTCGCGGTGCAGCCAACCAAGGTGAAAGAACCAACGAAGAAGAGTCCGTTTAATATGCGCTTATTCATGTAATCTCAATCTTTGATGTGTCGTTACATCAGTATACGCATGATTTGCATTGTAATCGTAAGAAAATCATTAAAATCAAGCAAATGAATGGTTTGGTATATATTAGTAAGATCAAAAAAGCCCCGAAGAAAACCTTCAGGGCTAGGCAGGAAGCTGGCAAATAGCCAGGAGTCCCTATGCAGTGGTCGGTTTTACCCTAAACAGAATTGCAAACATCACTGGCACCACTATCAGTGTCAGTACAGTAGCAAAACCAAGACCTGCCATAATCGTTATTGCCATCGAGCCAAAGAAGGCATCGAAGACCAGTGGAATCATCCCCAAGATAGTCGTTAGCGCAGCCATACTTACCGGACGAACGCGGCTTATCGCACTATCGACAATCGCGAGGTAAGGATCTTTACCTGACTCCAACTCAAGGTTAATTTGGTCAAGCAACACAATACCGTTTTTCAAAATCATGCCACTTAGGCTTAACAAACCAAGGAATGCTGTAAAACTGAACGGCATGTTCGTGGTAAGCAAACCAAAAGCAACGCCAATGATCGCTAACGGAACGGTGAACCAAATGACCAACGGCTTTTTGATTGAGTTAAACAGTAAAATAGTAATGATGAACATCAACAAGTAACCCATCGGCAATGAACCGAATAGGCCTTCTTGTGCATCTTTGGATGATTCGTACTCACCACCCCATGTGATTTCGTACCCTTCTGGAACATGCAATGCCATCACTTTAGGCTGTACACGAGCAAATAAGCTTGCTGCCGTGTCGTCACTCAACACATCATGGTCCGCGAGAACGGTTAACGTACGCTTACGGTCACGACGCTGAATTAGCGGCTCACTCCAATCCAGTTGAACGCCATCAATCACTTGATCAACCGGAATATACGTTTGCAACGAAGGACTCCAAATGGTCACGTTTTGTAGTGATTCAAAATCTACGCGTTCTTCTTCAGGAAGGCGTGTCATAATTGGCAACGTATGTGTACCATCACGCAAGTAACCTAAGGTGCTACCACCAAACGCCATTTGCAGTGTGCTTGAAAGATCTTCTTTCGAAATACCTAAGCGACGAGCTTTAGACTCATTGAAAACGGGTACAAGTTCCTTGGTGCGCTCTCGCCAATCGTGACGAATGTTTCGGGCACCAGGATCGGTATGAAGGATGTCTTCAACTTGCACCGCCAAGTCACGTAAAACTTGTGGATCAGGGCCAGTAATACGCGCTTCGATCTTAGACGCTGGTGATGGACCAAATTCCATCAATTTAAACTGGAACGTAGGCGCATCAAATGTTTTCGCCAGATTCTCATCTAACTTATGCAGTAAACCAAACATTTTCTCACGATCAGTCGCGCGAACTTGGAACTGAGCGTACGCTTCGTAACTTTTTTCTGGTTGATAGGTTAAAGCAAAACGCTGTAGGCCCTGCCCAATCGAAGCAGAAACAAAGTCAATATCATCTTGCTGACGAATGTAGCTTTCGACCTCTTCAGCTTTTTTGATCGTTTCACGGATGTCAGTACCTTCTGGCATCCACATATCCACGTAGAACATCGGCGTATTCGATGGTGGGAAGAACTGCTGTTTTACATTACCAAATGCCACGACAGCACCCACTAATAGCGCCACCATGCCAGCAACGGTAAGCCAGCGGAATCGCAATGCAAATTTCAGCGATGCCCCAAATACGACAAACAACCAGCCTTTATAAGGATCATCTTCGCTAGTACCTTGCTCTTTGTTTTCCTCTTTCAACAAAAGATCGGCAAGGAAAGGCGTCAGTGTAATAGCGGTAATCCAGCTTAAAAATAGTGAGAAACACAGCACCCAGAATAGAGAGCCCATGAACTCACCTGTCGCATCTTGCGACAAGCCGATAGGTGCAAAAGCCGTAATTGCAATAACAGTCGCGCCCAGCAAAGGCCATTGTGTTTGCTTTACAATATCGACAGCCGCTTGAACTTTGGTACGCCCTTTCTTTAGGCCAACCAATATGCCTTCCACGACAACAATCGCGTTATCAACCAGCATACCTAAGGCAATAATTAACGCGCCAAGAGAAATACGATGCAGTTCGATGTTGTTGTAATTCATCAAAATGAAGGTACCAAATACCGTCAATAACAACACAACTCCAATGATGACACCACTGCGTAAACCCATAGTAAACAGCAACACAATGATTACGATCGCCACTGCCTCCGCTAGACTAATTACAAACGCTTTAACAGATTCATCCACCTCATTGGCTTGGTTGTAAAAGTAGTTCATATCGATGCCAGCAGGCTTGATAGACTCAAGGCTCGCGAGCTCCGCATCCAAACGTTCACCAACCTCAACCACGTTCACACCCGATGCAAACGAGATACCGATATTAATCGCTTTTTGACCGTTAAAGAGTACGACGTTGCCTGGCTTCTCTTGAATACCGCGAGAAATCGTTGCTACGTCTTTTAGACGAATTAGATTTCCTGTGTCACGGCCATGAATGATCAGATTTTCTAGTGCTTCTACAGTGTTTAAGGTGCCGCTTGGGCGAATAACAAGGCTTTCGCCATTGACCATCACTTCCCCTGCTGAAACCACATTGTTTTGCTGGTTCAACAAGCTCGAAACCACATTCATGTCTAAGTTCAGTGCAGCAAGGCGATCAAGTGAGATCTCAACGAATAGCATTTCTTGCTGATCGCCCGTGATGTCTACCTTACCAACACCATCAACAAGCTCGATTTCACGGGTCAGGTAATCCGCATAACGTTTCAGCTCTACATAGTCGTAATCGTCACCAGTGAGCATTAACATCACGCCATAAACGTCACCGAAATCATCAATGATCTGTAAAGACTGAACACCTTGAGGCAATGATGGTCGTAAATCATTAATTTTACGGCGCATTTCATCCCAAATTTGCGGCAGTTCATCAGGACCATAGTCCATTTCCATGCTCACCGTTATTTGAGACATACCATTAGAAGACGTAGAGGTAATTTTGTCGATATAAGGGAGTTTTCGAATCTCTTTTTCTAGAGGATACGTCAGCTCTTCTTCAACTTCTTTTGACGTCGCGCCAGGGTATGTTGAGATGATCATGGCATCTTTGATCGTAAATGCCGGGTCTTCTAATCGTCCAAGCTCCAAAAATGACGTTAAACCACCAACAGCAAGGATAATAATGAACAACCAGCTGATGACTTTGTTTTTTATTGAATACTCAGCAATGTTCATTATTGGTTATTCTCCACAACATCCACATGTTTACCTTCGCGTAATTTACGCAGATTTGAATTAATCAGAATATCGCCCTGGCTAACACCTGACGACACAATGGCTCCATTGCCATTCACTTGAGAAATCATGACAGGCACTCGTGTGACAATGTCACCTTCTTTTTTCCACACAAAGAACTCATTCCCTTCACTGCCTGCTTGAAGCGCCGTGACAGGAACACTGTAACCATCAATAGAGGTAATGCCCGCCTTCACCATATCGACCAAAACGCTTACGCTGGTTCCCGGCAATATCTCTGTTTTTGGCTGTGGCATCGTCAAGTACATTTCGTAGGTTTGAGTTTCAGCGTTGGGTTCACTTGTGTGCTCTAAATAGTCCAAAGCAAATCTGCCATCGATGCCGGAGAAGGTTGCTCTAGGCTTGTAGCTCATGCTGTCTGAGTTTGGGTCTACCATCGCTAAAACATTGTCGGAAAGCTCAATACGCACGTAAACCAAATCGTTTTGGTATAGGTTTAACACGGGTTCACCAATTGCCACACGCTCAAAACGTTCTTTGAAAACATCAGATACTTTACCGGCGAACGGGGCGAATAAACGGGTGTAATTCAATTGATTGGTCGCGTTATAGAAAGTAGCCTCAGCTAGCTCTTTATTGGCGGTTAGCTCATCAAGTTCCGCTTTTGAAATCATTTGACGTGCATGCAAGTCTTCACCGCGTTTAAGCTGACGAATTGCGAGTGTGTATTGTGCTTCTGCGTCATTCACGGCTTGCTTCTCTTTGCTATCATCTAGCTTTGCGATCATTTGCCCCTGCTTCACAACGTCACCCGCTTTAACCAATACGTGCTGAACTTCCCCAGCGCGGCGAAATGCCATTGGCGTTTGCTCTGCAGGCACTACTATGCCTTTGAACGCGCGATGTTGACTTTGTACTGGTGCATCCACCGAGATAGTCGACACAAAAAGTGGCTGCTCGACGATAGCTTGGTTTTCATTTTTGCACCCCGTTAAAACTGCAAGTGCAATCGCAGAGATCGTAAATAGAGAACGTTTCATTAAATGCCTCCCTCACGAACCCAAGCTTTCACCACTTGTCCTTCAACCAGTCTCTCAACACCAGCAATAACAACGTAATCATTGTTATCAAGCCCGGCTTTCACACCACCTGCTGCGTCAAGTGACACAGTGACTTTATTGACCTGCTGCGTGCTTCTGTCCATTACCCAAACTTCACCTTGCGTCCCATTTTTGTTGACCCAAGCAGACTGAGGTAACGTCATCGCGTCCGATACATGTTGTTTAGCAATGTGTACCTGCCCTGTCATACCTGTCAGCAAATTGCGATCTTCTGGTCGAGTGATGGTCACGATCGCCTCATAACTATTGGTATCGATGTTTGGCTGTGTCGAAATTTCTTTAAATTGCCCAGGAATACGTTTTCCTGGCTCGCTATCCATCGTCACCCACATATCGGAGTTTTGCAGTGACTCAAGTGATACAGATTCCGCATAACTTACTGGCAAGGTGAACGACACATCCAACGTCGTGTTATCAATGAGATTCAAGATCTCCTGCTTCTCTGCTACTACCTGAAATGGGTTGACATAGGTATATGACACTATGCCATCAAACGGTGCGTGAATTTTGGTATAGCTCAAATCGGTTTTAGCTTGTTCGTAGTTCGCCAATGCCGCTTTATATTGAGTTTCTTTCTGATCGTACTCATCAGTACTAATGAGTTTTTTTCCGTAAAGGTTTTTCGCGCGGTCCCATTGTGTTTTCGCTAACGCGTACTGCGCTTGAGCGGCATCTAACGCAAGCTGAAGATCTTTAGGGTCTAACGTTGCGAGCACTTCACCTTTTTGGACCTTTTGACCCATGCGTACACGTAATTCATCTACCTCTCCACCAACCTGAAAAGAAAGCTGCGCGCGATGTGTTGCATCAATACGCGCTAAAAAGGCGTGCGAGTCTTCAAGTTCTAGGTCTTTCACCGCCAGTAATTTTACAGGTTTGATTAAAGGTTCAGACGGCTCAGAAATGGCTTTATTACACCCAGTTAGCATCCCAGAAAGACTTAATGTCACCACTGCGCCAACTAAAGTGCGCTTTAAATATTGTTTTCGCACCCGCTTTCTCCGTAGGTTTTATATATTACACAGCCGTGCAGTATAAGCAGAATTTGAAATTGATCAACATATTTTCCAGGTGGATAGCAAATTAATTAGTCAAAGCGTTCGGTTTCTGGTAAAAGTAAGCGCGTGATTAATATTCGGGAAAATTCGAACTATGAATGAAAGAAAGCAGGGGCGTAGAAGTGCTGAAGCAGCAGAACAAACTAAGTGTCTGATCCTTAAAGTGGCAGCAGATATGTTTTGTGAACTTGGTTACGAGCGTGTCTCGCTGCGCAATATCAGTGAAAAGGCTGGTGTTTCACATAGTTTGATCCGTCACCACTTCGGCAGCAAAGAGAAAATCTGGCAAGCGGTTAGCGATGCAATGGACGAGTTCATGCAGTGCTATATGGCTGAACTCATCAATGAAATGCCGGAGAACACACCTTCGAATAGAAAAATTTATCTGTTTATGGTTCGCATGCTAGCGTTTGCTCTCGTCAATCCTCATCCAGTACAGATGATCGCCGATGCCATTCGACAAGGCGATGACGGTGCTCTGCTGCAGTATTTCTTAAAGTCAAAAGATGAGTTCGCTGCGATATTTACCGGAATTTTCGAGCAGTACAACAGCGAAAACCCTAATGCACAGTTTGATCAGTGGGAATCAAAATGGCAAATGTTGATCTTCGCACATGGTGCTGTCAGTCTCGCGCCAATGATGCAAGAAACATGGCCGGATATTGCAGATAATCGCGAAAAACTGCTGATCAAGCATTGGGAATTGTTTAATACCATTATGGCCTCTCAATTTGGGATCGCAAAAGAAGAGATGATTCATCCGGAAAAGCTTGAAGATATCGTTATTGATATGTGCTGTACTATTGATGAAGCAGTAAACTAAAAGCAAACAAGCGAAAAGAAGACATAAAAATGCCGAGCTACAAAGCTCGGCATTTTTGTTTCAATTCGTTTTAACCACGGTAGTAGCGTTGTGGTACGAACGGCATTTTTTCAACTGTCATTGGTAGCATTTTGCCACGCACTTCAGCGAACACTTCAGTACCAATCGCCGCCAAATCCGCACGAACATACCCCATTGAGACTGGCTTACCTGCATTCGGGCCCGCCGTACCACTGGTTACAACGCCAATTTTAACGCCGTCAGCATCAAACAGTTCAACACCTTCACGCACTGGCGCTTTGGTTTGACCTACTAGACCCACACGCTTACGCGCCACATCTTTAGTCTCAATCTGCTTAAGAATAATGTCTGCGCCAGGGAAACCACCTTCACGTTCACCACCAATACGACGAACTTTTTGGATACCCCATAGCAAGCTCGCTTCAACAGGTGTTGTTGTTGTGTCTAGGTCATGACCGTATAGACAAAGGCCACACTCAAGACGAAGCGAATCACGAGCACCAAGGCCAATCCATTCAACTTCATCTTCCGCAGTCAGTTTCCGTGCTAGCTCTTCCGCTTTGTCAGCAGGAACCGAGATTTCGTAACCGTCTTCGCCTGTATAACCACTACGAGAAACAATGCACTCGGCGCCTAAAACATCGACTTTACAAATATCCATGAACAGCATTTCAGAAACTTCTGGTGCAAAACGCGCCAATACAGCTGCCGCTTTAGGGCCTTGGATTGCAAGTAGAGCTCGGTCTTCGATAATTTCTAGCTCAACACCAGATGGTAAATGCGCTTGTAGGTGTGCGATATCTTGCGCTTTACATGCTGCGTTCACAACCACAAACAGATGATCGCCTAGGTTAGCCACCATCAAGTCGTCCATGATGCCGCCCTCTTCATTAGTGAAAAAAGCGTAACGCTGTTTACCAGACTCAAGATCCACAATATCCACTGGAACTAATGTTTCTAGGAACGCAGCTGCACCGTCACCAATTAGGCGAAGCTGTCCCATGTGAGAAACGTCAAACAGACCTGCCGCATCACGAGTATGTAAGTGTTCCTTCTTTACGCCTAGAGGATACTGAACAGGCATATCGTAACCCGCGAACGGGACCATTTTGGCACCAACTTCAACGTGAAGTGCGTGTAGTGGTGTTTTCAGTAGTTCTTGAGTCATTTTCGTCTCCATTTAGATAGACCCGAGAATGCTATCGGCATTCGATGTGTTTCCAATAATAAACATGGCTCATTCTATTTTGCACGAACAAGACGTAGATCGACTTGCAAAAGTGTGACTCTTAACATTTTAATCACAACAAATCGTACAAAAAAAGCGCTTTAATGAGCAAGTTCTCATCAAAAAAGCGCCTTTTCATCATAACGACCACCAACAGCAATCGTTTGCTTTCACTATAGGAAATTTACAAGTATTTATCACTATTTGGCTGTCACCCACAAAATGAGCGCATCTTCCTCGCTAACACTGGTCAACATATGTCCCATATTTGCATCGTAATAAACGCTGTCTCCCTCGCTTAAAACAACAGGTTCGTAAAACTCAGAATAGAACATAACCTCGCCAGATAAGATAAGTAAAAATTCTTCGCCGTCATGACGAACCCAGTCTTTATATTCATCAAAACTACGAGCTCGAATTTGGCTCTTAAACGGCATCATTTTCTTATTGGAAAGTTGTGTCGCGAGCAGTTCATGTTCATAGGTTTGTGTTGGGTGTGGTTTACCTTCATTCTTCTTGGTAACATCCCTGCGCCCTGTCGCTACCTTTTTTCTAGGTGGCTCAAAGAGTTGTGGCATGTCAATTTGTAAGCCTAGTGCCAATTTTTGCATCGCTTGAAACGTCGGGGAGATCTGCTCATTTTCTATTTTGCTCAGTGTAGATCGAGCAAGCCCGGTTCGCTGACTGGCCTCTTCTAATGTGATACCGAGTTTCGAGCGGATATCCTTAATACGCTGGCCCAGCTTTAACGGCTCAATATTTTGGTCATGTTGCTCTTTTGCCAACGTCATCGATGGGTATTCATCGTAAATACTTTCTGCCATAAATCCCTCTATAGATATCCATATTTTTTGTCTTACTCGCATTGTGCATGAAGCACATAGTGGATAGAAGTCCACCAAGTGAATTAAACCGTGCTCTTGTTAACAAATTTTGAAATCTTGTTTCCTATAGGAAATTTTTGGTTGATTGTTCCCGCCACAGGCGCTATGTTACCAACTTGTTAGATGTAGAGATGCATATTTCCGTAAGAGATTGGTAAAAGAAACACGCAATCCAACGGAGTTTTTGCCCAAATTTAGGGCCGGATGTTCACTCTGTTCTGCTACGCAGTTCAGCTGTTTTTGAGGACAAATGAACCACAACCGCAAATCATAACTCATCTATTGCGGGTTCATTTTCAGATTTGGAAGGTCAACTACCATGAATAAGAGTTACCCTAACCACAGCTTGGAAAACTTTTTCTCTACCAACCTCTCTGCGACAGATGATGCTGTCTTTGCTGGAATTCAAGCGGAATCCGCTCGCCAAAACGAACAAATCGAACTTATCGCTTCTGAGAACATTGTTTCTAAAGCGGTAATGCAAGCTCAAGGCACATGCCTAACAAACAAATACGCTGAAGGGTACCCAGGTCGCCGTTACTATGGTGGTTGTGAGCACGTAGATACAGTGGAAGCCATTGCTATCGAACGCGCAAAAAAACTTTTCAATTGTGAATACGCAAACGTTCAACCACACTCAGGGGCACAAGCAAACGGCGCAGTAAAGCTGGCACTGCTTCAACCTGGTGACACCATTCTTGGTATGTCTTTAGACGCAGGTGGTCACCTGACGCACGGCGCACGCCCTGCACTTTCTGGTAAATGGTTTAATGCAGTTCAATACGGTGTTGATCGCGAAACACTAGAAATTAACTACGAAGATGTTCGTGAGCTAGCACTTGAGCACCAACCTAAAATGATCATCGCAGGTGGTAGCGCTATTCCACGTACTATCGACTTTGCAAAATTCCGTGAAATCGCAGACGAAGTAAATGCAATTCTTATGGTCGACATGGCGCACATCGCTGGTCTTATCGCAACAGGCGCACACCCTAGCCCATTGCCACACGCACACGTTGTTACGACTACAACACACAAAACATTGCGTGGCCCTCGCGGCGGTATGATTCTTACTAACCACGAAGACATCATTAAGAAAATCAACTCAGCCGTATTCCCTGGCCTACAAGGTGGCCCACTGATGCACGTTATCGCAGCCAAAGCGGTCGCATTTGGTGAAGCGCTTGGCCCTGAATTTAAAACTTATATTGATTCGGTGATCAATAACGCAAAAGTCCTAGCGGAAGTATTGCAAACTCGCGGTTGCGACATCGTAACTGGTGGCACAGACACGCACCTAATGCTGGTTGACCTTCGTCCGAAAGGGTTGAAAGGCAATAAAGCAGAAGAAGCTCTAGAGCGTGCTGGGATCACATGTAACAAAAATGGCATCCCATTCGATACAGAGAAGCCTATGATTACATCGGGCATCCGTTTAGGAACGCCTGCGGGTACAAGCCGCGGCTTTGGCGCTGAAGAATTCAAACTCATCGGTAATTGGATTGGTGACGTACTGGACGGTTTAGTGAACAACCCTGAAGGTGACGCAGAAGTTGAAAAACGCGTTCGCAAAGAAGTAAAAGAACTTTGCAGTCGCTTTCCTCTATACCAGTAAACGATTTTTTTGAAATCATAATAATTCCTGACAAGTTATTCGGAGATTAAGCAATGGACAAAACACTGAAGTTTGCAGATAGCCACGAGTGGGTACGTGACAACGGTGACGGCACAGTAACAATTGGTATTTCTGAGCATGCACAAGAAATGCTAGGTGACGTGGTATTCGTTGACCTACCAGACGTAGAAGACGAAGTTGAAGCAGGTGAAAGCTTCTCTCTCGTTGAATCTGTAAAAGCAGCGTCAGACATCTACGCACCAATCACTGGTGAAATCGTAGAAATCAATGAAGAACTAGAAGACAGCCCAGAGCTAATTAACGAAGAGCCGTACGAAGGTGGCTGGATCGTAAAAGTGAAGATGTCTGATGTATCTGAACTAGATAACCTGAAAGACGCAGACGAATACCTAAACTCTATCGAAGAAGAGTAATTAGGATGTGACGAAAGCTGTTCCCTAGCCTGTTTAGAGAACAGCTTTTTTTCTAGGTTCGGACGTATAATTTAATTTATCAGTAACGCAAATCCGTTACCCGAACCAAGGAGTAGGTAAAGGACAATGACTGAATTACTTCAAAGCCTCAGCACACACAACGAGTTCGTTGCTCGCCACAATGGACCAAACAAATCTGACCAACAGAAAATGTTGGAAGCGATCAACGCAGTTAGCCTAGATTCGCTTATCGACGAAACCGTACCAGCACAAATTCGCCTAGAGCAACCAATGAGCTTGGCAGAAGCGAAAAGCGAAGCAGACATGCTGGCAGCCATGCGTAAGTTCGCCGATCAGAACCAAGTTAAACGTACATTCATTGGTCAGGGTTACTACAACACCTTCACGCCGAACGTGATTCTACGCAACGTGATGGAAAACCCGGGCTGGTACACTGCTTACACCCCTTATCAACCAGAGATCTCACAAGGTCGTTTAGAAGCACTTCTAAACTACCAACAAATGGTGATGGATCTTACTGGTATGGAAATCGCGAACGCGTCATTGCTCGATGAAGCAACGGCAGCAGCAGAAGCGATGACACTTTGTAAGCGTGCGGGTAAAAGCAAGAGCAACGTATTCTTCGTTGCTGACGACGTTCACCCACAAACCATCGAAGTGGTAAAAACTCGTGCGAAATTCATCGGCTTTGAAGTCTTGGTTGGTTCTTTAGAATCACTACCAGAGCAAGACGTGTTCGGTGCACTAGTTCAATACCCAAGTACAACAGGTGAAGTTCGTGACCTAACGGACATCATCGCTAAAGCGCAAGCAAACAAAACACTAGTGACTGTAGCAACGGACCTTCTTGCTTCTACCCTACTTAAACCTGCAGGTGAAATGGGCGCAGACGTAGCAATCGGTTCAGCACAACGTTTTGGCGTGCCGATGGGTTACGGCGGTCCACACGCTGCTTTCATGGCAACTCGTGATAAGCACAAGCGTACAATGCCTGGTCGTGTTATCGGTGTTTCTATCGATACCAACGGTAACCAAGCACTGCGTATGGCAATGCAAACGCGTGAACAGCACATCCGTCGTGAAAAAGCGACTTCAAACATCTGTACTGCTCAAGCACTGCTAGCGAACATGGCGTCTTTCTACGCGGTTTACCACGGCGCAGAAGGTCTACGCACGATTGCTCGTCGTACGCACCACATGACAGCCATCCTAGCCGCTGGCCTAACTAAAGGCGGCTTCGAGCTTGCTCACAACAGCTTCTTCGACACCATCACTATCAACACAGGTGCACAAACTGAAGACCTATACGCGAAAGCACTAGCCGCAGACATCAACCTACGTAAGTTGGGTACTCAGCTAGGTGTGAGCTTCGACGAAACCACAACCGTGGCAGATGTAGAAGCCCTATTCGCAGTATTCGGTGTGAAAGAAGAAGTCGCAGCACTATCAACTGAAATCGCAGGCAACGAGTTTGCAGCCATTCCAGAAGCATTGCGCCGCACAACAGAATATCTAACACACCCTGTGTTTAACACGCACCACAGCGAAACACAGATGATGCGTTACCTAAAACAGCTAGAGAACAAAGACTTCTCACTCACGCACGGCATGATCCCACTGGGCAGCTGTACGATGAAGCTGAACGCAGCAGCAGAGATGATCCCAGTTACTTGGCCTGAGTTTGGTTCGATCCACCCGTTCGCACCAGCAGAACAAGCAGCTGGTTACGCAGCACTCGCAAAAGACCTTAAAGAAAAGCTATGTGAAATCACTGGCTATGACGCATTCTCACTACAACCAAACTCTGGTGCATCGGGTGAGTACGCAGGCCTTATCGCGATTCAACGCTACCACGAAAGCCGTGGCGAAGGTCACCGCAACGTATGTTTGATCCCAAGCTCTGCGCACGGTACTAACCCTGCGACAGCATCTATGGTGTCAATGAAAGTGGTTGTGGTTAAGTGTGATGAAGAAGGCAACGTCGACATCGACGACCTAGCAGCGAAAATCGAGAAACACAAAGACAACCTATCAAGCATTATGATCACTTACCCTTCTACGCACGGCGTTTACGAAGAGAAAGTGAAAGAAGTGTGTGAAATGGTTCATGCCGCTGGCGGTCAGGTTTACCTAGACGGCGCTAACATGAACGCGCAGGTTGGTCTAACATCACCAGGCTTCATCGGTTCAGACGTTTCTCACCTAAACCTACACAAAACCTTCTGCATCCCGCACGGTGGTGGCGGTCCGGGTATGGGTCCTATCGGTGTGAAATCTCACCTAGCTCCTTTCTTACCAGGGCATATTGAAGACGGTGTAGAAGGCGCAGATTTCGCAGTATCAGCAGCAGATATGGGTAGCGCTTCTATCCTACCTATCTCTTGGGCTTACATCGCAATGATGGGCGAACCTGGCCTAACAGATGCAACAAAAGTAGCAATTCTGAACGCAAACTACGTGATGGAAACACTTCGCCAACACTACCCTGTTCTTTACCGTGGCAAAAATGGCCGCGTAGCGCACGAATGTATTATCGACATTCGTCCGCTGAAAGAAGAAACAGGTATCAGCGAAGAAGACATCGCGAAGCGTCTAATGGACTACGGTTTCCACGCGCCAACTATGTCGTTCCCTGTAGCGGGCACGCTAATGGTTGAGCCAACGGAATCGGAAGATCTAGAAGAGCTGGACCGCTTCTGTGATGCGATGATCGCTATCCGCGAAGAAATGGAGAAAGTGAAAAACGGTGAATGGCCACTGGATAACAACCCACTTGTTAACGCGCCACACACACAAGTTGATCTTTCAGCTGAAGATTGGGACCGCCCTTACTCTCGCGAGATTGGCTGCTTCCCGTCTAAAGCGACCAAATCTTGGAAGTACTGGCCAACGGTAAACCGCGTAGATAACGTATACGGCGACCGTAACCTAATCTGTTCATGCCCAAGCATCGATAACTACGAAGATTAATTTTTGTAGTCTCTAAATCGACAAAGGCGAACCGTTTGGTTCGCCTTTTTGTTTTTGGTGTGCCGCCCTAACACTTGTTGATACATCGAGAAGGAATGATGGCTAGTTATTGTTTGCACAAAAGTGATTTAGAAATACAGTAACTTCTGAGAACCTTTGAATTAGCACTAATATCTCAGAGCCTTAAAGGCTTGTTGGAAACTCCTCATGAACACTATGCTATGCAGGTGCTATGTAGTTTCTAGTTCAGTTGCAGTAAGTCCCATTTATTACCATAGAGATCTTGGAACACCACCACTGTCCCGTATTCTTCCACACGAGGCTCTTCATTAAATACAACACCATTTTTCTTCATCAACTCATAGTCACGCCAAAAATCATTAGTTTGCAGAAACAGGAAAACACGACCACCTGTTTGATTTCCTACTGCATGCGTTTGCTCCGGTGTACTCGCTTGAGCTAAAAGTAGGTTTGTACCATTGGAGTTTGGAGGAGAAACTTGAACCCAGCGTTTACCACCACCTAGGTTGGTATCTTCAACCAGAGTGAATTGAAGTTTTTGAGTATAGAATTCGATAGCATCGTCGTAATTTTCAACGACTAGAGCAATGTTTCCGATTTGCTGCTGAACAGTTTTGGCCATGATGATTTCCGCTGTGTCAAAACGCTAATTGTACTCTATTTTGAGACTTTTCTAGAAAGCACATAACGCCTTGCAAATGTGTAAGGCACACAATACGAATGCTTACGCACGGCGCCTTTGTCACTAGAACCGACAAACAATATAGCTGCCACCAGTGTCGAATCTTGATTGAGCAACTTATTAAAGCCTTAGCTATAACTCAAGAGCAAATCTCTAACCTAATAAAGAAGGCTGCTCGTATACCACGGTATTATAGTTCTTCTAGTTTTCCCTTAGCTAAATCTTCTTGTTGCTTAAGGAACATGAAGAAGTTTGCCTCACTGATAAACGGGTTACCGCTTGTGCCGAGCTTCTTCCTATTTTCAAAAAGGAAATTTTTATGTGGATGGTTCGAAAGGTTAACGTTCACAATAGGTGCCTGTAGTGAAATTTTTCTAATTTTCTCCATGCTAGTCAGGAACTGGCCAATAACTTCTGGATCATTGCTACTTACGCTATGCCCACCAACGATAAAAGCACGATATTGTTCGCCATTATCTTCAACAGTGAAGTCTAAGGAATAATCACCTTCCGTGTGGCCAGGTGTGAGATAGAACTTAAACTCATGTCCACCAATAGCCATAGAGCTATCGCTTTTTATCTCTATGTCTAAATTTGGAGGAAGGAACTTGTTCTCACCTTCGCTTTTGTTTGATTGCTGTATAGATAGTTCATGAGCGCTTTTGGTCATCACGACTTTGGAACCATACTTCTCTTGAAGTAACTGGGCGCCTCCAACGTGGTCAGAATGCCCATGAGTTACCAATATGTGCGTTATTGGCTTATCTTTTAGCCCTAGCTTCTCTAGGTTGATAGGTATCCACTCAGAGTAAGGGAAGTCAAGCGTATCAATGATAACGAGTCCGTCGTCTGTAGCAATGGCATATGATGAGACCCACTTGTCTCCTACATAATAGACATTATCAAACATTTGAAATGGTTCTACATAACCGTTCTTATCATTCATTGCTGGAACATATTGACTTAAGGAAGCAAAAGACGAAGCACTGAAAAGTAAACCTACAATAATTTTTTTCACGAAATCACACACAAATATATCCTTAATAATTTCTTATAGAACCTCGCGGATGAGAAAGCTCTAAACGATTTTCAGAGGCAAATACAACTGCAAATACTTTCTACTTAGCTTGAGTTTTAGCTGACCGAATCACTTGTAAACTCGAATCCCATTAACTGCCTATGTATTCATGATTCTTTTAGAGGTTAAATAAATGAACTCAATTGAGGCAGAGTCATGAAGCTTCACTTGAGGTTACCGGCACAGCACAATGTGATAAACCTCTTTCAAGCAAACATTTGAATGCGATTTTTCCAATTTAAGACATGTTCAATAAATGCATCAACTCTTGCAGGCCTTTTATCGCGGTCTCGATACATAATGAATACTTCTTTACCCGAGCATTGCCATTCTGGCAACAAAGGCAGCAGGTTATGTTGATCATGATTTAGCTCATGAAAGTAATAGGTTGGAATCCACGCAATTCCTAAACCATGGATGACGGCGTCTCTAACTAGCAGTACATCATTTGAAGTGAATTGAAACTTTAGCGGATGATCAAATGTTTCATTGGTGATTTGATTAACTAATTTCCATTGGCTGTCGTTGTTTACCGTAATTAGGCGATGATGAACAAGTTGTTCTGGATGGGTAATCGGTTGGTGTTGTTCTAAATAGCTTCGTGATGCACAAAGCGCAAATGGAATCGACCATAATTTCTGAGCAATCCAGTCTTGTTCAATAAGATCACCAAGACGAAAACTAACATCGACACGGTTAGATACAAGATTGATTTTTTCATTCTGTACATCTAAATCGATACATACCTTCGGATGTTGCTCTGCAAATTCATAAACGCACCGCTTTAACCACATCTGTGTCATGTTAATTGGCGCTGATATTTTGATCGTTCCGCTTAAAGACTGACGCTCAGTCGCAATTCTCGATGTCACATTATTTAAGCTAAGAAGTAGCGGCTCACAGAGTTGATAATATTTTTCGCCATCAGTTGTTAACGCAAAGTGGTGTGCACTGCGGTTAAATAGTCTGCAATTTAAGTTTGTTTCCAGCCTTTTTAACTTCCGGCTTAGCGTGGCTAACGGGACATTAAGACGCTCAGATGCTTGTGTTAGGCTTTGATAGCGAGCAACAGAAACGAATAACAAAAGATCATCCAAAGAGTGACGTTCCATATTTGGGATTAACCCTCTTAAATTTGGCGATTAAAAATCAAATATGAAATATATAGCATTGTCGCGTCAAGTTAATTTTTATCAGGAAGATCTATGTCTAAGCATTTATCAATTTGGTGCGGTGTTGTTGTCGCTATCTTTTTTTGGTCTAGTAACTTTAACGTAATAAAGGCTACTAATAGCGATGTCTCTCCTTTGGATTCAGCGACGTTACGATTTTCCGTTGCAGCTTTAATACTCTTACTGATAAGAGGTACTAAACGCTCTCCATATGGAGCCAAACTCACACGAAAAAGTATGTTGTCGTTGTTTGTTATAGCAACCGTGGGTGTAACTATCCAAAACTTCTCTATTTTCTCTGCAATGAGATTTACTACCCCAGTTAACGCAGCGGTTGTTCAGGCAAACCTACCACTTGTCACTATCTTGTTGTCGGGCTTTATTCTCAAGACTTCCATTTCGGTTAAAACTATTTTAGGTGCACTAATCAGTTTTTGTGGAGTGGTAATCGTCATTACAGGGGGAAATATTCATTCTATTAGCAGCAATAGTAATATTGGTGATCTATACATGTTATTTGCTTTAATTAGTGGGTGTTTATACACAATTCTAGCGAAGCGTTTAACATCTCATATCCCAGTAACTCAGCAGTTACGTTGGGTGTTAAGTATTGGTGCCATTCAAATGGTCGCTATAGCGATGTACCACGGCGACTTTAGCCGTAGCTTAAATGCCATAACATTTAAAGACCTAGCATTAATAGCTTACATGAGCCTGTTTGGAACTTTGATCGCTTATTACTTTTGGATGAAAGGCGCTATCGTTCTTGGTCCAGATAAGATGTCTCCATTATTTAATATTATGCCGGTATTCACTCTACTGATTTCGTTCATTTCTGGTGAGCAGGCTCAATGGGAAAATGTTTTAGGCGTATTTATCGTTGCGGCTGGTGTGTATATAGGTAACTCAGCACCTTTTGCTCGTTTACGGAAGGTGGTGGAGTAAAAATAGACGCCAACCTTAAGTCGCATTATTTAGAGCAATACTTTGTTAATTGGCATAAGTTTTCTTGGTTTCCAATAGGTACACTTTTCGCTTTCGTCGTTCACTCTTTTATCTAACTTTATTGAGTGCATGTCGAAAATCTTCAATCTTTTGCTAAGAGCGTTTTTTACTATGTAAAAAACAGAGGAGAATGACCATGAAAAAACGACTCAACTATATTGAAGTAGCGCCAAAAGCAATAGAAATCCTATACGCTCAGGAAGCTTACTTCCATGAACAATTTAGCCAATCAGAAACTATGAACATGATCATATGGGAACTGGTTAAGTTACGCATATCGCAAATCAATCAATGTGCATTTTGTATCGACATGCATAGTAAAGATGCGCTTAAGTTAGGTGAAAAGCCGGAACGCATATGGGGGCTTAGTGCATGGAAAGATATGCCATTCTACAGCGATGCAGAACACGTTGCGCTTGGCTGGGCTGAATTACTAACTGCTGGCCTACCAGTAGATGATGATACCTATCAGCTGACCTTGAATACCTTTGGAGAAGAAGCTATGGTCAACCTAACAATTGCGATCAACGCGATCAATAGTTGGAACCGAATAGTTAAGGCATTTAAGCCAAAGGTTGGAGTCTATAAACCTCGATAATTCTATTTGACGGTTCTTACTTGTAAGCCACTGCTTATACCTCAACTTAATAGGATGAAAAGTACATGTGTATCACTTTCTCATTTAAGTTGAGGTTAAATAGGATGATTCATTTGAACTTAGAATTTGATATTTTAAAACCTCAAAAGGCTTTAGCTGGCTATGTTCAAGCCATTTGGTCAGCATCCGTCAAACCTGATACGACGCAAACCGTACGTAAACAATTACTCAGTGATGCTGGTACAGGTGTGGTATTCATTTTACAGAATGAAGTACAAATGGATGGTGAGTGGCAGACGCCGGGGGTTGTCCTACTGCCTATAAGCATTCTGGCACATCAGGTCTGCCTACCGCCAGGCGCGGTGATGACTGGCGTACGCTTTCATCCTGCTGTTGGTTATCAACTATTTGGTAAACGTCTAGAACAGCTATTGCGGATTCAAGACGACCACCTTTTGGCTTCTTCTGCACTAGCAACATTTGAGTCTCTGCAAATAGCTCGTTCGCCATATGCAAGGATTTCTACGTTATATCGCTGGGTTCAAACACTGATTGAGGAATATGAACCGAAGTATGTCGGCCACATTATTGACCAACCTACAGGGACCATCAGTCAGCGCCAGAGAGAGCGCAATTTTCAGAAATGGTTGGGGATTACTCCTAAACATTACCAACGCATTAAACGAGTGAAGCACACTTTAGAGCAACTCCGAGCGCAACCCGATCTTACTTTATCGGAGTTGGCGCTGGAGCAAGGTTTTTCCGATCAAGCACACATGACTAGAGAGTGTAAGCAGATTGCGCGCATGACACCGAAGCAGTATGTCCGAAAGAGAAACCTCTAAACCTTATTAGCTTTCTACATCAAACCCCATTGATTCAGAATCGACCATATACTTGTTACAATGTTCGATCATATATCACCTACTTTTTCGATCGCTCATTCCAGCTTGATGTGAGTTGGTTAGCTCGCTTTTGATGCCGCGTGCCGCTCTACCATAAACGCGATCACTTCTTCGTTTAAGCAAGATTTGCTGATGTATTGGCGTTGTTTACCAAGGTGAAGGATAAAGCCCAAATCAGTTTGTTCGAGTTGGTCGATATCATTCCAAGCGAGGCTGCGGTCAACTTTACCGCTTTTGTAGCGCACGCCATCTGCATTCACTTCAAACACCACTTTACTGCCGCGGCTTGAGCTGATGGTTTGACGCCACAGCCACCAAGTTCTTTTGAAGTAAACGCTACACGCTTCAATCACACTCAATACGATAAAGAACCAACCGACGTAACCGTTAGGTAGCAGTTCAAACTCCAATAAAACCACACCAAAGATAAGAAACAGCATCCCTTTTAGGTACGCTTGTGGGAACTTTGTTGGCTGGCTAGTTTGATCATAACACTCAGCAAAGAAAGGTTTGTCGAGTATGTATTCTGTAGTGAATTCGAAATCTTTAGACATGTATGGTTACTTCAAGGCTTCTGTAAATGAGTAATCTTGGTTGCACTCTCGCAACACCTGCATTGTAGCGCTTCTCGGGATTTATCTTTAGTCATTTTGATTCTGTTTTGTAAATCAATGATTCCGCCACGCCAAAAGACCTCGGTGCACTTGCCAAGAGCAAACAAGGCGAACCATTTGGCTCGCCTTGTGAATTAATGACCTATGTAACTTCTTGAGGTTTTTACTTTAGAGGGTCGTTGTCTGGCAACGCACTGTGTATCCATACTGCCAGTCGGTGTTTGATGCTTGCGCCGTCTAGCTTGCTTTCCGGCAATGGCGTGATCTGTTTTGCATCGACCAAGAATAGGTAAATCGCTTTTACTCTTAGAGGTTGTGGTGACTGAGGAAGGTCAAAACCTTGTAGCTTCGCCATCTTCCCACCAATCTCTAGTGCCTTCTTAACCAGTTTGTCTTCATTGTGAAGCTTGGAGCTTTTTGACATTGATAAATCCTCTTCTTCGCTTCAATTAAGAATACATGAAGTGTCACGTATGGCGTGTTAGTAAGCTCGCATATTGATAAGTTTATGCCTTCTTACCGAGTAACTGATTGAAAAACGACCTTAATTCGTCATCACCAAGATTGAGCAGGTAGTCACCAACATACCATTCAACAATCGATTGATTTGGATGTGCCGTGACTTGCGGGTTACCAAACCAAATGCCCTTTTCCGTGGCAAACGTGTATTGGAGTTCTTTCAACTTTTCACAGCTGAAAGGTAGGATCAGGTACAACATGTTTGCTCGAGGTGCTGCCGAACGGCATTGCCGCAGACACTACATAAGGTGTTCTATTAATGATTTATTTAGAACAGAGATCATGCTCACCGTAAACGAGCCACTTTGGCAAATATGCGGTTTCTGGAATTGTCCAGCCATACTTATCGTATGCCAATGCAGCAAGACCAGTCAGTTTCAGAGAAACATTTCCTTTTGGCGAATAGCGAACATCTTCATTCATATAGAACTGGTAATGCGCCTCTAACGCATCCCTCAGTGCTTCTTGATAATGTGCCTCATCGCCATCGATAATGGCAACAAACACATTCACAAATGGAATAAACAAAGAGTGTACATATGGCACTCTGGTTGATTCTAAGTATTGCGGGGAGGATTTCTCCATCACAGTTTGCAATAACTCTGGTAACGCTGATGAATTGCTAAATACACCGTTAACGAACTCGACTAGCGCAACATCGAATGGATCTTTTAAACGCACTAACGACTCATCCATGATGGTCATCAGCTCTACGCAGCGCCAATCTCTCGCGGCCATCGCTAAACAGATTTCATCCAACCAAGCATCCATCGTTCCCCCTGCAATAGAACGGTTACCTACTTCCGAAAAATGTCGGTGCCCAACGGAGAATTCAACCACTTTGTCTGAATGATTGGCCAGCAAGTACACGTTATTCAGTAACTCAAGCGCTCTTTTTATATAAGCTGGCGAGGCCTGATGTTGTCCGTATTTTGAAGCAGTGAAGAATGAATCAAGCGAATACCAAGCGTCGCCTTTCATTCTTTTGAGAGGTTGCTGATAAAAAGATTGTTTTTCATCAAGCATTTCTTCCCAGAAGTTGTAAAAATCTTCATCTTCCTCACGAAAAATACGCAATTTTCTTTCTTCAGGTATCTCTAAATAATGATTCTTCATTGCTTCCATCGTTCCCTAGCCTCGCATTATAAGTTGTTCTAATTTTTTGCCGTGATGATATTCATACTCAAAATCAAGCCGTGAATGATGCCGAAGTTAATTTATAAAATCAATTTATAATCAGTATGTTGTATCGAAAGTTAATGCTTAACTGAAATGAATCGAAAAGCCGAAAAACATTTGAAATATAAGGCTACCGCACAAGCCGCGATGGGTAAGCCAGAACGTACCTGTCCATAAACAGTGGACGACGAACACTGACTTTGTGGAGTAAAGATAGACAGATATTCACCATTGTGTTCGCCTTTCTTTTTCTGTCGCTTTCGATAATACTCTTGCGCAATATTACTCAGCTGGAAAATTTTATGCCTCAAGCAAACTCTGTGGTCGTACTCGACTTTGAAACCACAGGTCTCTCTCCTACTTTAGGTGATCGCGCAATAGAAATTGGTGCAGTAAAGTTAGTCAATGGCGAGGTTGTCGATAGTTTTCAGCAACTCATGAACCCCGGTTTCAGAGTGAGTTCTTTCATTGAGAACTACACCGGCATTACCAACAATATGTTGCGATCGGCACCAAGCTGCGAAGAGGTAATGGCGTCATTTAGTGAGTTCATTGCTGGCGAGAACCTTATCGCTCACAACGCGTCCTTCGATAAACGATTTTTAGATGCAGAGCTTGAACGAATCAACTGTGGTTATTCGGGTGAGTTTGCTTGCTCCTTACTGGTAGCAAGACGGCTCATTCAAGAAGCCCCATCACATAAGCTAGGTGAACTTGTTCGCTATAAAAATATCGACAACGACGGTGTTTTCCACCGTGCACTAGCCGATGCGCAAATGACAGCCAAGCTTTGGCTCTTAATGGTCGAAGGGATAGAAAACTCAGGCATCGAAAAACCAAGTTTTAAGTTGATGCAAACGGTCAGTAAAACAGCCAAAGGAAAAGTCGACCTGCTACTCGCCAAAAGCCGTGCGTAACACCCTCCGAACTAAAAGCTGATTCTAGTCTCTTCGACGTTTAAGTGATTTTCGATATACATGCGATATTGGTTATCCCAGTTAATTTCCTGATCCGAAAGCGGTAGTTCGCTGGTCTCACCAACCAAACTGGCTTACTATGCCAGGTACCTAAAACGCTTTGTGAGTCACTCATGAGCAGAAAAAATAACAAAAATCTCAGCATTCTTCTTAAACTCAGCACCTTTATTGCACCTTATAAATGGCGGGTTGCGGCAGCCTTGGTTGCCCTTGTCGCGACAGCAAGTTTGACGTTATCCGTTGGCTATGGAGTGCGCATTCTTATCGACCAAGGCTTTGCTCAGCAATCATTGCAAGAGCTCACCAATGCGATTCAGTTTATTGTCGGTGTCACATTGTGTATTGCCATTGGGACTTTCTTTCGCTTTTACCTTGTCTCTTCCGTAGGTGAGCGCGTCAGTGCGGATATTCGCCTTGCGGTGTTTAACCACGTGATTACGCTGCACCCGAGCTATTTTGAGACCAACAGTAGCGGCGATATTATGTCGCGCCTGACTACCGATACCACGTTGCTGCAAAGCATTATCGGTTCATCGTTCTCAATGGCGATGCGTAGCGCTTTGATGTGCTTTGGTGCCATCATTATGTTATTCGCTACCAACGTTAAGCTCACGCTGATTGTGCTTGCTTCTGTGCCTTTGGTTTTGGTACCAATTTTGTTCTATGGACGACGCGTGCGTGCGCTCTCTCGCAAAAGTCAGGATTCAATGGCCGATGTCGGAAGCTATGCTGGAGAAGCGATAGAACATATTAAAACCGTGCAAAGTTTTAGCTCAGAGTCGCATGAACGAGCGGCTTTTGCTGTCGAGGTGGAAAAAGCTTATGAAATAGGTAGACAGAGAGTAAAGCAGCGAGCGATCCTGATATCAGGCGTTATTGTGATTGTGTTCAGCGCGATTGCAGGTATGCTTTGGGTAGGCGGCAGCGATGTGATTCACGGAAAAATGTCTGCGGGTGACCTAGCCGCATTTGTGTTTTATGCCATTATGGTTGCCTCATCGACTGCAACCATTTCCGAAGTCATGGGTGAATTGCAAAGAGCCGCAGGTGCTACCGAACGGCTGATTGAGATCCTTCAAGTAGACAGTGATATTAAAGCGCCAAGCAACCATTTGCCTGTCCGTTCCGACATGCCTGCTGAGATTAACTTTAATTCGGTGAGTTTCAACTACCCTTCTCGCCCAAATCAACCAGCAATCAAAGAATTAAATCTAACCGCTGAACAAGGAAAAGTACTGGCGTTAGTCGGCCCTTCTGGTGCAGGTAAAACAACACTATTCGAACTGCTGCAACGATTTTATGACCCACAGCAAGGGCAAGTGTTGTTTGGTGGTGAAGATATTCGACAGTTCGACCCAAACGAACTTCGACGTCAAATGGCGCTCGTACCACAACAACCAGCGCTGTTTAGCCATGATGTTTTCCATAATATTCGCTACGGTAATCCTGAAGCGACGGATGAACAAGTTATCGAAGCCGCGAAAAAAGCCCATGCCCATGAGTTTATTGAGAAGCTTCCCGAAGGCTATCACAGCTTTTTAGGCGAGCGCGGCGTTAGGCTATCGGGCGGACAAAAGCAGCGCATTGCGATTGCTCGCGCGATTCTAAAAGATCCAAAAATCTTACTGCTAGACGAAGCTACCAGCGCCCTTGATAGTGAAAGTGAACATCACGTTCAGCAAGCACTTGAAGCTCTAATGAAAGGACGCACAACGCTGATCATTGCTCATCGTCTTTCGACTATCCAACATGCGGATAAAATTGCGGTGCTTGACAATGGCGAGTTAGTCGATGTTGGTAACCACCAATCATTAATGCAAAGCTGTGAGTTGTATCAGCGACTTGTGGCATTGCAATTTAAGCACTTGGAGTAACGCCTAGTTAAGCGTTCAAAAGTAAGTAAAGGCGAACAAAGTAATTTAATAACAATAGCTTAACGATGTTTTTTTGTATCAGTCCTGTGAACCCTGGCGAGACTAGGGATCTGATAGCAGTGCGCTGAGTGGTTAATGAGATAATTTAGACCATGAAGAGCTAGGGTAGAAGATCCCACATCATGTCCCATCGTCGCTGTACAAGGTGACGAAATACAAAAGATGCCACTCGCAGTTAAACGAGCGGCATTAAACCAAGCAGCTCGTCTTTTAACAAAGGAATTCCAGTAACCAGCGTATTCTCCCTTCAACTAGAAACACTCGTTCACAACTACCATATAAAACCCAATCAGCTTCATTTGTAATAATTCAGGTTTCAAAAATAGGAAATCATTACTGAAAAAGTTTACCGCGTTTTGTGTTGCTATCTATGGTTACAATATTTGAGACATCAATGCCTTTAAACCAAGCAACACAAAAGCGGCACCGATATGAACAGCGAAGCGAAACAACTATTTTCTTATCTATGTCAGCGATACGATGCGCTTTCTCAAGAGCTTGAGTCTCGCCCTTTTCCTGAATTTTCTGAGACTATTACTCATCCTCTTGGGCACTGTTTAGTCCGTTGCCCAGCAGGTAGCCAACGCTTTTCTATTGTAGCAGTCAACTTTGCACCCTCCATTCGCGGGCAAGGCGTGCTTACTGCATTTATCGACTACATCAAAAGCAATCCTTACCACTACCAAGGTGTTGAGGTTGCAATCATTGAAAACAAGAACTTAGCTAAACGGCTTTTGTCTCTTGGCTGGAAGTACAAGTCCCTGTTTGGCAAAATTTTCTTCGCTAGCAAGCCGACCCTAGTAAAGGACTTTCAGTCTACGTAATGGTTATTACGACACCGCATCGGTATCCAAAGTAAAGCCATCACTCAAAATCCGTAAGCATGTTGAAAAAAACTTGGCGATCTTCTGCAGTACTTCCTCGATGAGCAGTGTATTCAACGTGCGCGTCTGCGCTGGCTTTTGGGGATAGATTGATGCCCCATAACGCATTAATTTGATTTGGTACGATGGAATAACGCATATCAACAATTCGCATTTCATTATTCGGATCCTTCGCTACAAAACCGTTTGAAAACCAACGGAAACGTTCGATGTCTTTTGCTTGTTGCGATTGCGGGTTTAGCCACGGAAATTGCTCTTTTATATTTAACTTTGGAGTTGATTCGCCAGGGTAAATTTTTATTGAACGCCCCACCCTTACGGCATCTACATAGTAGCTCTCTTCCGTTTCATAAATTAGTTTCCAAACCAAAAGATTGCTGAAACTTGGTTTGGCTTTTAATTGTATAGCGTTGTGTTGTCGCTCTTTGACGATTTCCCAACCAGCTACTTCTGCTCTATCTCGCTGGATCATTCCAAGACTTAGGTAAGCCAGGCACCATAAAAATGCAATGCGGGCATAGTTTGGGCTTCGCTTCAGTGCAACAAACAAAAGCAATATTAAAATAGGGAGTGTGAACGCGGGGTCGATTACCGAAATAGTGTTCCAAGCATAACGCGTGTTGCTTATCGGCCATAGAAGCTGTGTTCCATAACTGGTGCATGCGTCTAATAACGCATGGGTACTATAACCAAGCGCGCAGTAAAACCAACTCTGCCGGAAGCTTAGTCCTCGCTTTTTTGCGAACAATGGATACAACACCAAAGCACAAATGAAACTACCAAACGGGATAAACAAGAGCGAGTGAGTAAATTGGCGATGGTATTCCAAATACAGCAAAGGATCAGTTGAAGAACGGATGAGCACATCTAAATCCGGAGCCATCCCAGAGACCACGCCCAACACGCCAACAACTGCAAGGTTTCGCTTGTTGCTCACGGCCAGTGGCAAAGCTGCACCCAATAAACCTTGCGTTAACGGATCCATCGTTCACTTCCTTTAGATAGATGAAGCTCAGCTGGAAAGCGTACACGCTCAATAGTCGGTTCCAATTTAAAAACCAGAAGGTTCTTCGACATAAATTATCCGCATTTAAGTGGAAAACAATACACGACTTAGTCATGCATTTGCTTGTTTAGCAACAAACACCTTGATTTAGTGTAAGAAGGAATCACGCCGTTCGCTAGTGAACGAACAAATCTGAGTCTAGGCTTGTTTGGTATTTCAAACCCGAAGGTTTATCTGACGCGAAAAAACAAGGCGATCCAAATGGCTCGCCTTGTTTCTAATTTACTGAACGATAAACGACAGGGGTTTAGTCTTGAGGATTCTCTTTCGCGTTGATTTCAGCGTAAGTGTGCAGCAGCTCCGTCAATGTTTTTACCCACGCAAAAACATCCGAAGGTGCATTTTCGATTAGTTTTTCCACTAGAGCACAGTGTGTTTCTAGCGTGATGGCCTCTTCCAAACGGAATGAGAGCGCGTAGAAATGCCAAAGCACCAATCGCGTCATTCGCTCGCTATTTTGCTTTGCGTTGTCTGAGTCATCAAACGCTTGTTGAATTTCACTCAGTGCGATTGCTGTCATGCGTAGCATTGCATCAAGACGTGCAGACAACATGCGGTCTTCACTATCCACTTCTTCTTGATCAAAAGTGAACAGCTCATTCATCACGTCTTCTGGCACCATTTTACTGATCATACGAGCACTAAACTCTTCAAGCTCATGGCGAGGCATAGTTACAAGACAATCGAAGGTGTAATCACGAAGCATAAAATCACTCTAGGTTAGAAATCAATTTCAGCCTCGCATTCTAAATATTGAAATTTCAATTGCCAGTGTTAATTTCTATCCATCTACGAAAAACTACAAAACACCGTTGATTGCAATACCAACACCAATCCGCTGCTGATTATGATCATAGTCGATCAAGCTCTTACCATAACCCGCTGAGTATTGTGCGTACCCCTGAACTTTGCCCCAAATCGGAAATGACACTCCCAGTTCTGCAAAACCCTTATGTGTTTGAAAGTTCTGGCGACCTAAAAAGGTAAACTCGTAACCATTCCACTTGTAAGCACTCGATAGCTCAAAGTGTCCCATATAGTCTTCGATATCCGGGTTATCATCACCTTTGGGATCATTAGGCGATGTCTTTTCATCTTCAGGTATACGCCACCAAGGCTGGATAGAAACCGCAAAATTGTCTTTTGCAAAGGTTACGTTGGCATAGACACGGTTCCAACTGCGCGATAGCTCCTGTCTCTGACCGTTAGACTCATGTTCAATACCAAAACCTAACCAAGTCGAACCATCAAGTGGTTTCCAGTCAGTTGGGGTGTAGTAAAAAAGCTCTGGACGATAATTGGTTTCACGGAATGGACGAGATGCTGCACCCGTATATACCTGCCAAAATGATTTAAGAGTCATTCCAAAAAACAGACCATCGCCATCAAACAACAAGTCATCATAGTTCATTGGTACTTTAAAACTGATTTGGAACTCCGCCTCTTCCTTACGCAGTTCATCGCCGTATTTGGTGTCGGCATACGCGCGTTTATTTACACGATCACTGTATGTAAACGGAAGAATATAGTTAACGCGATGCGCGACCAGACTAAACGGTTCGAACGCGTTTTCTCGTTCTGATTCCAAACGCTTGTCGACCAAACTTTCCTGAAGTTCTTCAGGCTCTTCAATTTCTGGATCAGCGGGCACTGTGCTGGTTACTGTGTCAAGCTCACACTGCGCGCGAATGCTCTTTATGGTTTCTTCACCTTTGCTTTGCTTTATTTTGTCTAGCAAACATAAATCATAAGCACTGGCTGTTTCTCCCATCGCAACTGGCGCTGCCAATAAACTCAGTATTGATATCCCTGCCACTTTTGAAGCCATCTGAAACCCTTAATATTCTTTATGTCAAACCAGATAATTTTAGTTTTTCTTGGTAAACCGCTTGCCATTCTGACGTTAAGGCAATGTTAAATGTCCGCCGACTTTACGTCTTGGATAAATGCAACAGACTTTAGACATATCGGTCAACTATGATCAAAGCGCAAAAAACAACCAAGAGTTGAGCATCATAGATAAAAACCACTCGTTTGCATGATGCTCATGTTCTCTATGCAAAATACTGGCTCGTAACTTTGATTGCAAACCCGGCTATGAATAAACCCAAACCAAAACCCAAATGCGCCAATGTGCTAAGAAAACGGGCTTTCCAAGGTGTTGGGGTTTTACTCGCAGCAAAACCAAATCCTAGACAAGGTTGAATGACCAAAAATGGGAAGATCAACGTTACCACGCCTGTAATTAAGCTGGGCATTAGACTGGGCTCTACCAACCAATGATGACCAAAAACAGTAACGTGAGCCAAAGCGAAAGTAACGCCGATGGCATAATGCAAAAACCAGCCAAGTGACTTTTCTCCCGGCATCGCCTCTGACGCCATAATTGGCGCATGCATAAACTTTCCTTGGGGCATGTACAAAACCCAGCGCGCAACCAACGCATAGTTTAATGAAGGAATACCAAACACTCTCCTTTGTAACCATGCCCATAAATCCATTATCAAAGTGGCACCAATCCCTATTAGCACCGCTTGCAATCCCATTAAAAGCAGCATTTTTCTCTCCTCAAGTTTTTGATTTGTTAAGGTCTTAGTTGCATGCTACAACTTAAAGCCAACTTGAAGTCAATGGGGAATAATATGGATATTGCAGAAGTGGTTAGAAAATCAGGATTGCCGACTTCAACGCTCAGGTATTACGAACAGCTGGGGTTAATTCGCTCGATAGGAAGGAATGGATTGAGACGCCAATATTCACCAGAGGTACTCAATACACTCAATTTAATTAGTTTGGGGCGTATCGCTGGAATATCGCTTAACGAAATGGCAGAAATGTTGAATCAATCAGAAGTTTCAAAGCCATATATCGATCGTGACTTACTAACGAAAAAGGCACTTGAGATTGATGAGCAAATAAAACGTTTGAAAGCGGTGCGAGACAGCCTAAACCATGTTGCTACCTGCCCTCATGAGTCACATATGGACTGTTCTTCATTTCAGAAGCTTATGAAGGTCGTAAAGCGTTATGTCCCCCAAAAGCAGAGATAAACCGCTCTCCCTACCGTCCTATTCTTGATTTACAAGGAAGTAACTCGCGGTTGTGAGTTACTTCCTTTCATATTACTTAGCTTGCGATTTTACGTACTTCTTCACTTTTTTCATCGCCATTTTTTGCTTTAACGGTGAAAGGTAATCAATGAACAAGTTACCAGATAGGTGATCAATTTCGTGCTGCATCACAATCGCCAAGAACTCATCGCTCTCGATTGTAATCGGGTTGCCTTCACGGTCTAGTGCAGAAACAACAACTGACGTGTAACGCTCTACATCTGCGTAGTACTCAGGAACAGATAGGCACCCTTCTTGACCAAGTGCTTTGTTTTCTCCGCTCACCACTTCTGGGTTAACCAAGATTAAAGGATCATTGCGTTCGTCAGAGATATCGATGACAACAACCGCCTCTTTTCTGCCCACTTGGGTTGAAGCTAAACCGATACCATTGCCCGTTGCGTAAAGTGTTTCTAGCATATCGTCTATCAGCGTTTGTATTGTCGATACATCAGTGACTTTTTCTGCTTTTACTTTAAGCCTTGGATCAGGAATTGAGAGAATTTCGAGGACTGCCATACTTACCTTTCATATCTATAAATCGTAATTCGTGGCGAATTATACACACGTTTCTCGATACATAAACCTGCTAAGCTATCTTGCGCACAAGGCATAAACCATTAACTCAAACGACAACACAATAAATGGGTTTGCCTTTTAGACAAAAAATCCTACAAACAGGAAACTAAAACGCCAGCACATTATGGCTGACGTCTTGTCATGATCCTAATTGAATCGTTTGTTGTATTTTATCTACTGACTTTCCTTGGCTTTGAGTAATACTCTAATCGCCATTTTCTCACCACTTTTTAAAATTAAGTAGGCGATGCCAATCGTTATTAGCATTATGATAGCAATAAAAATACTTACCCCACCGAGCTCAGATAATAAATAAAACGGAGAAATATCTAACGACATTAAGATAAGAGAGAACACTACCAAACTTGCTAAAGTCCACAGTAAAACAGCATACCATCTTGTTTTTGATGGCATTACATCTCCAGTCTTGTAGCCGAAGTAATAACCAACACTCATGGCTGGGATTAACGTGCTAAGAAAGCCTGTACCACTCATTTCTATCCCAACAATATATTCAATGGCCAACAGCAATGCAGCCCAACAAACGGACGCCAAACACAACAGAGACGTAACAAGAAGTACCGATGGTGGCTGGTTCATTTCTGATTCTGAATAGTTACTTTTTAATTCCACTTTCATTTCTTTCCATTTATTTGAATAAAATAAGCGTTTTAGATCATGCTTCCGCTTGGACAACCTAGAGAAACAACACCACAAGAAATACAACTTGTAGCTTTTTAAATAGTTTTATTTTCATTTAACCTAGATTCCAACTAACTGTTATTTTTAAAATTAAGCCCTCTCTCTCAAATTGTATATTCAATGAATTTACTCATAAGGGCCCAGTGCAACCATGTTAATACGTTCTATGTATCAGAAACAATTCATTTATTTCCAATGACACTAGTGAGATTATGCGACGTGATTGGAATCTCACTTAAGTTTTCATGGGCCTATCGCGCTGAAAATTGAATCCTCTACCTGTCATAGAATAAAAAGCCGTCAAAACCAGTTGGTTCTGACGGCTTTTTATTTTCTATTACACACTCGATTATTGTTGCAGCTTCGCTGTGGCTTCTACTGCTTTGTAGAAGTCCAGCACTCTCTGTTTGAGGTTCGATTAAAACCCTATAAAACATTAAGCCGCAATATTAATTGAGTTGTTCTATATAGCGATTCAGCTCTACCGCATATGTTTTTTGATCAATCGCAGTGTCACCTATTTCTTCATCTAGAAATCCAAGTAGCATTTGTGCACCACCTTCACCATTATTTAACGCTTGCGTCAAGTAATAGGCTGAAAGCACCTTATTTTCAGGTAAACCACAGCCATCATCATACAAACATGATCCTAAATAAAATTGTGCACTAGCCAACCCATCATCAGCAGCCTCTGAGATTAAAGAAAAGCCCCGCTTAACATCCATGACTTTTGGCTCTTTCAGAAGGATTACCCCTAAAAGCTCTTTACTATGAACATCATCCACTTCGATAGCTTTGATCAATAAAGACTTTGCTCCTTGCACATCACCTTGTTCATAAAATTTATTTGCTTCGCTGTACAACTGCTCTGGAGCTTCTCGGTTCTTAGTTAGGAGGCTTTCTGTCGTTTTAGTTGCCTCAAACTTTGACGTAGTATCGTTACATGCCGTAACAAGGAGCACTACGAATAAAACGTTAACAATTCTCATGTTATTCCCATGTACATTTGATAAACAAGACTGCTGTCGAGTATGAATCGTCATACTGACCGCTTACAATTTGAAACTTTGTATTGATCGGAGCTTTAGCACTAGCTTCACACATATTGGCAATTTGACCACGAACATAAGCACTCGAATCAAAGTTATACTTGTCTTCTTGAGAAATTATACTTGCTAATGAAACTCTAGATAGTTGAGGAGCTTTCCCATATTCCCTTTCGACTTTCAAATACTTCACATTAACAATCAAAATGCAGCCAGATGATTCTAGATTTGCATTGTGTACTCGATTAGCTAGTACTCTAACGTTTTGTCGGATAATATCAAAGAGAAGCATAGCTCTGCCTTTCTGTAATACCATCCCTAAGGCCATGGCCCTTCCACTATTTGCTTTCATTGCAGTAGAAGCTAGAGTTGACGACTGTATTGGAGCTAGAGACGAAAATTTACGTGAAGGAATAACAGCTTTATTTTTCCAGTGCATTCGATCTGTTAACATACCAGACTTAACCGCCATGTTGCGATCTATCTGTTCCTTAAGCTTTTGTAACCTTTTCTCACCTGTAATATCATTTGGAAGCTTACGTAATGGTCCCGCAAGAGAAGTATCTTTTATGGTATTAACGGGAATTTTCTCATCATCTAATTTGCTTCTTAGTTCGACACAAGAGCTAAATAGTTTGTCAGCTGGATACATGTAATTAATGTAGTTGATTGATAACGGCGTATCTCTCTCGTGCGTTAGTATAGAAATGTACATAATGATTCTCTCAAAACCATTATTATGAACAGGATTGCATAAAGTTCCAAACTCTAAGTTGTCCTAGTTGTGAGATATACCCTAATCAATGAAAGTTAATTTATAGTTAGATATTTGTTAGAAACACTCAGCGGTCATTACAAATAAACATTCGTTAACTATATGTGTTGTCACAATTACATGTAAGATTATTAAAAATAAAGGCTAACCAGTTGGTTAGCCTTTATTGATATTACTGCTACAATTTTGCTTTGGCTTTTACGCGGACTTTAACCAACACATCACCATCGACCAACCTAAGGTCGAATATTGGTGAATGTCGCGATGGTGACTCCATCACTTTGTGACGACAACGATTTTACGTCTGCGCTAAAGTAATATGGATTAAGTGGCATTTTACTCTCGGCTAGTCGCGCGTAGTAAAGCTTGGCGGGCTGTTTTGCCATTTGTTGCGCGTACAAATACCCGACCAACGCATGTTCAAACTGGTGGTAACCATTTCCCCAATGGAACGCTTTGGTTGATTTAGGGCTTAGACCGACGCCTCCATATTGATGATCCACCCATGCATCCATAAAAGTGGGTAACGTGTATTGAAGCGTTTCTTTCATCGAACCATCAACAAGGGAAACTGTCATTGCCGCTTGATCGAGCTCTGCCCATTCCCAAGACGAGCTATAGTGCTTGTATGGTCTTGATTGCCAAGCAGGAATGCTCTCTTGCGTCCATTTACTCTGCCATTCTGGTGAGAAAAGCGCTTTGACTTGCTCAAAGTTTTGCTGGTATTGCGCTTGCTTAAGCGTGTGTTTCATTCCTTTGAAACCAAACTCTGTCCACTTTGAATTTTCCAACAACTGACCTGTCAGATACGTCATCCAATACGCCTTGATGGTGTGTCCAAAATCATTGTGTTTCGCATTTGGCATCATTACCGCTTTGTGGTGTATCGCGCCATAAAAGCGCTGCTCTTTGACGGAATGGTAGTTATCTATCATCACTTGCGTCAGCCACTCCAGATCTTGTTTCCACTTGGCTTGCGCTGGTTCTGGTAAAAGTGGCGCCGTTAACAACAGGTAGCCATTAATTTGGTCAAGTTGAGCGACTAACTCTTGCTGCTTCGCACTTTCCCCATCACCGTCTTTCAAAACCCAAGCCAGACCGCGATCATCGCTTCGTCGGTATTGTTTAAATATAAACGCTTGCTGGTCGATAAGCGCTTGTTCGACCTTTGGATCTTGCGTTAAGTAGTAGTACATCGCCAACCCCACCAAGGCGTAAGCTTGGTCTTGAGAAGTTCGTTGTTGCCACTCCATCCCCGGTTTTCCACTACGCGTAAAGCTCACGAAGCCGCCGTTTTTCTCATCTTGTAGATGATCAATCAGGTAATAAGCCCCTTTCTTTGCCAACTCTAATGCTTGCTTGTCACCCGTAAGATGAAAAAGTACGCCATAAGCGTAAGTTTGGCGCGATTTCATGCGGGTGTATTCGCGATCGAAGTGCGGGCTAATCCACCCTTTGTTTAATTCTTCACACGGCTTTTGTGGGTCGAGAATGACACCGTTATCACAACGAAAAGTCGGAAAATTCCCCGCAGGTTGTCCATGCGCGCTTTCCATCATCCAATATGGGGCTAGGCCATTCGTCACATGGTTTAACCAATCATCCCCCGAAGGCAGGCCTACATCAGCAAAGCTGCTCATGCTCGTCGTTGCGAGCAATAAGGTAAGATATTTAAAAGACATAACACTCAATTAAGTTATTGAATTTTATCCAGTATAAATAACTCCCTTTACGCATATTGTCGTCGTGGTCACAATCGCCTTACGCATTTGTTTGCATCAATCATCTTTCAGCCTTACTCGATGATTGAGCCGCGAATAAACGCTACTCTGTCTTCGACTGACATTTTGGGCACTTCGATCAATTGATAACCAAATTTGTGATAAGCGCTGGCCATCTGTTGATACGTAGCCACCGCTTCAGAAAAATCTTGCTTTCGCTCTTCGTCGTTGCTGAATATCGATGCCCAAGGTGGAAAAATGAATACTTGAGAATGATAACGAAGCATCTGGCAATGCGTGATGAGCTCATGCGAGATTGGAAGTTGTTCCAACTTACTGTAGCCATATACGTCCACAATACTGCGATCAAAAAACACGTCCCCTTGGTGGGCATTGAAAGCTCGGTAATTGCTCACTTCTGCCTTCATCATTTCGTCTCGAAAAGCTTGTTTGTCATTCCAAGGTAATGCTGAACCGTGATTGGCAACCTGCGTTTGTATCACGTGACGACCGGTTTCTGGCGCGCAGATAAAGCCTTGTGTTTTTAGCTGTTCGATTACCGAAGTTTTCCCTGCACCGGGACCACCAGTGAATACGATGAGTTTATTCAAAATTGTTTCCTTATTTTTTGTTTGAGTGAAGTAATGCGTGTACAGCCAAGAAAATGGGCATCATCTGGCGTTTGAAATTGGCATTTGGCACGCCAGCGTTAAGCGAGATCGGTAGTGGGAAATTTGGGGAATAGAACTGGGCAGTGAAGAGATATACAAAGTAAGAACCGAAACGACGTGTTCATCGGTTATGGAAAACGGAGGAATGCTGAGTGAAGCAAGCTCGCCCAAAATACTGGGTTGGGAAATGGTGCGATTGGTTCTGCTAGTTAACGCGTCAATTGGATATCTATATCAAGAAAATGGCACCTAAGCCTAAGAACGCAAAGAAACCAACGACATCGGTAACGGTCGTCAATACTACCGAGCCAGCCACGGCGGGGTCAATGTTAAACTTTTTCAACGTGAATGGTATCAACGTACCCGATGCCGCGGCCGCCAAACTATTGAGGAAAATGGCACAGCAAATAATAAGCGCCAATGGCAAAGAGTCAAACACCATGTAAACGACACCCGCGATCACCAATCCCATAATTAAACCATTAATGGTGGCGATTTTTAATTCCTTATTCACCAATAGCTTCAAGTTACTTTGGTGCAAGTGGTTTAGTGCGATACCTCGAATGGCCACCGCTAAGGTTTGGCTACCCGCGATGCCGCCCATACTCGCCACAACGGGCATTAAGATCGCAAGCGCAACGACTTGCTCGACCACATTATCAAAAAGCCCAATGATGGCGGAGGCTACGAAAGCGGTCAGCAAGTTAATCACCAACCAAAGTGCTCTTAGCCTTGTCGCCACGCTTAATGGTGTAAACAAATCTTCTTCGCTTCGTACGTTTTCTGCCACTACAGCTTGTAGGCTGAGTTCACGCAAGGTAATCGCGATGGTCGCCATCGACAAGACGCCCATAATTTTGCCACCAGCCATGATAGGAAACCAATGTGCTCCACCATCAATCGAGACTTGTTTGCTGACGCTTTGAATCGTTTGAATATCTTCTAGAATTGGCGTAACTACGGTCAAGTCGGTAAGTTTGATATGATTTTCGTGCAGCAACAGGGTTTGCGGCTCTATCGTACCAATCACACCACTTGCATCACGCACAATAATCAACCGCACTGGACTTTGCCCACGTTTTAGCAGCTCGGTTTTGATGCCTCCTACGCTGTTTTTAGGGTTTGCGACCAGAAAGTGAGGCTCGGCATAACGTCCAACTTTGTTGTCTTCATACGACAATGCTTGTTGGATATGCGCGACAGACTCTTCACTTTGATCAATAAGGTATTCATCTACAAATTCGGTCGGTAGAAAGTCCGCAAAGATGATCAGTTCTGAATCCGTTATGTACGCCAAGCGTTCATGTTGTAAGTCTTTATTGAGTGATTGATGAATGTGCTTGGCGGTGTCGTATCGGAGCAAATTTAATACCGTCCAATACTTCTCAGGCGGCACTGCTTCTATGACACGCTTACGGTAAGCAATGTTGACCGATTCCAAAATGTTCGCAATCTGTGCTTCTTGATAGTCTTTCAAAAAGCTCAAGTCTTCGGTCGATTCTATCGCTTTAATGATCTCAGCAAGCAAATGTGGCACTTTGCGGTTAATTTGCAATTGGTTGGAATCTATCATTACTTTTACCTATAGCTTTCAGTACCACATTCGCCGCATTGACGATATGTGCTATCCGAAGGCATGAATTCTTGATGTTAAAATTCTAGGCGATAGTTGACTTAATTGCGGAATTTATATTTCGCTCGCAGAAACAAAACGCCTCTGCATCAGTTCATGGTATAGACTTGAATGTGTGTCAGGCTCATTCGCCTTGTTTGATAATGGAGTAATCAATGGCACCTGTATTTTTTCTGACTCAGCAGGCCGCCTTACCAAGTCGTAAGGTGCTTCGTAAAGTGATTCAATTTTCGACAGCGCTGGCTCAGCCTATTGTAGTTTTAGTGGAAGACCATCGCCGAAGTGAAGATCACGCATTCGCTCATTTTCTCAGTTTCAACTCTGACCATATAGAAAAAAGACAAGCTGAGTTTGAAGCTTGGACCTTAAAGTTCAACGCATTAATTGTCGAACTTTGTGAAGAAGAAGAGCTTGAAACACCAACGCTATCTTACGAGCATTTCAAAGGGAGCCATTGGGTTGAGCAAGTTGCGAAACGACTTGTTGACCACACTGACTTACTGCTCGTGGGACACTTTAACAAACACGAGATTCAAACGATGCTCACAGAACTAGCACAACAAGATTGCGACTTGTTGCTACTGAGTGAGCGTTCATGGCCTTCTCACGCCAACATGCTTTGTGCAATCGACCCACTTCATCGAGGGGATGAAAAGTCGATAGTAGATAAAGCCATCGTCTCGCGAGGCTCAAAATTAGAACAAACCTTAAGCGGGAAAATGACGCTCGTTTACTGCCGATACGTCGCGCCATACCTCTCTCGCTATCGTGCAGAGATATTAAGCAATCAAAAAGCAGGCATTACAGATTTTATTAGTGCGCAAAAGTTAACGCGAGTTCCATTACTATTACCGGAAGGAAACCCTGAAACGGCGTTACCAAAAGCAGTTAAGCAATCACAAGCAGCGATTTTGATTATGGGTGCATGTAAACGAAGCATGTCATCCCAATTTTGGTCTGGCAGCACTGTAGACACGTTACTTGACCAACCACCTTGTGACCTACTGTTGGTCAACAGCTCCAAGGGCTGACTAGGTATTCCCTATTAATCTATCCTTTCAATACCAAGCGCAGTTATTGGCTCTTTACATCTTCTAACTGCGCGACTTCATGCTCTGCGTTCAAGGCTTGTTTCTGCTGCTGTTTTATTTCATCCCAACTGCGTCCCGACTCAATCGCAGATACACGCTGATCGTATTTGTTGCAGGCTCTTTCGAGTACTTTCTCAGGATCTATGCCCTTTTCTCTTTCCAACGCTTTTAATACGTTAAGGTAGTTCCACAACACATCGCCTAACTCGTCTTCCAAATGACAAAGGCGATCCTCACGAATCTCTTCGCGGACTTCATCAACTTCTTTGCCAATGGCCTCCAGATAAGTCTCTACGCCTTTAAACCAAGTGTTGGTTTGGTCATATTGAGATTTTCTCGTCGCAATTGCATACAGCTCATCAAATTTCTTCATTGCCTCTCCGTAGAACACGTTTTTATTTATGCCTTTTTAGGACGAATAAACTTCCCTTTAGCCGTCACTCTAACTTCGCTTTCGACCCGCAATTGAGCCACCAGTTGATATATACCGCGTCGTTCACCTTCACAGTGTGCGGTAATCGTGACTCGATCATCTAACTGAATAGGTGCATGGTAGCGCACATCCAACTGCGCCGTAAGGGCTTGAATGTCTCTAGATAACAAACAATGCGTCATTGCACCATCGAGAAGCGAACTGGCAATACCACCATGCAACAGGTCTGTGTAACCTTGATGACGCGGTAAAACGTGAAACTCTCCGACAACAGAGCCATCGGCTAGGTATTGGTAGTTCACGGCCAAAGAGTTCGGATTCACATTAATTGAAGAACAAACCGCACATTGATGATGAGATTCGTGAGTGTAATGACAATAGCTGTTTGTAGACATGATAGTAACTCGGTTTCTCAAAAGAGTAATTAGCATATGCCAACAATTAAAAAGAAACGGCGAGTAATCTTTGTTTGCATGTTGCAGGGCCAGCAACCTCGCTTTTCATAACACTAAATAATCATTTTAATAATTAACGATAATTTCCAGTTTATTTAGAGTGGCGATATGGTTTGCATAGTGATTACGCAACGTTATGAAAAGGCGACTTATGAAGTTTCTCCACACGATGATCCGTGTAGCTGACCTAGACAAATCTATCGAATTTTATACAAAAGTTCTGGGAATGAGTGTTTTGGATCGTTTTGAAAACCAAGAATACCGTTACTCACTGGTGTTTGTTGGTAACCCTGATCAACCAGATAGCGCGACCATCGAGCTAACTTATAACTGGGATACCGACAGTTACGACTTGGGTAACGCATTCGGACACATGGCACTGGGGTCTGAAGATATTTACGCCGCTTGCGAAAAAATTAAAGCGCTTGGTGGCAACGTTACTCGCGAGCCAGGTCCAATGAAAGGCGGAGAAACTCACATCGCGTTCATTAAAGATCCCGATGGTTACCAAATCGAACTCATCCAAACTCAAAAATAACGAGGTTTCCTATGACAGACGCATTATTTCAACCCATTCAACTTGGCTCTCTCTCATTAAAAAACCGTATCGTTATGCCTCCGATGACGCGCTCTCGTGCTTCTCAACCAGGTAATATCGCTAACGACATGATGGCGACCTACTATGCTCAACGTGCTGAAGCGGGCCTAATCGTTGCTGAAGGCACACAAATTTCGCCAATGGGTCAAGGCTATGCATGGACACCAGGCATTTACAGCCCAGAGCAAATTGCTGGCTGGAAAAAAGTAACTGATGCAGTGCACGAGAAAGGCGGCACTATCTTCGCGCAATTATGGCACGTTGGTCGCGTGACTCACCCTGATAACATTGGCGGTGAGCAACCTATTTCTTCTTCTGCGCTAAAAGCAGAAAACGTGAAAGTATTTGTCGATAACGGCACAGACGAACCGGGTTTTGTCGACGTGGTTGAGCCACGTGAAATGACCAAACGAGACATCAAGAACGTTATTGAAGAGTACCGCCAAGCCGCACTAAACGCGATAGAAGCCGGATTCGATGGTATCGAACTTCATGCAGCGAATGGCTACTTGGTTAACCAGTTTATCGATTCTGAAGCGAATAACCGCACCGATGAATACGGCGACTCAATTGAAAACCGTCTGCGTTTTCTTGGTGAAGTGGTAGAGGCGATGACGCAAGCTATTGGCGCTGAGCGTGTTGGTGTTCGTCTTGCGCCATTCACTTCGTTAAATGGCACCGTTGATAGTACGCCAGTCGAAACCTACACCGCCGCTGCAGCGCTGCTTGATAAACTCAATGTGGTTTACATTCACATTGCAGAAGTGGATTGGGACGACGCGCCAGACACTCCGCACGACTTTAAAACCGCAGTTCGTGAGGCGTATAAAGGCACACTGATCTATGCTGGTCGTTACAACGATGAAAAGGCGCAACACGCGATCGAAAGTGGTTTAGCTGACATGATTGGCTTTGGCCGTCCGTTTGTTGCAAACCCCGACTTACCAAGCCGCATCAAGCATGGCTATCCACTGGCAGAACATGACCCTGCCACATTGTTCGGCGGCGGTGAAAAAGGCTTAGTGGACTACCCTGCGTACCACGCGGGTTAATTCATCTACGTAAAGCTGATTCGCAACTCGCGACAAACCAATAGCGAAACCAAAAGAACCTTGCTCTTCCCCCTGTAACGCCAAGATGCAGGGTTCTTTTTAGGCAAGCCATCAGAATTAACGTCTTTGACAAGATGTACAACCTCGACACGCAGAGCGCGTCTTTTTACTGAGCAAACTGCGCTGTACTTTACAGTAAGCATTCTTTAAAGCACGACGACCTGAAAACCAATCATCCGGTTTAGTGAGGATTAAGTAGCCGTGAAACCTCTTAACCAACTCGGTTCGATTGTTTTCGATAAATCGGCTATCAAACTCGATGTCGAAGTAATTCAAAGCCTCTTCGATACAAGTAAAGCTAGCAATTTTTTCCTGAATCGTATTCTCTGTCATCGTTTCTGTAGCGTAATCATTTTCAATGAAGTCTAAGTGCCTCGCGCTTTACGTTCTTTGATTTAGCGCTTCTTAAGATCATTCTTTATGGGTTTTCCATATTGAAATTCAATTTGGGAATTCGTTAACCCACCTAGCATTTTCATTTTGACAATCACTTTAAGGTGCTGATTTAAAGCAACATTATTTCTGGTTCATATTTTGCTCTACTTCATTAAACGGAATGTTGGAGCAACACGATATGACCTACAGAGCAGAAGTAGACGGATTAAGGGCGATTGCTGTCACGTTGGTGATTTTGTTTCATGCAGGAGTTGAGCAATTCGCTGGTGGCTTTATTGGCGTCGACGTGTTTTTTGTGATCAGCGGCTATTTGATCACCACCATCGTGATTAACGACTTAGAAAACCAGAAGTTCAGCCTTGGTGATTTTTATGAGCGACGCATTCGTCGCATACTCCCCCTCTTACTGGTGGTGATCGCCGTCAGCTATTTGATGTCTTGGTGGCTATTTTTGCCGCAAGCACACAAAGACGTTGGTCAGTTCGCAGTGTCTTCCATTCTTTCCTCATCCAACATTCTTCTGTATCTAAAAGGCCACAATTACTTCGGTTTAGAAGATCAAGCCAACCCGCTGTTTCACACTTGGAGCTTGGGCGTTGAAGAACAATACTACATTGTCATTCCTTTGCTACTCATGCTACTCGCTCGTGGCAAAAACGCGTTTTACCTGACTTTTTTCATCGCGGTATTTGCGCTGAGTTTGATGACTATTGTCTACGCGAGCAACGATCCTGATTTCGCTTTTTACATGATCTTCTCTCGCGCTTGGGAGCTGGCAACCGGTTCATTACTCGCATTAGTGATGAGAAAAGTCCAAGTTCAATCTAACGATACGCTAGCAACCATTGGCATCGTTTTGATATTGGCTTCCGCGCTTTTGTTTGAAAAATCGCAAGATGGCGCGGGCATTACGCTGCTGGTGCCGGTCATCGGTAGCGCGTTGGTGATTTTGTTTGCCTCGAAAGACAATGTCTGCGGTAGATTACTGAGCCTAAAGTGGGTCGTGTTCGTCGGCTTAATCAGCTACAGCTTATACTTGTGGCACATTCCATTATTTGTCTTTTACCGCTACGTGTTGGACACAACACAAGACATCAATATCCCACTTTACGTTGTCACTCTTTTTGTACTTTCTTACTTCACTTGGCGCTTTATTGAAAAGCCGTTCCGTAGCCGAAAAGCCATGAGCATGCGCACTGTGTCCGCGGTTATTGTGTTGTTGACGTTGCCCTTGCTAACGCTCGGCGTTATCGGTCATCAGAACGGTGGTTTTCCAGAAAGAAGCGCATTTTTCGAGGCCATGCGCGTTAACAACGGTTATGGTTTAGATTGCAACGGCAACACCAACGTTAACGATGTGTGCTCGTCTGCGCCGCAGCCCGCCATCGCTGTGTTAGGCAATAGTCACAGCATGGTTTACGTGAAGCGTCTATCCGAAGTAACACCAACTGGCGTGGTGCAACTTACTCAAGATTCCTGTGCGGTCGGTTATGTCGACATCCTAGAAGCTGCTGGCTCAATTTCTTGCCGACAGTTCTTCAATGAGGCTGTCGATACCATTCTAAGTACCCCTTCCATTCGTCGCGTTGTTATCTCTTCTAACTTCAATAAAGAGCTTTCACAAGCCGATTATGAAGCATCATTAACCAAATTATTGAATGAACTGAAAGGAAAGGAAGTGGTCGTTTTCGGTCCAACCCCTTCTGCACCGTTTGCGGTAGGAGAATGCCTTTGGAAAGCGCGTTTGTTTGGCGAGACAGAAGAGTCTGCCTGCGACTTTTCTCCCAAACAACATCACCCTCGAAACGTGGCGAAGTTAGTGAACTACTTTGAGCAATTTGAGCACGTTGAGTTTGTCGACTTGACCGATGCCATTTGCAGGAATGGCGTATGTCGAATGAAAGTTGGTACAAACAATGCGATGTATACGGATGACAGCCATTTATCTTACAAAGGTGCTGAGTTGGTGCTTGGACATTACCACAACAGTACAAATGAAGCGCAACAGTTCACTTACGACCGACAATAACCAAGGGAATAAACTTTTATGCTTCAGCGCTTATCTCAGGTAAGCGCTGAATGCTTTAAAGCAAGACAAAGCTAGGCGTCTATTTGAAAATGCGCGGATCAAACGCGAAATCGAGCTTTTCGGCTTTCTTGATGATCTCTTTCATTTTGGGATGATTTGGATTCACCACGTAGTTTTTATCACGAGGTGAAATCGTTGAAGGCACTTGCAGCGCGGCAAACTCTGGATGAGGATCATTGAGAAACTGATCACCAATGTACTGCGTAGACTCGCTCGCCGGTATTGCTCGCCACGTCACAGGGAGATCTTCTTCATCTAAGGTGGCGATGAGGTATTCTGGCATTTCAATACGATATAAATCGTAAAGTTTGGTGATAGCAGGATCGTTGTTTACGTGAACAAATACTTCCAACGAGCAAAGGGATTCCGATTCAGAGAAGTAGAGGGCTTCGGTTCCTTTTGAGTTCCATCGCCCTCCAAACAACTTTGCGCCAACGCGGCTGAATGGCGTGTCAGCAAATTTCTTTTGTGTGAGACGATAGAGCTTCATATTACGAGAATACCCCGTGCTCTAAACGGCCGATCAAATCTTTTACGATTTCAAAATCCACCGTGGTCGAGACCATATCAAGTGGACGTTTACCTCCTAAGCCATACACATTCTCTCTCATCCATTTTAACGCGCGCTCTTCGTCGTCAAACAGCTCTGTCGCGAGTTTCAATAACATCGCTAATCGATAGATTGCATCACTTTCTTGCGTATTGAAGCGTTCATCGTTTTTTAGACGACGCTTGACCGTGCTGACAGGTATCAATGTGACGTTTTGAAACTCACTCTGAGAAAGCTTCACACGCTCAACAATATTGCGATACACCTTTGGCTCAAAGCCTTTGTGAACCGCATCAGTGCGACCTGTTTCAGCGTCTTCAATACCCAACATAAACCAGAAATTGGCTTTATGAGGTTGTTTCGGTTTGAAGCTTTTTAATGCTGCAGTTGCCATATCAAGCTCCTATGGTTCATATGGTCCAGTTATTATGGTTCAAATGAGCTTAACTTTCAATCAAAGTAAAAAGATAGGTAAAGAAAAAGGCGAGCTTTTCGCCCGCCTCTCTTACTTATTCATCAACCCATCTACCGACGGGCATCGTTTCACTTATTGCAAGTCAAAACGATCCGCGTTCATGACTTTCGTCCATGCGGCGATGAAGTCATGGATGAATTTTTCCTGATTATCATCTTGCGCATACACTTCCGCATACGAACGCAGGATCGAGTTTGAACCAAAGACAAGATCCACACGGGTTGCCGTCCACTTCACAGCGTCGGTTTTACGATCACGGATTTCATATTGATTAGCACTCACTGGTTTCCACGTATATGCCATGTCAGTAAGGTTCACGAAGAAATCATTCGACAAAGTGCCGACTCGGTCAGTAAATACGCCCTCTTTTCCACCGCCGTAGTTACTGCCTAGAACGCGCATACCACCAATAAGTACCGTCATTTCTGGCGCCGTTAATCCCATAAGCTGAGCACGATCTAATAAAAGCTCTTCTGGCTTAACCGCGTAGTCTTTCTTCAACCAATTTCGGAAACCGTCAGCAACAGGCTCAAGTACTTCGAACGATTCCACATCCGTCATCTCTTGGGTGGCATCACCTCGGCCTGGCGCGAATGGCACGGAAACATCATGACCTGCGGCACGCGCAGCCAGTTCAATACCTACGTTTCCAGCAAGCACGATAGCGTCTGCAACACTACAGCCCTCTTCTGCTGCTATTTTTTCTAGCACAGCAAGAACACGGCTTAGACGTTCAGGTTCGTTCCCTTGCCAATCTTTTTGCGGAGCCAAGCGAATTCTCGCGCCATTTGCACCTCCTCGACGGTCAGAGCCACGGTAAGTACGCGCGCTATCCCACGCCGTACTTACTAACTCACTAATGGATAGGCCACTTGCTTCAATTTTTGTTTTCACTAAATCGACATCGTAGTCTGTCTTACCTGCGGGCGTTGGGTCTTGCCAAATAAGATCTTCGCTTGGCACATCAGGGCCGAAATAACATGATTTTGGTCCTAGATCGCGGTGTGTCAACTTAAACCAGGCACGAGCAAAAACGTCATCAAAGTACGCAGGGTCATTTTGGAACTTTTCTGCAATCTTACGATATTCAGGGTCCATTTTAAGCGCCATATCGGCGTCGGTCATGATTGGATTGTAGCGCTTAGAACCGTCTTCAACATCGACAGGCTTGTCTTCTTCTTCAATGTCGATTGGCTCCCATTGCCATGCACCTGCTGGGCTCTTTTTCAGTTCCCAGTCATACTTAAATAGTAGGTGGAAGTATCCGTAGTCCCATTGTGTAGGGTGTGTTGTCCAAGCACCTTCAATGCCACTCGTTACCGTGTCACGGCCAATACCACGTGTTTTGTGGTTAATCCAGCCAAGACCTTGCTCATGAACGTCTGCTGCTTCGGGCTCTGGGCCAAGGTTTGCGGCATCACCATTACCATGACACTTACCCACCGTGTGACCACCAGCTGTGAGCGCGACGGTTTCTTCATCGTTCATTGCCATTCGCGCAAAGGTCACTCGCATGTCATGTGCTGTTTTGAGAGGATCTGGGTTACCGTCTACCCCTTCAGGGTTCACATAGATAAGACCCATCATTACCGCAGCAAGCGGGTTTTCTAAATCTCGCTCACCAGAGTAGCGGCTGTTATCAGCGTCACTTGTGGCTAACCATTCTTGCTCAGAGCCCCAGTAAGTGTCTTTTTCTGGGTGCCAAATGTCCTCTCGTCCAAACGCAAAGCCAAAGGTCTTAAAACCCATGGATTCGTACGCCATGTTACCGGCAAGGACAATCAGGTCTGCCCAACTTAGTTTGTTGCCATATTTTTTCTTGATTGGCCATAAAAGGCGTCGAGCCTTATCGAGGTTGGCGTTATCTGGCCAAGAGTTGAGAGGAGCAAAGCGTTGGTTGCCTGTAGCAGCACCGCCACGGCCATCCGCAATACGATAACTGCCCGCTGCATGCCATGCCATTCGGATCATTAAACCACCGTAGTGTCCCCAGTCGGCAGGCCACCAGTCTTGGCTATCAGTCATTAAATCTTTTAAATCTTTTTTAAGTGCTTCGACATCTAGCTTTTTCAGTTCTTCTTTGTAATTAAAGTCCTGACCAAATGGGTTGGTTTTGGAGTCGTGTTGATGCAGGATGTCTAAGTTCAAGGCATTCGGCCACCAATCCATCACCGACTTATCTGTAGATGTTTGCCCACCATGCATAACTGGACATTTACCTACCGAACCGCCGTTTGCTTTGCTCATATAATGCTCCTTCGTGTCGTGGTTGTGGTAACCACTCTTTGTTATTCAATAAATCGAATATCCACCTCAAACAGCGTAGTTCATACACTGTTTTTTTAGTTAACGCCAAGTCAAAATTTCAAACATTTCAGCGAATAAATAATTGTTATCAAACATGTACCTATATGCAGAAAATATGGATAGAGATCAGTTTAAGTCCATACCTGAATACTTAATCCCAGACAGCCTCGCCATGTTGTGATCCCAGGTCGCTAAATCATGATGACTAAATTCATTCAGAGCGTGATGACCACACGCCCTCGCCATGACTTTCATGAGCTCGACCGAGGATTCGAAGAAATTTTTCAGTTGCTGGGATGACTTTTCAACGTCGAGACGCTGCCTCAAATCGGCATTTTGTGTCGCAATGCCTGCCGGGCAATTATTGGTGTTGCAGATGCGAGCCGCGACACAACCGATCGATTGCATCGCACTGTTTGCTATCGCTACTCCGTCTGCTCCAAGTGCCAACGCTTTGACAAAATCCGTAGGAACTCGCAACCCACCGGTGATGATTAATGTGACACGGTCACTTACGCCTTTTTCATCTAAGTACTTACGTGCACGAGCTAATGCAGGGATGGTGGGTACACTAATATGATCACGGAACATAGTTGGCGCCGCACCCGTGCCACCACCGCGACCATCTAAGATGATATAATCAGCCCCAGCATCAAGCGCAAACTGGATGTCTTGCTCAATATGGTTGGCACTGAGTTTAAATCCAATTGGAATACCGCCTGTGATGCCACGAACTCTGTCAGCAAACTTTCTGAAATCGTGAGTAGTGTGAAGATCTTTGAACGTTGGTGGTGATATCGCTGGTTGTCCCTCGGGGATGCCTCTCACCTGAGAGATCTTACCTACATTTTTATTTGCAGGCAGATGACCACCCGTGCCCGTTTTTGCTCCTTGCCCGCCTTTGAAGTGAAACGCCTGAACATTAAGAAGCTTAGATTCGTCGTAGCCAAATTGAGCACTAGCAAGCTCATAGAAATACCGTGAATTGGCGGCTTGCTCTTCCGGTAACATGCCACCCTCACCAGAGCAAATCCCAGTCCCTGCCAACTCTGCACCTTTTGCTAGTGCAATTTTCGCCTCTTCAGAAAGTGCGCCAAAACTCATGTCCGACACCAACAAAGGAATGGCGAGTCTGAGCGGCTTACGCGCGTTTGGTCCCACAATCAACTCGGTAGACACAGGAACGTCTTCCAACAACGGTTGTGTCGCCATTTGCGCCACCATGATTTGTATAGCATCCCAATGTGGTAGCAAATGCCTAGGAACCCCCATTGCAGCCATCGGACCATGATGACCGAGTTTAGAGAGTCCTTCTCTCGCTAATTGGTGGATAAACTCGAGGGTTGGTTCTTCTTGAGTAGCAGACGCCGTTGGTTTGTCTCTTTTCTCTCGCTTTTGTTCCGGTCCCTCTTTACCGACTTGCTCTGCGGTAAATCGCTTGTGTGTACCATCACAAAAAGGAGCATTGGCGGTATGCTTACATTGGCAGAGATAGGCATCTTCGTCTTTTTCCGCACTAAAGCTCATTGGCTTTAAGCCGGTTCCCGAATGAGACCCATCGCAGTAAGGTTGATTTTTAGAACGCCCACATCGGCAGAAGTAATATTCTTGCCCAGCTTTCAACTCTACTTTGATCGGCTTGTTATCAGCGATGATTGGCTTGCTCATGTTGCCCCCTATTTATTATTGTTAACCATGCTTTCTCGCTGGCTTGCAATAAGCGTAGAACAGGAGCGTAAAGAGCGTCAGTGTCGCCGAGTAAAATGCGCGATTGTCGCCCGACTAACCTATACTTTTTATGGGTCTCATACACGTGGAGGCTATATGACGATTGCAACCCGATTAGATGAATATTTGACTGAGCATAACATTCACTTTCAAACCGTGAATCACAGCCACAGTCATAGCTCGCTACAAAGTGGTGTTGCAGCAGGTGTGCCTTTAATGAATATCGCAAAAGGTGTGATTCTAGAGGATCATGAAGGGCGTCATATGATGGCGGTCTTACCTGCCAACAACAAAATCAGTTTGTCGCGATTAAACGACGAATTTAATGCCACCTTCCACTTGGTGAAAGAGCGTATGGTTTACCGACTCTTCACCGATTGTGAACACGGCGCTATTCCACCGATTGGTAGCCCTTACCACATGTCGACAGTTTGCGATGAAAGACTAGCAAACTTGGAACATGTCTACCTTGAAGCTGGCGATCATGAAACTCTGATTAAGCTGGACCGAAAGGCGTTTAAAGAACTGATGAACGACTGTAGATATCTAAGATTCAGCAGTGAAGTTCTGCATTAAACTTGCCAAGATCTCTCGACACTTCCTGAACAAGGCTCTTTCAACAAGAGCCTTTCTTTGTTTTGTTGGTAGCACGCGATGGAAGTTTCTCGGACTTTGGTGCCCAGCGTTTCAGAGCATATAGAAACAAAAAACCGCCTATTCGGGCGGTTTTTTATCAATCAAATCATAATTATTATCGAACAAAGATCTTTTGGATCGCTTTTATCGCCATAGCCCTACGGCGCATTAATACGCTCGTTCTTGGCAACCATTTCGGTGTGTGAAGAATGGTTTTCGCATGACTAAAAGTTCTGAATCCTTCCTCTCCGTGATAATGCCCAATACCCGATTCACCAACGCCACCAAAAGGCGCATCTTCAGCGCCAACATGTAAAACCGTATCATTAACGCCGACGCCACCACTGTGGGTGTTGCGTACAATATATTTGATGGTCGATTTGTCGTCCGACATAACATACAGCGCAAGTGGTCTTTGGCGCTGATTAATGTAATCAATCGCTTCATCAACCGCATTGTAGGGCTTGACTGGTAGAAATGGCCCGAAGATCTCCTCTTGCATGATTCGCATTTTCGGCGACACGTCCGTGACCAAATGAGGATACAGAAGTCGTTCCTCTTGGGGCGACGCTTCAACAGTATGAATGTTTGCACCTTGCGCTTTTGCATCCTCAAGTAGCGCAGTCAAACGATCATATTGTCGTTGGTTGACAATATGGGTCAGCTTTTGATTCTTGTTGGATTTTAAATAGAGCTTTTCAAAACGTTTTAAGAATAGCGAAATGAACTCTTCGACACGTTCTTGCGGTACAAACGCGTAGTCAGGCGCGACACAAATCTGGCCTGCATTAATGCATTTACCAAACAAGATAGCATCAACGGCTTTCTTCATGTCTGCATCTTTTGCAATGATCACCGGGGACTTTCCACCCAACTCTAACGTCACCGGGGTAAGGTTTTCCGCTGCCGCTTTTGCTACTGCGCGGCCAACACTCGTAGAACCCGTGAACAAAAGGTGATCGAATGGCAGTTGGCTGAATGCTTGTGCGACGTCTGCTTCACCCTCAAAAACTTCGACATACTCAGACAACCCACGGCAAATATCGACGATGACTTTATTGGTTTTTGGCGTAAATTCGCTGAGCTTCATCATCACGCGGTTGCCAGCAGCCAATGCTGTCACTAAAGGCGCAAGGCTCAAAATCACAGGAAAGTTCCACGGTGAAATGATCCCGACGACACCTAACGGTTGATACTGAACGGTGACTTTAGAAGGTGCGAGCAATAAGCCGGATTCGCGCTTGCTGGGTTTACACCATTTTTTTAGTCGTTTGAGGGTATAATTAATATGCGAGACCGTTGGCAAAACGTCGGTCATGGCGGTATCAAATTCTGAGCGATAGCCAAAATCGTCACTTAACGCTTCAACCAGCGCTTGTTTGTTCTCAAGCAGCGATTTTTTTAACAAAACGAGGCGCTGTTTACGTTCATCCAAACTAGGATAAGGCTCGGCTGCATATGCCGCTTTTAAGCGTTCGAGGCTTTGCTGTAACAAGTTATCTACTTCAACCTCTGTGATTGCGTTCATGATGCTTCTCCTAGCCTAGTTTCTGCCAATGACGCCCCAAGTTAACACGAGCGCAACAATGTTACTATTGTAGCGCTCGTGAAGTTAGAGTTCGAACTCTGATTAAAATATTTCTGGGGTGGATACTACATCAAACGTAGTTCATAAATGCCTAGTCGTTGAGAGCGGTCAAGCATATCGAACTCATGATCAACGTATTCTTTTAATGTGGCGCCTGCACGCTCAGCAATATTGATGCTAGCGATGTTATCTTCCATACAATGGAACTGAATGAATTGTGCGTGCCCTTTCTGCTTCAAAAAAGGGATCAATACTGCGAGCACTTGATCAATCACACGATGGCCTCGCCCATTGTTGGCAAGCCAGTAGCCAATTTCAGTAACACGCGTATGTGAATCCACACCTTTAATGCCAATAACACCCGTAAGCTGCTCATCAAAATAAATTGCACACCAGTGGGAATCCAGCGCGTTACTGTTCACTCGCTGGGAAATGTAGTTAACGGCCTCTCTATGATTCGTGACAGAATCCGTCCAAGGTAGATAACCCTCAAGGCTCTCTCGGTGAGTGTTCACAACCTCTAGTAAAGCGGACGCGTGTTTCGTGTTGAGGGGCTCAATTGAGATCCTTTGCGAGACGGAAAAACGCTTCTGTAAGTGATTTCCTTGATACGTCTCTTGGCATGTGACTTCATCCATAGATGTTATTCCTTTTTATTGTGAACGCTCAGCGCAAATCCTAACGCTTCATTTTATGAGAACAAACCTCTCTATAAAAACTAATCAAAGCCGTTGCCGTTCATTTAGCCCTTTTGATCGATCAGCGTAAATGGCGTTAGTGATGCCACATCTACATAATGCTTCCATACATGTTCATAGAGGTGATGCTGATTGGCAAACGGAGCCAGCTGCTTAGCTTCTTCAAGCGTACACCAGCGATACTCTGTATGCTCTTCGTTAAGAACAACTGATTGGTTAGGCGGACAAAATAGCACAAAACATGGGATAACCATGATACGGTTATTTTTTGCTTCGTAGAACTGCTCTAGAAAGTCTGCTGTATGTAACTCAACTTGGTCAATTAGTGTCTCTTCTTTTAACTCTCTTAAAATGGTTTGCCACCCGGCTTCACCCGCTTCGATACCACCTGCAACATGGCACCAATAGCCACCTTTTACGCGTTTGAGTAACAGCATTTTTTCTATGCCATCAATTTTTGAAATGACAACACCTGAAACATGCGTTGCTTTTATCGGGATCATGTAAGCTCCTTAAATATCGAGTTTTTATTGTTACGCTGAAGAGAGGCAGATTAATTGCTACGTATTCTACTGTTTATTCATCTTGTCGACAGAAGTGTTTGAGTTGAGAGGATTTAATCGCTAACTAAGTATGCTAAAGTGAGATCTGTCGCAACAAATGAGCAGTAAAATGTCCAATTCATTCAACACTATGATTCCCATCGGTGTGCGCTTTATGGTGCTTTCCGCGTTCGGCTTTGCTCTGATGTCGGCTACAGTAAAGCACGTCGGCAACTACGGTATCCCCGTTTTTGAAATCGTTGCAGCAAGAGCGCTCGTTTCACTTATCATTAGTTATTTCGATGTAAAGCGAAAACGAATTTCTGTATGGGGCAATAATAAGCCATTACTATTTGCACGCGGTGCTGTGGGCACGATGGCTCTGATGTGTGTATATTATTCAGTGACCACCTTACCTTTGGCAGAAGCGACGATATTCCAATATATTCATCCGGTGTTTACTGCACTACTCGCCGTATTTTTCTTGAAAGAGCGCATCCAGCCGTCAACTTTCCTTTGTATTGCGTTGTGCTTACTCGGCATCTATATCATGGTAAGCCCAGAAACGGGGCAAGGCTCAGATAGCGCTTTACCAATGTTTAGCGTCATGATTGCGATCTTAGGCGCATTTGGTAGCTCAATTGCCTACGTCATTGTCAGAAAACTGAGTCAGACAGAAGACAGCTCAGTGATCATTTTCTATTTCCCGTTGGTTGCTCTCCCCGCTTCACTCTTACTGATTGGCGACGATTTTGTAATGCCCGATCTATATCTGACTTTCATGTTGGTTCTAGTTGGTGTCTTTACCCAAATTGGGCAATTGGGGTTAACCAAAGCGATGCAAACTCAACAAGCGGGTAAAGCCTCCGCTTATTCGTATATCCAGATCGTATTTTCTGTGTTGTTGGGCATCATTTTCTTTGGCGAGGTTCCGATCATTTGGACGTACGTCGGTGGCGGTCTGATTGTTACAGGCGCATTAATTAATGCGTTTGGTCATCACTTACGGTTACCTTTTATTAAGCGCAACGCTTGATATACCTCGCCAGAACCGTAAACACGACATTTAGAAAAACAGCCAGAGTGACTCTGGCTGTTTTGTGTTTAGCCTAACGTTAAGCTGATATTTTTAACCCTGCGATACCAGCGACAATCATTAGCAAGCTTAAGGCTTTGATAAGTGTTGCTGGCTCATTGAACAGATAAATACTCACGACTGCCGTGCCTATTGCGCCAATCCCTACCCATACTCCATAAGCAATGCCTAAAGGCAAGGTTCTTAACGCAATGCCAAGCAACCAAAAGCTCAATAACATAAAGACAATAGTGAATGCCGAAGCACCGAATTTGGTAAACCCTTGTGAATATTTAAGACCGACAGCCCATGCGATTTCACACAAGCCCGCAATGAAGAGAATTCCCCAAGCCATGTCACATTTCCCAACGAGATGGGGTCGTCCCCGAGAAAAGATAGAGCGGTGAGGTCGTCCTCACTTCTGATTGACTGCTTATTATATACGGAAATCTAAACATAAAAAATAAAACACGGCGATAAGCATACAACTCAAACATCTCATGCACGCTTAAATTCTACGCTTTTCTTTTTAACGGTGGCGGACTCTCTATTTCGCATCAATAACGACACCGTTTTTTAACAATTTACATATAACCTTCTGGTGTTGAAAGTGTTGCATTTATTGCACAAATCACACAAAAACTAATTGAACATGTAAATATGAAAACGTTTGTGTGACTAATATCGCTTAAAACAATGACTGATGACTTTAATATTCAGCCGAATTAATTATAAGGTATGACGTACCCATGAAAGCAATCAAAACCTCTATCGCTGTCCTTGTTGGCGCCGCTCTACTATCTGGATGTAATGACGATACTGAATACGTCAATGTTCAGCCTAAAGAAGTAAAAATAGCGACTTACAACCTCTCTTTTGACCGCGCTACCTTCGAAACTTTGGTAGATGAAATGCAAATTGAACCAACGCAGCAAGCTGCGTTGGTCACCTCTTATTTAGACGGTTCAATCGCAGCCGAAGACAAAACCACTGCGGAAAAAGTCATTCAAATTCGTAACGTTGCAGCAATCATTCAAAAGAATCGTCCTGATGTTCTCATGATGGCGGAATACAACAACGATGGAACAGGTGAAAACAAAGCAGCCATTGAAGGATTCCAGAAGAACTACTTGTCTGTCGCGCAAAGCATCAATGGCGCGGGCGGTGAAGCAAACCTTGAGCCTATTGAATACCCTTATGCTGAGTCTTATTCAACTAATACAGGGTTGTTGAGTGAGTTTGATCTCGACAACAACGGAACCGCAGGTCAAATGCCAGGTGATGCATGGGGCTTTGGCATGTACCATGGTCAATATGCATTTGCCCTTATGTCTAAGTATAAAATTGACACGGCAAACACACGTACATTCCAAGCATTTAAGTGGAAAGATATGAAAGGTGCGAAAATTCCAACCATTACTATCTGTGACGGTTCGCAAAAGATTCCAAACGGCATGAAGTGTGGTGATGAATGGTACTCAGCGGAAGAGTGGGATCAAGTGCGTCTATCTTCGAAAAATCACGTCGACGCGCCAATCATCATTCCAACTCGTAATGGCGAGGAAGTTGTACACTTGTTGATGTCTCATCCTACTCCACCAGTATTCGACACCGGCAAAAACAAAGCGCAAAACGCAGCAGAAGTGGAGTTTTGGCATCATTACATTCAAGGCAAAGACTATTTTTACGACGATGCGGGTAAAACAGGTGGCTTAACGAACGGCGCTAAATTCGTAATGATGGGTGATCAAAACCTTGATCCAGTGTCTGGTGACGGCATTAGCTCTGTAATGCAAGAGCTGCACAACGATCCATTGGTTAATCAAACCGTGATGAATGGTGAGCTTTACCCAACAAGCTTTGGTGCAGTTGAACACGCTGTTGACCGCAGTTCAACTCACCCATATCCGAATCGCATCACTTCAACGTTTGGCTTAGGGGTAGACTATGCCTTGCCTTCAGCAAATTTGAATGTAATAGACTCTGGTGTGTACTGGTCAGCGTCTTATGAAGAAGGCCGTAAACTATTTAACGATGCACGTATCGGTAAGTATGGTGATGGTAAGGATGTATCTTCCGACCATCGCATGATCTGGATTAAAGCACAGTTCTAGACTGCATAAAAAAAAGCCAACCACAAGGAGTCGTGATTGGCTGTATATATTTGTGAACAAGATGGTTCACTAACAACGTCAGTTGGCTAGGTGACCCTCGGCTTAGAAAGGGTCGCTCATACTAAAGCATGAGGCGTGCCAACTTTTCAGCGCACAAAAACAGGTTGTTATTTAATCACTTTCATTAAAACTTAACCAATAGCTACTGTTTGCTCACAGAATAAATTGCAATTTGCAAACTACCATTGGCATTTCGCAATAAACCTGATCTTTAGCTCTTGCTTTTATTGCTTCCTAGCTAAGTCGCGTGCAAGGATTAACGCAAGTCCGAATACTTGCAAGAAGAGTCCGATATTCTTGTACCAAGCGATCTTTTCATCCTGCTTTGCCATTACCTCATTGAGCTCTACATTCTCAATGTAGTAATTATCGATGCGGTCTCTATACGAAGCTTGTGCCTGATTTATCTTTGACATTAGTTGAGGAAGTTGATCAATTTTTATTTCATCCGACTCGTTATGAACCCAAGAAGATAAATGCCCTGCTAATACCTCTTCTAGCTCTAAAGGTATCGCTACGCTCTGACTTATGTGCACATGCAGCAGTAAGGCTTCTCTTTTCCTTTCTAGGGTTTCCACACTGTTCCATGCGAGTTGGATGGAATACAAGTTTTCTGCTGTTTGCTCTGCGAGCTGCGATTGCTGTTTACCCAACTTATCAAGGACTAAGCTAGTAACGATGATCGCGCCAATATTCAGTACTAATCCAATCAGAACGAGTACCCAAGGTGGTGGAATGTAACGTCGCAGACTTACCATAACTTATCGTATGGCAGGTAAATCATATTTAACACAACCAATGAAAGTATCACCAGAAATGTCACCTGCATCCCTCTAATGCGCTTTTTCAAGTCTTTTTTCAATATGCCTTTAGCATGAATAACTCGACCAATTACAAAAATAATACCGGTGAGATGTATCCATGTTGGGTAAGCACTATTGAATTCTAAAAGTGCCATTAAAATCAGGGTGATGGGGATATATTCTGTCGCATTACTCTGGGCACTACGAGCAATTTGTAGAGCCTCTACCCCACCATCTGCATAAGCAATTTGATTTAAGCGACGTTGCTTAATTACTTGAACAGCCAACCAAATAATGAGTATTGCGAGAATGTTGGCATACAGAGCTGTGATCATATGTCGTCCTTCTTGATCTGGTTTTCACTTATATAAGCGTGTCACTTGGCTATAACTATAGCGGTATCATTATGATAATGCGTCAAATAATCTCAAGTTATGATTTCTATTCGGGCAAAAAACGAAAGCCAATGCTTCATGACATTAAAAATGCCCTCGAATGGAGGGCATAAGAATAAAGAAGCTAATATGTGAGAATATTGAAACCACTATAAGGGGTGTTTGACCAGCTTTTTGCGCCGATGCCCTTTGATAATACTTTCAAAAATTGTGAACAACAGCCCTACCCAAATAAATGCAAAGGTCACCGCTTTCACTTCGTCAAACAACTCGCCAAAAAACATAACTGCCAACACAAACTGCAAGCTTGGCTCGATGTATTGCATTAGACCGAGGGTTGATAAATTAGTTATACGTATTGCGATAGAATAAAATACGAGTGGTAAAAGTGTGATAGGTGCACTGCCAAAATACAAAAGCAATGTTGTGGTATCTGTGCCCGAAGCCAGTTCACCAGTTGCCCATTGTTTATAGAGCAAATAGGCGAGTGCAACTGGAGTCAGTAACAACGCCTCAACAAACAAGGTTGTACTCCAGTCATAATTTATCTTCTTCTTGTACAGCCCATACAAAGCAAAGAACAACCCCATCGTTAGTGCGATAACGGGTAGCTGACCATAGTGAATCACTTGATACATAACACCAATTGTTGCCAGCACGATTGCAATAAGCTTGCCTATTGAGAGCTTATCCCCAAGAATAAATACGCCCAGTGCAACAGATACTAATGGTCCAATAAAGAAGCCTAAGCTGGCATCGATGACCCGATGATGGGTCAAAGCCCAAGTGAACGCACTCCAAGAAATACACATCAAACTGCTCGCCACAAACGTGTACCACAAGGATTTTTTATCAAGCCAGATTTCTTTCCAATTCAGCCCTCGATGGGTTATCCCAAGTACAATTAGAAACCCGACAGGTACAGACCCAATGATTCGCCATGCTAGCAACTCATCCATAGAAGCATTTGGTAAATAACGATAATAAATTGGTAGCAATCCCCAGATCACAAAGGAGAATGCTGCCATAAAAGTGCCATAACGAGTGTTATTCATAAAACTATCGCCCATCTAAACGACCAATTTGGCGTAAGTAAACAAGTCCGCCATACATAAAAAGGAATGCAATCCCGCAGTGACTTTATGATGCAGATGGCATTATTGGCTCAACGCTTGTACGACGGCGGTAAAGCCACTCACAAAACACAACATAAGTGCCCCAAACCGAATCTTTTCTTTTGGTAACGACTGGGTAGTTTTCATTGCTAGCCAGTAACCAAGCGCCGCAGCAGGTAATAGAGGAATAGTAATGACCAAATGATGCAATGTGAAGAAGCCCACTGGGATTTGTACTATTAGTGAAATAATCGAACTGAAAACAAAAAAAGCCGATAAATTACCGCGTAACTGATTCGCTTCTTGATGCTGCAACAATAACGCCATCGGAGGGCCTCCAATCGCAGAACTGGTACCAAACAACCCAGAAAAGAAACCAGCACATGTCATACGCGAAGGCGTAGGCTCAACCCGAAACGGTAAAACACTCACCACGACTGCAAACAGCACCAACAAACCAATCCAAAGCGTGAGAGTTTGTGTAGATACAAAAAAGAGTAGCAAGCCACCAGCAATTGATCCCGGCACTCGCCCAATCAACGCCATCTTTAAGCCGCCGATTTCAACACTACTGCGGTGCTTCATCGCATTCATCAACGAAATAAATAACGCGACTAAACAGATTGGCGCAGGAACATATTCTGGCGCCCAAAGAATCAGTAAAGGTGCGGCAACAATAGCCAAGCCAAAACCGATTGCGGTCTGGACATAAGAGCCAAGAAATATCAAACCTATTGCAAGGAAGTTTATCGAATCGAATTCCATTTAGATTATTCTTATATTTGAAAAATAAACACAAAACCAAAGCACATTCGCATGATGAATACCTCAGGCATACTGCGATATGAATTCCGCGTAGCATTCATCAAAGTGAATAAAAAGACAATCCATTTGTGCGGTTCGCCCTCATTTGCATTTTGTATTTCATTCCGCTGATGTACATGTTTGCTTACATCGAAGAGGATTCATGCTCGCCTGTTCACGCAGCATTTCTTCAGCGGAATTAATGACCTCTTAAAATCTAGCCGAATTAGACCCGTGAATTCTCCATTGCATTTAATGGATTCAGTCAATTAGTGCGGCGTCGGTATAGCACTTTACAACTCACCTCTTTATACTACTGATCGATTTATCATTACCGTACTTATTTACACAATAAACAAGTGTACGGTCAGTGTTTTTCTACCTTTAACTTGCTGTGAAAATAATATGAAAAAACAAACGGGATTTACTCTAATAGAGTTAGTCGTAGTTATTGTCGTGCTCGGTATTCTAGCTGTCACTGCCGCGCCACGCTTTTTAAACCTTCAAAGCGATGCACGTGAAGCACGTTTGGAAGGAATGAAAGGCGCTATTGCGTCAGCATTAGGCGTCGGTTATGGGAAAATGGCGATTGCGGGATTGGAAAGCAAGCCTTACGTTTCAAACTTCGTAGACAGTGCTTTAATGGCAGATTTACCATTTGACGGCTGTAATATTGGTGGTTCAAAGCGCTGTGTTTTTTTATATGGATATCCTGATTCTGATAGCGAATCGATGAAGTTACTCGTGCAAGGACTGAACGAAGAAGACTCGGATTGGAAAACATTTCATCACCCGGCTGGTTCAACAACTCGCGAAATGGTCATTGCTGCAGCCGACGAAAAACGAGCTAGCCTAACTCAATGCGGAATTTTATATGGGCCGCCGCAGACTCCAAACGAGAGTTACACCTTAGATATTCTTCCCTGCCCTCAATAAAAATAAGGCTGCCAATCGGCAGCCTTATTTGTTTCATCTGATCGGTTTTTTACGCAAAGTTAAACACGTATTTATCCATCATATTCACCATGCGGCCAATCTCTGGCTTGGTAATCGTATCATTTGCGCCAAGAGATAGTGCTTTCGCTCGGTTATCCTCACTCATCAATGACGAGAACATAATGATCGGCATTTCATGAAACGCTTCGGTATCTCGTAGTCTCTTCACTAAGTGCATACCATCCATTCGAGGCATTTCTACGTCCGTAACCACCGCATCTAATAGCTCTTTAACTGGCAAGTTTTCTTCTTTCGCGACCTCGATCAAGCTCATCAACTTCTCATGCGCCTCACCACCGTCTTTACATGTGATCACATTGTAACCTGAAGAAGCTAATGTATCTTGGATCAAAGAGCGAATAAATGCTGAGTCATCCACCACCATGATCGTTTTAGCATTACGCTTACCGACCATTCTCTGGTTGAGATCCACCGACTTGTCCCCTTTCACATCGTATTTTTCCATACTCAGTTCTGGGTTGATGTCTGCGATGATTTTTTCAAAGTCGAGAATCATGATCAGGTTGCCTTCTTTACGGACAACGGCTACTACACAATCTTGTTCGCCCGCTTCCAAAAACTGACTTGGTGATTCCACATCATTCCAAGAGATACGATGAATACGCGAAATGCTGTCAATTAAGAAGCCATTGGTCATTTTGTTGAAATCCGTAACGATTACAAACTTGCGCTCCAGATCTTGTCGTGTTGGCACACCTAACCAACCAGCTAAATCCACTAAAGGCGTCAGTACATCTCTGGATGAGAACACACCAATCATATGAGGTTGTGCGTTTGGATAATCGGTTGTTTCTGGCACGCGAATCACTTCTCGTACTTTCGCAACGTTAATGCCGTAATAACAAGTTTTTGTGCTGCCATCTGGCAATGTTTTTTCTAAATGAAACTCGATGATTTCAAGCTCATTGGTACCACTTTCTGTCAAAATGGTGCTGGTTACGTTACTCATAAAGCCAATTATCCAACCAAAAATACGCATCAGAAAAGTTTGATGCAAACGCCATGAGAAGCCGTTCTCTGGCTAAAAATCCAAAAGTCCTTTGTAGTCGTTACAACAAAATTTGTAAACCATCAAAAGGACGGCTAACGCACATTTCCATACCAAACCATGTAAAATTGTCTCATTTTTGAACACGACATTATGAGTGGCCAAAGTGCGAATTAACACCTCCACTTTTAGCGGCAGAGTCAATGAAAAGTTTAGAAATAATTTGAAGTAATGTTCAGCGTCAATAGCCAAACCTATCTAACAGATATCATTACAAAGTTGGCTAGCGTGCTCATGCCTGGTGTAGAACACGCTCTCTTCAAGTGGCTTGGTATAAAACTGCGCTTGCTAACACACGGGTTTAAATCGAAGCGCTAGAAACATCACAAGAAAATCTGAAGGCGTAGAACACTGAAAGAGCACTTTCAGTTTGTTAATTTTTTGTCAGCGTAAGTTTTAAGCAATTATCCTATCACTAGGTATTTCAATACCTGACATCGCTATTCCCATAATCAAGACACTGATTTTCACTTTTGGAAAGAGTCATTTTCCTTCCTCTTAGCAAGGTTTTTCCTACAATCCTATTCATCCAATTGCGCTGTCGCCTGACAGCACACTAGTTGATGTATTAGGTGAGGTTCACTTTGAATAATGTTCTTATTATCGACGCTCAACCATTGTATAGCGAAGCACTTGCTTCTCTAGTTGAATCTGTAATCAACGCAGCTGAAGTGATTCAAACCACTGACAGTGCGGAAGTGATGGATCTTGTTCGAGGCCAACAGATTGATTTGATTATTTTAGACGTAGTGCTTGGCGACCGCGATGGTATGCGTTTAGCCAAAAACATTTTAGCGACGGGATATCGTGGCCGACTGTTATTTGTTTCTTCACGTGACTACTCGAGTCTTTCTAAAGCCGCGTACGAAATGGGCGCAAACGGCTTCTTAAGCAAACATGAAACAAGAGAGACCATTATTGACGCAATTGTGAGTGTTTCACGCGGTTACTCAATGTTTAAGTCGACTCACACACCATCGTCGGGTAACGTAACACTTTCAAATCGCGAAGCCATGGTGTTCCATTATCTTGTACAAGGCTACTCAAATAAGAAGATTTCTGAACAACTTTCACTCAGCGCTAAAACAATCAGCACCTACAAAACGCGTATTCTGAAAAAGTACCATGCGGACACGTTGATTGAACTTCTGCATACTATCCCTCAGTCAGAAAACATTGAGTTTTGCCGCTAAGCGCTCATGTATTTTGCAATAGCACCGATTAACAACTGGTGCATTGCATCATGTCTTAAGCTTTGCTTCACCTGTACAACCACTTTTGGCCAGCCATCTGGGTAAAAATGCTCTGGCACTCTTATAAATTTATATCCATCAATTGGCGCCTGATATTCAAGTAACACGGTTGCGGCGCTTTTTTGCTTAATTAGCTTCAATACGCTGCTTACGTTGTCTAGAGCCGCAATACGGTTGATGACCATACCGTGGCTTTCCATTGCACGCTTAACGAGCTGCTCTTTCTCTTTCCAACCGATAATCTCTAACATGATAAAGGGAAGTTTGGCCGCTTCTTCCAGGGTGGTAATTCCCAGCTCTTCAGGGACAACTACCACAGCAGGCGCATAGCCGATGAACTTCTGATAAACAGATTTCGGAACATCCTCGTTGAAGTAATGTAACTGCGCATCCACTTTGCCTAGGATTATCTCTTCTATCGTATACTCTGTAATCGTTGCTATCGAAATGTGCGCCTTGGGAAACAGCACCATTAAATCCATTGCAAGTAAATGCCCAAATGAGTATTGAGCGGTTTGCGGTAAACAAATGGTGATGTCTTTTTCGTAATTTTCCGGTTCAAACTCATCTCTAATTAGACAAGTTTCAAGCTTCTCGAGTGCATCGGAAATTTTAGGTAATTGACGTTTTAAATAGTCCGTCGGTTCCATGTGATGAGGATGCCGAATAAACAATTCATCGTTTAGCTGGAGTCGCAATCGGGCAAGGTATTTGCTAATTGACGCTTCACTCTTCCCCATCGCTTTCGCAACGGGCTTGAGCTGACGGTGCTTATCCAGTAAGACAAGTATTTTAAGTAAGTTTAAGTCGAGATCTTTGTTCACGTGCGACACCAGATGTAAGGTCGAGAATAAATAGAGCAATCACTATTTGTTGACTGCTCTAATATAAAAGACCACTCATTCTGTTTGGTCAAATTAATCAAACAGTTATGTCATGGTTATGTTCCGTAACTTAACATTGAGTCAATACCAGACCTGCTTAATGGGACTTTTGTCTGTGTTTTTTCATCTCATAGAGATCTTCATCTGCACGTACAATAACGTCCTGAAGCGTTTCGTGTAATTCATTCGCCGCGATACCAGTACTCACACTAACCTCGATATCCAAGGTCTTTAGTCGGTTATCTTTAACGACACTACGAAGCTTCTTCGCCAATATTGAAGATTGACTGATACTGCAACCCGGCAGAATCGCAACAAACTCATCACCACCAGTTCGAACTAGATAATCACTATTTCGAAACACTTTAGACATAGCATCAGCAATAATTCCAATAACTTCGTCCCCTACATGGTGACCGTAATGGTCATTGATTCGCTTGATCCTATCGCCATCTATTGCAATGACGGAATATGGCGCGGTTTCCAAACGACGTTTGAACTCGCTATCTTGAAAAACTCTGCGGTTAAACAATCCCGTTAAATCATCTTTCGTCACGTTCGTCAGTGCTTTCGCGAGGCGAAGTTGGCTCTCTTTAGATTCATAAGCTTTGTTGTAATACGCTAAGGTTACGAAAAAGAAGATGATAAACAAGAACACGTAATCCAATACAATTTTGCTGAATGGGTACATGTAAACGATAAGATTGTTGTTGTCTGCGACATATGATTGGGTGTACGCGAATGATGGAAAGGGGTAGCCAGCGAAATAAATCACCATTTGTTTGTTCCCATTCGCTATTTGAACATCCACCGCTTTCCCATCATTATAAAGCGGCGAGAGGTATAATTGTTCCGAGAACTCTCCCACTAACTCACCTTGAAAGTAAACCGGACTCATGATGCTTATCGCCATGTCATCGGAGTATGTCGTTTTAAATGGTAGGGAAAACAATACCCGGTCCGTTAGTTGCTCTTTCCACGCGGCTAACACACAAGAATAGTTACTTTTACACCAATCAACATCAAATGTGGCTTTCACTCCCTCTAGCGCTTCAATCGGTCTCTCTAAGATGAGTTTGTTTCCAGTATAAGAACGAAAATACATAACGGCATTTTGTCGATTGAACGCATTTGATAAATACGCTTCAGCCTGATGAAGCGATTTCCGTGCAACAGCTTCAACGTAATTAAGTTTTTCATAACGTGACAGGGAGTAAATCGCATCTTGAAAGCTCAGCTCTGTTTGCGCTTCTACTTCACTCACGCTCATGCCTTTGTATTGCTCGAGCTGCGCTTCCGTCAATAGCCCCATGAGAATTACTTTTTGTTTTATTTTGGCTAAATTATTCGCGTAAGTGTTGAACTGCTTTACTTCATAAGAAATTAACACCGCACCAATCATTGTGACAGAAGTGACGAATAGTAATGTTGCGATGAAAAGAGACAACGCGATACTTTTAAGTGTCATGATGCGGTCTTACGCCCCCGCCACTCTTGTTAGCTCAACAATGTTCTTTACGTTAAATTTATCCAATAGACGACGTTTGTATGTGCTGACTGTTTTGTCACTTATTGATAGCACTGAAGCGATTTCTCGATTGGACTTTCCTTGTAATAAATACTTCATTACTGCGCTTTCTCTGCTTGAAAGTTGTGGCATTTCTCGAACGCTATTAACAACTTGCTTAAATTTGAAGAAGGTATACCCCTTCTCTACCGCTTCTATCGCGTCTTTAAGAATGTCGTGATTTTCCGATTTACACACGTAGCCATCAGCGCCAGAACGAAAAGCCATTTGGCTGTACATTTGGCTAGTTTCAGCGGAGAAGAAAATGACTTTGCCTTCATAACCATGGGATTTGATACGTTTGTAGAAATCAAACCCATCGCAATCTGCCAAGTTCACATCTAAGATCAACAGTTGAATTTCTTCCTTTTTCAATATTTGTAATGCCATCTTCGCTGATGTTGCAGTAAATACCCCATTTGTTTTACCTAACTCTTCCAGCAACGACTTGATTGCAACACAAACGAGAGGATGATCGTCAAAGATCAAGTAATTCAATTTATTCATATCTTTCATTTAGTATGGTTATGGCTTCTAGTGGCATGGGTTTATCAATGTAGAAGCCTTGGCAAAGATCAATGCCATACTCACGTATCGCTTGCAGTGTGACTTCGTCTTCAATACCTTCCGCGACCAATCGTATATTCAAACTTTTCGCTAACGCGCAAATAGCAACAACGATGTTGCGTTTTTTGATATCGCATTCGACACCTTGTACAAACGAACGATCGATTTTTAACTCGTTGAATGGCAGTTGAGCCAGTTTTTCAAACGTCGATGACCCCGTGCCAAAATCATCTATTGAGACAGTGACACCGTTCATCCTCAACTTGAGTAAATTCTTGTACAGGGACGCGCTAGTCTGAAATGTATCTCGCTCTGTAATTTCAATGGTGATTTGTGATGGGTCAATCTCGCTCTCTAAACATTGCTGTAAAAAGTAATGAGAGAACGCCGTATCTTCTAAATTTTCATGGTCTACATTGATGGATACGTTTTGCGTCAATCCGCGGTGTTTCATGTCATAAATAACATTACTCAATACAGCTTGAAACAACTCTCCAGAAAGGCGGCAACGCTCTACAATTGGCAAAAAATAATGAGGGGGTAACACACCATAAATAGGATGATTCCAACGCGCGAGCGCTTCATACCCAAGCACTTCCCCACTTTGCACATCGACTAAAGGCTGGTAATAATTTTTCACGCGCCCTTCAGCCAGAGCAAACAGGAATTCTTGATCTTCCACTTCAATAGGTTGCGCAAAGCTGACTTGTTTCGCTTTTTCATCTTTTATTTTACCCAACAAATCAACGACTTCATTTTCATCGTATGGCTTAGGCAGCTTCCCTAATACTTCAAAACTAAATCCCTCGCACATGGCTCTTACCGCAGAAATAATGGTCAATTCCATTGCACTGACCAGTACAACTTGCCCCTGGTACTGGACTTTATCGAGCATTTCCATCATATCGATGCCGTCTTTTCCGGGCATTTGGATATCACAAAAAATCACGTCAAAATATTGTTCCTGCACACTCTGAATAGCGGCATCCACACAGTTAAAAGGGATGACTTGCGCGCAATAGCGTTCCAATATTTGCGTAAGTATTGTGGTTTGTAGCGGATGGTCATCAATCACCATCACATTAAATTGTGTATTCATTTGTCTCTACCCAATAGTTTATGTTTTCGATCTCCTGCTCGATTCGTAAAATTAGCTCCGCTGTTCGCCTGTCAAACTCCGCAGCAGTAACTCGTTCTGCCTCAATACAAAGCTCAGCCAGCATGCTTACCCCTATCGTCCCAACCGCTCCTTTGATGCCATGAATGACCCGTTTTTTGTCTCGCTCAGTCGATGCGGCGTTTAAGTTTTTTATATCTGTAGACATTGATTGACTAAACACGCGCGCAATCTCTTTTGCGTCCTGAGCTTTGAACCGTTTAATCCAGCCGGGCAGCCTACCCCTCTCTTTTTCGCCAATAAATGGAATCAAAACGGTTTTTAATTGATTAAGGTCATAGGGCTTGTAGAGCACATCATCAATGCCGATATCCTGTGTACGTTCAATGGCAAGACGAGCATCTTCTGCTGTCACACCGATGATTGGAATTGCTTTAAATTCGGAGTTTTTCACGTGCCTAACAAGCTCATAGCCATCCATTTCTGGCATATGAAAATCGGTCATCAGCAACACAACGTTTTCATCTTGGTTGATGTATTCCCATGCTTCGCGGCCGTTATTCACAATGACAGGTTCGATTCCAAGTTCATGAAGCTGCATTGCTATCACACTTTGGTTAATGGGATTATCTTCTGCGACCAGTACCGTGCCGAGAACCCAAGAAACCACTTCTTGATTTACGTCACTAAGCTTGGTTTCTTGCTGCGTTTGGCTGAGCAAATTGAACAATGTATCTGGATATTGAATCTCTCTTAGCGTAAGACTGCCAAGTACCCTTTGTTCGTCACGCAGCATTAGGCCATTAAAACTGGCATCGCTGTCGTGTATAGGGTGAAGGTTCGCCACCATTGTTTTTAACGTCGCTGGACGCATTTTCCACGCGTCACACCACTGGCGAATATTAAGTGGTAAGCTCTCGCTATACGTCCAGTTCAAACAAACGTCTGGCTCAGAGTCGCAATGCTCAATTGGCAGTCTGACAGTAATCGTCGTGCCCAAGCCAAATTGTGAATCGATGCAGAGCACGCCGCCCATGCAGTCGATCAATCGGTCAACAATGCTTAGCCCCAATCCAGTACCGCCATATTTACGCGTAATAGTGTCATCCGCTTGAACAAAAGGATTGAGAATGCCTTCGAGTTGGTCATCCGTCATGCCGATACCTGAATCCGCCACTTTCAAAATAAGCTGCTTTTCATGAAGAATGACACTGATTCCAACTTCTCCTTCGGCAGTGAATTTCATCGCATTGGAGAGTAGATTGGTGGTAATTTGCACCAATCGCAGCGCGTCGATTTCAATGAAAGCATTCGAAAATGGTTTGATTGTCACTTTGTAATCCAAACCTTTCGCAAGCGCTCGTGGTTCAAAGCTTCGAAACACATCGCACAAGGTTTTAAGCAAGTCGGTCTTAACTGGGGCGACGGTTAAGTGCCCTGCCTCTAACTTTGAATAATCCAGTACTTCGTCTACTAGCGTATTCAAATGATTGAGCGAGCGTATGGCTTGGGCAATTAACTCGCGATTTGAATCTGCCGTCACTTGGCGATTTAGCAAATCGAGGATGCCGTGTGCTGCCGACAATGGCGTTCTTAATTCGTGACTCATGGTTGCCAAAAAGTTTTCGCGCGCACGTACCGCGGTTTGCGCTTCTTTTTGCGCATCGATTAACGCCTGCTCACGTTCTTTTTGCTGGGTAATATCTTGAATAACAGTCAGTACAAACTTGTTCTTACCGCTAGGAGAAGCGATGACTTTGCGTTCTCGATATACATGTTTAATATCAAGTTCACAGCCCGACGAGGCAACCTCTTCTGAAATACGCTTTCCAGCGATAACAGTGGTCAGTTCATCAAAATTATTCACCAGAGGAGCGTGCGCAGAATCACTTTTCAACTTACATTGTTGGCACTGTTTACTGTTGTAGTTGGCACAATTGCTCATCTCCATATGGTTATTTTCACTATGGATAAAAACCAAGCTATTGATCTCTTTGATGATGTCCATCAGCCATTGCTTTTCCGCTTCCTCATTGTCAGCATTAAATTCGGCTAACCTCACTTTAAGTCGCATGTGAGATAAGATGAAATACGCCGCAATTAACATGAGACAGAATATGAATGAACCAGCAACAACAAATGTAGCGATCTGCTCCGCGTCATAGCCATAAGTCAGTTTGAAGCTTCGGTGAGAACGCAGCAGTTTTTCGATCTCGTTAGAATCAATGGTTTCGATGATGCTGTTCAACATGTGTTGAAGTTGTGTATTGTGGTTTGCAACCGCAAATGCATTAGAGAACGTCAAAACGTCCTCCGCATTGATCACCAAGCCATCGACTTGATCTTGTGCAATCATGTTGTGAACGATGTCGTCAGGAATGTAAGCCACATCCAAAACGCCCGATTTCAAATCGGTAAGCAGCTTCTTCAAATCATCATAATGATCAACTTGGCCTTGCTGCCAAGTGCCCAAATGAACTAACCCTTGCTTTTTCAAAGTGAGCAGAATACCCGCTTCTTTCAGTGCAGATTTATCGCGCTTACTCTGCTCCGCTTGGATAGCCACGTAATTACTGTGCATGAATGGTTTAGTGAACAACCAATCTGACTTAGGTAGCTCACCCACATAAGAGATGGGGACTATATCGGCATCAAATGCCGTTAATCCATTGGAAAGGCTCGACGTCGGCTTCACATACTTAAAGCTCAAGCCAGTACGAGACTGCAATAAGTCGATGAAGTCTGGAAAGAAACCGTCTAGCTCGCCCGTTTGCGAATCTCGGTAGAGAAACGGATAAGCTTCGTCACTGCTGCTGTAAGTTATCACTAGTTTGTTTTGATGATTACGTCGGTAATCTACCAATAACTTATCACTGATATGGTAAGGATTTTTCGAGGCGACGGAGCGAATGTTTTTTCCATTTTGCTCCCACTGAAGGATTTTGTTGATGTCATCGATCAGACTCTGTTTGTCCAACGAAGCGATAAAACTCACCTCTTCGTTTTTCAACCAACTGGGAATATCGACAACCCCTTTTACAATGTCATTCAAATCCAAATATTGGGTAATACCAACATAAGTGTAAATCAGCGCGTTCGCTTTACCTCGCTTAACTTCATTAAACGCCTCTAAACGTGTTTTAACGTAATGTATCTTATCGATACCGCGTTCAGTGAGGTTGTCACAATACACACTGCCCTCAACACACACCCATTTAAGATCACGCGCATCACTATCTCGGTAAGTGGCATTCCGATACCAAACCGCGATAGTGCTCGAAAAGAAAGGCATCGAAAACAAGAAACGCTTTTCTCTTGCTGCTGTTTTACTAAATCCAACCGCACCATCAATCTTCTTGCTTTCGACATCCGCAAGTAAAGACGGAATATGCTTGTAAGTCCGAAGTTCTAACTCATAATCCAAAGCTTTAGTAATGTTAGACAAATACTCAAGACTAATTCCGTACGAAGGACCAACGCTACCGTCAAACGAGTCTTTAGCTTCGTCTTGCGCAATAACACCAACGATGACCTTCGGTTTAGGACTCTGTTTGGCAGTTGAGCAAAAAGAACTCGCTAAAAAAATTAAGGCGACGGACGATACCGTAATACTTCTAAGAATACTGAGCATGACTGCTTCCTCTGAATGGAAGCTCAGACTAGTTTTTGTCAGATAAAAGTCAAACTTCGCTCAATAGCGAAATAAAAATAAAGCTTTGATATAAAAACAAAAAACCAAAATTCGTCAGAACAATCTGACAACACAATCCACCTTTGACTACACAGCGTTTGCGTTCGGTCTCTCACCCAGACGGATATTCACTGCGAGTCGGTATACATAAGGGATGTGTGCTTTTAGGTTTGCACGCCATAGCTTTTTACTTTCATCTTGAATGATTCATCATCATTCCATGATAAACTGGCGTATTAACATGAAAGAAAGCTCAACTCCGCGGTTTCGAGCAGCTTGAAGTAAACACAGTTTTAGAAAATGCGTTCTAGTATTGTGTCACTCAAGATTCACATTGCTACTTTTACAACCGCTGGAGCATTAGAAAAATTAAGGTATTAAATTCAAATGGTTAATAACTCAATCCAGTGGTTTCCTGGCCACATGCACAAAGCACGTAAAGAGATCGAAGAAGCAATCCCTCAAGTGGATGTGATCATCGAAGTACTGGATGCTCGTATTCCTTTCAGTAGTGAAAACCCTTTGATTTCTCAAATCCGTGGTGACAAACCTGTCGTTAAAGTTTTGAACAAACGTGATTTGGCCGATCCAGAGTTAACTCAACTGTGGATTGAGCACTTGGAGCAAGAGCAACATGTAAAAGCAATGGCGATCACGACTTCTGAACCACAAGAAGTGCATCGAATCATGGAGCTTTGCCGCAAACTTGCCCCACACCGAGAAGAAATTGGTAAAAACATTCGCACCATGATCATGGGCATCCCAAACGTTGGAAAGTCGACGATCATTAACACCCTCGCAGGCCGAACAATCGCTGTAACAGGTAACCAACCCGCGGTTACACGTCGTCAACAGCGTATCAACCTGCAAAATGGCATCGTATTATCTGATACTCCAGGAATTTTATGGCCAAAAGTGGAAAATCCACACAGTGGCTTCCGCCTTGCGGCTACCGGCGCGGTAAAAGATACAGCGATGGAATATGACGAAGTCGCATTCTATACCATTGAATACCTAGCAGCTCATTATGCAGATAAGCTTAAAGAGCGTTATCAAATTGAAGAGCTTCCAGAATCAGATATCGAGATCATGGAAGAAATTGGTCGCCGCCGCGGTGCACTACGTGCTGGTGGACGTGTTGACTTACACAAAGTATCAGAGATCTTATTGCACGAACTTCGCCAAGGCACTTTGGGCCAAATTACATTAGAACGCCCAGAAATGATCACTCAAGAACTGATTGAAGTCGAGATTGAAACCGCCCGTAAAGAAGAAGAGAAAGCGAAGCGTAAAGAAGAGCGTCGTAAGCGCTATTTACGTAATAAGCGATAAGCTTGTCTCTTATCTACTCATGTTTCAAGGCGCGATTTTCGCGCCTTTTTTGTTATCTAATGCGCCCATTTTTTTCACTTTTCAAACTTTATATTCCTCATCCAAAATCCCAGATATGAAGCACGAAAAAACACCGAAAAATCGCCGTATAAACTTTAAGCACAAACTAGTTTAGACCCCGGGCCCCTATAGAGTTACAGCCACCATCCAACCCTCAAATGTCGAGTTTGCAAGGGTCTGCAAACTTATGCAACCTGGTTAGTGACACTCTCCCCAAAATCCGCAATATGAATAAGTGTCAGCGCTGGCGTTTTTCCATATGAAGAAGAGATTTATTATGAGTGAAACTATACAAAGCAAACCACTTCCCTCCTTTATCGAGGAACGCCTAGATTTTTATATTCAAGATCTAATCGAACCGAATGAGAACAAAAAACACCTTGTTCTTGGTAAACGCCCACCGTGTAATGCCGTTGTCCTGCAAAGCAATGATTACCTTGCACTGTCTCATAATAAGGAGATTCAAAACGCGCATCGTGATGGGATTTCCCAGCACGATGACAACGTCGTGATGTCCGCGATTTTCTTACAAGACGATGAATCGAAACCTGTATTTGAAACACAACTAGCCAGTTTCGTTGGTATGCCTAGTTGTCTACTTTCTCAATCTGGTTGGGCTGCGAATGTCGGTTTATTGCAGACTATTTGTGCACCGAACATACCTGTGTACATTGATTTCTTTGCACATATGTCTTTGTGGGAAGGCGCACGTATTGCCGGAGCACAAATTCATCCGTTCATGCATAACAACACCAGCCACCTAAGAAAACAGATTTCACGTCACGGTTCAGGGATAATTGTTGTGGATTCGGTTTACAGCACTATCGGGACTATCGCTCCTCTACGTGATATCTACGAAATAGCACAGGAGTTTGACTGCGGCCTGGTTGTAGATGAATCACACTCTTTAGGTACACACGGTCCACAAGGTGCGGGGATACTGCAGAGCCTTGGCTTAACTCATAAGGTAGATTTTATTACCGTTAGTCTTGCCAAGACATTTGCTTATCGTGCTGGCGCGATTTTAGGCCCAGAAAAACTGTCGAAGACGCTTCCGTTTGTGGCGTACCCTGCAATATTTAGTTCTACCGTATTACCGCAAGAGATCATTCGGCTAGAGAAAACACTGGACGTCATAAGAAAATCAGATGATAAGCGAGATATTCTGTTTGAAAGAGCCAAGTCTTTAGCCGTTGGTTTAAAACGCATTGGATTTACTATTCGCAGTGAATCACAAATTATCGCATTAGAATGCGGCAACGAGAGAAACACTGAGCGAGTCCGCGATTTTCTCGAAGAGCGAAATGTTTACGGCGCAGTGTTTTGCCGCCCTGCAACTGGAAGGAACAAAAACATCATCCGTTTTTCAGTCAATGCCGACATGACAGCTGCTGAAGTTGATCATGTACTCACTGTCTGCCAACAAGCATTTGCACACCCTGACTTAGAGTTTGTGTAAGTTAGTGTGTAGATAAAACTAAAGAGCTCAACAGTTTTGCTGAGCTCTTTATTCGTGTTATTCGTTGTGAGCAACTCGCCTCAAGAAAACAAGTCGCGAATGATTAGATCCAGTTTGCGATTTTATCGAACAAGCGATTTTTATCCGCCGGTTTTACGATGAAGTCAGACATACCCGAAGACCCAATTTTGTCCAACGTGACAGGTGAACTATCCCCTGTATGTGCAATAATAGGTACCGACGCATAGTTTTTATCCGAGCTTCGAATTCGCCTAGACGCTTCTACACCATCCATAATTGGCATTTCGATATCCATCAGAATGAGATCAACATCTTCTTGCTCTAGTGTATCCAGAGCCTGCTGCCCGTCTTCTTTCTGAATCACTTCAAAGCCTTGCTTTTCAAGTAACATTGCCGTGAATTTACGCAAAGATTCATTATCATCCACGACCATAATTGTGCGCTTATTTGAATTATCTAACGTTACCGAGGCCGTTGGTGTCGATACATAGCTTGAATCATATAAGAGACGCTCAATAGTTAGTTTAGTATTCAATAACCAGGCTTGCGTTTCGATCCAAATAGGTTCATATGCAGCCTTGCGTGCTCTCTGAGTCGGATGATGCTCAAAAAGATAAACGATGCGTGCTTCAGTGAAAGACAAGAGAGATTCTAATCTATCCAATTGGTTTGCTCTTGGATCTAAGCTCTCAAGATCGATAAAAATCAGATCGAATTCGAACTCGTACTCTTTCTTTTTGAGTACTTGGTTGGCATCTAAAATCGTCGAGTCAAAGCCCATAAAACGGCTAATATCTGTTACTTTAGACACCAAGATATCTTGGCTAGTCACCGTTAGAATGGTTTTGAGTTTAGTCAGATCGTTTTTGATTTCAGTAACGGTATCAGATGTCGTTAGTGGGAAAGTTAATGTAAATTGAGACCACTCCCCTAACTGAGATTGACACTCAATGTTCCCCCCAAATGAACGCATGACTTTTTTACAAAACGGTAGACCCAAACCATAACTTCCTGATTTGCCAGTGGTGTAAAAGTCTTGAAAGATATTGCGTAGAACATCAGGAGCAATGCCAGCACCATTATCGGTTACAACAATTTGATTAAAGCGTTCTGAACTTATCATGGATACATGTATGTGAAAATCTTCAGATTTACGGTGATGGAAGGCATTCTTGAAGAGGTTATACATAACGTATTTAAGTAACGTATCACTACCTAGAAACTCAAACTCACTTCTCGCATCCAGCGATATGGCAAATCGATCAGTGGCACGTTTATAACTGAAGCTTTCAATTGCCTGTTCAACGACCGAGTGAACTGAATATTTTTTGAAGCTAGAACGAGAAACTCGATTTTCATCAATCGAAGTTAGCAATAAATCGATGGTTTCATTACCCGATTGGATAATGTTCATTGCATCCTGACTCACTTCACGTAATAAGGTGACATCCTCTACACTCATGACGTACTGCCCTTTTCCTGCCTCTTTCATGTTGGGCAAGATCGACTGGATAACATCTATTGAAGTGCAAAGCCCACTCAACGGGTTACGCATTTCATGTGCAATCCCTGCCCCGAATGATTTTGCCAGCGAGACTTTTGCTTCATGTTCAACTTGGTTACGAAAATAGAACAAATTACCGAAGACATAAATAAACAGAAAGATTGGCACATGAGTCCAATCCATGGTCAAGTCAAGATGGAACCCTTTTGCAACCCAAGCGAAGAATGTTGCTAAACCTATCCCTGCAAAGGTTTGAGCAAACATAACCCTAGTAACATGAACCAGTAAAATGTGTAAGAAAATTGCAGACATAAACGACATAACCCATACATTGGACCAGTCATTCATCAGTAACATATAAAAAAAGAAAAACGGTAAGCACAGCGTTATCGTCACTTGGTAGTAAATAGGAACATAATCTCTCCAAGTCGATGATAAGCGGTTTCTAAAAATGATGCCGAAAAACAATAACGAGCAAAACAATCTAAGAGGTAAATTTTCATAAGCCTGTGGAAAGGCAAACTCCCAGACAAAGTAGTACAGCGGAAAGCCAAGAAACCCCATCCAGCCAACGAGAGTTAGGTTTGGTTCTGCATATTGATAAACCTTACGTATCGAGTCCATATAATCTGTTTTGCTTACTCCGCCTGACGCACAATAGTGTGATTTTGATTCACTTTTATCATTTTATTATTAACTAATTATATATTAATCATCATTTATAAGCAGCGCGAAATGACGTAAACAGCTCGCAATACTTATCTTTAGTTTCAATCTTTTAAGACAGCTGCACTTGATTTACAACCAAATAAACAAAGTTGCATATAGTTTAGTGTAATTTTGCGATAATCGCTCTGTATCCAATTGGATGTTAATCTCATTTTGTTCTAGAAACTTAAGTCGCGCCTTTGGCACGGCTTTCCAACAATTTAAAAACAGCACTCACCGCATATAGCGCGGTGACAAACAATTGGCTTGGGGTGTGTCATGAATTCTTTCCAGATAAAAAATGTCATTTTTGATGTAGGTAATGTATTGGTACGCTGGTCTCCAGTAGAAGTCGTTCGCTTAACATTTGGTGGTTCCGTAGAGTCAGAGAAAATGGCTCAGATGCTATTTTCATCACAAATCTGGAAAGATCTAAATAAAGGGACGATCTCCGAAAGGGAAGCAAAACAGCGTTATCAACATGAACACCAAGTAACAACGGAAGAAATGGACCGCTTCTTTTATTATGTAAAACACACTCAAATATTACTTTACGGCAGTATAGAGCTGTTAAAACGAGTAAAAAGAGCCGGATATGGCGTATATGCGCTCACAGACAACATCAACGAAATTGTGGAACATCTTCGTACTACCTATGAGTTTTGGCCACTGTTTGATGGAGCAATCATCTCTTCTGAAGTTCAATTACTAAAACCACAAGCGGAGATCTACCAAACTCTACTTTCAAAGTATCAGCTTAACCCCGAAGAGACAGTATTTCTTGATGACATGCCTTACAATGTTGAAGGTGCCCGAGCAGTTGGCATGGCTGCTATTCAGTTTGAAAATGCTCAGCAATGTGAGCTCGAACTAAAAGCCATGGGGGTTAACTTCTAGAAAGCTTTTAATAACACATAACGTTAGGGTGCATAAACAAAAAAGAGCAGTGTTGAGACTGCTCTTATCTAGTGTTTTAGAACGCTAGGTTAGGAGTAAATCACGTTTTCCTCAATCCCACTAACTAATGACTGGGCGTTCTTCCAACGGAATACTTTTTCTAACACCTCTTTGCCATCAGGTGCGCGCCAAGTTCGCTCTTGATCCTCTTGTCCACCAATGTGGCGATAGAATTCAATCGCAGAAATGTTTTGCGACACAACTTCTAAATAAAGACCTGTGTCTTTAAAGTACTGCTGTTGCCATTCTGCGACAGCAAGTAATAGCTGCTTACCAATCCCACGACCACGGTAACTGTCATCAACATGCAATGCGTCAATAAAGGTTCCACGCTCGAAATCATGGTTGCCGAACACACAAACAAAGCCAAGTAGCAAACCTCCCTCCTCCGCCAAGACAATGTGCTGATTGAATGGTGGGTTGGTCAAACGGGTTTGCCAAATCAGTAGTTTGTCGTCAATCGCTTCTTTCTCAAGATAGTTATCACTAAGAATGCCACGGTAATGACGCTTCCAGCTATCCGCATGAAGATGCGCAATGCGCTCGTAGTCCTTATATTCCGCTAATCGTAAATCCATTACGTATTCCTATTTTCTTACATTTTTGCTTCTTTATAGAGTCTCGGTATATTCCACCTTTATAACACTTGTTTCTTGGCAGATTTTATACACCTTAAGCCAGAGCTCATTTTTTAATACTACTCATTATTCAATTAAAAGCAAAATATCCCATCAAGTTCCTTAATCTACACCCAAAGGAATCATCACATTTGTCTAACTTTAATTTGACTTACATGTGTACGCTGATATTCTGGCGAACAGTTGTTAGCTCAAAGTTAGGGATACACCTGTGACTCAAAACAAACCACCTGTTATCTGGTTGAATACATTAATATTTTCTGCCAGTTTTGTTCTAACTTTTATTGTAATGCCTTGGTATGCATATCATTTTGGACTGGGTTGGGAACATCTAATTTGGGGAGTGATTGCATTTAGTTTTACTAACCTTTCTATTACAGCAGGCTATCATCGTCTCTGGAGCCACAAAACATACGAAGCTCATCCTATTTTGCGCGCCATTTTTGCGATTGGAGGAGCATTTTCTTTGCAAAATAGTGCATTACATTGGTCTTCTGATCATCGTGTGCATCACAAACATGTCGACAATAACGATAAAGATCCGTACTCAGCCAAGCGGGGTTTTTGGTATTCTCACATTGGGTGGATGTTACGTGATTACAATAAATCAAAGGAAAACGAATATACAAACTGCCGTGATCTAAAGCGCGACAAAATCGTCATGTGGCAGCATAAGTATTATGTTCCACTTGCCCTACTGACTAATATTGGTTTCCCAGTCATGCTCGGACTGATCTACGGTGATATCTGGGGGATGTTATTGGTCGTTGGTGCGGCTCGACTCTTTATGAGTCACCATACGACTTTTTTCATTAACTCCCTCGCACATATTTGGGGTAAGCAAACTTTCACAGACAAAAACACTGCTCGCGATAATGGTGTACTCGCCTTTTTCACATTTGGAGAGGGTTACCATAATTTCCATCATATTTTCGAGAATGACTATCGCAATGGCGTGTATTGGTGGCATTACGACCCAACGAAGTGGTTGATAAAGTCATGTTCTTGGCTAGGACTCACATCTAAGTTGCGCACAACGCCTACATTTAGAATTGAAAAAGCCCGTGCGAGTCAACTTTTGAAGAAAGCAAGAGAAAAGCTAGAATCGAAACCGAATACGCAAACGATCCTCGATCAACTACAGCACGAGTTTGATACTCTAGTTCATCACATGCAGGAATACTACGAGATGCGCAAAGAAGTACTCGGTGCCAAAACTGCCAGTGTGGTAAAAAAATACGAATGTTCTGTAACGAAAATGAAGTACCAGCAAATTAAAGCAGAGTTCGAACGGCAGCAACGTAGTTGGAACCTTATGGTTCGTCGATACGCATAGTTTATCCTCATTCTTACGATTACTTAGCTTCGCTTCCGCGAAGCTTTTTTGTTGTGAAGAGTGTTTTCCAATAATTGCTTATTGAGTAAAGTCTTTTTCCTATTGTGAATCAATTCACTCATTATTCATTCACTTTCCTAGTCATATTTTCCTTCCTATAAATAGCTTCAAACCAGCATATAACACTTAGAAAACCAAATTCCAACAATACAATCTAACGAAATTATTTATTAAATTATTATTTGTCTCAGATCATGCAAGCCCCATATTTGTCTCGTGCCACAGCTAAGAATTCTGTAAATTCCTTGTCATAAACTGAAACAGTTTCTTTCTTTTTTACATAACATTCGGAGATCCCTATGTTAGAGCTCTTAATTGGCTTAGTGGTTACCATTGCGGTGGGTTACTTTATTGTCAAAGGCTATAAAGCTGCGGGCGTGTTACTGACAGCTGGTATTGCTTTACTTCTTATGACTGGCGTTTTGGGGCACGACGTGCTGCCGTCAAAAATCACCTCAACTGGTAACATGGTGACAGATGCGCTTGAATACGTGAAATACATGCTTCAATACCGCGGTGGCGGTCTTGGTATGCAAATCATGCTGCTTTGTGGTTTTGCGTCATACATGACTCATATCGGCGCGAACAACGTGGTAGTGAAACAGTTCTCTAAACCGCTTTCTGTCATCAAGTCTCCTTACGTCCTTTTGGTAGCGGCTTACATTGTGGCGTGTTTAATGTCTCTTGCGGTAAGTTCTGCAACAGGCCTTGGCGTACTATTAATGGCGACACTATTCCCTATGATGGTCGCGATGGGCATTTCTCGTCCAGCAGCCGTTGCAGTGTGTGCCTCTCCAGCGGCAATCATCCTTTCTCCTACTTCTGGTGATGTTGTTATCGCAGCAGAAAAGTCTGGTTTAGAGCTTGATGTGTTTGCGGTACAAACTGTGTTGCCTGTTTCTATTTGCGCAATCATCGTCATGGCAGCGGCAGCGTTCTTCTGGAACAAATACTTAGATAAGAAAGAAAATACGCCAATGGAAAAAATTGATGTATCAGAGATCAAAGCTGACGCACCAGCGTTTTATGCAGCTCTTCCATTTCTACCTATCATCGGCGTTTTCCTATTCAACGGTCGTACCATTCCAGGACTTAGTCTAGACATCTACACTATTGTGGTTGGTTCGATTTTCCTTGGAGCTCTGATCCATTATGTTGTAAATAAGTTCGATGGTAAGAAATCACTAGAAGATTTAGATTCTTGTTACGCAGGCATGGCTGACGCGTTCAAAGGCGTTGTGATGCTTTTGGTTGCCGCAGGGGTTTTTGCACAAGGTCTGATGTCTATCGGTGCTATCGATAACCTACTTCATCTAGCAGATAATGCTGGTGCAGGCGGCGTTGCTTTAATGCTTATTCTAACTGCATTGACAGTTGCAGCAGCAATTGCAACGGGTTCGGGTAACGCGCCTTTCTATGCGTTCGTGGAGTTAGCACCATCTTTAGCTGCTAAAATGGGATTAAACCCTGCGTTCCTAATTATCCCGATGCTTCAAGCATCAAACCTAGGCCGTACTATCTCACCAGTATCTGGCGTAATCGTTGCGACATCAGGTATGGCAAACATCAGCCCGTTTGAGGTTGTAAAACGCACATCCGTTCCAGTTCTAGCAGGCCTTATCACGGTGATTATTGGTACTATGGTGCTTGTTCCAATGAGTGCCTAACGGTATTGCCACGATCAAACTAAAAGCAATATCCGAACAAAATTACGTTTAATTAAAAACGCCAGCAAATGTGCTGGCGTTTTTTTTATTCTAATGTGTTGATTTACGCTGACTTAAATCGGTCAGGAATCTTAGTGATGCTCTCTCTGTAGCTAAACCATAAGTAGGTAACGGCAAGCGAAAAGAATAAATATGAAAGTGCGAATACGATTGGAGACGTGATTAATTCCGCGGACATTCCCCACATCACACCGACTACGGTTATCGTCAACTTAGAAAGCATGCCGCAAATGAGTAGGAATAAAGCAAGCTGTGGAAAGCGCGAGCTGCGAAATGCGAAGAAATAACAGCTACCTACAGCTAAAGAAGCAATAGATAAGCCCAACATAAATGAATGGATGTGGTCTGCTGATGCGATACCAGCGGATACCGAAGCCATGAGTAATAGGAACAGTTTCATAAGTCACCTCACAACAAATCTAAAAAGCATCCCTTCATAAATGAAAACTCATTTTTCACTATATTCTGCGCCTAAAATCAGCAATTACAAGTTACTTTTTTGCTCACTTAATGAACATAAAAGCTAATCAGCTTCAATTATTACAAAAGGTTAACAATTAAAAATTAAGAAACCCTTTGCATCTGATACTTACGACAGTTAGATGATAAATTCGCCATTTTTGTTACAGATGGTTAACATGGAAACATTTTGAAATTTTTTATTTGAAATGTGAACTGTGCACTCAACAGCGTAAAACCTCTCTGTCTTGACTCATCATTCGTTATTAGCGAACAAAAAATATCACTTTTTTACAACGTTCTTACTACATACAAAACCATGAATTCACATCCACTTTTAATGTTGCAAATTATTTTATCAGTAACCGTAAAAAGAGATTCCAATCACATATTTATTGGTTATAATCCGCGCTCATTGCGTTAAACGTTGAAAAACGCAAACTAATTTTGAGAAAAAACATCTTTAAACCAACCTTCTTTGCGGCATTGCCAATAAGAGGAAAAACTGAGAATAAAAATGAGCAAGATTGATAAAGCTATGCGCATCCTGTTAGCAGGGTTCTGTATCAACCTTTGTCTTGGCATCCTGTATGCTTGGAGTGTATTCAACAAGGCACTGGTAACTGAATCAGGCTGGAGTGCTGCAGAAGCTTCTGCACCTTACGCAACTGCAACCATCACTTTCTCTATCTGTCTTCTTATTGCAGGTATTCTTCAAGACCGCATGGGCCCTCGAATGATCCTTATCCTAGGTACTGTTCTTACAGGTCTGGGCATGATCGCGTCTGGCTTTGTTGACACTCCACTCATGCTGAACATTACCTTCGGTGTGATCACAGGTGCAGGTATCGGTTTTGGTTACGCATGCCTATCACCTTCTGCAATGAAGTGGTTCCACGCTTCGAAGAAAGGTATGGTTAACGGCATTATTGCGGCAGGTTTTGGTCTAGCGGCTATTTACCTTGCGCCAGTAACTTCTGCGCTAATAGACAGCATGGGCATTCAAACTAGCTTTATGGTTCTTGGTGTTGGTATCCTAGCGATTGCGGTTCCTCTTGCAGCAACCATCAACAACCCACCAGCAGACTACATACCTGCGGAGCCTAAAGTAAAAGAAGGCCAAGCACCTAAAGCGGTGAAAAAGTCAGATGACTTAACTTGGAAAGCAATGTTGAAAACGCCACAGTTCTACTCTCTATGGATCATGTACGCGTTTGCAGCTTCTGTTGGTCTAATGATCATCGGTAACATCACGACAATCGCAAGCGTTCAAGCAAACTTGCCAAACGCGGTTTACCTAGCGTCTATTCTTGCTGTATTTAACTCTGGCGGTCGTGTTGCCGCGGGTATGCTTGCAGATAAAATCGGCGGTGTTCGTACGCTTCTACTTGCGTTCGTTCTACAAGGCGTAAACATGGTGCTGTTCGCGACGTTCGACTCTGAGTTTACACTGATCATCGGTACAGCAATCGCAGCGGTAGGTTACGGTACACTTCTAGCGGTATTCCCTACTCTAACGGCTGAGTTCTACGGTCTGAAAAACTACGGCACTAACTACGGCGTACTTTACACAGCATGGGGTATCGGTGGTGCAATCGGCGCAGCGGTTGTTGGTTTCTCGATGACAAATGGCGACGGCTACACCTTGGCTTACACAATTTCTTCGGCAATGATGGCAGTATGTATCGTACTTGCGTTCATCACTAAGCCATTGTCTGAAGCGAAAGTAGCACAGCTAAAAAACGCATAATTGCGAATTGATTTGATAGCAAAAAGGCTTAACCTATGGGTTAAGCCTTTTTTTGTTATCGGTCGTTTATGGAAAGCCCTATCGAACTTGCACCAGACTACTATCTAGAGAACTTCTTTAAGCTGACTCATCACGCAGTAACTTGGTACAGCGATTTACTGACCAAGGAAGAACACGCATGGCTTTGCTCGTTTGATTCTTTGAGCAAACACACCCAGTGCCTTTTGGTGCGTTTATACAGCCGAAAGGGATGTTGGTTTCGAAGTGATAAGCTGAGTTATCAAGAAATACCTTCTATCAATGAAGCACTGGCAGAATTGAGTCAGCATGAGTTTGTAGCCCTTTCCCCACCCCTTTCTCATCAAGAGTTAGCGGCTAATTTACTGACCAAACCAGAAATCTCCGCGCTTTATCCCGAACTGCCGAAATCACTCAAGAAAGACGCCCTTGTCGAACATTTGAGTAATACGGAATTTGATCGTATAGAGCGGCTTGAGTTTACGATCGTCAAACTCAATTCTGCTCATATGATCGACGTGTTACTCACTCTGTTTTTTGCCAACACCCATCAAGACTTAAGTCAGTTTGTGCTTGATGACTTAGGTTTGCATCAGTTCGAGCAATATCAATTGAGTAAAGTGCGCCGTTTCTTTGATTCACGTGAGCAAATAGACCGCTTAATTGAACTGAGCCAGTTGGCCAACCTGTACTGGCAATTTGACCGAAAAGACAAAGCCAATCTCGGCTTATTAATTGAGGCAATGCCTCAGCCCGTTAAACACCGTTACGTAGATCGTAAACGCGAGCACATGTTGAATGACATAGCACGTGATTACGAACGGCTTAATGATCTAGAGACCGCCCTATATCTATTTGGCCAAACTCAACTCACACCGAGCCGAGAACGACGCGCACGTATCTATGACAAATTAAACCATGATGATTTATTTTGTGACATTGTCACAGATATGCTTAACTCACCGATCGATGTGTCTGAGATCGAAGTTGCACAAAAACTTGAGCAACGGTTAAAACGAAAACAAGGCGAGAAAGTGCCAAGAGTGACGAAGCCAACCTGTACGGAATACCGCCTTGAACTGGATTTATCTCAACAGAGAGTCGAACTCGCCAGCAAAGCGTATTTTGAGTCCTTAGGCTGGACTGTATTTTACGCCGAAAATGCACTGCTTAATGCATTACTTGGTCTCACTTTTTGGGATGCGATTTTTGCTCCTATTGAAGGGGCATTCATTAACGCTTATCAACACCGTCCTTTAGATTTATATCACTCGGATTTTGTTACCAAGCGCCAAGCTTTGATAGACACCGCTTTTGCCGAACTAGAAGCGGGCAACACCCAGATGTTATTGACAAAATACGATGAGAAGTTTGGCATCAGTAATCCATTTGTACATTGGAATTTAATAAGTAAAGAGCTACTCGAAACAGCACTCAACACTATCCCAACCAATATGCTGATGGCGCTGTTCAAAATACAATTGAGCGACCTTAAGCTTTACCGTAATGGGATGCCGGATCTCATTGCTTTTAAAGAAAACGAGTTCGAGTGGATTGAAGTGAAAGGCCCTGGCGATAAACTCCAGGATAACCAATGGCGTTGGATCAAAGAGTTTACTCGCCTTAATGTCCCGTTTGCGGTGTGTTACGTCGCAGCAACTTAACTTACTCTATATAAAGAGCTTGGTGTTTGTTCACTCAAACCGCCCCTCGGTTATCGCCCCTTGCTCTTTTTTCTAAACATTTTTTCGTTTCTTCACGATCGCTTCACGCTTCTTCACACAAAATGCGCTTCTACTCACTAAGTTGATTTGAAGAGGCAAAATAAAATGAACAAAACACTTCTTGCGTTACTTGTTACCTGCTCAGTTTCGGTATCTGCGGCTCCTTATGTAGGTCTGGAATATGGACTAGGCACCACTGACCATGATTTGGAACCTCACTTTTCAACTGACAACGTAACACTCAACCCTGAGCTTGAAGACGGTATTTTCTCAGGCTTTGTCGGTTACGCATTTAATGACAACTGGGCATTGGAACTGGGTTACAGCCAGTTTGACCTTGATGATAGTCGTTCAAAAAACCTAGGTATCAAGTCAATCGATGGCAAAGATTACCATCATGAAATGGATTGGGATGCGTCAATCAAAGCCAAGCAAGTGTCGTTGGCTCCTGTGTTTAACTATGCATTAAATGATAAATGGACAACAAAATTCAAAGCGGGTCTAACGTACACGGAATACAACGCCAAGGTTTCTAAACATCAAGAATACGAACTTGTCACGAACGACGATGTGGAAATGACCAACACGCTTTTCCATAGCGCGGAGAAAAACAACGAGCTAGGCGCAATGTTCTCAGTGGGTGCGGAATACAGAATTTTCCCGCAGCTCACCATAGGTGTAAACGCAAAATACCAACTAGACAGCTACGCAAACACTGCATCCTTTAATGTAGGCACAACTTATTACTTCTAATATCAGGAGAGGATAATGAAAAGAGTATTGTTAACATCCATGCTTGCCCTACTTTCAAGCTCGGCTTTCGCCGCGTTTAATGGCCCAGAAGTCAGTGCAATCAATACGGTGAAAGAGGCGCGCAACGCAACCGACGACAGCGCTGTAGTGCTAACCGGGCATATTGTTCAATCATTTGGTAACGAGACTTACTTGTTCAAAGACAACACTGGTGAAATCGAAGTAGAGATCGACAACGAAGATTGGATGGGTCAAGAAGTGACACCAAAAGATACCGTAATGATTCGAGGAGAGGTTGACTCAGATTGGACAACTACGCAGATAGACGTTGAGACCATTCAAAAACGTTAAGAAGTTGACGATACCTCAACACAAGCAACACAGCCACATTTTAGTGGCTGTGTTAAGCAATAATCATGGAAAACGCTCGTTTAGCTAGTCAAGCAAGGACAATCTTGCGGTACGACTAATCGTATACTCTTAGGCTGAACATCAAATCTAATGGTTCTCGAATGATAGGGTTCTCCATCTAAATTAAGAGGTAATGGATTCGGGAAGTCTATCTCCAACCAGCTTGCTCTTGTGTACTTCACAAACTCTCCTTTCTCACTCGGGTTATTGATCTCGTCGATTACTTTAGGCAGCTCATGAGGTAAAAATGGGCGCACCAATGTTAGATCCATCAGCCCATCATTAATCATCGCTTTTGGAGCTAACTCTTGCCCACCTCCAGCAAGGCGCCCATTACAAAACGCACCGAGCAACATTTCTCCCTGATACGCACCACCTTCAATCGTTATTGTTCCGTCATATGGTTTAAAGCCAAGTGCTTTTACAACACCAGTTAGCGTGTAAGCTCCACCGCCAAGAAAGTTTTTGAGTTCAACAGGCGTTTCTGCTGTAACTTCTGCGCCAAACCCTGCTGTTGCCACGTTAATAAAGCAGCGATCGTTCGCTTTGACGCAATCGACCAAAGCGGACTGCCCCTCAACAGCAAGAGATAAAGACGCCTTAATGGAATTAGGTACTTGAATAGCGGTAGCAAAGTCATTGGCGGTACCAAGGGGAATAATGGCTAACTCAGGGCGTTTTTCTTCGTCAATTTGAATAACCGCAGAAGCCGCCTCATTGACGGTCCCATCGCCACCAGCGACAACAATACGTTCAATGCCTTCATCAACCGCTTCTTTCACTAGCCGCGGCATGTCTTGAGATTCCCACGTCACACGCACCTGCACGTCGATGCCTTTGTCTCTCATTTTCATGATTGCATCTCTTAACTCTGGATTCCCAGCTTTTTTTCCGTTAAGGATGGCACGTATTGTCTTTTTCATTGCACTTCCTATTGGTTGATGACTTTTCCTGCTTGCTTAATCTGTGAACGCAACCACTGATGGGCGCTGTCGTTTGTGCGACTAGGATGCCAGATTGTGCAAAGCTCATACATTTGTTCATCAAATGGCATTGATAAAGATTTAACATGATAGGTGTTATTGAACAAGTTGATCATCGACTCTGGCATTAAACCAATGTATTCACTACCACAAATAATTGGGAGCATTTCTAGTACGCCTGAGGCTCGATACTTAATCTTTCTCTTATCCAAGTCGACAATGTCATCGGCGTTTAACAAGCTCTTACGACTCTGCCACTGCGAAACCACTACGTGTTCTTCTTCAAAAAATTGTTCAGCCGTAATCTCGTCATTCAGGCGTGGATGCGCTTCGCTACATACCACCACCAAACGCTCCGTAAGTACAGTTTCCAGTTTTAGCACCGTTCTTGCTCTTGGTGTGATATCAATGATCAAATCGTATCGTTGTAACCGCAGATCACTTTCAAAATCTTCCGTAAAAAGCGGATGTACTTCTAATGCAACATTTGGCGCCGACACACGGATTTGTTTCATGACTTGAGGTAGCAACTCAAAGCTTGCAACGGACACACAGGCAATAGAAAACACTCTATTCGACACTTTAGGGTCAAACTCACTAGAGGCCGATAATGTCGAAGTGAAATTTTGTACTGAAGCTAGAAGAGCAGGATAAATATCCATCGCAAACGAGGTAGGCTCGACACCTTTAACGCAACGATGAAACAATGGATCATCGTAGATATCACGTAGCCTTGCTAGCGCTTTACTCACCGCAGGCTGGGTGATGTTTAAACGCGCCGCCGCCCGAGACAAGTTACGCTCTTCATAGATGGCAGTGAAAATGGGAATAAGATTAAGGTCGGTCGGTTTCATGCTATTAAATTTTTCAAAAGTCACTTTCTCTATTTTAATCTAACAGCATGATCCTTCACGTAGCCAAGTGCAATAAATGGGCGGTATCGCTTGTTTTAATGAGTTTTAACTCAATTTTGACGCACTTCATTCACTACATAAACTGGCACCGTAGTGCAACGTAAAGCTTGACTTAGGCTTTGCCTAGGTAAGGGGTAAGAAACTCGCTGACTTCCTCGCCGCATAAACCCGTTTCTACCTCTATACCTGCTTGTTTTAGAATCTCGATACCTCGACCACTGTTGCGCGGGTCGGGGTCCAATATGGCTACAACGACTTTGCTTATGCCGGATTTGACTAATGTCACCGCGCAAGCTGGCGTGCGACCAACAAACGAACACGGTTCCAGCGTAACGTATGCCGTCACCGATTCTAACGAGCCTTGATACGCATTCAGCGCTTCTACTTCCGCGTGATTGCCACCAATCGCTTGAGTATGGCCTTCAGAAACGATTTGATTGTCTTTCACTAACACGCAGCCAACCGGCGGGTTGGGTTGACATTCAGGAAGCGCATTTTTGGACACTTTTAATGCGCGGCGCATAAACTCTTGGCTCATTTGAATTCTATTCTCTAATAAAAACGAGGCGCTATATTAGCGCCCCGTTTTATTCATTGCCATCTCTTCCAATGACTTTGTCCAGTTCTGGTAACGCTCGCGGAATACGGAATTTAAAGCGTTTTTGTTTGGTCTGGATTTTGCGCCACATCGACTTCAGTAAATGAGCGCTATTTTCACCATTTTGCATTCGCGACGCACTTTTTTGCCACGATTCACTCGTATCGGCTTTGTTCATTTCCAGCTCTGCCGTATTTAAACGCAATTGTTTGTACAATATGGTCCTTGCTTCAGACCAACGTTTAGCCTTTAACAAACGGTGGAACGTCAACCATGATGGTGTCGGTCTGTTGCGGTAGTAACGTTTAATGGCTACCAATGAAATAATCACAAAACCCAGCAACACAAGCGTGGAAACAATCCATGCAAAGTACGTTCTGATGAAGGACTTCAACGTGTGCTTCGCGGCAAAAGTTTTGCCCTCTAACATCACCGTTTCCACTTGCTGAGTCTTACTGTTCCACCAACGGAACTCATAATCCGGCAGGGTTAATTCACCACCTTGTTGAATCACGTACACGCTCTCTTCTGCGCGTGTTGACTGGTAATCACCACGTGTTTGCGTATCTGTCAAACGGTGGGGTTGAGGATACGCTTGATAACGGGTTGTTGATTCTCCTTTCAACAAGTCTGGTAGCAATACAGATAGTGAATCTTGAGCAGAAATGGTGATTTTACGCGTGATTGCATCCCCAACTTTGAGTGACTCAGTGGAGGTATCCCAATCTTGCTTTACCTCTACATCTGTTGCAGCAAACCAAGGTGTCTCACCACTCAGCAGGCCCGATGGCAATACGGTTTTGAACTTAATCGGCTGCGTGTAAAGTGTGCCTGACACCTTCTCGCCGTCCGGCGCAGACACCTGAACGCCCACTGCGACAGGTGGAATCACAAAATCACCAGATGCTTGCGGATACAAAGTCACTTCCCAGCGTTGACGCGACCAAGTTTGTCCGCCCTTGTGCTCCGTGAAGTTAGTGGCTAACTGATTACGCTGTTTGGCGATAACACTGGGCATTTCAATACTGCCAATTCGCGTCCCACCCGTAAACCAGCGCGGCGTTGCCACTTCGATAGTTAAAATGACTTGCTCGTTGACACTAAAACTTGGCGTTTTACGCTTTTCTCCAGCCGTTGGTTGTTGACCAACCCACGCTTGCAACTCAACATCATGATTGCGTTGAAGATCGTAAATATCCTGAGCGAAAACGTGACGACTTACGAACAGACTCAAACAAACCACTAACCATGCCACTATCCTTGCAGGAAGTGCAAAAGAGGTAACGCGATGGGCATTCATCATCATTGGGCAGCCTCCTCTGTATTGTGTTCCGTTGTCGTAGTTGAGCTACCCGTTGTTGGCGAGCGTAATTGAATTTGAAATTTAGCGCGTAAGAAATACTTCGGATCCGCTTCGACTCGCTTTAGCCACTTGTCGGCTAATTCTTGGCTACCTAAGATGTCGTCTGCGCTTAACGTCTCTTTAATCATCAACTCCGCTGACGTTTGTTCATCCGCTCCTTCTGCGGTTTGAGGGTTGTCGCCTAGCTCGGTTGACGCCTCTTGCTCTGTTCCGGCTTGACTTTCACTCATCTGATTTATCTCATCGACGATGCCAGCAATCACTTTCAAGTTGTGCTCAACATCAGGTCTTAACGACTCGCTCAACGTTGGCTTACTGGCTAGGGATTTTAACAAGTCACGAGCAGCCAAATATTCTCGCTGACGCGCCAATGCGCTCGCCGCATTGTAAAGACCGTAATCTCTAACCTCTTCGGACGGGTCGTTTTGCATTTCCAAAAACGCACTGTGCGCGAGCTCAAACTCGCTAGCGTAGTAGTACGCCGTGCCTTTACGTAATGGATCGACAAAATGCTTCGCAGCTTCTAAATACGCTTGTTGGTTGAACAAACGCTGTCCTTGTTGGTCTGGCGTCAGCCACAAATCCCACCACCATTGCGCCACCTTGTCGAAGGTCGTCACTTTTTGCACAACTTGTGGCTGTTCGGCTTTAACAGAAATGTTCTCCGCCATTGCACTGGTCGGCATCAACAGTGTACCGCTCACCATTGCAATCACGCACCACTGCACTAACCACCCTTTTCTAAACCACAGCATCATGATCAACGCGATTGGGAACAGCAGTTGATAACCCATGTCTTTCCAAGGCATTGAAGATTCGCCATTTAGCTGCATATTGCGCTCAACGTATCGATTCAGTTGTTCGATATCACTGTTATCGACCGTCACTTCCACCAATCGACCGTTGGTCTGGCTGGCCAGTTTTTGCAGAGAATCCAAATCCATCGGATTGTTACTCACGATGTCTGTATTCCCCGCAGCAAGAATTAACAGTTGATAAGGTTTGCCTGCAAAATACGCTTGGTATTGCTTAATCGTGGCCGGGTTCACGCCATCGCTCACCAACAAAACGGTGGAGCCTGGTTGACCTTGCAATTGTTGATCAATTAACGGCAAGGCTTTTTCAGCAAGCTTACCTTGCACGGGCATGATTTCTGGCGTAATGGCCGCCAAGAATGGGTCAAATACTTTGCTGTCTTGAGTCACAGGCATCGCCACATGAGCACTGCCCGCAAACACGACTAAACCCGTTTTTCCGCCTTTTCGCGCAACTAACAAATCGCGTATTTTCTGTTTGGAACGCTCAAGGCGGCTTGGTGGGAGATCTTTTTGCAGCATCGAGTCGCTGTTATCAAGCACCACAAGCAGAGAGGCTTTATCTTCGCCAAAGGGGGAAGATTCACGTTGCCACGTTGGGCCTGCACAAATCACAATGGCGAGTAGCACAATCAGCATCAAGAGCTTAAGCGGCAGTTGCTTGCGCCAACCTCGCTCGCCTATCGTCAAAGCATTGCGTAAATGTTCGGGCAGAACATCCTTCCAGCTTGGTTTGCTTTCTTCTCGCCAGCGCAACCACACCAAGAAAAACATGGGGATCAAAGCAAGTAACCACAACGGTCGAATAAAATGAAACTGCGTAAAGAATTGCGTCCAACTAAGAGAATCAAACATCGCTCTCTCCTAATGATGATCGTGTTGCAGCCCTTCTTTTGAGTGTCGCGACGCTGAACGCGAGTAAATGCATGATGACCACTAACGCCATCAAGTAATGGTGAAGACTTTGTTTTGGGCGGTATGTGGTGCTTTCGTAAAGTTGAGGTTCCAGTTTGCCAATCTCGTCGTAGGCAGCCGACAGTTCATCACGGTTGAGTGCTTCAAACGCTTCACCGCCGGATTCTTTTGCAATGCGATGAATCGTGTCCATATCCAACGCGGTTTCACCTATCGTTTCCGGATCACCCATCGCAATCACGTGCACTCGCACGCCTTTGGCTTTCGCAACTTTCGCCGCATCAATCGGTTCGACAAAGCTGCCCGTGTCGTTACCATCGGTTAATACAATCGCGACTTTTTCACGGTTTTGATCTTGTTCTAAAGCACCACGCGACTTATCGCTTTGCTCAAAAACTTTAATCGCTAAGCCAATCGCATCACCAAGATGGGTACTCTGCCCTGCCATCGCCACATCGGTTTGGTTAAGCAGTTCGAGCCACACTTTTTGGTCTGCGGTGAATGGCGTTTGCACGAAAGCGGCATCTCCAAAAAGTACCAAGCCTAATCGGTCACCTTTACGAGACTGAACAAACTCCGTCAGCACTTCTTTTGCCGCATCAAGGCGAGAAATTTTTTCACCTGTACGAGACGTGAAATCAGGCTCAGCCATGGAACGCGAAAGATCCACCACCACCATAACATCGCGCCCTAAACTCTCGCGAACTTGAGGCTCGCCTAACACGGTGGGTTTTGCCATCGCACACACCACCAAAAGCCATGAGAGAATTAACGTTGCTCGTTGCCACCAGCTTGGGGTTAACTGGCTTGCACCTTCTGACGGCGTCTCGCCAATCGCTTCCACCAACTGACTAAAAAACGGCACTTTGATCGCCATTTGCTTAGTGCGATATGCAGGCACCAAGTAGTACACCACCAATGGCAGCGGCAAAATCAGAAACCACATTGGGTGAGCAAATTCAAAACCAGACAAACCAGTTAGCGATGCAAGAAGATCATTCATGTTGACCTCCCTGATTTGCTTTGCGTTTCAATAATGGAGATTTCTTTGCCGCGCTTTTTTGAGCATCACAGCGGTGTTCACTCACCCAGTTTTTCGCACGAGCAATAAGCGTTACTCGCTCTTCGTTGGTTAGCATAACGCTTGGGTCAACAATACTTTGTAGCCAGCGCTTTGAAAGCTCATCGTTAAAGACCACTTGCGAGTTTGCTTGAGAATCTCCGGTTTGCGGATATAGCGCATCGAGCTTTCGCAAAAAGGCGGTATCAAACAATTTCGCGTTACGGCTATCAACATGAATCAACACAATTTTAAGCACAGAGAACAATGCTTTAGGCATGCCTTTGTCGCTCGGTTTGATTTGCGAAATCGCCAGCAGAGCTTCTTGTCGGTAGCGGTTACACCACCACTGTTGAGCCAAACGATACGCGACATACACCAATGCAATGAGCGCAACCGCCGCTAAAATCTTCCAGCCAATAGTTTGCGGATACCAACTCACGCTTGGTGGCACGGCCACATCATGTAGCTCTCTGAGTATGTAGGTACTCGGAGGCGTAGGAAGACCACTCATTTAACGCCCTCCTACCAGTTTTTGAAATTGTTTAATGTGCTCGCCTGTCGTATCGAGTTCGATGTGCGGAAGGTGTTTCATCGCCATAAGTTGAGAGAGTGATTGTCGCTGTAAGCTAGTTCGAGCCTCAAGCTTTGCGCTCGCGGCTTCTACCTTTGCTTTGCTGTCTAAATTGAGTTGATACTGCCCATCACCAACCACCCATTTCGATTTTGCCAAATCGTCTGGTAGCGCTTGTTCTAATGGGTCACTGACCATCACGGCTAGAACATCGTTGTGCTGTTGTAGCTGTTTAAGGTGGTCAAGATGGTGCTCCTCGCAGTCGCTCCAGTCGCTGATAAAAATCAAAGTGGATTGTTTGAGCTTCATGCGTTTAATGAGCTCAATCCATTGACTGAACGTCACTTTTTCGGAGTTGCGGGAGTCCACATTGAGCGATTGATTGGCTTTAGCGAGACGCTTAAGTTGAGCCAGAAGATCGTTTTGCGAACGCTGCGCCTTGCTGTGAAACAACGCCTGTTGGGATGCGATGACAAAACCAACTCGGTCGCCATCTTTTAACACGCGCCACCCGCACATGGCCGCGATTTCTGCCGCGACAACCGATTTCATTACTTGCGTCGAAGCAAAAAACATTGCGCTGCGCTGGTCGACACACACGATCACGTTGCGATCTTTTTCTTCGGTGTAGCTGCGCACGTGCGGCTTGCCTGTGCGCATCGTGACTTTCCAATCCAGGTTACGAATGTCGTCACCCAATTGATAATGGCGCAGCTCTTCGAAGTTCAATCCACGACCGCGAAACAGCGAATTGTGGCGGCCTGAGAGTACGCTGCCCGCTTTTAGATGAGGAAGTAAACTGAATGATTCTGCTTGTGCTTGCAGACGTACTAAGCGAGCGTAATCGCAGTACAAACGGGGATCCATCCCCTGTGATTTTGGCGCAAGAGTTGGCTTAGCCATAATGCCTCCCGCTTATCCAATTTCTACACAATCTAGCAGCTCTTGCACGACGCGTTGGTGATCGACTCCGTCTGCTAGTGCATCGTAGGTCAAAGAAAAACGGTGGCCCAGTACAGACGGAACCATGGCTCGCACATCGTCAGGAGTGACATGGTCACGTCCTTGCATCCACGCATACGCACGAGCGCATTTGTCTAGTGCGATGGAAGCACGGGGACTAGAGCCAATCTCAATCCATTTTGCTAAGTTTGAATCGGCATAACGCTCTGGCTTACGAGTCGCCATCACTAACGCGACAATGTAGTTTTCCACTAGGTCTGATACCACGATGTTTGGTAACTGACGGCGCGCTTCTAGCACCACGTCTGGCTCGATGTGTTTTGGCGTAATAATTTCGCTGCTGGTTTCCGCACCTAATTCTTCACTGCGCACCAAACGGATGATGTCACGTTCAGCGTCGTCTTCTGGGTAATCGACGGTAACCTTCATGATAAAACGGTCCATTTGCGCTTCTGGCAGCGGGTACGTGCCCTCTTGTTCTACTGGGTTTTGCGTTGCAAGCACCATAAACAAGTCTGGCAATACGTGAGTTTTATCGCCTACCGTGATTGTGCCTTCGGCCATTGCTTCAAGTAGTGCTGCTTGTACTTTGGCTGGCGCACGGTTGACCTCATCGGCAAGCACTATGCTGTTAAAAATTGGCCCTGGTTGAAAATGGAGCTGCGGCTTGCCATCCAACTCTTGATAAACCTCGGTTCCCGTCACGTCCGATGGCAAAAGGTCCGGCGTAAACTGGATTCGACCAAAACTGGTGTTTAACAAGTTGGCCAACGATTTTACAGAACGTGTTTTTGCCGTTCCCGGTAAACCTTCTAGAAGAATGTGCCCGTTCGTTAATAACCCGATGACTAAAGCTCGAACCACGTGGCTTTGTCCAATGACGCTTTTTTCTGTTTGTTCGATGAGTTCTTTTATCGCTTGTTGTGCGTGGTTCATAGGGTACCTTTTCAGTGGTTTAAGCCGTCTTTTCAATAGTTAAGTATAAGAACAAATGAAATAACTTAAGGTTATATTCACTATGTTATCTTTGCGGTTCTTCAGATTGGAGAAGCTGTGCAAGACCAACCAACATCGGTAACGCGTAATCAAAGAACATTTTGATTCCCGAACACAGATAGTTTAGTCCAGCCTCGCCATTCGGCGTTTTGATCAGACGGTTTTTCGGACACTCGCCCCAGCAATAAGGCAAGTAGGGACACTGTTTACAATACGTCGGCAAAGATTCGCGTTTTGCCATGCCAAAGGTGTATTGTCGTGTAGAGAAGGCCATGTCATTCAATGAGTGTTCATGAATGTTGGAGAGCTTGTATTCTGGGTATACATAGTGGTCGCAACTGAACACGTCGCCATTGTGCTCAATCGCCAAGCCTTTGCCACAAAACTCAGCTGTCACGCAAAGCTGAGACGGTTTCCCCATTACTTGCGCTACCGCAGTTTCAAACAGGTTAACCAGTACACGGCCAAGATCGTTATTCACCCACTCTTCAAAGGTCGCCATTAAAAAGCGTCCCCAGTCTTCAGGATCGACCGACCAATCCGTCACAACAGACATTGGATGACCCGGTTTCGCCAGATCACTGCCTTTGGTTGGGATCATCTGTTCGTTCCAAAACTGCGGTGCGGTTGTTTGGAAGTCGTTCGCTTCAACCACCGGTGCAAACTGAATGTAAGTCACACCCAATTCTTGAGTTAAAAATCGATACACTTCGAGCGGGTATTTCGCATTGTGTCGATTCACCGTCACCAACGCGTTGAATTTCACGCCATGCGCTTGGAGCTTATCTACCGCTTTCATCACCAGATCAAACGTCGGCTTACCGCTGCGGGTTCTGCGATATTTGTCGTGCAGCTCTCGTGGCCCATCAATCGACAAGCCAACTAGGAAGTTGTGCTCTTTTAAAAACGCACACCACTCATCGTTTAGCAAAATGCCGTTGGTCTGAAGGTCGTTTTCAATGCGAACGCCTTTCGGCTGATGTTTCTTTTGCAGAGCTACGACACTGCGGAAATAGTCCAGCCCAAGCAGCGTTGGCTCCCCACCCTGCCATGAGAATACAATTTCTTCGCCATCCTGACTTTCGATGTAGCTTTTCACGAACGCTTCCAATGTTGCGTCGTCCATTTTTGGCTGCTTTTCTTGGTGCAGTAGATTTTCTTTATGCAGATAAAAGCAGTACTGACAATCGATGTTGCATTTTGCTCCGCCCGGCTTTGCCATCACATGGAATCGACGGTCATACGCGCCCGAAACTGGTGCTTTAGAAGCCGTTTTAAGAGGAACAATAGGCATGGTAGTAGAATGGCGAGGGGAAATCTTACTCATACGTTTCTCACTATTAAATATACCCAAATAACCTCGTAAGCGTAGTGCAGTAAACGGGAAGCTATTTGGGTATATAGCGCTCCGAAGAGCGCTATGGATTACCGATGTTCTTTATTACTTAGAAGACTTAGGTACGAATGAACCGGCTTCCATGCGAGGAGGGAACTCTTTAAACGTACCCATTACCTCTTTCACTTTCTCTACCGCTGGCATCATTAGGAATGAGCGCTCGTACATCCAACGAGAGTAACCCATACCTTGGTCACCACGTTCGAATGGGTCGATGCTCAAATCGAAGATCAATGGAACACGAAGTTTAGTGAATGGTTTACGCCATACATCCATACCCGTTTCATTTTCTTGGATCATGAAGTGGTATTTGTACTTACCGTAACGTAGTGCAACCAAGTCACCGTCATCACTCCAGTAAACGAATTCGTTACGAGCAGACTTGTCTGACTTACCTGTGATGTATGGCAATTGGTTGTAACCATCTAGGTGAACTTTGTAGTTCATCTTGCCAACTTTCTTACCTTTCAGTAGCTCGTCTTTAACTTTAGTGTCACCTGCTGCTGCCACCAATGTTGGGAAGAAGTCTTCAAGAGACATCATGCCATTAAAGGTTTCGCCAGCTTTGATGTGACCAGGCCATTTGATAAGAGCAGGAACACGGAAGCTGCCTTCCCAACCTGTATTCTTCTCACTACGGAATGGCGTCATACCTGCGTCTGGCCATAGGTCAACCATCGGGCCATTATCTGTGGTGTAAACGATGATAGTGTTGTCATCAACACCAAGATCTTTCACTTTTTTCAGTAGTTCGCCGATTTGGTCATCGTGCTGTTTCACACCGTCAGCGTAGAAACCAGCACCGGTTTTACCTTGGTACTCTTCAGGAACGTGCGTGAAGTTGTGCATGCGAGTGGTGTTAAACCAAACGAAGAATGGCTTGTCTGCCTTAACTTGCTTATCGATAAACGTTTCAGCCGCTTCTAGGAACTCACCGTCTACTGTTTCCATACGTTTGCGAGTTAGAGGGCCGGTATCTTCAATTTTGCCGTCAGCGTAAGAATGGATAACGCCGCGAGGGCCAAATTTTTTCTTGAACTCTGGATCTTTAGGGTAATCCACGTTCTCTGGCTCTTCTTCCGCGTTCAAGTGGTATAGGTTGCCGAAGAACTCATCAAAACCGTGGTTGGTAGGAAGGTGTTCGTCTCGGTCACCTAAATGGTTCTTACCAAATTGTCCGGTTGCGTAACCCATTTGCTTAAGCATGGTTGCAATCGTTGGATCTTTTTCCGAGATACCTTCCGGAGCGCCTGGTAAGCCCACTTTTGATAGACCAGTACGTTTTGGCATTTGACCAGTGATGAATGCAGAACGGCCTGCTGTCGAACTTTGCTGTGCGTAGAAGTTAGTGAACTTCGCACCTTCTTTAGCAATGCTATCGATGTTTGGCGTGTTGTACGCCATCATGCCTTGGTTGTAGGTACTAAGGTTCCAGTAACCAACATCATCACCAAAGATGACAAGAATGTTGGGTTTGTCCGCTGCGTGTGCAACTGCAGATGCAGCGCCTAATGCTAACGTACATGCGTTAAGTACGAGTTTTTTACTGCTCGTTTTGGTCGCATTTTTCATATTATCTCCAAGAGTTCGCTAGTGCGTAAAAAATGGTATTCGCTTTTCAATACCATTGTTGATATAAGATAAAGCACTAATTTCAGGCGATAAATGCAGTCAAAATTAGTTAACCTATAAATTAAATTTATGAGTAACGTTATGGACTTGAATTTGATCCAAACTTTTCTTGTTGTCGCGGAGTTCCAATCTTATACAAAAGCCGCGGAACAATTGGGGCTTACGCAACCTGCTGTGAGCGCTGCAATAAAGCGTTTAGAGCAAGTCGTAGATAAGCAATTATTCGTTAAAAAAGGGCGCGGTATCGCACTAACCTCCACCGCTTATCAATTACTGCCGCAATTCCAGCAAGCGGTTAATATTATTGACAATGCGATATCTGATAAAAATCATTTTGAAGTGTGTTGTTCGGAAATTTTGTTGCACATTATGGACCCGATAAAGAACACTATTTTTTATGAATCACCACCCGAAAAATTCCTATTATTTGAGCTGTTAAGACAACAAAAAGTCGATCTAGTAATCGATACGGTGATCACGAAAGATGCAGCGTTTATTATTGAAGATGCCTATGAGGAAGAAGCCGTGGTTATCTGTCGTGAGAACCATCCCCGTGTACACGGCACGCTCACAAAAGAGCAATTTTATGAGGAAACTCACTGTTTATTTTCAGGAAAATGGAACAACATGTCGGGGTTCGAGCAACTAGCAAAGGAAACAATTCAAGAAAGAAAAGTCGACTTGATCACATCTTCGCTAGCGGGCATGGCGCTGTATGTCGCCCAAAGAGACAGTTTAGGGATCGTGTCTCAATCTTTTGCAAACAAGTGGAGCAAAGCGCTCAAACTTCAAATTTTGCCCTGCCCCATTTCGATACGCTCTATCCCTTACAAGTTCGTCTACCATAAGCGAGAGGTAAACAACCCAGCCCACATCGCTCTACGTGAAAAAATCAAAGCCAACTTAACGGCAGCCCACTACGAACCAATTTGTTTATAACTCTTGTCAATTGAAGCGTTAGGCGTTTTCGTCATCAAGCTTTCTACAAACCTGAATAGATAGAATTTTACAGATAAAAAAGAGGCTCACGTTAATGAGCCTCTTTCTATATGTGTGTGCCGTCCTAAATAAGGTTGACACTTTCCACCCCCAAAATTGGAGAGTGTTATGAAATCAACAACTAAAAGAACTCAGCGCGATTACTCCCTCGCTTTTAAACTCACTGTAGTTGATGA